>CAVVBV010000032.1:0-17818 GCA_963746545.1 uncultured Gammaproteobacteria bacterium
GACCGACGACGCGATCTTTGTCAGCGCGACGTCGGGAAATGAAAATGCCACCGGCCTGACGCCAGAGACACCGGTCCGCTCGATCAGTCAGGGGCTGATACGTGCCGCCTCCACCGGCCGCACGCAGGTTCATGTGACCGGCGGCGTCTACAACGCGTTCACGATGGTGAACGGCATTCATGTCGTCGGCGGCTACGGCCAGAATTTCGAACGCGACAAGAGCGCCACCGGTTCCACGACGACTGAAGTGCGCGGCGCTTACAACCCGGCATTGGGCTACGACGTCGTGGTCGTGGCGAACGGCATCACCCTGCCGACCACTCTTTCCGGACTGGTGCTCACGCAGAACACGTCGTATCCGGAACGCAATTCCATCGGCCTCGCGAGTCCGCAACAGCACATCGGCCTTGAATGTCGAGTATCTGCGGATCACCGGCACATCGATTGCAGCGTCCATGGCCGGCAGTCCCGGATTGAATGTTTTTCGACACCGGCAGCAGCGGGCGCGCCCGGTGCCAATGCCATTTCGACGAGTCTTTGCGATGCATCGACGCGACGCAGCGGCGGCGCGGGCGGCAGTAATCCGCTGGTCGGCAGCTACGGCCTTGGCGGCGCCGGCGGCGCAGGAGGAACGGAGGCGACCCACTGCGGTGGTCTGCTCCCCTATATCGTCGGGACGGCGGGGCTTGCTGGCTCTACCGGGCCATATGCCAGTCAAGGTTCCGGAGCGGGCGGAGCGGGAGGTCTCGCCGAATTCCACGACGGCGGGCGCGGCCGGACTCAATGGCCAGGATGGCCACGTCGGATATTCCGGGCCGACCGAGTTTGGCACTCTGGTCATGGGCAGTGGAAATCCCTTTCGCAAACCTGGCACGGCGGGAGGCACTGGCACTGATGGCGCGGGTGGCGGCGGCGGTGGCGGTGGCGGCGGCATCAGCGGGTATGCGGCCGGAGCAGGTGGCGGCGGCGGCGGGGCCGGCGGATTGCATTCCAACCTGGGTGGCAGTCCTGGAAAGGCCGGTGGAAATTCGGTCGCAATACTCCTGTTCGCATCGAGTCCCATCATCCGCAATTGCAGCATCACACGCGGTGCTGGCGGGGCCGGCGGTAGCGGCGGTGCCGGCGGCATGGGTCAGTCGGGTGGCGCGGGCGGGGCCGGCGGCTCTGGTCGCGTGAATCCCACAACCAACACCGTGCAAGGCGCGGGTGGCGCCGGCGGTCACGGCGGCCGGGGCGGCAACAGCGGTCCAGGCGCCGGCGGTCCCGGCGGTCACAGCATCGGGATCCTGCGCGATCCCGGCAGTGCGCCCACGCTGACGAACATCACCTACGTCGGTGGGTCGGGTGGTCCTGGCAGGTGCTGCGGCACCGGCAAACCCGTTGCAGGGCTACGCCGGATTGCCCGGCAACGTATACGACACCTTCGTAGCGTCCCCGAATTGATGATTCCATCCGGGCGTCGATTTTTTCGGGCGCTGGTGTTCGTCGCGTTTTCCGGCGCGGCAATCGCCACGAATGCGGCAGCGCCGGAAGATGCGCTGATCGCAGAAATGCAGGGCGAGCTTCAGAACCCGCCACTGCGCTGCGAATGGGTCGCGCGGCATTTCGACGGCATCGACCGGATACTGTCGCTCTATCGGGCAGGAGCTGGCGAGCGTCTACGTCGCCATCGACGGGGCGCGCGTCGCCGATTCGGCGACCGGCGTCCTGCAGCGTGTCGTATTCGAATCGCGACTGATCGGTCCCGCCAGCGCCACGATCACGCTCGACCTGCGCCGGTTCAAGGCACAGGAATTGCTGCGATCCAGCCGCCAGCTCGAGATCGGATTTGTCGACGCGAAGGGCGAAGCGCATCCGCTGTTCTGCGGCTTCGTCGCGCTCGTGCAGACCGATGCAAGGCAGCAGCGCGCCGACCTGGTCGCCCTGATTCCACGCGCCGGACCGGAACTGCGCGGAACGGCCCAGTACCAGAACAAGACCGAGCTTGAAGTCGTCAAGAACCTGGTGCTGTCGGCCGGGATCGGCCTGCATATTCTCGACACACAGCAGCGCAGCGTTCGATCGCTGATCACGCAGGACAACCTCGCGTTCTGGCCATTCCTGCGATCGCTCGCCGAGCGTGTCCAGATGGAGGTCGTGCTCGAAGGCGACAGCGAGCTGGTCCTTACGAACAGTCTCTTCGCGCCGCCGCCTCCGCCTCCGTCACGGCAATGGAATGACCAGACCTGGGTGATGATCGCGAAGCTGATTGCCCGGGATGCGGGACGCACACTGGATCAACAGCTGACCGGTTTCTATCCAGAGCTGACGCTGCGACAAGACATCGACAACGGGGAGTTCCTTCACAGCCTTGCAGCTGCCAACCAGGTTTCAGCCTACTGGGCCCCCGGCGTGTTGACGTTGCGCGAAGACAGGGTGTGGTTGCCCAACAAGGCGGCGCGCACGGCGGCCGACGCGCTGATGACCCCACTGGAGCTCGCCCAGAAGATCGCTAATCGATACGGCCTGTCCGTGCAGTGGCAGGGCAAGAGCTCCGATCCGGTCACCGTCAGCCAGCGCGGCGAAACCGATGCGGAAGTGCTGCTGCGCGTACTGGCCGCGAATCGCCTGCGGCTCGTCGCCGGCGACCGGGTGCTGTACCTGCTGCAGTCCCAGGCGCCCGGAGATGTCACGGATCTCCTGCTGCGCCGGGTTGTCGTCACCGGATCGGCGGCTGTCCGTCAACATTCATTCAGGCGTTCTTTTGCCGATACGGGCCAGCAGTTGCTTGCGCCAGAGCAGCTGGCGACGACCGAAGTCCTGCTCGACCTGGGTACGGCAATGCCGGCCGTGCCGGCCGCGTCATTCCCGCTCGCCGACACCGGCGCGGTCGCGGCCGCATTCGACGCGGCGCTCGGGCGGCTGTCCGCGCAGCCTGCGCCGACGCCCGTCGGCCGATTCCTTCAGGATTTCGCACGCGTCTATCGCCCGACGCTGATCCACCTGCACCGCCTGCGCGCCAACGGCGTCAATGCGCTGAGCGCGATCGCCCCATGACCGGAAAAGCGGGGCGATTGACAAGCCATTTCGGTCGCGACGCTCGTTCTCATCCGGAGCCACATTCCCTCGCAGGAGCAAGCCCATGACGACGACGAAAGCCCCGGTCACGCTGGATGCCGGCGGCGTGTCACGCCGCGAGTTCTTCGTCGGTGCGGGAGCGACCGCCGGCGCGTTCGCCGCCATCGGCTCGATGGCAGGGCTCACTCATAGCAGCGCGGCGGAGGCGGCGATTGCGAACCGCAAGTATTACTCCTATTCCGTCGCGCTCGAGCTCGACGGACAGTACGCAGGCGCCGTATTCAATGCCGAAGGCGGAGAGCCGGTCCTGACGCTGCCAGCCTCGCGGGTGACGGGCGATCGGCCGACCGTGCGCTACGAGCCGCTCAAGATGCGTCTCGCCGACATGTCCAAGGCATTCTACGACTGGATCGGCAAGTCGGCGGCCGGCACGGGCACCACCCGCCTCGTGTCCGTCATCGCGGCCAACCAGGATCTCAGCGTGTCGTACCGACTCGACCTGCAGAATGCGCGGTTGACCGAGATCACACTCGATCCGCTGGACGGGTCATCCCAAGAGGTCTTGCGGTTCAACGTCACGATCGCGCCGGGCTCGTCAACACACCAGTTCGGCAGCAAGACGGCCGTCAAGCCATTGACCGTCAAGGCGTCCCCGCTGATGCGCTCGAATTACCTGCTCTACATCCAGGGTTTCGACGCCATGGCCGCCCGCGTGCGGCATGTCGACCCGGTCGGTTTCAGCGTGGACGAGTCCGGAACGCTCGTACCGCTGCCGCTCAAATTCGAAGTCGGGCTGCAGGACGCCGCGCCTCTGTACCAGTGGATGAATGACGCGCTGGCGGGAAAAGCCAGCGCGCGCCCGGGCGAGTTACAACTGCTGACGCGGGACCGGACCAAGGTGGCGAGCAGCGTCAGCTTCGAGCAACTGGCCGTGACCAGGGTCGGCTACCCGACACAGTCCGGCAACGGCGAGGCCATCCAGACAGTCGAGGTCGAATGCACTCCCGCCTCGGCCCGCTTCAATCTCGGAGAATTGCTGACCTGAGCGGCGGCGCCGCTTCAGCGGTGCCGGAAGGAGATCGTCACTTCCCGCGGCGCAAGCTGGCCTGAACTCAGCTCCTGCGCCGATACGGGATCGAGCGCGAATCCGGTCGTGCCCTCGACCGCGACCTTGCGGATGTCGCGCGTCACGGGCTCCCGGATCGAGCGTGTCTGCACGCCACAAGTTGAAAGGCCGAGCGTCGAAGCCGCCGGCGCGGTCGCAGAGACATTGATGATGTCGCGCGTCGCGACGAGGAGTTCCGGCGTCTGGCAGGGCGCCAGCACCAGGCGCAACTGCTCATCGCCGGTCATCGCCGTGAACTCATAGGGCCCTAGTTTCGCCAGCTGGCCGGCCGCGATGTCCACCGAGTCGATGCGATTTCTGAGACCCGCCGGATTGATGTTGAAGACGTCCATGTGCCCGGGCAGGATCGGCCGGTAGAAGACGACAAAACGATCGCCGCTGCGGAATTCGTGCGTCGCGGGATTCACCGGCGTCGTCGCGCCGCCCGGATCCAGCGTGTGCACTTCGTAGGCAAGCCCGGCGAATGTTGCCCCTTCGGTGGTCGCGGCCGTGAAGGCCGCATCTGCGCTCGTCGCCGCGCCGGTCTGCGCATCGAAGAATTGCGGCGGAGCCGGCATTGCGGGCGCGGCGTTGTCGAATGCCGGTGGCGGTGGCAGCGAATTCGCGACGGGCACAGGCGGCGGCGCAAGCGCCGGCTGCATTTGCGACGGATCCTGGGGAAACGCCGGCGCGGCGAGCGCCACGGCGGGTTCCGACTTCGGCCTGCGGCTGAACCACTCGGTCAGGCCGCCGGTGATCTTCTGCGCCAGGCTTGTCAGGATCGACGTCCCGGCAGTCATCGCGACGGTCGCCAGCGTGTCTGCAAATACCCGTTTCAATGAAGTCGGCGGCACACCGATCGGCTGCGCGAACTGCTGCGGGAATTGCTGCGGAATGGCCTGTGGGATCGCCTGCGGGATTGCCTGCGGCACGGGTGGCGGAACCGGCTGCGGGGCCCCGAAATCCGGTGGCGGCGGAAAGGTCGGCGGCGGGGGCGCCTGCTGGGCGGCGGCGACTGCCACCCAGGCGCCCGCCAGGAATACCGCTACCTGAACAGCCAGACCGGACCTGTACATCATGATGTCACCTGCACACGAAGCGACCCGCCCGCTACTACAGAACGACTGGCGCGCGACGACTGGTCTTGCCGTAGTCAACGCCATTCTAGTCCGCTGGTTCGTTCTTGAAGCCGTGCACCGTTTCGAAAGGCCAGTGTCCCGATCCCGTCGCCGCTCGGCCGCCGTAGCCTGCGTCACGGGCGCCGTCGCGGCCATGGCGCTCGCCGGCGCCGCGATGCCGGCGCCTGCCGCCCCGTCTGCAGGCGTCTCGCGTGCGGACGACCTGATCGTCGTGGACTGCCTGCTGCCGGGGCAGGTCCGCAACCTCGGTCAGCGCACGACCTATGTCAGCGCGCGGCGCCCCGCGCGGATTCCCGCGCGTGATTGCCAGATCCGCGGCGGCGAATACGTGTCCTACGACCGGGCCGACCTGTCGAGTGCGCTTGCCGCCTGGAAACCGCTCGCCGAACTGGGCGATCTCGAGGCGCAGGTCATTGTCGGCGAGGTTTATGAGCGCGGGCTCGGGGTCGCGCCGGATTACGCCGAGGCAGCCCGCTGGTACCGGCGCGCGGCGGAGAAAGGCGATCGCCGCGCCCAGGTCAACCTCGGTTATCTCTACGAACGCGGGCTCGGCGTCGAAGCCGATCCGAAGGAGGCGCTCGAGTGGTACCGGCGCGCGGCGGGCCGCGGCACGACGATCGAACTCGATGCGCCGCCGGCAGCACCGCCCGCCCCGCCCGACAACTCGGCCGAAGTCCAGGAACTGAAGACCCGTACGCGGGATCTCGAGGCGTCGCTCGCGCGCCTGCGCTCGGAACTCGATGAATCGCGACAGGCGCTCGGAGCGATGCAGGTGAAGGCCAACGAGCCGGCCCCAACGCCCGTGGCACCACCGCCCGCAGCACCACCGCCCGCTGCGCTGCCGCCGGATCGCTCGGCCGAGATCGATGCCTTGCAGCAGGAACTCGCGCGCCGCACCGGCGACGCACAGCAATTGTCGGAGGCGCTCGGCGCAGCCCGCGCGGAGAATCAGCAGCGTCTCGCCGCGCTGGAACAGCGTAGCCGCGAGACCGCCGAGGCCCGCGCGGCGGTCGATGCCGAGCGCGTGCAATTGCAGGCAACGAGCGAGCGCCTCGCCGGCCGCGAAGCGGAACTCGCCGCGCAACGCAGCCAAACCGACCGCCTCGGTCGCGAGCTCGCCTCCGCCGTTGCGCTCGCGAACGAGCGGCAGAAAGAACTCGAGAAGCTCAGGAAACCGGCGCCTGTTGCATTGCTGGCGGGTCCCGAACTCGTCCTCGTCGAGCCGGCGCTGACCCGCACGCGCGACATCGTGCCGATCGCCCGGGTGCTGGGCGCGGAGAAACAGCTGGTCGGCCGCGCGACAGCGCCGGCCGGCCTGATCGCGGTCACGGTCAACGACCAGCCGGTCACGACCAATGAGCTCGGCGTGTTCACGACGACCCTGCCGGTCGGCGCAGGCGACTCGCCGGTGACCATCGTCGCCGTGGACCGCCAGGGCAAGCGCAGCGAAGTGCATTTCCTGCTGCGCGGCCAGACGCCCGAGCTTGCCGCGCGCGAGGAGCCCGCGGCTCCGAACACCCGCGCACTTGCCGCGAGCGTCGATTTCGGCAGTTACCACGCGCTGATCATCGGCAACAACGATTACCGCTACCTGCCGGACCTCAGCTCGCCGATCGCCGACGCGACCGACCTCGCGCAGCTGCTGGAGCGCCGCTACGGTTTCAAGACGACCGTGCTGCTCAATGCCGATCGCTACCAGATCCTGTCCGCGCTCAATTCACTGCGCGAGACGTTGACCGAGAAGGACAACCTGCTCATTTACTATGCCGGACACGGCGAGCTCGACGAGGTCAACCAGCGCGGCCACTGGCTGCCGGTGGACGCGGAGCGCGACAGCTCGGCCAACTGGATCCCGACCACGGCGATCACCGACATCCTCAATATCATGCGCGCCAAGCAGGTGATGCTGGTCGTGGATTCCTGCTATGCCGGCGCGCTGACGAGGTCCTCGGTCGGCCGGCTCGCGACCGGCATGACGCCGGAAGAACGTCTGCACTGGTTCAAGACCATGGCGGGCAAGCGCTCGCGCACGGCGCTGACCTCGGGCGGCATCGCGCCGGTCATGGACGCTGGCGGCGGCCGCCATTCGGTGTTCGCGAAGGCGCTGCTCGAGGTGCTCGAAGCCAACCAGGACGCGATCGACGGCCAGAGCCTGCATCGCGAGGTCGCCGCGCGCGTCGCCTACGCGGCCGCCAACCTGCGCTTCGACCAGGTCCCCGAGTACGCGCCGATCCGGTTCGCGGGCCACGAGGCCGGCGAATTCTTCCTGATTCCCGGAAGCTGAAGCCGATCCCCGCTGGAGATACCCATGATCCGCATGGCGCTCATCGCCGCACTGCCGGCGATCCTGATTCGCAAGCAGCGCCATGGCGGCCGACCCGACCAGCGATGCGATCGCCGCGCTCGAAGCGCGGGTGCGCCAGCTGTCGCAGGAAGTCGCGGTGCTGCGCGCGATGCTGAATCGCGACGCGACGACCGGCAACGTGACCCTCACCGCCACCGGCAGCCGCAGCGACGTGAC
Organism: uncultured Gammaproteobacteria bacterium; assembly: GCA_963746545.1. Classification (GTDB taxonomy): domain Bacteria; phylum Pseudomonadota; class Gammaproteobacteria; order Steroidobacterales; family Steroidobacteraceae; genus SCUD01. The sequence continues at coordinate 7,823 of CAVVBV010000032.1, forward strand.
CGGCGGCAACCGCAGTGATTCAACCGGCGCGAGCCGCATCGACACGGTCGGCACCCAGCTGAAACTGCAGGTCGGCCGCTCGGCGGTCTTCGAGGTTGGCGAAACGCGTTCGGACAAGGTCCTGGGCAGCTACCAGCTGCAGGTCGGCGGCAACAGCAATTCGGTGATCCAGCAGGATCGCAGCGCTTCGATCAGCGGCAACGATTCGGCAGGCATCGGCGGCAGCCAGTCGGTCCAGGCCGCCCATGACATCCAGATCAACGCCGGTGATCAGCTGATGCTGAAAACCGGTTCGGCGTCCATCGTCATGACGCAAGGACGGCGACATCACGATCACCGGCAAGAACATCCAGCTGCAGGGATCCGGCGACGTCTTCGTCAAGGGCGCGAAGATCCAGCCGAACTAGCCGTCAGAATTCGACGCGCAGGCCCAGCGTCCCGCGCTGGCGGTCGAGCCCCTTGTTCTCGAGCAGGATCGAGAAATCGAAGAACGGCATCCAGCCGTTCGGCAGCACGAGCGCGAGGCTCAGCCCCGCATTGATCGAGTCCTTGTCGCCGGAGGCGCCGGTCATCAGGTACTGGTTGCCCGCCGGGTCGAGCACGAAGCTCGCGCTGACCGTCTGCGGGTCGTTCTCGAATTCATGCTGCAGCTCGACGCGGAGCTGCGGGATCAAAACGCCGGCGCCGGTGCTCCTGACGAAGCCCGCGCGCACGCCCGCGTGGCCCAGCATGGATTTCCGGGTCGTGCCGCTGAAACTCATCGCGAGGCCGGAGCCCGACAGGTCGTCCTCGCTGTAGGCATCGAGTTTTGCGCGGGTCGCGGTCACGCCGGCAAATGGCCCGAAGCTCCATGTGCCGTGGTCGAAATTGAGACCGGCATTGATGCTGCCCCAGGTCACGGTGCCGTCGGCATCGCCTTTCACGCGCACATCGGTCTGCGCCACCGTACGGGTCGATTCCTGGAACACCGAGTTGCGCTGGTAGGACCCGTTGCTCTTCTCATAGCCGCCGCTCAATTCGAAGAATCCGTTCTTTCCCAGGTTCCACGATCCGAACAGGGTCAGGTAGAGATTGTCCGCATCGGCGCGGCCGGCGTGGCTCGCGGGCGTGAAATTGACGGCCGCCGCCTCCGCGTCGAAATCGATCCGCGTATTTTCGATGCCAGCGATCGCGCCGATCACGCCCTGCTCGGAGACGCGGTAGTCGAAGCCGAGCTCGCCGGACAGGCTGTCGCCCTCGAAGCCGCGCTCCGGGGCGATCGCCGGATTGCTGTGACGATCGAGCGAAGTGCCATTCAGGTTCACCAGCAGGCTGAACGGACCGACGCTCATCTTCGCGCCGCCCTCCTCCGCGGGCTCGTCGTCGCGCAGCCTTTCGCCGCGCTCGCGCGCCTGCTTGCTGCGCGCGAGCGCGACGCCGACGCCCGGCTGGTTGTAGCCCAGGTTCTGGCTCGGGTTGAGCGAAGACTCGCTGTCGCCGGACAGGTCGCCAAGCGCGCCCGTCGTTTCCGCGCAGCGCGTGGCAAGCGCTCCCGTCGGCGCCGCACAGACATCGAAGAAGAAACTCTGGAATTGCGCGTTAGCGGCGTGGGCCTGCGTGCCGGTCAGCAGGATTCCGGCCGCTGCAATGAACGTGGTCCGGGGGCCAGGGCGCATGTCGATTCTCCCGCGAGCCTGAGGGTGCTGATGCCAGAACGATTGCGGCGGGCCGACTGGCTTGTTGCCGCGCAACAAGGGCACTCAGCGAAGCTTCAGGGTTTCTTCAGCCGACCGTCAGGACTCGGCCGGGCCTCCTGCGCTCCTATCGACGTCAGCGGCACAGCCCAGGGGAGAATCGAATGTCCGGAACCGGATTACAGGCAGAACGGCAGCTTCTCGAGTCCATGTATGCGTGCCACCACCGGATGCTGGTCCGGTTCCTGACACGCATGACGCGCTGTCCGGAGCGTGCCGAGGACCTGGCACAGGTGGCGTGGCTCAAGCTGATGGGCGCACTCGGCCGCGGAGCCTGTGCGGGCGGCGGCGAGCCGGAGCTGCGCGCCTACCTCTTCACCATCGCCCGCAATGCCTTCCTCGACGAATTCACGCGCAAGCACGAAGCCATGCGCACGCGCTCGGTGGATCCCGGGCTCCTCGATTCGCTGATCAGCCGCTCCGAGACCGGCTCGGGCCCCGAGGTTGAACTGCAGCGCGCGCAGGTCAACGCGCTCGTCCAGGATGCCGTCGACGAACTGCCGCGCGAACAGCGCAAGGTGATCCGGATGTGGTCGCAGGGCGCCAGCATCAAGGAAATGGCGGCCCGTTGCGATGCGCCGACGGACACGGTGCTGAGCCGCAAGAAATATGCCGTGGCGCGCATGCGCGGGCGGCTCTCGGCAGTCGCCCTCGCCCTGTAGGCGGCCGTCGAGCCAACCGGCCGGCGCCGCTCGTTCTAGCAGGTATGCGAATGGCATGCCTGACGGTCTTCCTGCTGTGCGCCATCCTCCAGAGCGCCGCAAGCCATGCGGGCGCTCCGGCCGTCGTCGGCCGTACGCAGCTCTCCGCGCAGCCGCCCGCGCTTTCCGCCGGCCCGGCCGGGCCGTTCAATCGCATCGCATTCGACATCGACGGACTGATGCCCACGGACCCGCCGCTGCAGGTGACCTGCATCTACCCTGGCAACTTCCGATATCGCTGCGCCGCAGCCGTGTCGGAGCCCGAGGCAGGCAGTGCCAGGCGGCGCGTCACGGTCAGCATTCCCGACCTCGGAAAAGGCGGGCGCATCACGGTCCGGTTCAGCAATGCACAGGGCGCGCAGGATGTCGCGGTAGCCCTCACGAACATGTCGCAGGTCATCCATGAGATCGAGGCCCTGCCACTTTCCCAGGGCGGGCATGTTTCGGTGGGCGGCGACGGCCAGCCGCTTCCGGTCATGCAGGTCGTCAGCGAGCGCGCCACCTCGGTGCCCGCCATCGCGACTTCGACACTGGGCGCGCCGCCGGCCTGCGATCAGGTGCACGCGGAATGGGTCAATGCGAGCGCGACCGATCCCGTGTTCCAGAGCCAGTTCGGCCCTCTGAACGGCTCGATCGTGCTGTCGAAGCCAGTGCCGCCCGGCAGCCGCGTGCGGCCCGACAATGTGCCGGAATGGCTCGTCAGTTATCCGTTGAGCGCGCTGCGCATGCAGTTCATCGCCCACTACGAAGTGATTTATCGAGTGGGTGCCTGCCAGAACAGGCAGATCACGGACTGACGCTGCCCGCGAGCTTCACGCGCGCATTCGCATTTGCCTCGTCGATGCGCGACAGCAGTCTCGCGAATCGCGGCTGATCGCGCAGGCCGGCAAGCGCCGGGTCCGCCTGCAAGAGCCAGGCTCGGCGCCAGCCGAGGTCCACGGCACGCTCGAGCGACTTGAGCGCCCCTTCCGCGTCGCCACCCTGCGCCAGGAGGGTCGCGCGCAGGTAGTGCAGCCCATGCCATACATGTCCGGCGGACTCGACCTGGTCCAGATAGGTCCTCGCGGTTGACTCCAGGCGCGCCGCATCCGCGGCATCGCCCTGGCGGCGATCGAGCAATGCCAGCGAGCACAGTTCGCAGACGCCCCAGCGCGTCTTGTAGAGCCCGGGCTCGAAGGCAGTCTCGTCTTCGAGTTTCCCGCCGGCGAGCCCGGCGGAAAGTTTCGCGACGAGCCCGGTGTCGCCGGCCGCGAGCGCGAGGAATGCGGCGTCGACGCGATCGCGCGGCGCAGTGCCGCCGGCAGGCAATGCGAGCAGGGACTGCTTCACGCCCGCCGTGTCGCCCGCCGCGAGGGACGCGCGGGCTTCAACCAGGAGCTGGGGCGCCCGCATGTCGCCTTCGTGCAGCCGCGCGATTTCGCGCGCGGCCAGCTCGTTCATGCCGAGGTCGGCATAGACGAGCACGAGTTCCGCGCGGATGTCCGCCCGGTTCGGTGCGCGAGCGAGCGCCGCGCGATAGTGGCCCACGGCCGCCGCGAGATCGCCCTGCGCCAGTGCGTTCAGCCCGCTCGCCCACAGCGCGTTCGGAAGGTCCGGCTGCAACTCGAAACCGCGCTCGCAGGCGCGCTCGGCCTCCGCATAGCGGCCGAGGTTCTGCAGCGTCAGGCAGCGTCGAACGTGCAGCTGCGTGTGCAGCGGATCGAGTATCGCGACCTGGTCGTAGGCCGCGAGCGCCTCGCGCGGCTGGCCGTCGTATTCATAGGCAGCGCCGAGACGCAGGTAAGCATCGCCGTAATTCGAATTGATCGACAGCGCCCGCTTCAGCGCGACGATCGCCTCGTCGGTCCGCCACTGCTCGGTCAGCAGCACGCCCCAGGCGGCGTAGGCTTCGGCGAGTTCCGGGTCGAGCCGCAATGCCGCGTCCACTTCCTGCTGCACCAGCTTTGCCGTTTCGTCGAGCGGACGGTTCGCGTAGTAGTAACGCGCCATGTAGGCGTCCGCGAGCCCGGCGTGGGCGAGCGCGAAACCGGGATCGGCCGCGATCGCCGCCAGCTGGTACTCGATCGCGCGCTCGAGCGCCTCGGGCGTGCGCTGCTGCTGCTGGTGGCGGCCCAGCAGGTACAAATCGTAGGCATTGACCTGGGTCGTGGGCCCGCGTTCGAGTCGCTGCTCGGCCTCCGGCGCGAGACGCAGCGAAAGCGCGTCCACGACCGCGCGCGCGATCTGGGTCTGGATCTGGATCGCGTCGCTCGCGGGCCGGTCGAAGGAGTTTGACCAGAGCTGGAATCCGTCGGCGGTGCCGACCAGCTGCGCACTGACGCGCAGCCGGTCGCCGTTGCGGCGGACCGAGCCTTCGAGCACATGCGTCACGCCGAGGGCGTCGCCGACGCTGCGGGCATCGCTCTTGTGGTCGCGAAAGCGCGCGCTCGAGGTCCGCCCGATCACGCGCAGGTTCGGCAGGCGCGCGAGCGAATTCAGAAGTTCGTCGGTGAGACCGTCGCAGAACGCCTGGTTGCTCGCATCCTCGCTCAGGTCGTCGAACGGCAGCACGGCGATCGCCGGAATGCCTTGCACCGGCGAATGGGCGCGCTGCCAGAACCAGGCGCCGCCGGCCAGCAGGACGACGAGGACCGCGGCGGCGAGCGCAATGGTCGCAGCAGAGCGCCGGGAGGCACGGGGTTTCCCAGGTTCCGTCTGCGGTGGCGTGTCCGCGGCATCGCCGGGCGCGGCGCCCTCCCCGTCGCCGGCCTGTACCGGCGCCAGCAGGCGATAACCCTTGCGCGGAATGGTCGCGATATATCGCGGCGCCTCGTCCGTGTCGCCGAGCAGGCGCCGCAGGTGGGCGACCGCCTGATAAACGGAACTCTGCCCGACGACGACACCGCTCCAGACGCGATCGAGCAGTTCGTTGATCGACACGACCTCGCCGGGCCGCGCCGCGAGGCAGCACAAGAGGCGCATCATCCGCGGCTCGAGCTTGATTCGCCGCCCATCCCGGCCAATCTCGTCGAGCGTCGGATCGATGCGCCATTCGCCGATACGGAACGGCCGGCTGAGGTCCGGAGGGCTCATTCACGTCCCTGGGTATTTTGCGTCCGAGTCTATCCCACGCGGGCGGGCATCCGATAACGGCCCGGTTCGCGGGTGGAACTCCGGCGCCGGCCCGCGGGTCGAATCCAGGAACCCGCGGGGCCTGCCGCGGTCCCTGCTACCTGCCTATACTGCCCGGCCGGCCCCGAAAGCCGGTCCAACGGGGGTCCAAGACATGTCGACCGTGTTCACAGACAAAGCAGCCGTGGTTCGCCGGAAGGCCCCGCTGAGCGAATTTGCATTCGGCATCGCGACATTGCTGGTCACGGTCCTCGTGGTGCACGGCATGTACACCCTCGTGATCCGGCCGAGGGCCGTGGCGAGCCTGGCCCAGGCCGCCGCGATGAAAGGAGCCGGCGAGCGCCAGACCTCGCTGCGCTCGATCTTCGTCATCATCAAAGACCCGGAGCAGGAGACGGCGATGATCCTGGCCGTCTGGGCGTCGCTCCTGATCATCCGCCGCTGGCGGGCCGTGCAGCGTGACCGTGCGCTCCTCGAGCTGCCGTTCATGGAATCCAACGAGGGGTTGATGGTGCTGCCGCAGGACGTGCGCACCTGGAAGCGGCAGATCGAGAGCGTCGCGCCTGAATCACAACAGCGGCTGCTGCCGCGCGCGCTGAAGCTCGCGCTCGACCGCTTCGAGGTCACGCGCAGCGTCCACGAGACGGCCGCCGCAGTCACCGAGGAATGCCAGACGGAGGCCATGAGCCTCGACGCCGACAACTCGATGCTGCGATTCGTGGTCTGGGGCATCCCCGCGGTCGGCTTCGTCGGCACGGCGCGCGGCATCGGCAACGCGCTCCAGGATGCGCAGAGCGCCCTGATGGGCGACATCTCGGGCGTCACCGTGGGCCTCGGCATCACCTTCAATTCGACGCTGACCGCGCTGACGCTGTGCCTCCTGATGATGTTCCTGCTGCACCAGCTGCAGCACGTCCAGGACCGCATGGTGCTCGACACCAAGTACCTGATCGAGCAGCGGCTGATCGCGCGACTGCGACTCGGTTGAGCGGCACAAAAAGAAGGCCGGCTCCCGGAGGGGGCCGGCCTTCGTGTCGTCAGGCGTTGCTCTAGCGTGAGCCCTTGATCACCACGCGGCGGTTGTTGGCGCGACCTTCCTTGGTCGAGTTGCTGTCAACCGGGCTGGTCTCGCCCATGCCGGTCGCATTCAGCGTCGAGGCCTGCAGGCCGCCGGCCGCCAGGTAATCGCGCACTGCGCCGGCGCGGCGCTGTGACAGGTCCTGGTTGTAGGCGTCCGAGCCGGTGCTGTCGGTGTGGCCCTCGATCGAGATCCTGAAGCCGGCCGCGACATCCGCCGGCAGGCTCTTGAGATCCGCGATCACGGTGTCGAGCTGCGACTTCGCGCCCGCCGTCAGCTCAGCCGAGTTCACGTCGAACAGCACGCCCCGCAACGTGATCTCGCGGAAGCAGCCGATCGCGTCGACGCTGGTCCCAGCCGGCGTGTTCGGGCAACGATCGATGTTGTCCGTCACTCCGTCATGGTCCGCGTCACCCGGAGGCGGCGGCGGCGGCGGGGGTGGCGGCGGCGGAGGCGGCGGGGGCGGCGGGGGCGGCGGCGGCGCGGCCTGTACCGGTGCCGCCGGCGGCTCTGCGCCACCGAAGCTCCGGCGATAGGTCAGGCCGATCGTGCGCGGCTGGTTCGTCAGGAAGCCGACGCGCGCAACGCGCCCGCGCTCCTGGTCGAGGCCAAGCCTTGCCGATGTGTCCGAAAGATTGTTGATAAACAGCGCCGCCTCCCACTCGTCGGCGCGAACGCCGAAGCGCAGGTTGGCGATGTCGTACTCCGGCATCAGCGGATCGAAGGTGAAGCTCGAGATCGTCGGCGCGCCGTAGCCGCGGATGTTGAATGTCCCGAAGCCCGAGGCCTGGTCCGCCACCTGCGTATAGCGATCGCCGATGTGCTGGAAGCTGCCGGTGACGTAGCCCTCCAGACGGTCGGTCATCGGCCACTTGTAGGTCGCGTTCGCGGCCATCTGGAATTCGGGCACCGACGCCATGCGGTTGCCCTTCTCCATCGCACCGACAACTGTCACGACCCCGCCTCCGCTCGTCGACGTGACCGTCGAATCGAGCTCGGAGTTCACGAGGCTCGCCGAGAAACCGAAGTCGAAGTGATCGGTCGGCTGTGCGGCGAATTCGACTTCCACGCCCTGCGCATGCGCCTTCGGCACGTTGTAGATGATGCGCGAAGAGCAGGTGCCGGCGACCACCGGGACCTGGAAGTCGTCGATGTCCGCGCGGTACGCAGATACGTTGAACTGGCCGCGGCCGTCCGCGAATCCGATCTTTGCGCCGACCTCGTAGTTGGTCAGCTTCTCGTCCTTGAAGGAGTCCCGGCCGCCGAACGTGATGAGGTCGGCAGGCGAGCACAGCCCCTGGTTCAGCGGGTCGTTGATGCCGCCGAGGCGGAAGCCCTGCGCCACCTGCGCGTTCAGCTGAACGTTCTCATTGATGTCATACGAGAACAGCACGCGCGGCAGGACGTCGTCCGACTTCGCGCGGCCCGGGCCGTTGGTCGGCTCGGTCGGCAGGCCGTCGGAATCCGCGAACAGGCCGCCGAAATACAGGACGCGATCTTCCTTGAAGTCGTAGTAACGGGCGCCGACCGCCAGGTTCGCGCGCTCACCCATGCCGAAGTTCACCTCGGCGAACAGCGCCTGCTGCTTGAAGTCATACGGGATGCGCGAGAAGAACGGCGTGTCCGTCGGCGATGCCCAGGTCCGCGCTCGTCACGCCGCAGTCCGGCGGGCCACCGCATAGCAGGTCGATCATCAGCGCGTCGTAACCGGGCGTCGGCAGCGTCTGGCCGTATTTGCGCTTGATGTCGCTGTAGAACGCGCCGGCGAGCCACTGCACCGACCATCGTAATTCGAGGCGATGCGCACTTCCTGCGTGAACACCGTGAGCGTCGTATCGTCGAACAGCGGTGAATTCAGACGCACCTGGCTGCCGGTGCCGCCGAGGTCGAAAGTCACGCTGCCGGTCAGCTGCGACGCGTCGCGGATCACCTCGATGTCGCGATCCGTGTAGGAACTGATCGACGTCAGCGTCAGGTCGCCGAAGCCGACTTCCATCGTCAGGTCGGCGAGCAGGAACTTGTCGGTGAATTTTTCCTGGAGCTGCGTGTACTGCTGGCGATCCTGCAGGTCGACGCGCGGTTCCGTCGTCGTGTACGGGTTGCCCAGGATGTTCCAGACATCGGTGCGGTTGTAACCGTCCATGTCCGTGTCCTGGTAGATCACGCGCGGCGTGATCGTCAGACTGTCGTTCGGCTGTATACGGACTGCCGCGCGCATGCCCCACTTGGTGCCGCCGTTGACGTCCTGGTTGACGGAACCGCCCGGTTGCACGGCGTCGATGAAGCCGGGGACGTCGTTGTACCAGCCGACCATGCGGAGGGCGGCGGTGTCCGACATCGGCATGTTGAACATGCCGCGCACGCTGGCGCCCATGTCGCCACCGTCGACCGAAAGCCCGGTCACCTCGACGTCGCCATAGCTGGCGCTCGGGTCGGGCTGGTTCGTGATGTAGCGGACCGTGCCGGCGAGGGAGCCTGATCCGAACAGCGTGACCTGCGGGCCGCGCAGCACTTCGACGCGATTCAGGTCATAGAGGTCGAGATCCGGCGTGAACAGCGACAGCGAGATCACCGACTCGTCCATGTAGACGCCGACCTGCTCCTTGACGCCGGGCAGGTCGCGGTCAGTCTTGCCGGCCGAAATGCCGCGGATGCCCACCTGGCTCTGGCCGGGGCCGAGGTTCTGCACGGAGAAACCGGCGACATTGCGGGAAATGTCCTCGATGTTCGTCGCGCCGGCATTGCGCAGTTGCTCGCCCGTGCGGGCACTGACCGCGAATGGCACGTTCTGCAGCGACTCGGCGCGCTTGCGCGCCGTCACCGTGATCTCGCCGAGTACGGTCTCTGCAAGTGCCGCCTGCCCCAGGATGAGCGCCACCGCTGCTGCAACCAGAGAAGCCGGCCGCGGCCGAAGAATGCTGTTCATGTTATTTCCCCCATTAACTGCCCGGCAGCGCCAAGCATGTTGTTATGTAAGAGTGTCCACGGAAAGAGATTTTCCCGCAAGTCCGCGCTTCCGTTGCGACCGGGCAACGTAGCAGGGACCGGCGGATACCCTGCGACGGACAGGGGTTCACCCGGGTCCCTGCCGTGCCGGAATCAGCCCGGCTGGAGCGCCCTGCCCAGGCGCCGCCCGAACAGCAGGACCAGAAGACCCCCGCCGGCGCCAATGACCGCGTGCAAAGCCCAGAACGCGGCCGGGCTCATCTTCTCGTAGAAGCCGCCGATCCAGCCGATCAGGTTGTTGGATATGAACAGGCTCATGAAGCAGAGGCCCACCAGGGTGGCGTTGACCTTGGCCGGCGCCGCGCGCGACACCAGCGCGAGCAGCGTGGGCCAGTAGTACATGAAGGCGACTCCCAGCAGGGCGCTG
>CAVVBV010000033.1:0-602989 GCA_963746545.1 uncultured Gammaproteobacteria bacterium
GCACCCCGGGCGCGCGCGCATCGCGCGCATCGAGGCAACGGCACTCAAGAGCGACATCGCCGCGGGCATCGTGCCGATCGTCGCCGGTTTCCAGGGCCGCGCCGCCAACGGCGATTTCACGACCATCGGCCGCGGCGGCTCCGATACGACCGCGGTCGCGCTCGCGGTCGTTCTCGAAGCCGACGAATGCCAGATCCTCACGGATGTGGATGGCGTCTACACGACCGATCCGCGCATGGTGCCGGAAGCGCGGCGCCTCGAGCACGTCAGCTTCGAGGAAATGCTCGAACTCGCCGGCCAGGGCTCGCGCGTCCTGCACCTGCGCTGCGTCGAATTCGCCGCCCGTTACGGCATGAAGCTCCGCGTCCTCTCCAGTTTCGAAGCCGGGCCAGGCACGCTCATCGGCCAGGAGTACTCCAAAGTGGAAGCCCCAGTCGTTTCCGGCATTGCCTTCAACCGCGACGAGGCCGCGATCACCGTCGCCGGCGTCCCGCACCAGCCCGGCGTCGCCCACGCGATCCTGAAGCCCATCTCAGCGGGCCGCGATCGACGTGGACATGATCGTCGTGAACGCGCCGCGCGAGGAGAGGGTGGACTTCAGCTACACCGTGCACCGCGACGATTACGAGAAAGCCCTTGCCCTGACCCGCGAGGCAACCGCCGGATATCCCGGCGCAACCGTCGAGGGCGATGATCGAGTCGCCAAGCTCGCCATCGTCGGCTCCGGCATGCGCGCCCAGGCGGGGGTCGCGACGCGGCTCTTCGAGACGCTGGCGAAGGAATCCATCAACGTCCGGCTGGTCTCGACCTCCGAAATCAAGATCAGCGTCCTGGTCGCCGAAAAGGACCTCGAACGCGCCGTGCGGGCGCTGCACCGGACCTATGGGCTGGAACGCCACGCAAGTCATTGATTTGACATATTCTGGAGCCGTCCCGACCCTGTGCTATCATTTTTACCAGTTCGGGGGATGACTGCCGGGAAGGCGGGGTAACAACAAATGCTGATCCTGACGCGCCGCGTGGGAGAAGCACTGATGATCGGCGACAACGTCACCGTCACGGTGCTCGGCATCAAGGGAAACCAGGTCCGCCTCGGCGTGCTGGCGCCCAAGGAAGTCGGCGTCCACCGCGAAGAAATCTACGAACGGATTCGCCACGAAAAAGACGACGCGGCCGCGAACGGCGAATCCACCGGCATCGCAAGCGCCTAGATTCGTCCTGCCTCAGCGACCTTTACCGGGCACGGGCCCGGCCAGTATGATTTGCGCCCCTTCCGGGAGGGAGGGGCGAACCCGGAGAGATGGCCGAGTGGTCGAAGGCGCGCCCCTGCTAAGGGCGTATGGGTCAAAAGCCCATCGAGGGTTCGAATCCCTCTCTCTCCGCCATCTCCTTGCTGCAACCCGCCCAGGGAAAGTCCACCGATGACCACCAGTCGCCGGGAATTCATCGCTGGAACGGGCGCGCTCATCGCGACCCTGGCCAGCATTCGTGCGCGCGCCGCCGAAGACACTGACTCCGCGGCCGAGAAGCTGCTGGCCGAGATCGCCGAAGAAATTCTGGCCGATTATCCGGAAAACGCGACGGCACTCGGCATCGATGCCGGTGCGCGCGCGCAGCTGAAATCCAGTCTGACCGACCGCTCGGCAGCGGGACAGGCAATCATTGCCGGTCGCGTGGCGAGAGCGGCTCGAGCGGCTGCAAGCCATCGACGCCTCCGCGCTGGACGAGGCGGCGCGCATCGACCTCGACGTCGTGCGCACGGCGCATGAAACCGCCGCTGCGGGCTTCGCCTTCCCTTACGGCGACGTGGCGCTCCTCAATCAGAACTGGTCCTGGCGAAACGCGCCCTATGTCGTCGCGCAGAACACCGGCGCTTTCCTCGAGATCCCGGGCCTCATGATCGAGCAGCACGCCGTGCAGACGCGGGAGGATGCCGAGGCTTACCTCGCGCGGCTGGAAGCGTATGCGGGCCAGCTCGACGGCGAGACCGGGCGACTGCAGTGCCGCGGCGGCGCAGGGGGTCATCGCACCCGATTTCCTGCTCGACAAGACGCTGGCCCAGATCCGGACCGCGCGCGGCGGAAATGTCGCGGACTGGCCGCTGGTGGCCTCGCTCGCGAAGCACACGGCGGAAATGCCGGGTAATTTCGGCGCACAGGCCGCAAGAATCGCTTCCGACAAGATCGCCCCCGCGCTCGAGCGCCAGACCGCCGAGCTGGAGGCACAGCGAACGCGCGCCACCAGCGACGCGGGCGTATGGAAGCTCCCGCAGGGCGATGCCTACTACGCCTGGACGCTCAGGGCAGGTACCACCACGCTGATGACGCCGGATGAAATCCACGAGCGGGGCCGCGAGGAGCTCGCCGCGCTGCAGTCCGAGATGGACGCCATCCTGAAGACGCAGGGCCTGACCCAGGGCACCGTAGGCGAGCGGATGACCGCGCTCGGCAAGGAACCGCGCTTCCAGTTCACGGATGACGACGCGGGGCGTGCGAAGGTCATTGCCTTTCTGCAGGCCCGCATCAGCGACATGCGCACGCGTTTGCCGCGCGCATTTGCGACGCTGGTGCCGGGAAATTTCGAGATCAAGCGCATGGCGCCCGAAGTGGAGCCGGGTGCGCCGGGCGCCTACGGCGGCCCGGGCAGCATCGACGGCAAGCAGCCGGGCACGTTCTGGATCAACCTGCGCACGACCAGTATCTGGAACACCTACAACCTGCCGACACTCTGCTATCACGAGTCCATCCCCGGCCACGTCTGGCAAGGCGAATACGCATTCAAGCAGCCGTTGATCCGCTCGTTGCTGCCCTTCAACGCCTATTCGGAAGGCTGGGCGCTATACGCCGAGCAGCTCGCTCGGGAACTCGGCGTCTACGACGACGACCCCATCGGTCGCCTCGGATACCTCCAGTCCATCGCGTTCCGCGCCTGCCGCCTGATGGTGGACACAGGCCTGCACGCGAAACGCTGGACACGCGAACAGGCGATCCAGTGGTTCGCCACCACCAACGGCTCCGGCCTCCAGGAAGTGACCAGCGAGGTCGATCGCTATTGCGCCTGGCCGGGCCAGGCCTGCGGCTACAAGGTCGGACACAGTGAGATCAACCGGCTGCGTGCCAAGGCACGGGTAGCCTTGGGCACGAAGTTCGATTTCCGCCAGTTCAACGATGCCGTCGTGAAAACCGGCGGCGTGCCGATGGTGGTGCTGGCCCGCGAGATCGATGCATTTATTCAGAGGCAGAAATCATGAAAGCAGCGCGCTGCCTGGCGGTTCTCCTGGCCTTCTCAGTCGCGGCGAACGCCCACGCCGACGCTGCTCTAGAGCACGCCAGGAAAGTGCTCGGAGAGTCCATCCTGTTCGACGGCCACAACGACCTGCCGTGGGCGATCCGCGAGTACAAGGACGCACCCGGCGACGTCGCCGCCTATGACCTGCGCACGCACGCACCGGGCAAGGGCCAGACCGACATTCCGCGCCTGCGCGAAGGCCGGGTCGGCGCCCAGTTCTGGTCGGTCTATACGCCGCCCGAGGCGGATGGACACTTCGCGCGCACCCAGCTCGAGCAGATCGACATCGCCCGGCGGGTGATCGAACGCTACCCCGACACTTTCCAGCTCGCGAGCAGCGCCGCCGACATCCGCGCCGCCAAGAAGGCGGGGCGCATCGGCTCCATGCTCGGCCTCGAAGGCGGCCACGCGATCGAGGACTCGCTCGGGGCGCTGCGCGCCTACTACGATCTCGGCGTGCGCTACATGACCCTGACGCACAACCGGCACACCAGTTGGGCCGACGCCGCGCTTCAGGAACCCCCGGCCCACAACGGCCTGACCGAATACGGCGAAAAAGTCGTCCATGAGATGAACCGCATCGGCATGCTCGTGGATCTTTCCCACACCTCGGCCGACACCATGCGCGACGCCATCCGGGTCTCCCAGGCGCCGGTGATCTTTTCGCATTCGTCCGTGCGCGCCCTCTGCAACATCCCGCGCAATGTCCCGGACGACGTGATCGCATCGCTGCCGAAGAACGGCGGCGTGATCATGGTGACCTTCGTCTCCGGCTTCGTCTCGCAGGCCGCGGCCGACGTCACCCTGCCGATGATCCAGGAGTACAACGCCCGCGCCCAGGGCAAGAGCGAAGCCGAACGCCAGGCGATCGAGGCGGAAATCGCAGCCAAAACCGTGATGCCCAAAGTGACCATTGGCGCGGTTGCAGACCACATCGACTACATCCGCAAGATGATCGGCGTGGACTACATCGGCATCGGCAGCGATTTCGACGGCAACGAAGACTGGCCCGAAGGGCTCTCCGACGTCTCCATGTACCCGAACCTGTTCGCGGAACTCGTGCGCCGGGGCTGGAGCGACGAGGACCTCAAGAAGATCGCCGGCGGCAACGTACTAAGAGCGCTCGAACAGGCTGAGGCCGTGGCCCGGCGCCTCCAGCAGGAAACCCCGCCGAATTAGACGCTCAGGCTGCTTATTGGTAGGATTCGCGCCCGCAACGCGCCCGTAGCTCATCTGGATAGAGTACTTGGCTACGAACCAAGGGGTAGGGGGTTCGAATCCCTCCGGGCGCGCCAATTAATCGATGATTTGCGATCGACCCAAGCACTGTGGTCTATCGCGGGTCACCTCAGTTTCCGCGCGCGTTCAAGCTGCTGCGAATAGTATTCCAGGCGCGGGTGATTTGGCCGCGCGGAGCGGGCCGCATCGACGGCACTGGCGAGCCGCGCCATGTCGCGCGCCTGCAGTGCCCGTTCGGCCTCGGCCAGCAGCTTGTCCGCGACGCTGTCGATGCCGCGCTGTGCGACTTCGTTGTCCGGATCGAGCGCAAGCGCCGCACGATACAATTCGAGCGCGTTTTTCCCGGGCGGATCCACCAGCCTGTCCTGCGCCAGGGCGATTCCGGCGTCGTCGAGCAGTTTCAGAAACTTCACGTCGCTGCCGATATCCACTGGCGCTGCGGGTGCGGGTTCCTGGCTCGCGAACAGCCCGGCGACGTAGTTCCAGGGCTTCCATTGCGAGAGCGCCCAGACGGTCAGAAGCAGCGCGACCAGCAGCAGGCACCGGCCCAACCAGCGCCGAACCCACGCGCGGTCCACGCGAATTTTCGGCCGTGTGAATTTCAGGAGCTTGATCGCCCTTTGGGTGCCGCTGATGACGTCGGAAAGGACCCCGTGTGGGCCTGCGGCGGGGAGGTCGGTCTTCCGCCTTGCCCCGCGTTGCGTGGCATCCACAGAGTCGCGGATGAGTTCGGCGGAGGCCGGATTGGGCAGGCATCGGAAGATGACGCCGGAGGAAACGATCGGCGCGAGCAGCGCCTCGTCGTCGCGGCGTCCGGCCACGATGATCGCGAGATTCGGGAACCGTTCGTGCACGCGGTTGACGAGGGCGCGCGTGTCGCTGTCGGCCGGCGACGCGTCCACCAGGAACACTGGATTGCTGGCGGCGACGATCAGTTCCTCGGCATGCGTCACGTCGTCGGCGCGCCAGACGCGATGCATACCGGCGAGCGAATCGCGCAGCAAATCAATCAGCGTGCGATCTGCCGATAGCACGATGACGTGTGCGCTCGCGGGCCACGAGGATGTCGCCGCAGGCGTGGCCATTGGCGATTGTGAAGCGGGCGCTGCCGGCGGCGCCTGCGCAGCCGGCGGAGATGACAATGCTTCCGGCTTGCGTGGCGGCGCTGGCGGTGGCATCGGCGGCGATTTCGAGACCTTTGGCGCCCGCGATTTCTGCTGAGTCCGTGCGGGCGGCGGTGTCGGTGGTGCCCGTGTGGTGACTGGAGATGGCGATGCTTTCGACAGCTCCGGGGGCAGCGGCACAGGGGGTGGCGCCGGCGGCGACAGCAACAGCTCCAGCGCCGGCGAAGTCTGCGACGTCTCTATGGGAGACAGAGTTGGCGATTCCTGCGCGACTGGCGGAGATGACGTTGCCTTCGGCGGTTCCGATGGAGGCGCGGGGGGTGGCTGCGGCATCGGCGGTGACTGCAAGAGCTCGAGCACCAGCGATGTCTGTGCAGCCTCTATCGGCGGCAGCGTTGGCGGTTCCTGCGCGGTGACTGGAGATGGCGATGCCTTCGGCGGTTCCGATGGCGGCGCGGGGGGCGGCTGCGGCATCGGCGGTGACTGCAAGAGCTCGAGCACCGGCGATGTCTGCGCAGCCTCTATGGGCGGCAGCGTTGGCGATTCCTGCGCGTCCGGCGGAGAAGACGATGCCTGCGACAACTCCGGTGGCAGCGAAGGGGGTGGCGGCAACACCCGCGACCACAGCGACGCCCGCGACCACAGCGAGATCCGCGGCCTCGGCGGTGTCTGTGGTGCATGGTTGGCCGGCGGAGATGACGATGTCTTCGGCGGCTCCGGTGGCGGTGGCGCAGCGGGTGGCGGTGGCATCGGCGGCGACAGCGACAGCGAGACTTGCGGCGCCGGCAATGTCGGCGGCGCCTTCGCAGTCACAGGAGGTGGCGATTTCTTGGGCAGCCTTGGTGGCGCCGCCGCAGGCGGTAGCGATGCCTTCAACGGCTCCGGTGACGCCGGCGTGGCCGCTGGCGGTGCAGGCGGTGGCATTGCCGGCGACAGCGAGACTTTCGGCGCCGGCAGTGTCTCCGGTTTCTTCACGGTTACAGCAGGTCGCGATGCCTTCGGCGGCTCCGGTGGCGGCGGCGCATGAGATGGCGGCAGCGGCAACGACCTTAGCGGCGTCCGCAACCATTGCGTGGCCCGTGACCAGAGCGAGGCCCGTGGCGTCGGCGATGCCGCTGGGGCCTGTGCAGTCCGCGGGGGTGACGGTGCTGGTGGAGCCGACTTCTTCCGCAAGGCCCGCGGTTTCTGTGAAGCGGGGGGGGTCTGCAACGCTTGCGGTGATTGCGCAGGTGGCGATACCTGCGGTAGCGGCGGCGGTGAAGCAGGAGTCGATTCCTCCAACAGCGCCAACGTTGCCTGCGGCGTCGGAAATTCCGGCAGGTCTTCCGTCTCCACGGGCTCCGGAGCCTTGTCGCCAGGCCGGAGATCCGAGTAATCGATGATTACGTGTTTTGGGGTCCGGTCGTGCATGGTTGACGGTTGTCGGAAACTCACGCCAAAACGCCTCGCCACGGGCACAAGCGCCGGTGACTGACAGGCAGCAGCAGCAATCTTTGACGCAATCCGTCGTGGCGAAGGAGACACAGGTCGCGTTTCCGGCGCGTCGCGCTTGATGCAGCTCGAAAAACCCCGCATCGGGCTCGATGACCCATGGTTTCCCACGCTGCGGGAATCCCACAGCGGACGAAATCGCAACCTAGAGTCGGATGCGGGCTCCTCAAGTTATTGATTTCTAAACGCGGAGAAAAGAACGGCTATCCCTACGAAGCAAGGGGTAGAGGGTTCGAATCCCATGGGGCGCGCGCTCGCACGCTCCCCTTGACAGCGAGGGCAGTTTGGATCTCCTATCTCTTCAATGGAGGCCACGATGAACAAATCAGCTGGATGGGCGGTCCTTGCACTCATTCTCGTGTTCGGCGGCTGCGCCGATAAGAAGTCCGAGGCGAGCACCAGCCAGGCGAACCCTCCGGCTCAGGAGCAAGCTTCGCAGCCCGAACCTGCTCCGCAAGCAACGCCGCCAGTCCAGCCCGGTCCTGAACAGTCGCCAGCGCTTGCTGAACCGGCCCGGCCCGAGGTTGTCGCGCAGCTCGCAAAGCTGGAGCCGTCTCCTGCGGCTGCGCCGCCGGCTCCAGCGCCACAGCCGAAAGCAGAACTGCCCAGGCCCCCTGAGGCGAAGCCGGCCTCCATGGAAGTGGCGACGCCGGACGGCGACGTTAGCCCAGGCGACCCCGGCCGCGCCGCAAGCGCCTGCCGCCGCCGAATCGAATAAGGCGGTGGCGAAAGATGTGTTGGTACTCACCGGTTCTCCGTTGGGCGGCGTCCGGTTCGAGCACAAGCTCCACGTCGCGCGGGCAAGCGGCAACTGCGCGACCTGCCACCACCCGTCCCGACCCGAGAAACCCGCCAGTGTCCCGCAACAGGCCTGCTCGAACTGCCACACGAGCGTGGCGGCGTCGCCGATGAAGACTAAGCGTCAGGCTGCGTTCCACAACCCGACGGCGCAGTCCGGAACCTGCATCGACTGCCACAAGGCGGAGAGGGCCAAGGCGAAGAAGCCGCCGGCGAATTGCATGGACTGCCACAAGAAGGAAAACAAGTAAGAGTGGTCGGATAGCGCAGGACCAGACCAGCCTGAGCGCAACGAGGGACGAAGCGGGCGAAGCCCGCGAGCAATCCTTCCGGGCGCGCCAATTGAAATGAAAACGGGGGCCTTGTGCCCCCGTTTTCATTCGGACGAACACCCTCCTGACTATCGAACGACGATGCCGAGTTCGCCGGTCCAGCCTTCGGTCTGCTGGGTCAGTCCGATCCGGCTGCCCAACCTTACTGCGACGTGCGGAGTCGGACTCCATTGCACGAATGTGATCTGCCAGGCCTCGTCGAAATTGTTGGCGCCGCCAACTTGGCCTTCGAGACCGGCGGAGACCCACCATACATCCGAAAATCGCCGCTGGCCTTCGATCGACCACTTGCCGAAATCGATGGTGCTTGCCGATGCGGCGTCGTATTCATAGTTCATGCGGGCCGACAGCGTCGCCCACGAGAATCCGCGATTGATTCCCAACCCGGGAAGTACGACCCAATCCGGCGTGCCAATCAGGTTCGTGTCGCGGTTCTGTGGAATCTCCACGGAGACGAACGTGTACAGCTCCGGCCGATGGGCAGTCTCGGTCATGAACCGCCAGGTCAGTTCGGGCGCAATTGCGCTGATCCCGGATTCCTTCATCTCCAACGGCATCGCCGACAGATCGTCGGACGCCTTGGTCAGCTTGATGCTCCCGCCGGTGAGCTTCAACCCAAGTGCGATCGAGTCGCTGACACCGTAGCCGAGGAAGAAGATGCCGCCGGAAGACTCGTATTTCCCCAGGTAATCGTTCGCGTCCGCGAATCCGAATTCTTCCGGACTGTACTGGAACCCGCGGTTTTCCAGGTGCTGATACGAGGCGGCGCCGAGCCACTCGCCCGCGCCGAGATAAATGCCCGAAAGCGACGTGGCGACACCGGGCCCGCGGTCCCGCAGGTATGGCGCCGATTCCGGAGCATCCTCAGCCCTGGCCACATGGTGGCAAAGCCCGATTCCGCAAAGGACTCCGAGAGCCGCTGCCTTGGTATTCATCCGGTATCTCCTGCCGTTGGATCCCGCTTCTTCCTCAAACGAGTTAGACGCAACGAACCGGGAAATCCTTCGCGCCGCCCGGGGGCCGGATCGAGCAGGGATTCCCCGATTGCTTGGAGCAGGCGGCGCGTCGTGCTAGCGTCCATCGGTCTTGTGCATTTCACGAGGGGAGTCAACAACATGTTTGTCCATGGTTTTCCGCGTGCCGGGGCAATGATCGCGGGCCTTCTCATGCTCGCCGCCATGCCGGCCTGGGCGGACGGCGCTTTCGTATCCGAACTCGGGTCGGACGCCGCCAAGATCGCCGACGACGTGAAGATCAGCATGATGAACGGCGACAACGACGGACTCGATACCGGGCGAGGGCTGGTGCCGCACCTGAAGACACTCGGCAAGCCGCCCGCGCGCGTGGCGCTGGTCTCGTTCTACGTCTGGGACTGCGGAAACAAGAAGGAGAACAGCTACCGGATCTACGGCGGCAACTACGTGTACCACACGACGACCACGCGCAAGCGCAGTGTCGCGTCGGGTGAGGTCGATGTGCTCGCCAACGAGTTGCACGATGCCTCGATCGGCACGCTCAAGGCGTCTTTCGCCGAAGTCGGCATGCAACTGCTGACGCCGGGGGAATTCCTCGACAGCCCCGCGAAGCAGGAAGCTTATGGCAGCTTCAAGGCGGAAATCGGCGGCATGGGATCATTTCTGCTCGGCCTGCAGAAGCACAACGCCGGCGACACCTGGCAGTGGGGCGTGCCGGACGGCTATCGCCTGATCGAACTCACGACGGTCGGCGACGTGAAGGGCAATCACTTCCAGCTCGGGATGACGGGCATCGGAATCGGGAAGATCGCGGTCTCGCTCGGTCGCGACATTGCGACAGCGCTCGGCGTGGACGCGGTCGCGATTCTCTACAACGTGGTCCAGGCGGACAAGACGTCGATCAACATGCGCGGCGCGGGGCTCTACATGTTCGGGCCGAATCCGATCGCCGACAGCGGCCAGAGCATGTACTGGAGCGGCCTGCAGTACTCTGGCGTCTACCTGCGCATGGACGACATCCCGTTCATCAAGACCGACAAGGACGGCAACCTGGTGGAAGCTGACTACGCCGGCTACGCGATCGTCGCCAGCGCGCTCGGCACCAGAATGGCGCAGCACATCAAGAAGAAAACGGGTTGATGACGCCGTCTGAGTTCAGTTATCGGGACAAGAAGCTCGGCGATGCCGAAGCGATCACCGTCGCTACCACGGCCGATGTCTTCTATCCCACCTCGACGACCGTCCTGCTGTTGCGGGCGGCTCGCGGTGCCTTGGGCGAGCCCTGCCAGTCCGTGCTCGATATCGGTTGCGGCAGCGGCGTGGTCGCGGTCGTCTTGGCGCGCCTGTTGCCGCCGGGCACGTCCGTGTGCGCTTCCGACCTGAGTCCCGCAGCCGTGCGGTTGGCGAGCGCCAACGCCGAACGAAACGGCGTCCGTGTCGATTGCCGCTGCGGCAGCTCCTTCGATCCGTGGAAGGGTCAGCGATTCGATCTCATCGTGGACGACGTGGCGGGCGTCGCGGAGCCGCTGGATCGCCTTTCCGGGTGGTACCCGCCCGGTGTCCCGAGCGAGGCAGGGCGCGACGGCGCGCGGTGGATCCTCGATATCCTGGAACGTGCGCCGGATCACCTCACGCCGGGCGGCCGGATTGTCTTTCCGATCTTGACGCTCTCACGGGAGGACCGGATCCTGGAGCGGGCTCGCGCCCGGTTCGGCGACGTGGCCCAGGTCGAGGAGCAGTGGTACCCCTTCAGCGACGCACTGGCGGAGCAGATGCCGCTCGTCGAGGAACTCGCCCGCGAAGGAAACGTACGGCTGGAAAAGCGGGGGAGCCGGTGGTGCTGGGCGACGAAGATTTTCGTAGCCAAGGGCCCTTTGCGCGCCTGAAACCGCCTTGGACTGGAAACAGCAAATCCTCGCGGCCCACGAGCGTATCCGGTCGATCGTGCTGGAGACTCCGCTCGTCAGTTCGAGCCACCCCTCTCGCTACGTCTCGCCGCTCGTCCAGTTCAAGCTCGAGAATCAACAGCGCACAGGATCCTTCAAGCTCCGCGGCGCCAGCAATGCGCTCTGCATGCTGAGTGCCGAGCAGGCACGAGCGGGCGTGCTGACTTCGTCCACCGGCAATCATGGCCTGGCTGTGGCGACCGCCGCCAAGACGCTGGGGATTCGGGCGGAGGTTTTCGTCTCAACGCAAGTCTCTTCGAAAAAGCTGGAGGCCATCCGAAACGGCGGCGCCGAAATTCGCGTCGTCGGCAGCAATCCGCTGGATGCCGAACTGGCCGCGCGCGCTACGGCCCGGGAAACGGGCCGGATGTACATCTCGCCCTACAACGATCCGAACGTGATCGCCGGCCAGGGAACGGTCGGCGTGGAGTTGCATCGCCAGCTTCCGCAAATTGACGCCGTCTTCGTGGCCGTCGGCGGCGGAGGGTTGATCGGCGGCATCGGCGCCTATCTGAAAGCGGTCTCGCCCCACACGCAGATCATCGGTTGCTGGCCGGAGAATTCGCCGGCGCTCTGCGAAAGCCTCAAGCAAGGACGCATCGTGGAGGTACCGGAGCGACCGACGCTTTCCGAGAGCACCGCGGGCGGCGTGGAGCCGGGCGCAATTACTTTCGAGCTCGGTCAGCAGGTCATCGATCGCACGATCCTGGTCTCGGAAGCAGAAATCCTCGGTGCCATGCGCCTGCTTCGGGATTACGAAGGCTGGGTGGTGGAGGGTGCAGCAGGCGTCGCTTTCGCGGCGTTTCTGAAGCATGCGGAGGACTTCAAGGATCAGAGGGTGGTCATCGTCCTGTGCGGCGGCAACCTTTCCCCTGGCGTGCTGCAGCAATTGCAGTGATCCATGACCTGGCTGCCACTGGCGCCGATCCCAGGCGCGCCGATTCCTCAGGGCTGCGGCTGGAACCCCGGATCGCCGAACTGCCACAGCAGGAACGACCACTGATCGGCGGTCTCGATGTTGGTCTGTGACTTCGTCGAGCCGATGCCATGGCCGGCGTCGTAATCCACGCGCAACAGCACGGGTTTGCCGCTCGAAGTCGCCGCCTGCAGTCGCGCCGACATCTTTGCCGCCTCCCAGGACGCGACGCGCGGATCGTTGGCGCCCGTGGTCAGGAGCACGGCGGGGTAGGGCGCACCCTTGCGCACATGCGTGTACGGGCTCATCGCGTAGAGCCCGTGGAACTCATCCTCGATCTTGACGGTGCCGAATTCCGGCGTATTCGGCGGGCCGTTCGGCGTTTGCTCGAACCGCAGGGTGTCGGAGGCGCCGACATCATCGAGTACTGCCGCGAATAGCTCCGGCCGCAGCGTCAAGGCGCGCCCGACCGTGATGCCGCCCGCGCTGCCGCCTTCGGCGGCGAGCTTCGCCGAGCTCGTGTAGCCCTTGTCGATGAGGTACTCGGCGCAGGCGATGAGGTCGTACACGGTGTTGAGCTTCGTGCCTTTCTGGCCGGCCTTGTGCCAGTCCTCGCCATATTCCCCGCCGCCGCGCACGTGGCCGGTCGCATAGATGCCGCCGCGCTCGAGCCAAGCGAGCAGCACCGGGTTGAACCCCGGGTCCAGCGTGATGCCATACGCGCCATAGCCGGTCAGGATCGTCGGGTTACTGCCGTCGAGCGCCATTCCTTTCTTCATCACGATCGAAAGCGGCACCAGCGTGCCGTCGTAGCCCACGACCTTGACCTCGCGCGATTCGATCTGGGAATAGTCGACCGGCGATCGAGGACGCAGGCCGGTATCGGCGACCGTATTGGCCGCGGGATCGAACGCGTACCACAGCTGCGGCTCGGTCCAGGACGTCAGCTTCATCAAGAGGCCTGGCTTGTCCGGATTCACGACGAATTCCGCGACGGCGCCCTCATAGGGCAGCGGGATGAGCTTTGCAGCCGCGCCGCTTTCGAAGCCGACACGCAGCACACGGCCGATGCCGCCGTCGAGCTGCTGCACGTACAGCGCATCGTCGGCAACCCCGAGATTGGTCAGGACGGCCTGCCCCGCGGCGACGACTACATCGGCCTTGGCGAAGTCGGGTTTCGCGAGGCTCGTCCGCACGACCTTGTAGCGGGACGCGCCCTTGTGCGTCAGCAGGTAAACCGAGTCGCCCCGCAGGTCGGCCCGGGTCACCTCGTCTTCCTCGCCAACGACCTTCGTCCACGGCGTGTCAGCGCCGCCCACGGTGTCGAGCGGGGCCGCATAGATCGTCACTTCGTTCTTCACGAATTTCTGGACGATCCCGAGTGCCCAGGAGGACGCCGGCGAAGAAACAACAAAGCTGACTTCGTCAGGCGCCACCGGGACGTTCGGCGACACGCCGAATCCAAACACTGTTGCATCCCCATCGCCACTCTTGTTGACGCCGAGCGAGTGCAGGTAGATCCGGCTCTTCAGGTACTTATCGGTCGGTGCAGCATTTGCTGCGGGCGCCTGGAGCCGCAGATACGTGAACGAACGCTCATCGGGCCGCCACGAGACGACGCCGAAATTCGCCCGGTCGATGGATTCGCCCTGGTCCTTGCCCGTGGCGCTCTCGAGGACATGCAGGACGCTTTCCTCCGAGCCGCCGGGCGAGATGCCATAGGCCACGTAGCGACCGTCCCTGGACGGGACGAAGTAGTCGATCGAGAAATGCGCTCCTGCCGCCGTCTTCTTCGTCGGATCGACGAGCAGCCGCTCCTTGCCGCGCAGGCCTTGCCGGGTGTACAGCTTGCCGTTGTCGTCGCCCGGCGCCTGCTTCATATAGAAGTAGCGGTCGCCCGCCTGAGTCACCTGGTACACGAGCGTCCCGGCCTCGGACAGCGACGTAACACGGTCAAGCAGCGCCTTGCGCCCGGGAATTCGAGCGAGCACCGAGCGCGTGTACTCGTCCTGCGCCTTCATCCAGGCGGATGCTTCGGCGCTGTTGCCGTCCTCCATCCAGCGATAGGGATCCGCGACTTGCGCGCCGAAGTAGTCGTCGGTGACTGGCCGCTCGGGCGCGGTAGGCGGCGCCGTTTGCGCGTGGGCTTGTGCGCCAAGCAGGAGTGGAAGAAGAGCGAGCGGGGCGAGTCGGCGGTGCGTCATGTCGGTCTCCAGGCGAGGGCATTTTTATTGGGAGCGAGAGGCAATCTTGGAACCCTACGCCATCCGGCGGCAAGGCCGGACAGGTCGTTTTGCGACGAGCCGAGTGTGGTTTCAGCCAGTCCTGCTAAGTCCGGGAGAAGACTCCGACCATAGCAAGCGGGCTAAGTAACTGAAAAATATGCTTTGACAATCGACTTGGTGTCTCTACGAACCTAGGGATCGGGACTTCCAATTTCACCGGGCGCGCCAACAAGGAATGCGTCGCTATCTGGTAGCCGTTTTGTTTACGACCCAGGCCGATAGTATTCTCGAACTCGCTACAGTGACTGGAGGAGGGAATCAAAGAGCGGTGCCAGAGGCACCGCGCATGATGTCGTTCGAGACCTGCATGCTGAATTTGTAAGACCAGACATGAAATTCTCGCTTGCGCCAGCATTTGCATTGATCGCGATCCTGTTGTGTGGCTGCGGTACGGTCGCAAAAGGCGCAACCCAGACCGTACAGATCACTTCTGTTCCGGAGGGTGCGCATTTCGTGGTGTCTCCTTCTGGACAGACCGGCACGACGCCAGCGGAAGTGAAACTTGAGCGCCGGTTTGACTACAAGTTCGAGTTTTCGTATCCAGGTTACAAGATTCGGAAGGCGTATATCCGTCGCGCAATCGCAGAGGGGCCGCAATGGGGAAATGTGGCGTCATGCCTGGTACTGCCATTCATCTGCATGGCTGGATCTGGGATCGACGAAAAAAGTGGAGGGCAATTCAACCTTGTGCCGAATCCTCTGCACGTCGAACTGGTGCCGGGTACCGAAACATCATCACAGTTGACCCAGATTCGAGCTGTTTTCTTCAATGATTCCAAGCTTGCCGCACGTTTCTCAGTGGACGGCGAGGAGGAGTGCAGACTGGGTCTCCGCGAATTTGCAGTACGACTGCTGCAGTCGGGAATTCATCGCATCGACGCCAATCACCGTGATCTTCTCAAGATGGATGGAACATCAACTCTTCAATTCGATGACGGCGAGATGTTCATTGCGATCCTGTCGACCGTCTATTCGACTCAGGCGGCATTCGCAAACGAGTTGCCAACCGATTTCGTGGAAACCTGTATCAAATCCGAATCGAATTTCGGGAACCGCCCTGCGGTGTCGGACGTCAGTAGCGTGCATTAGCGCCAGCGCTATCGTAAGCGCCACCCTTGCTCCACGTCGCACTGAGCACATTAAGCACCAGCCGCCCCGCCATAATGCACGTCAACCCATTCGCAAAATCAAACACGGGCGCTATCTCCACAATATCCATTCCGACAATCTTGTTCCTGCCGCGCCACGCTTCTCAGCAACGGCGCGAGCTGCCGGAAGTAGATTCCACCCGGCGTCGGCGCCATCACCGCGGGCATCTCTGTCGGATCCAGCCCGTCCGCGTCAATCGTCAGATAGACCGCGCGCTCCTCAGGAATCGTCGCCAGCACCGATTCCATCCCCTCCGCATGAATCTGCTCTGCGCTGAATAGCTTCGAGCCGAAAGCCCGCGCGGCCTCGACCTCTCGGCTCCTCGCACTCCCGATCGCCCGCAAACCGATCTGCGTCATCCCCGACACAGCCTTGTTCTTGCTCGCCCACTGCAATGGGCTGCTGTAACCGCGCCGCACGCCGCCGACTTCCTCGCGCCAGTCGAGGTGCGCATCGATATGCAGGATATGAACCGGCTCGCCCAGTGCATCGAAAGCATCCACCACGGGAATCGTCACGCCATGATCGCCTCCCAGCACGATGAGCTGCGCACCCTGTCGCCACAAATGGCGCACGCGCTCGGTGATCGCCGCGTTGTAGTCGCCGTAGTCGCCTTTGCCGGACCAACCCACATTTCCCATGTCGATGTGTCGCGCCGGTAAATGCGACGCCAGGTCCGTGCCCGTGTCGAAGTCCCAATGCGCCGGGTTGTAGCAGAAGCTCTGCGACATCTTGCGAATCGCGTCCGGCGCGCGCGACTGGTCGTTCGGAAACGGATCGTGCGTGTAAGGTTCGCTGTGCTGGATGCCGAGGATTGCGACATCCGCCTGCCAACCGGCGGGATCCGTGACTACCGGCCAGTCGAGGAATGGCCGGATCGGCGCCGTGGTCGGCTGCAAGCTCGTCATTTGCTGTCCCCGTTGCGTCCCGCATCAATGGTAAGCCAGAGCGCCGCCGCCGCAACCGAGGTCGCGGCGCCGGTCGCGAATACCAGGCTCCAGTTATGGCCGGCGGAGAGCGCCGCGATGATCGGCGTCGCCACCACGCCGCCGAGGTTGCCGCCGGTGTTCAGGATCGCCGTGCCCGCCATCGTGTCCCGCGGCGCGAGGTGCATAGTCGCCGCCCAGTACGGTCCCTCCGTCACCTCGATGAAGCCAAATCCCAGGCAGAGCGCCGCAACGGCCCAATAAGGGTTCGCCAGCGAGACCGTCAGGTACAGGAACACCGCCGCGCAGGGCAGAGCAGCGAGCGGAATGATGCGTAACCCGATGCGATCGCCGAAACGCAGGCGCAAGCGGTCCGCGATCCGGCCGCCGGCAGCCGAAGCGATACCCGCGACGACGAACGGCAGGCTCGCGAGCCAGCCACTCTCCAGCACGCTCAGCTTCCGATCCTGCACCAGGTACAGGAAGCTCCAGAACGCCACCAGGTAGAAGACGTAGTTCATGATCGTGTAGGACGCCGTGATCCGCAGGATCTGCGGATCGCCGAGCACGCGGAACACTCGCTTCGCTGTCAGCGGTTCGCCGGGATCGTAAGGCGGATTGCCGGAGAGCTCCGCAAGCTCCGCGGCCGAGACCTTCGAATGCTCCTCGGGACGGTCGCGCGCGAACCAGAACCACAGCGCCACCAGCAACAGCGACGGCAGGCTGGAATAGACGAGCGCCTTCTGCCAACCGTAGGACTGCATCAGCCAGGCGATCAGCGGAGAAGCCGTCGCTGCGCCGAGCCAGAGCCCTGTGACGGTGAGGCCCTGTGCCGAAGCCCAGCGGCCCACCGGAAACCAGTAACGGACGGTCCCCGAAATGACCGGGAACAGCGCCGCCTGCGCGGTGCCCAGCAATGATCGCGCGAGCACCATGGCGCCGAGCAGGACGCCGGTGGCCGCGAAGAGCGGCGAAGCCGCTGTCAACACGCTCGCGATGAGGGTCGTGAGGCCGATCGCCGCCAGCATCTTGCGCGGGCCCCAGACCTGGCCGACCAGGGCGCCCGGCAGCTGGAATATTGCGTAGGTGAAGAGGAAGGCCGTCAGCAGCCAGCCCACGTCCACCTGCGAGAGGCCAAGTTCCGGCATCATCCGCTCGGCCGCGACCGAGATGCTCTGACGCTGGACGTAGCCCGTGAACGAGAACGCGAACAGCATCGCGAAGATGGGGGTGCGGATGCGGGGCATCGTGGCCCCCATCTTAGTCGGAACGCGGAGAGGTCGCAGTTATCCTGCGGCGGCCTTCTTCCGAATGAACGCAAGATTCAACAGCGGCAGCGAATTGAAATTGGCCGCCTGTGCGCACATCGCCTTCGCTTTCTTCGCATCGCCCAGTCCCTGGTAGGCCTGGCACTGGCGATAGAGATCGTAGGGGTTCTGCTGGTTGGCCTGCTGCAATTCGGCGAGCGCCTTGCCGTAGTCCTTGGCCGCGAGCGCGACCATTCCAGCGATCTCATGAGCCTGTCGGGTCTGGAAGGGATTCTTCAGGTCCTGGACGCTCGTGCGATAGGCCTCGGCTTCCGCCTTCGCAGTGACTAGATCCTTCTTCGCGAGCGCAACGCGGGCCAGGTTGTAGTGATGAAAACGTCCCGCGTTGGTCTTGATCTCCTGCGACAGGTTCGAGTCCTGGGTCATCTTCAGGCTGCGCTCAAAAAGCGCCATCGCCTCGTCGGCTCTGCCCATCTCGAGCAGGATCGTGCCTTTGAGCTGCAGGTCGCCGGTCATCGCGGGAATGTCTTTGGTCTTCTCGCCCAGCGAATACTGCTGGTCCACCAATTCGAGCGCCTTGTCCATCCTGCCGCTGTCGACGTCGACGACCGTCAATGCAAACAGGGCGGTGCGGCGCTCCCCGTCGTTCCTAGCCTTGGCGGTGATCTTCTGCAGCTCGGCTGCCGCCGCGTCGGGCTTGCCCTGATAGAGCAGCGCCGCTCCGATTCCCTGGTATGAATTGATGAAATTGGCGTCGATCGCCAACGCCTTTCGATATTGCACGATCGACTCGTCAAATCGGCCCATCTTCAGCAGCAACTCGGCGTAGGAGTCGTAGGGGTTCGGATCGTTGGGAATCAGTTCGATGTATCGCTTGAATGCCTTTTCGGCATTTGCGTAATCGACATTCTGGCGATAGGCATAGCCCAGGATATTGAAGGCGGGCGAGAAGCCTGGCGCGAGCTCCGTGGCCTTCCTGTAGTGCTCGATGGCCTTGGGCATGTCCTGCTGGGCGAAGTAGTAGTTGCCCAGGTTGAATTGCGCGCGCTCGTCGTTCGGATAGGCGGCGACGAGTTGTTCAAAATAGGCCTTTTGTTGCGCGGCATTGCCGTTCGCGGCTGCCTCGTTGCCGAGAATGAGCAGTTTCTCGCCGTTGGAGGCCTTGCCCGCGAGTGCCACGGCTTTCTTCAGGTGATCGAAGAATTCTTTTCCGGTCGGGCTGACCTGGGCGCGATTCAACTCCGCAAGCGCGAAGCTGGGATCGAGCGAAATCGCCTTGTCGAAGTACTGGATGGAGTCCTGAAACGTGAGCTTCTCGGCGAGCTCGCGGCCTTTCAGGAACGCCGTCCGCGCATCGACCGAGGAAGTCGTCACGGGAATCTTCCCGCTCGCGTCTGCACCGGCACCGCCGCTGACGGCAATCATTGCGGCCGTGACGATCGCGAGAATTGGGGTCAGGGATCGGTTGCTGCGCATTGCAATGCTCCTGTTTCGCTGCGGGTGTCCACCGACACCCGGACGGAAACGTAGCACCGTGCTTGCGCAACGGAACGCGCGCAGAGGCGCGATCGCGGTCGGGCGAGTCGGATCTGCGACGAAGCGATGACAGACCAACCTCGCGAGCCCGGACGACGATTTCGTGGCTCGGATCTCGTGCGTCAACGGTTTCGCCCATTGGGGCTATTGCAAAACCTGACGGGGGCTGCTAACAGACTGATATGTGTCGAGATTCTGGCTCACAGCTGATTCAGAAAGATATTCATCCATCCGATAGTGAGTATTGACGCTCCCATCCGGTTGGTAGCATGATCCCCGCCACAAGGATCCCTTTCATATGGCTCGGAGCGAGTCCGCCCGTGAGCGCGCCGCCTGAACGATGGCCGCCAAAAAATCCCCGGCGCCGTTCGTTCTGGGCATGCTTTGTTTTGTCTACATCCTGAATTTCCTGGACCGGCAACTGCTCGCGATCCTCGCGAAGCCGATCCAGGACACGCTGCACATCACTGATAGCCAGCTCGGACTGATCGGCGGTCTCTACTTCGCGTTCTTCTATTGCTTCATCGCGATTCCCGTCGGCTGGCTCGCGGACAAGACCAACAGGGTCGCGGTGATCTCGCTCGCCTGCGCGATCTGGAGCGCGGCGACGATGGCTTGCGGCCTGGCGAGGACCTATCCGCAACTCGTCGTCGCGCGCATGACAGTCGGCTTCGGCGAAGCCGGAGGCGTACCGCCCTCCTACGCGGTCATCTCGGACTATTTCCCGTCGGGACGCCGCGGAACGGCGCTCGGCATCTACAACCTCGGCCCGCCGATTGGCGCCGCCCTCGGAATTGCCTTCGGCGCCTCCATCGCCGCCGCTTTCGATTGGCGTCGAGCATTCCTGGTGCTGGGCGCGGTCGGAATCTTCGCGGCAGTGGCGGTCTTCATCTTCGTGCGCGAGCCTCCTCGCGGCGGCCTCGATCGCATCGCGGGCCAGACCATCGGGAGCAAGACGACCTTCCTGCGAACCCTGGTGATGTTCTTTTCGCGTCCTGCCCTTCTCCTGGCGGCACTCGGAAGTGGCGCGACACAGTTCATCACCTACGGCCTCGGCAACTTCACGACGCTCTTTCTCATGCGCGAGAAAGGAATGACGCTCAATGAAGTGGCTCTCTATTACTCGCTGGTCGTCGGCATCGGCATGAGCGCGGGCATCTTTGTTTCCGGGCGGGTGATCGACCGCTTCACGCGGCGCTGGAAGCAGGCTTATGCGCTGGTTCCCGCGGCATCTCTGACTCTGGCCATCCCCTTGTATCTCGCCTTCGTCTGGGCGCCCTCCTGGCAGCTCTCGCTGCTCTTCCTGATCGGCCCATCGTTCCTGAACTACTTCTATCTGTCGTCGGCAGTGACGCTCGTCCAGGAAGAGGTACGGCCCGATCAGCGCGTCATGTCGGGCGCGCTCTTGCTGCTCGTCATGAATTTCATCGGACTTGGGCTTGGTCCCACGTACGTCGGCGCGGCCAGCGATTTCTTCCGCGCAGAGCATCCCTATAATTCGCTGCAGATCGCCCTGTACACGCTCGTGCCGTTCTACGTCTTTGCCATCGTCCTGTTCCTGTTCCTGGCGCGGGTGCTCAAGGGCGAGATGCGCGCATCTGGAGTAGCTGCGTCATGAACTCACCTCGTCGTCAGATCGTCCGGGCCGCCGCGGCCACTTGTCTCACCTTCCTGTCTGTATCCTGCGTCGGGCACGGTGCAACCATGTCAACTTCATCCCAGGCCGCAAGCGGCCCCATCGTCGATGCTCCCGCCGGCAAGATCGAAGGCCGCAGCGAAGGCGCGCTCCGCATTTTCAAGGGCATTCCCTATGCGTCGCCCCCGGTAGGCCAGGCCCGCTGGCGACCGCCAGGCCCACTGCCCCGCTCGCCGGGAGTCATGAGTGCAACCCAATTCGGGCCCGTCTGCCCGCAGCCCAAGTCGCGCATCGCGAGCATCTATGCGGAAGAAATCGGGCCCGTGAGCGAGGACTGCCTGACGCTCAACATCTGGACGCCGGCAGACGCTCGCAAGGCGCCGGTCTTCGTCTGGATCCACGGCGGTGCTTTCACGACGGGCTCGAGCAGCCAGGCGTTCTATGACGGTGCACGGCTCGCTGCGCAGGGTCTGGTCGTGGTGTCGATCAACTACCGGCTCGGCGTGCTCGGCTACCTGGCGCATCCCGAACTCAGCGCCGAGTCACCGCGCGGGACATCCGGCAATTACGGCGTGCTCGACCAGATCGAGGCGCTGCGCTGGATCCGGCGCAATATCGGCGCCTTTGGCGGCGACGCTTCGAACGTGACGATCGCCGGCGAATCGTCCGGCGGCCTCAGCGTCGTGTACCTGATGACGGCGCCCGACGCGCGCGGGCTTTTCTCGAAGGCGATCGCACAGAGCGCGTATCTGATCTCGACGCCCGAACTGAAGGAAGGCAAGTTTGGCGCGCCCGCCGCCGAGGCGGTCGGCACCTACCTTGCCGGAAAGCTCCAGGCGCCGAATATCGCCGCATTGCGGGCGATGGACGCGAGCGCCCTGGTCGATGCGGCGGCGGCTGCCGGATACGCGGCATTCGGGACGGTCGATGGAAAGATCCTGCCGGGCCAGCTCGTCGATGTGTTCGACAAAGGCGAGCAGGCGCCGGTGCCGTTGCTTGCCGGATTCAACAGCGGCGAAATCCGCTCATTGACCTTCCTGACGCCGCCCGCTCCCGCAACGGCCGCCGACTACGAGCGCATCATTCGCGAGCGCTATCTCGATCTCGGCGACGAATTCCTGCGGCTCTATCCGAGCGCCGCGATGCAGGAGAGCATGTGGGCGACGACGCGGGACGCGCTCTATGGCTGGACTGCGGAGCGCCTGGTCCGGAAGCAGACCGAACTCAGCGTTCCGGCCTATCTCTACCTCTTCGATCACGGCTATCCGGCGGCGGATTCCGCCGGCCTGCACGCCTTCCACGCCAGTGAATTGCCCTATGTGTTCGGCACCTACGATCACACGTCGCCGCTGTGGCCGAAAATTCCTGCAACGCCCGAGGAGGCGAAATATTCGGACGCGATGATCGGCTACTGGAGCAGCTTTGCCCGCACGGGCCGGCCCAAGGCCGCGCATGAGCCGGATTGGCCGAGCTACGGATCGAGCGCCGCCTACTTGCATTTCGCCGAGGCGCCGCGTCCGTCGATCAATCTCTATCCCGGGATGTACGCGCTCCAGGAGGAAGCCGTGTGCCGGCGCCGCGCGAGCGGCACTCTGCCCTGGAACTGGAATGTCGGGATCATCTCGCCGCCGCTGCCCAAGCCGGCGGCGCCCTGCCCCTGAGCCGAACGCAGGCTAAGGGCGGTCTTTCAGCGCCAGGAACCCGGCCGCCATGAACCGGGCGATCCGTTTCTTGATCGCCGGGAAATCATCGGAGTGGCAGACGCCGCCCGAGAGCCGATCGATACGTCCGGTGCGGGCGAGCGTATTCATCAGCGCGCCGGTCACGAAGTGGTAACCCCAGTAGATGTCCTCGTCGGAATAATCCGGCAGGGCGCGCTTCAGGATGCTGACGAGCTTCAGCACGACCGGATCGAAGTGAATGTCCATCAGCTTGGCGCCCTCGGGGGTGTTGCTGACGCGGGCGCAGAACGCGGCGTAGTTCATCCAGAGTTCGCCGCCCTCGAAGTACAGGTCGAGGTCGGTGTCCAGGAAGGCGTGTAGCGCTCCTTCGACGGTCGGGCGATTTCCGGCTCGCGGCCTCGTACTGTTCGAGCGCCCGCATGCGCCGGCCGCTGGTGACGCCCGCGCGGCGCGCGAAGACCGCTTCGAACAGGTTGGCCTTGTCCTCGAAATAGTAGTGCAGCAGCGTCGTGTGGATGCCGACGCGCTTTGCGACGTCGCGAAGGGTGACGCCGTGGAGCCCGTTCTTCGAGAACAGATATTCGGCCGCATCGAGAATTTGTTCGAGGCTTTCGGCGCGCTGCTCCGCCTTGGTGCGACGACCGCGTTTCGCGGATCTGCCCTTCGAAACCGAGTCAGCCATTGCCCCCCTCACTCGCGACTTCGACACTCGCATATGCAGCGCGCAACTGGTTCTTGTCAATCTTACCCGTCGGCGCCAGCGGCATGGATTCAATCAGCACGACCTGGTCGGGAATCCACCAGTTGGCGACTTTGCCGCGAAGACAGCCGAGCAGCTCCTGGGCGTCCGGATTTTGCCCCAGCCTCGGCTCGACGATCAGGATCGGGCGCTCGCCCCACTTGGCGTCCGATCGTCCCATGACCGCCACGAGACCCACGGCCGGATGACGTCCGACGATCTCTTCGATTTCGGCGGGATTGATCCATTCGCCGCCGGACTTGATCAAGTCTTTCGATCGCCCGGCGATGGTGACATTGCCGGCGTCGTCGATACTCGCGAGATCGCCGGTGTCGAAATAGCCCTCCGCGTCCAGCGCATCCGCATCGGCCTTGAAGTAACGGTCCATGACGCTCGCGCCCTTCACCCGGAGATGGCCGACCACGCCGCGTTGCTGCGCGAGCGTGACGCCATCGGCGTCGGCCAGCTTGAGGTCGAGACCCATCACCGGTCGTCCCGAGGCGCGGGTCGGCGACCATCGCGCACCGGGCAGCGCGATGGTGCCCAGCGGCGAAAGCTCGGTCATGCCCCAGCTGGTCTGCACCTGGGCGCCGAAGCGCTCTTCCATGCGCCGCATCAACGCGTCCTGGCAGCTCGAGCCGCCGATCAGTACGCGCTTCAAATCGGGCAACTCGCCGCCGACGGCATCGAGATGGTCGAGCACGCCGAGCCAGAGGGTCTGGACGCCGGCGGCGACGGTCACGCCCTCGTCGCGCATCAGTGTGGCGAGGCTCGCGCCATCGGTATGGCGGCCTGGCAACACCAGCTTGGCGCCGACTGCCGGGCCAGCAAAAGGCAGGCCCCATCCGTTCGCGTGGAACATCGGCACGGCGATCAGCAAGCTGTCGTTGACGGTCAATGCCATCGCATCGGCCTGCAAAGCGCGGAGCGTGTGCAGGTAGTTGGAGCGGTGCGTGTAGAGCACGCCCTTGGGCTTGCCGGTCGTGCCCGAGGTGTAGCAGAGCCCGGCCAGGGTCTCCTCATCGAAATTGCCCCAATCGGTTTCGGCGCCCTGCGCTTTGAGCAGACGCTCGTACTCCCACAACTGCGCTTCGTGATTCGCCGCGAAGTCCGCTCTTACCAGATCACCATCCATCAGGATGACGTGCTCGAGCTTCGGACAGAGCAGCAGCAATTCCGCCAGCAAGCCCGCCAGGCTCGAGGACACGGCGAGCGCACGGTCCTCCGCTTCGTTGACCATGGCCGCGAGGTGGGCAGCGGTGAGGCGAGGATTGAGCGTATGGCAAACGAGTCCCGATCCCATCGCCGCGTAGTACAGCTCCAGGTGCTGCTGGGTGTTCCATGCAAGCGTCGCGATCCGGTCGCCGCGCTTCAGTCCGAGCGCCGCGAGCGCGCCGGAAAAGCGGTTGCTGCGTGTCCTCAGTCCGGCGTAGCCGATGCGGGCAATCGCACGACCCGACTCCGCCGTGACGATTTCCCGGTCCCCCGCCCACTTGGCTGCGTGGTCCAGGAACTTGTCGATTGTCAGGGCGTAGGGCTGCATCAGCGTGGGCACCTGATGATTAAAGTCGGCCGCCGGCTGGATGCCTCAGCGCGGCGGCCGCAGGATCCGAGCATTAGAAAGACTTCATCACCCGCAGGCCGAATTGGCGCGGCATGCCGGCGAGGCGCAGGCCCGAGTTGATCGCTGCCACATAATGCTTGTCCGACAGGTTGGTGCCGTACAAGGTCGCGATATAGCTGCCATGCCGCCAGGCGACCTGCGCATTCCAGATATCGCGCGCTTCGATGCGGTCGCCACGCGCGACATTCTCGAACAAGGTCGCCCACTGCGTGGAGACATGCCCGAAATCGACCCGCGGCGCCAGCGTGTCGCCGCCACCCAGGGTGAATTCATACTGGGCGCCCACGTTGACGGTGAGTTCCGGCGCATAGGTCTGCTTGTGGTTGGTCAAATCGATGCACGACGCGCTTGCCGGACCGGTCGCCGGATCGCAAGGCGTCAGGCTGGCGGCCCGGGGATCCGTGGCAAAGAACGACCCCAGCGCGCTGTGGTTCACTCCCGCGCCGATATTCAGCGAGAAGCCCCCGAATGCGGCTTCGATCTGCGCCTCGAAGCCGTAGATTTCGGTGGTGCTCGGATTGTTGAGCTCGAAACCGAATACCGGGAAGGCCGGATAGCCGATGATCACCTGGAAATTATCGTAATCGTTGTAATAGGCATCCACCTGCGTGCGCACATGCCCATCCGACATCTCCGACTTCCAGCCGATCTCGTAACTGGTCACTTCCTCTTCGATGAATGGCGCGGGAAGACCGAGGCCCACCGGGACGTTGAGCCCGCCCGGCTTGTAGCCGGTCGCGACAAAGGCGTACAGGAAGTTCTGGTCGTTGGCGGTCCAGTTCAGCGCCAGCTTGCCGGACCAGTTCGTGAACTTGGCGGTCTGCTCGTCAACGAGGGGCAGCCCGAATTGATTGATGTTGACGTGGTTGGTGGTGCGCGATTCCGTATAGCGCGCGCCGAGCTGGATCTGGAAGTCCGCCGGCAGGTCGAAGCTGATCTGGCCAAAGCCGGCAACGGCCCACTTGGGGTTCGTGCCGTCGAGGATATAGGCGACCGGCGGCGTATCGATGACGAACTCACCGGGGAGGAAGTTGTATTCGTCGCTTTGATAGTACGCGCCGACCACCCACTTGGTGGGTCCGGTGTCGGACGAAATTAAATTGAATTCCTGCGAAAAGATCGTTTCGTCCACCGCATCGCGGAAATTGTTGATTCCGACGGACGTGCCATCAAGGTCCGCTCGATATTCCGTGTTGCCGTCCTGGTAGCCAGTGACGGACCTGAATGCCGTGCCATTCGGATACAGGTAATCGACCTTCAGTGTGGCCCGGCCAAACCGGTCCAATGCCCGCATTTCTCCGTTGGCCGTGATGTCGAAGATATCGTTGGTGGAATTCACCGGGTCGGCGGGGAAGGCGCCCATGTCGATGTAGTTGTAGTCGGCCTTGAAGAGAACCGACCACGCGTCGTTCGGCTTCCAGGACAAGCCAACGCGCGCGCTGCCCATGTCGAGCGCGCCGTCACCGCCCGTCCAGGGTCCCGAGATGTTGTAGAAGCTGTCCCGGGTCTCGCCGTGGAACGCAAAGCGCGCTGCCAGTGTGTCGTTGATCGGCAGATTGACCGCACCCTGGAGGCCAAAGTCGTTGAAGTTGCCAACCTGGCCCTGGAGGTAACCGTCGTGGCCGCCGCCGATGACCGGGTCGTTCGAGGTCACGAAGACGGCGCCACCGGTCGCGTTTTCGCCGACGAATGTGCCCTGCGGCCCACGCAGGATTTCGACGCGCGCGATGTCGTAATAGGGTTCCCGCGTAAAATAGCCGGGGAACGTGGCCACGTTATCGCGATAGGTGATCACGCCCGTCATTGTCTGCGTGTTGTGCTCGGCCTTGCCGATGCCGCGGATGTTGAAATCGATGCCCTGGCCGAAGTTGTTGATCACCGCGCTCGGCGAGATGAACTGGAGCTGGTCGACGACGTTGACGCCGAGCCTGGTGAGGTCGTCTCCGGTCAGGACCGATGCGGAGATCGGTGTCTTTTGCAGACTCTCGGAGCGGCGCTCGGCGGTGACGAAGACTTCTTCGAGCACCACCTTGGACGAGGCCGCGGGTTCCGAGGAAGTCTCCTGGGTCGCGGCGACGCCGGAAAATCCCAACGTGCCAGCGGATACGCCGAGCAACAGCGAATGAAATTTCATGGGTCCCCCTCGCGCCAATGGATCGCACTCTGCCGCGGATCTCACTCTCCGGCGGGTGCCGCGGAGGGTGACTCATCTTCAGTTCCATGTCAACATTAATTCTCTCATGAGCGAAGATCTTTTGGGTTATGCTTGCAATTCATTGATTCAATGGAGAAGGGAGTCGGCATGACGCTCCAAAATCGTGTTGCTATCGTGACCGGCGCCGGTGGCGGGCTGGGCCGCCAGCACGCTCTGTTCCTGGCCCGGCAGGGAGCAAGGGTGGTCGTCAACGACCTTGGCCAAGGCGCGGCCGAGCGGGTCACCGCCGAAATCATCGCGGCAGGCGGGCAGGCGATCGCGGCGACCGCGTCCGTCACCGACGCGGCTGCTATGGCCTCGATGGTCGGCCGGACGATGGATGCCTGGGGCCGCATCGACATCCTGGTGAACAACGCCGGGATCCTGCGTGACAAGAGTTTCGGCAAGATGAGCCTCGACGACTTCCGGCTGGTCGTGGATGTTCATCTGATGGGCGCGGTGATCCCGACCAAGGCGGTATGGGACATCATGCGCGAGCAACGCCATGGCAGGATCGTCATGACCACGTCATCGACCGGCCTGTACGGGAATTTCGGGCAGTCCAATTACGGCGCCGCGAAAATGGCGCTGGTCGGGTTGATGCAGACGCTCGCGATCGAGGGCGAGAAATATGGCATCCGGGTCAACTGCCTGGCACCGACGGCGGCGACGCAAATGACGCAAGGCCTCATGCCCGAAGCGAGCCTCAGAATGCTCGACCCGGCGCTCGTCAGCCCGGCACTGCTGCTGCTCGTCGGCGACGATGCGCCCACGCGCGCGATCGTCTGCGCCGGCGCGGGTCACTTCGCGCGGGCCAGCATCACGCTTTCGCAGGGCTGCTACATCGGCGCCAGCGACGATGTGGCCGAGCGCGTGATTGCGCGGTGGAGCGAGATTTCCGACCGCAGCGGCGAGATCGTGCCGGGCTACGGCTTCGTCCAGTCCGAGCACGAACTCGCGAGTGCAGGCACGGCCGCCCCAATGGCCGCGGTGCGGCCATGACGCGCGAAGCGGTGATCGTCTCCACGGCGCGCACGCCGATCGGCCGCGCCTATCGCGGCGCGTTCAACAATCTGCCATCGCCGACGCTCGCAGCCTTTGCACTGAGAGCCGCGGTCGAGCGCGCGGGCGTCGCTCCCGCGGAGATCGAGGATTGCCAGCTCGGTTGCTCGCTGCCGCAGGGCGTGCAGCAGTCGGTCGGGCGCATGGCGGCGTTGCGTGCTGGATTCGCGGTCGAAACGCCGGGAATGACCTTCGATCGCCAGTGTTCATCCGGCCTCATGACCATCGCGACGGCCGCAAAGCAGGTCATCGTCGATCGCATGGACATCATCGTCGCCGGCGGCGTGGAGTCCATTTCTCTGGTCCAGACCCCGGCGCTACGGATCGAGCCCGATCCGGAGCTCGTCGCAATGCATCCGGACGTCCACATGCCGATGCTCGAGACGGCCGAGGTGGTCGCCAAGCGCTATGGCATTGCGCGCGCCGCATGCGACGCCTATGCGCTCGGCTCGCAGCAGCGCACCGCAGCCGCCCAGGCCGCGAAGCGCTTCGACGCCGAGATCGTGCCGGTCAAGGCGACCATGAAGGTCGTCGACAAGGCGAGCGGGGCGGTGAGCTTCCGCGACGTAACGCTCGAGCGTGACGAAGGCGCGCGTCCCGACACGACGCTCGAGGGATTGGCGGCGCTCAAGCCCGTGCTTCCCGGCGGCACCGTCACCGCGGGCAACGCGAGCCAGCTTTCAGACGGCGCCTCTGCATGCGTCGTCATGGAAGCGGGCGTAGCGGCGCGACGCGGCCTTGTTCCGCTCGGGCGCTACATCGGCATGGCGGTGGCGGGCACCAGGCCCGACGAGATGGGTATCGGCCCAGTGTTCGCCGTGCCGCGCCTGCTCGAGCGTTTCGGGCTGCGCGTGGACGACATCGGGCTGTGGGAGCTCAACGAGGCCTTCGCAGTGCAAGTGCTCTACTGTCGCGACCGGCTCGGCATTCCGGACGACCGGCTCAACGTCGATGGCGGGGCGATTTCGATCGGCCACCCCTACGGCATGAGCGGCGCCAGGATGGTGGGCCATGCGCTGCTGGAAGGCCGGCGCCGCGGGGTCAAGTACGTGGTCGTCACGATGTGTGTTGGGGGCGGCATGGGCGCTGCGGGGCTTTTCGAAGTCTTGGGCGGCCGACCAGACACTCGAACTGGCGCTCGCTAACTCGTCGGCGCCTTCCAGATCAGAGTGTGCCGATCATCCGGCTGCGGCCGCTCGACGCTGGTCGGATGCATCGGGTTCAGCGTCCTCACCCACGCGTCGTCGCCGAGATGCGGCGCCACTCCGAAGGGCAGGTCTGCCCGAGGAATCGGCGCATAGTCCGCCGCGACCAGATTCGCACCGTAATTCGGCAGCTGCGCCTTGGCCTTCGAATCCGGCGTGACGATCAGCCGAAGCGCCGTGATCGCCGCGCGCCAGTCGTTCAAGAGCGCGACCGGATTGTGACTGCTCGGATGCAGGATCTTGAAAACCGGCACGCCGCCGTGACCCGGCCAGAGATCGACGACCTCATGCGCCTTGTTCCCGAACGCCACCACCGCCTGCAACTTGGGTCCGGTGACCAGATTGAAAAGCTGGTTGCGCCAGGTCACCTGCGCCGGATTCGCAAGCAGTGTCGCGACGGTCGGCGCCTCTGACGGAATCATCGCGTACGCATAGGCGTTGAGGCACACATAGGACTTGGTGAGCCCCAGCTTCGTCAGGAAACCCTGCACCCGCTGGCCCGCATCGCCGACCAGCGTGCGATTCGCGATCCGCTCCGTGGCGCCCGGATCCTGCGCGATGCAGAGAACCCGCGCGGACTTGTTCAGCCGGCCCCGATAGAAAATCGGCCCCCAGTCAAACCAGAAGGCTGACTTGGAGGCCGCATAGCTGGGTAGTTGGCCGAATTGCTTGGCCACTGCCGGGGGAGGACCAGGATCAAAGGCGGGCATGACGAATCCGGACTCTACGCCGTCCGGTAAGCACCGGAATTATTTTGCAAATTGAGCCAATTGGGTGAGAGTTTCCTGTTCCTCATGACAGAAAGCTAAGTTAACCCCGCGCAGGCGGGGCCTTCGGGTCTCACCGCCCCCCACGCGCGTATACTCGCTCGCTCGGGGCAACAACTACTACGATCGAAAACGCCCAATGAACAAGTGGCTTCGAGCCCTGTTGCAGACCGCCGGAGTGATGGCGGCTTTCACGCTTGCGGGAGAAACAGGCGCCGCAACGGTATTCACGGCCCGTGAGCAGACCCAGTACAGCGATATCGGCACGCTATTCTCAACCGACGTTGACGGCGGATCCGTAGCGCTATCGGTCCTGCCATTCAACCAGGTCCGGATCAACATACTGACTTCCAACCCGCTTAACGATCGCGAGCTTTCGATCGCCGCGCCGGACGAGGCACCACTGGCGCCTGGCCGCTACGACAATACGTCGCAGTCGGGAATTCCAGGGCGGCCACAGCTTGATTATGTGCACGGATCGGGCTGCAGCACGGGTGGTCCCGGGTACTTCATCGTCCACGAGTTCCAGTGGCCATCCGGGCCGGACGGCCAGGCGCATGTCGCGATTGATTATCTCCACCGTTGTGGGCTGTTCTTCGATATCGATCGACCCCGGAATACGATGGGATCGATACGCATCAACAGCGATGTGCCGGTATCGGACTTTCCGCCCTGGGCCGACGGCGGTGCGGACATATACGGCGAGGAAGGGCAGACCCTGGGACTCGGCGCCGAACCCTCCTATCCCGGCAGTGCGCTGATTACGGAATTCCACTACCGGCAATTGAGCGGGCCGCCTGTCACCGTTCCACCCAGCGGGGGATTCACGTTCACGGCACCATCGGTGCCGATTTCGGGTGGCGACCTGAGCTTCGAGCTCACAGTCACGAACGCGCTTGGACTGTCGGCAACGGATGTGGTTGACGTCCACGTGGACAGCCTGCAAGGGCGGCGCACGTTCATCGAAATGCGCGGTGATATGGACAACTATCTGTCGCCATTCGACCGACGTCTCGAGCGATTCCAGAATGGCGCGTACGCCCAGTTCTTGTACAGCGGAACGGTGATCCCGGGCCAGTCTCGCATCGAATTCCTTCCGTTCCCGCGCGGACTTCCCTGGTTTTTCGAGTTCCTGGCGCCCGACGGGCAGCCGATGGTCCTGGACAACTACGAACAGGCGATCGGCGCGGGCTCTCCGACCCGGCCCAAGATCCACATCAACGGCGGCGGCCGCGGCTGCAATGTCGAATCGGGGCGCTTTGTCGTACTCGAGTATGACTACGACGAAGTCGCCCAAAGACTGATCAGCGCCGCCATCGATTTCGAGCACCACTGCGAGAACGCGCCATCAAAGTTGCTCGGCTGGATCAGGATGAATAGTGCGGTTCCGGTCGTGCGCGAGGTTCCGGATGCCGCCGCCGGAGCCGATCAGTTTGTCGAAATCGGCGAACACGTGGATCTCGACGCCCGCAATTCGCTCCCCGGCAATGGCACGATCGTCACCTGGCAGTGGCAACAGATTTCCGGAACCCCGGTGACCTTGGCGGGCGGCAATCAGTCGCTGGCATCGTTTACGGCACCCACGGTGCCGAATCAGGGCGATTCGCTGGTCTTCGAAGTCACGGTCACCAATGATCTTGGCCGCAGCGACAGTGACCGGGTGACGGTTTTCGTCCGTGGAATCGATCAGGTGCGCAATTACCTGCGGATCACCGGCGATCCCACCGACCCGATCACTGACGGGCTGTCATTTGACTACGATCCGGCAGAAGCGACCCTGTCTCTGGCGCCAGGACCCTACGACCGACGATTTATTGACCTGCGCCATGGAAGCGCCGAATCGTGGATGCTGCGGTTCGCAGCACCGTCTGGCCGCGAGTTCGAAGTCGGCACCTACACACATGTCACGTCGTTTGTCTTCCCGACGCCCACCAAGGCCGGCGTCTCGGTAGACGGGCGTGGGACCGGCTGCGATACGGCTGACGGCACCTTGACGATCCTCGAATTGTCATTTGATCCGGTTACCAATGCGGTGACGCGACTGGCCGCAGAGTTCGAGCAACGCTGCGAGGGCTTCACGGGCTTCTTGCGCGGCTCCGTGCGCTTCAACAGCGCGCTGCCCGTGCCGTTTACGGGCTTGATCGCGAATGCAGGGCCGGACCTTCGCGTGGAAGAACGGCAACCCGCGCTGCTGGATGGTCGCGCGACGATTGCAGGGTCCGGCAGCATTTCATCGTATCGCTGGACGCAGATTTCCGGCCCCGCCGTCATACTGAGAAACGCCACTGCAGCAGTTGCAGGCTTTGATGCACCGAGCGTCACATCGGGTGGTCAAACCCTGGAATTTGAACTCCAGGCGACCGATACGCTTGGGCATACCGAGACGGATCGCGTGCGTGTGGCGGTATTGGATCGCGGCCGTGTACAGACCATGGTCCATCTCGAAAGCGACGTGGGAGATTGGATCGGCCAAGGCGATACGATCGACCTGCGGCCCGAAGAGTTCAACTACCGCACCAACGCGAACCCAAATGGCAGCGGCCTGCAGCAGTTCTTCGACAGCATGGAC
Source organism: uncultured Gammaproteobacteria bacterium (assembly GCA_963746545.1). Lineage (GTDB taxonomy): Bacteria > Pseudomonadota > Gammaproteobacteria > Steroidobacterales > Steroidobacteraceae > SCUD01. Next base: position 32,751 of record CAVVBV010000033.1, read on the forward strand.
TCCTGGAGTCTCTGGTTCGCGAGTGGGTCGACCACACCATTGCAGGTCGGAGCGTATCCGAATGCGGTCGGTTCGCCGGGTAGTGGCGCGCCAATAGTGGCCGTCGATGGGCGTGGCCGCGGCTGCGGGTCGCGCGAAGGCAGTTTCGATGTCCGCGAGATCGCGTTTGCGCAGAGCGGTGCGATCGAACGGCTGGTGCTTCACTTCGTGCAGCGTTGCGATGGCTCGGCCGCCGAACTGCGTGGAACCGTCGTCTATCAAAGCCCCCTGCCGGACGCGCATGCCGGGACGGATAGCACCGCAGATAACGGCGACAATGTCTCGTTGAACGCTTCGGCTTCGAGTTCGGCGGTCGGCAATATCGTCAGCTATCAGTGGCGGCAACTGTCCGGACCGTCAGTGACGCTCTTCGGAGCCACATCCCTGACCGCCACATTTACCGCACCGCGAATCACCGGAGCGAATGCGGCCCTGCTGACCTTCGAACTCGAGGTGACGGATGATCGCGGCTTGACCTCGACCGATGCAGTTCAGGTCACCGTGCGCCCGGTTGTCGCTCCGCCCCCGGGCGGCGGTGGCGGCGGGGGCGGCGGTGCCTTTGGATTACTCTTCATCGCGCTTCTGTTCGGATTGCACTTGTACGCGAGGCACTTACCCAGAACAGCGGGTTTTCTGTAATCTCCCCGCATGCAAGCGGGGGGGAACCCATGACGACCGTTTCCAGGCGTGCATTTGTTGGGATGACGGCTGCTGGCGCAGCGCTGGCAGCGAGCTCCAGAGTCTCCGCGGCCGGCTCAGACGTCGAGCAGCTGACCTCGCTCACCCAAGGCGCTCAGCCGATCACCACGGCGGAACACGCCACCCGCATCGCCAAGCTGCAATCCCTGATGCAGCGCCAGAAGATCGCCGGCCTGCTGGTCGAGTCGGGCACCAGCCTTGAATATTTCACCGGTATCCGCTGGCGGCGGTCCGAGCGGACGACCGCGGCGCTGATCCCGGCCGAAGGCGGAACCGTCGTCGTCACCCCGTTCTTCGAAGCGCCGTCCATCCGCGAGCTGCTGAAGGTTCCCGCCGACATCCGGACCTGGAACGAGGACGAGAGTCCTTTCGAGCTGATCGCCGGCGCGCTGCGTGAACATCCGGCGGCGCAAGGCCCGCTCGCGGTCGAAGACACGACGCGATACTTCATCATTGATCGCGTCGGCAGGGCGGCGGGCGGCAGAAGCATCGTTTCCGGCGACACCCTCGTCAGCGCCTGCCGCATGCATAAGTCATCCGCTGAGCTTGCGCTGATGCAGGCCGCCAACGACGTGACCATTGCCGCGCTGAAGCACGTGCATGAGCGCATCGAGGCCGGCATGAGCGGGCCGGACATCCTGAAGATGATGGTCGCCGCGACCCAGGCGCTGGGCGGCAATCACGAGTTTTCGCTGGTGCTCCTGAACGAAGCGAGCGCCTATCCGCATGGCACGGAAACGCCGCAGACGATTCGCAATGGATCGGTCGTGCTGATCGATACCGGCTGCACCGTCCACGGCTACCAGTCGGATATTTCCCGCAGCTGGATATTCGGCGAGCCCACCGCCCGCCAGCGCGAGGTCTGGGATACGGTCAAGCGCGGCCAGGAAATCGCCCTCGAGACCGCGAAGATCGGTGCCCCCGTTGGCGCCATCGACCAGGCCGTACGCGCGTATTACGAGGGTAGGGGCTGGAGCAAGGACTATGGCCTGCCCGGAACCTCGCATCGCACCGGCCACGGGATCGGCATGGACGGGCACGAAGCGCCCTACCTGATGCGCGCCGACACCACGCCGCTCGAGGCCGGCATGTGCTTCTCCGACGAGCCCGGCATCTACATTCCGGGCGAGTTCGGCATCCGGATGGAGGATTGCTGGTACATGACAGAGGCCGGGCCGAAGCTCTTCACGCCGCTGGCCGAGTCAATCGACAAGCCGATCTGAAGCGTCACGCGCACGGCGCGGACTACATTGGAAGTCGACCAGCACCGTCAAGGCTTGACGAACGGACCGGTGATCAGCAGAACCCGCCCGTCACCCGTGGGCAACGCAAGCCCGTCTGCTCCCCAGCGGATGATTCGCAGCGGCTGGTTGTACGGGAACGCGACGCCGGTCAATGGCACCTCTGCGATCGGCGTGTACGTACTCAAGTCATAGGAGCGAACAAAGAACCCAAATCCATTGAACACCAGGATAAATATCCTGTTCAAACCCGAATCGGGAACGGCGGCTTCGCCGAATTCGCCGCCGGCCATGGCGTAGGTACCGAGCAGCGTGCTGGTGACCGGCTCGATGGCCAACCCGCGATCTGTGTAAAGCACTCCTGATTCGAAATGAATGCGCGCTACGCCGTAACCCAGCGAGAAATTGGCCGACCCGGTCAGGCTCACGCCTGAACTATCGATGGCCATCGTCGAAATGACGCCATCGCCGCCGTAAAGGACTCCGGGCGTCGCGCCAAATTGGGTCGAGGCGATATACGCGTCATCTCGATGCAGCGCGTTGGGTCTCTGTACCGCGTCATCGAATATCGCCACGTCATAGCCGTATGGATAACCGCCCACAGGGCTGCGCGCCACAACCACGCTATGCGGTTGCCCGGGGAATACCTGGATCTCTCCGGCGAACAGGAGACCCGAAGGGTAGCTTCCCATGGGTAACGTGATGTCTGGCGTCAGGCCTGGCAGCTTCAACCGCTGTACGGTGTTCGAGCCACCGAATCCGACGTACAGGAACTGGCCATCATCGGAGACAGCTTCGAAGGACGGGTCGCTGCCCGCAAAGGCGGAAGAAACGAGCCCGCCTGAGACCGGATCCAATGCGACGACGGAGTTGGCATTCGCGGGAGCGGTGCTCGGAGTCGAAAGATAAATGTTGCCGCTGACCGCGTCCCACGCGACGTCAGTCGCGCTCGCTGTCACCTGTCGGATGGTATAGCCGTTCGGTCCTGCCACCGTCGAGCTCACGGTGTAGTGAGTCGTGATGACGACGGGCGAGCCATTCAGTCCCGTGGGGCAGGCACTGAATTTGCATAGGGTCACCGTGACCGTGTCATCGTACGTGCCGATGCCCAATGCGCTTGACGCCTTGAAGTACATCTGGATATGCAGGCCACCGCTGCCATCCGGGATCACATACGCATTAGAAAGCCCGTTGTCAGTGTAGACGGTAGTAGCACTGACCTCCGATGGCTGGACGCGCTGGAAGATGAGATCGACGCTGGCCGATGGTGCGTGCGGTATGAACGGCACTTCCTGGACGTTGACAACATTGGTCGATGCACTGACGGAAGCGGGTGGCGGTGGCGTTCCGGTGACGGTGTACTTCACCGTGATCGTATGCTGCGTGCCGTTTTGGAGGGTTTGGCAGGTACTGTCGGTGCAGATTCCGAGTTGCAAGGAGTCGTCATAGACGCCCGGACCAAGGATGCTGGGATCCTTGAAGATGATGGTGATTGCGGCGTCGGTTGCAGAGGAAGCCTGCAGCGTGACATCTTCAATGCCGTTATTCGTGAATCGCCCGCCAATGTAGACGCCGGCCGCCGGCGGATTCGAAACCGTAATATTGAAGGTCGCCGTTGGATTGGAGCTGACGCCTGCATCCGCGGAGATTTCCACGGACGTCGTCGATACGGTAAGGCCCGTGGATGGTGCGCCGCCGCCGCCACCGCCACCGCCGGCACCGCCGCCTCCACCTCCGCACGCGGCCATCAGCAATGCGATGGCTGAGACGAGAAAGCTGGAGCACCGCGCCGTGGCGCGCATACGCTTTCAATCCCTGACTTCGGGAGATCCCCGCCCGAGGCCTGTTATCAATCGTTCCAGGCGATTCAAGGCTAGCCCAACTGACCGCAGTCCGCCACGAAGGGTCGTGCGGGCATCTAAGTCTTGAATTGGCCGTCCGAATCCCAAGTCATTCTAGACCTCTGCGTTACCCTGCCGGCTCCAGAAATGCTTTGAAAAATCAGCACATGAGCTGGGACTACCCGATTGTTGGCGTCAGCCAGGTCAAATTGACCTCCTGCTATTGAGTGACGGCTGCAAAATGGCGGCGCAGTCTGGCAATCGCTCCCACATCGAGCGGCCGGCCGCAGTCGCGCGCGGCGTAGAGTGCCGCCCCGGCGCCCGGCGGCAACAGCGGCTTGCGCAGGTCGAAATCCGCAGATTGCTCCGACAAGGATCGCCGCAAAGGCGCCAGGATCTTTTCCCCCGTCTCGAATACGCCGCCGGAATACGAGAGCGGCACTCGCTCGCCAGCGACGTAACCCAACGCGGTTCGTATCGAACCTGCGATAGCAGCCAGTTCCCGTCCGGCGGATTTGAATATCGCACGGGCCTGCTCGTCGCCTTCGTCCACGGCCCGCGCTACCAGCGGGCAGAACGACGCGATTCGATCGCGGGTCATCCCTTCGCCTGTGGTCAGGAACGCGCAAAGCTCGAGATCGGCAGTCAGCCTGAACTCCCGCACGAGGATCTTGTGCAGGGGACCGCGCGGCATCCGGCCATCGGACATCCGGCTGAAGGCGTTCAGGCCCTGTATGGCGATCCAGTACGCTGAACCCTCGTCGCTGAACTGTTCGCCCCAGCCGCCGGCACGCGCCGAACGGCCCGCCCGCTCGCCGTAGCCGATCGAACCGGTGCCCGCCACAATGCCGATGCCATCCTCGCCGCCGAGCGAACCGGCCCAGGTGGACACCATGTCGTTTCCGCAGCGATAGCGGCGATGGCCGAGCAGATCCGCCGGTAACGCATCGAGACGCGGCTGTACCGCATTGTCCTCGCCATAGGCGGGCAGGCCGAAGAATGCGTATTCGATCGCATCACCGGATATCGCCAGCTTGCCGAAAAGTGCGGCAAGCCCGCGGTCGATGACTCCGCGAAGGCCATCGACTCCAATCTGCAGGTGATAGGCGCCGGATTCGCGATGCTGCGCAGCCACGTGCCCTTCGCGATCGATCAGCACGAATTCGGTCTTTGTGCCGCCACCGTCTACGCCGAGAAGAAGCGAGGCGGCCACGGTTCAGCGGGCAGCGTGAATGCGCACGCCCTCAACCACACGACTGACCGTTCCCGATCGGTTCGGATTGTCCGGTGACAGGCCGCGACGCAGCGCTTCGTGGAACGCCAGGAGCTGGGCCGAAATGATGTAGGGAAACAGCAGATCGACATCTTCGGCCTGCTTGAGCCCTGGAATCACGATGTTGTCAGCCGGGTCGATTGCATCGCTCTCTTGCGCAGATATCGCAAGCACGCGCGCAGCGGCGGCATTGCGCCGCAATTCATCGAGCAGGTCCAGATCGTAACGCCGCGTGTACGGATCATTGGACAGGAAGATCATGACGAGAGTGCGGCCGTTGACGATGGTCTTGGGACCATGCCGGAAACTCATCGGGGAGTCATGGGTGGTGACGATGCCGCCATCGGTCAATTCCAGCAGCTTGAGCGCCGCTTCGCGCGCGAGCCCCTTGAAGATATGGCTGCCGAGTGCAACCACGCGCTCGAAGTTCTGCTCGGACACGGCCTTCATCCGCGCGGATTGCGTCGAGAGGACGTATTCCATCGCGCGCGCGATGGCATCGACACGCGTGCGCATTCCCTCGATGCCGCTGATGGCGGCCAGCGCCGCGTAGGTCATGCAACTGAAGCTCGAAGTCATCGCGAAGCTCTTGTCGTGCGTCTCCTCGGGCAGCAGTATCTTGAAGCAATCGGGCGCGGAGTCCGCATACTTCGCCAGCGCGCCCTCTGCATTGCAACTGATGACCAGGTGGTGCGCCTCGTCGACGGACCGGTCAACCAGCTCGGCGGCGGCGACGCTTTCCGGGCTGTTCCCGGAGCGCGCGAAGGAGACCAGCAGGGTCGGCTTGTGCCGCTGCAGGTAGATGTGCGGCGCGGAGACGATGTCGGTCGTCGCGATCGCCTCGACGTTGCATGGCAAGCGGTTTGCGAGGTACGGACCCAGGCACTCGCCGATGAAGGACGAACTGCCGGCGCCGGTGAGGATCACGCGCAATTCCGGCCGGGCGATCAGGGGTCGCAGGAAAGCTTCGAGTTCGCGCTGGCGCGCGACCAGGAGCTCATGTGTCCTCAGGAGCATCGCGGGCTGCTGCGCGATCTCGCGCGCAGTCCACTGCGCGCCCCGCGCCTGGAGATTGTCGTCTTCCATGCCGAGCGAGCTCATGCGTTCGCGCCTCCTGCCGGCGTGCACGCAGAACTATAACCTTCGAGTACTCGGCGGACATGCTCGATGACGAGCGACTTGGGCGCAAGGCTCGCACGATTCGCGCGGGCGCTCTGGAAGGCGGACGGGAGGTACTGGCTGATCAACGCCAGTGGCGGTGGATTCTGCGTCAGGTTGGCGAACAGCTTTTCCTGTGCCGCGACGATCTCGTGCTGGCCCCAGTAGTAACGAATCCGGTCGCTCAGGCTGTATTGGAGGTCGTAGGCGAGCCCGGCCCCGCTCTGCGTGTAGTACTTCGACCAGTGCCGCGGATCGGCTTTCATGCGCTCGATCGCGATCTCGCGCAATCGCGACCAGCGGCCGGCATCGATCCACTCCATTTCGATCGAGTCGAGCGCCCAGAAAGCTTCGCGAACGGCAAAGGTGACGGCCGGACCCACTTTCAGGATCGCGAAATGATCCTGCACGAGTTGCAACAGCGCAGTCGGTGTCTGGTAATCCGTGGAATGTGCCTCGAACACCATGCCCGGACATGCATCCAGCGCGTGACTGAGCGCCACCGTCTTGCTGGCGTCGTAATCGACGACGCTCGTGTTGGTGAACTCGACGCCTGGTTGCACGACGGCCGCGATCACGCGCTTCCAGGCCTCGCCGAGATCGGCCTCAGCGAAGATCTCGCGATGCTTGTCGATCGTCGCGCGCGCAGCGGCCGGGTGTCGTGACCTCGGGTGCATGCAGGTCCTGGGCCGCGCCGCCGGGCACCGGGACCTCGGTGCCGATCACATAAACGGGTGGCTCGCCGCCCGCGCGCGACCAGGCGCGCTCGGCAGCGGCGCACAATTGTGCACTGCGCCGCGCGATGGTCTCGTCCTGCAGCGGTCCCTTGTCGTCGGCACAGGACATCGAGCAATCGAGGTGAATCTTGCGAAAACCCGCGGCGACATAGGCCGAGACCATCGTTTCCGCCGCTTTCATGGCGGCATCGGCGGGCTTTCCCTGCCAGGGATTCGGGCCGAGGTGATCGCCGCCCAGTACGACGCGTGAGCGCGCGATGCCGACGCTGTCCGCAATCCTGAACACGAAATCGCGGAATCCGGCGGGCTGCATGCCGGTGTATCCGCCTTCCTGGTTGACCTGGTTCGACGTGGCCTCGATGCAGGCCAACGATTCTCCGTTGCGCAATGCGTGGACGAGCGCTGCCTCGATGGCGATCGGATGCGCCGAGCAGACGGAGTAGATTCCGCAGCGCTGGCCGGACCGGTTGCGCGCAATGCGTTCGAGAATCTCTTTCATTGCTGCGGCGCGGGTTCCGCCGGCACGTCTTCCGCGAGCGACAGCAGCAGCGCCGCGATCAGGGCCAGTCCGAGGGCCACGAGCTTCAGGTGCCCGGGCACGGCGCCGATCACGAGCAGTGAAATGACGGCGGTCATCAGCGGTGCGCCCGCGTTCGTCAGCGGCGAGACGACCAGCGCCTTTCCATAGCGGAAAGCGTAAACGAGCAAGAGCGCGCCGACGGCGTTGAGCACCTGGATCAGGGCTGCCAGGTACGGCCCGTCCAGGCCCCAGTTGATCGGCCGACTGAAGTCCGTCATCGCCCAGGCGATCGGCCCGAGCAGCAGGCCCGTCAGCATCATGTAGAAGAAGATGCTCTCCGCGCTCATGCTGCGATTGGCGACCTTCATGTAGTAGGCCTGCACGCCCCAGCAGGCCATGATGATCAGGGAGGGCGCGAGCCAGCCGATGCCCCCGCCCGCGAACAGGCCTTCGGGTGAGAAATCGAACAAAGGCAGGGCGATCAAGGCCAGCACGATGCCGATCGCGCCGAGCAACGTCGTGCGTTCGCGCAGCAGCAGGTAGGACATCGCGATCGTGACGACTGGCGACAGCGAGATGACCGGGAAGATCAGGTACGCCGGACCCTTTGTGAGCGTGTAGAAAAGGATCATCTGACCACCCGCACCGAGGAACCCGATCACCAGTCCGTAGGCGATGGATCGCCCGTCCCGTTCGAGCTTCCAGCCGGTGCGCGCGAGCGCGAAGAGCGCCGGCGGGATCATGGTCAGCGACCAGACGCAGTAAACGAGCGTATCCGGAAAACCGCGCTGTGCCGAAAGGCCGGTGAACGCGCCCCAGAAACCCCACAGCACGGTCGTCGCTATGGCGTACCAGAGCCAGACCCGCGAACCGGATTCGGGAGAGCTCATCCCTGCGTGGCTGCGAGCGGGGAGGCTTCGATCAGCAGGAAGCGCTCGAATGCGACTTGCAGCCGATTGGCCGAAGGCGAAGCGGTTCCGAGCGGCCGGTCGTTGAAGTAGTCGTGCAGCGCATAACGGCCTGCGCCGAGTCCGCGCAATTCGATTGGGCCGTCCCAGCGATCCGCGTAAAACGCGTAGTAGATCCGGTTGTCCTTCGCGACCACGTGGGCCTCGGGCTTGTCGAAGCCGATGTCGTACAGCTCGCCGCGGTAGGTGCCCTTCGACAACATCTTCGAGTTATAGAGCGCGATCCATTTGCGCCACAGGACCTCGCGCTCGGGCGTCAGGATCAGTTCTTTCTCGGGGCCTGGATCGGCGGCCAGCGTGAATTTCGTCGCGACATTCGCGCCGATGCCGACCGAGGACGCGAAATCGTCGCCGTGGTCGCTGAGTTCGACGTGGTCACCCGTGAACGCGGCATGCGGGCCCATCAGCGCCCTGATCGTCTTGCCTTTCAGCCGCACCTGCCACGACGACTCGGGATCGGAGGCGACGGTCTGGTTCATCGCCGGCATGTTGTGGAACGCGTACGAGGTCCCGCAGGGGCAGATTTCCACGACCGCCTCGGGATTGATGGACATCGCGGTGTCGTAGATCGCCTTCCAGAAATCCTGGAGCTTCTCGAACGATTCCTCGGGCCGCGCGTGCTTGTGGATCGGGTTGTAGCAGGGCGCGGCGCCGTTCAGGTGCTGCCCGTCGATCTTCAGGCCCATGTATCCCCAGTCGCCGAGAATCCTGCGGACCAGCGCCTTGCTGCGCTCGAGGGTCGGCGCATAGGCGGGGCAAAGATAGAAGCTGTTCCACCAGGTGACGTCGCGTACTGAGCCGTCTTCATTCAGGAGCAGCATGTCCGATGCGTCGTGCAGGATGTCGGTCCCAGGATCGACAGCGAGCGGCGCGACCCACAGTTTGGGCTTCATCCCGGCCTTCTTGATCGCCTGCACGAGCGCGATCATGTCGGCGTCGCCGCGCGGGAATTTCTTCGGGTCGAGATACCAGTCGCCTTCGGAGGTCTGCCATCCGTCGTCAACGCCTGCCCACACGAGCCCCAGCTCGCGGGCTTTGGGCAAAGTGGCCACGACCTGCTCGACCGTGAAGTTACGGTCGTAGCCCCAGGCGCACCACACGGACTCATAGCAGCCGTCGGTTGGCTTTGGCGCGCGCAGGCCCTCGTCCGCCATGACTTCGCGATAGGTCGCGAGCGTGGCGAAATGGTCGCCGCGGTGAACGGCGACAAAAGTCTGCGGCGTCTCGAATACGCTGCCGGGCGCGAGCTGGATCTCCGTCTCGCCGTCCACGGCGATGCCCGCGCCTTCCGCGGTCACATCGATCGGCAAGGCGACCAGCCGCGGGCGCGATTCGACGTGGCCGACGGCCAGCCCCGCATCGCGCCGCCAGACATCCACGATGGGCGTGCCGCCGCCATAGTCGCTGGCATTCATGCCCATGAAATTGCGCTGCGCGAAGCCGGGTCCGGCGGGTTGCACCCAGTCGCGGCGGTCTTCGAAACTGGCACCGCTGTAAGACCAGAATACCGGTTCATCGGCCGATGGCATCAGCCGGTGCGCACCGTTCACCCAGTGGGAGATTGAAAGTGTTCCGTCCGAAATGTTGCGATAGGACGCGCTGACGAATGCGAAGCTGGGGTAGCGCTCGTACAACGTGACCCGAACCGTCTTCTCGAGCTTGCCGTCCGCGACGCCCAGCAGGTTGTGGCGCGTGCCGCGACCATGGATGTCGGTGACGTACTCGACGCGATGATCGCGCGACGCGAAATCGTCGATGGCGAGGCCGGTATCGGTCACGATGAATTCGGCGGGGCCGAATGCCGTGAGGGGATCGTTGCGGTTGTCGAATCGCGCGATGATTCGGCTGCGAAGCCGCGCATCGAACTGAATCTCGATGGCGCGATCGGCGATCGCAATGACCCCGTCTCCGGTGTCTGCCGCCTGCGCGCGCACCATCGGCAGGACACCATAGGCGGCGCTGCCGCCCAGCAGGCCGAGCACCGTGCGCCGGTTGGTCATCGGGCTGATCTTTGCATATGCTGCTGTTCCGGGCAAACGATAAAGAAGGCGCGTTTCGTTAGCAATAGTTTCGTTTTATGACATATTGGCGAGTGAGGGGCCCATGACAAGCTGCTTTGATGGCCTGCGACCGGCATTCCTGGGTGGATGCCTGGGTTTGGTGTTGGCGGCGTCAGGCTGCACGGATCCGACCGCTGCGACGGACACGCCTGAATTCTACTCGGCCGCCGATTTTGCGCGCGTGCGCAAGTTCGACGCGCACGTGCACGCGAACTCATCGTCCGCCGCATTTCTGGAGCAGGCGCGCGCCGACAACTTCGAGTTGCTCTCGATCAATGTCGATTACCCGGATTTTCCGTCGCTTGAGGAGCAGGAGAAGGCAGTCCTGAGCCAGGCCGCAGCGGATCCGGAGCACCTCCACTTTGCGACGACATTTTCGACCGCCGACTGGGGCAAGGCGGATTGGGCCGCGACGGTCAATGCGAGGCTCGACCAGGCCGCTCTGCAAGGCGCCGTGGCGGTCAAGGTGTGGAAAAACATCGGCATGGCCTTGCGCGATGCCAGCGGCAAGCTGGTCATGATCGACGATCCCGGATTCGATCCGGTATTCGCGCACGTGCAGGCGATGCGGCTGCCGCTGATCGGTCACCTGGGTGAACCCCGGAACTGCTGGCTGCCGCTCGCAGAAATGACCACGAACAATGACCGCAGCTACTTCCTCGAACATCCCCAGTACCACATGTTCCTGCAACCCCAGATGCCGTCGTATGAGGCGCAGATTGCTGCGCGCGATCGGCGGCTCGATCGAACGCCGGGGCTCGATGTTCGTCGGTGCGCATCTAGCGAGCCTGGAATGGAGCGTGGATCGCCTGGCGGCGTTTCTCGACCACTATCCGAATGCGGTCGTGGACATGGCGGCGCGCATGACGAATCTGCAATACCAGTCGAATCTCGGTCGCGACGCAGTGCGCGATTTCTTCATCCGCTACCAGGACCGCATCTTGTACGGCAGCGACCTGACGTTCGACCCCGACACGGACCCTGCTGAATTTCGCCAGGAGGCGCACTCAACCTGGCTTTCCGCCTGGATCTACATGGCAACGCGGGAAATAAGCCATGTCGACGACATCGATGCTGACGTGATGGGCTTGCAGCTCCCGCGTGCCGTGATGGACAAGATCTTCTGGTCGAACGCGCGGCGCACGTTTTTCACTTCGCGCGCCGCAACGCCTGCCGGCACGGCAGGGTCGTCAGACGATCACTAGCTTGCAGTTGAGCGAGGCGCCGGCTTCGCGAATCTCATCGGGTGCGCCAGAATCCGTGATCAGGGTGTCGATCTCGTCCGCGCCGATGATGCGGTGCAGGCAGGTGCGGCCGAACTTCGAGCTGTCGGTTACGGCGACCACATGCCGGGCGACCGACACCATTTTCCGATTCAGTATTGCTTCGGGCTCGTAGTGGGTCGTGATGCCATTCTCGAGGTGGAAGCCGTCGACACCGAGGAACAGCGTGTCCACGAATAGCCCTTCGATCGCGGCCACGGCCTGGCCACCGTAAAACGCCAGGTTCTTGCGCCGCAGCACTCCGCCCAGCACGACGACGTTGATGCCGGGCTTGCCAGCGAGCACGGACAGGATGCTGAAGTCATTGGTGACGACCGTGATCTCGTCGCTGTCCGGTAAATGCCGCGCGATCTGCAGGGTCGTGGTGCCGGAATCGATCAGGATCGATTCACCGGGACGCACCATGGCGGCAGCCGCCTTGCCGATACGCTCCTTCTCGGCTGTATGGCTCGCCCGTTTCGACTCGATCGCCACTTCGCTGAACGGGCCGACGACATCGGCGGAGATCGCGCCCCCGTAGGCGCGAGCCGCGACGCCGCGTTCTGAGAGGTATTTGAGGTCCTTGCGGATGGTCTGCGCCGATACCGAGAACATTTCGACCAGCGAGGCGACTTGCACGCTGCCGCGCTGCTTGACCATGGCGCTGATCTGTCGGCGCCGGTCGCTGGTGTCGCGAAGGACCTTGGCAGACATGTCGGAAGGTTTCCTTTAGTTGCGGTATTGCGAAATCTTAGCACCATGTTAGCATTAACGAGCGTTATAGCTGCAAATCGCAAGACGCCAGGGGGACTCATGCCAATACCAACAAGCCCGCGCGCGATCACGCACGCCATTCTGGTTGCTTTCGCAGCGCTCGCCGCGAGCCCGACCGTATCTGCGCAGACCAGCACCAGTGCGCAGGCGAAAACGACCGAGCTCGAGGAAGTCGTCGTCACCGGTGTGCGCGCATCGCTGGTCAAGGCGCGCGACAACAAGCGCGATGCGGGCATCGTGATGGATTCGATCGTGGCCGAGGACCTCGGGCGGTTTCCTGACGCGAACGTGGCCGATTCGCTGTCCCACATCACCGGCATCACGCTGCAGCGCACCCGCGGTGGCGAGGGCCAGTACGTCAACGTGCGCGGCCTCGGGCCTGAATTCAGCATCGTCACGCTGAATGGCCGCATCCTGGCGACGGACGGCGACGGCCGTGAATTTGCATTCGACGTGCTGCCCGCGGAAGTCATCAACGGCGCCGATGTATTCAAATCGTCGCAGGCTTCGCTCGTCGAGGGCAGTATCGGCGGCAGCATCAATCTCAGTTCGGCGCGTCCGCTGTCGGCCCCGGGGAAGCACATGTCGCTGACCGGGGAGGGCGACTATAGCGACCTGTCCGAGGACAGCGGCTACAAGGTCTCTGCGCTCTACAGCAACACATTTGCGGACGATTCCATGGGCCTGTTGATATCCGCCGTCTACAACAAGGTGGACGTCCGGTCGGATGCGGTGCATGAGTTTTCCCTCAACCCTGATTCGCCGGGCGAATTCGACGCCAATGAAGACGGGGTGATCTCGGAGGACGAGAGCAACCTGCTGGGCCTGTGCTGCACGAGCATCGGCGCGCGGATCCAGCGCAAGGAGCGCAGCGCGGTTACCGCGGCGTTCCAGTGGCAGGTGAATGATTCCTTCGAGATGACCGTCGATGCGCTGTTTACGCGCCTGAACGCGCCGACAGTCGGCTACATGGAGTCCTACTACGTCGAAGATTCCATACTCGACGAAGAAACAGGCTTGCATCGCTGGAGCAACGTCTCGATCAACGACCACTGGGTCACCGACATGACGGTTGCCGAACTGATCCCGGAAGCGTCGACCATCACCGAACACCGGGTCGTCGACACGACGCAGTTCGGCTGGAATGGAAATTGGCAGGCCAGCGAGAATCTGAAGTTCAACGCCGACGTGTATTGGTCCGAATCGCAGCGCAATTCGGGCGGCAAGGACACCTGGGTGGTAGCCGGAATCGCCGGGCATCACACAGGCGTCGTCCACATGAACCGCAATGCATTGCCGGACATCTCCATGACGCTCGAGGACGGTCGCGACCTCGCGACCGCGCTCGCGAACGGCGAGCTTGGCGACAGCGATTACGGTGTGCACTACATCGGTCTGTCAGGGACGGACGTCAAGGACGATGTGACGGGAGCAACGGTGAGTGGAGTACTGGACGTCGAATGGGGCCCGGTCTCGTCGCTCAACTTCGGCGTTTCTAACACGGTGCGTAACAAGACCCGCAACACCGTGGAAAACGACACCAACGGCGGCTCCTGCGTCTATTGCGGCAATTACCAGCTGACCTTCGCCGACCTCGGCGCGAGCGTGGTGCGCCAGCTCGACCTGCCGCATTTCATGCGGAATTCCGGTGGCAACTTCCCGCATACATTCGTGACATTCGACGTGGCGAATTACCTGGATGCATTGCGCGCGGCCGATGGCTCGCTATGGACCGATTTCGAGGGCAACGTCCACGTGCACGACTTCTCGTCGATCCTGCCCGCCCTGAACCCGGTCCAGTCCTACGACATCAGGGAAGGCACCACCGCGTTCTATGTCCAGGCCAACGTCAAGCGCGATCGATGGTTTGCCAACGCGGGTATCCGGTGGGTGTCGACTGACACCAGCGCCAGGACCGCGATCAACCGCATCGTTTCAATCGTGGATCCGACGCCCGAGATACCGACCTCGAGTCCGGATGTCACTTACAGCGAAGCGGAGCCGTTCTCGCAGAACGCCAGCTACAGCAAATTGCTGCCGTCGCTGAATCTCGGCTTCTGGGTGAACGAGGACCTGATGCTGCGGTTTGCGGCGGCAAAAGTGCTCTCGCGGCCGTCCTTGAATCAGTTGGCGCCGACCGAGACGGACAACACGCTGGATCGTACCTATACGATCTTTTACGACGGCAATGCGGATCTGAAGCCGGTTCAGGCGAATCAGGCCGATCTCTCTCTCGAATGGTATTTCGATGAAAGCTCGATCCTGAATGTCGCAGTGTTCTGGAAAGACATAACCGACTTCATCACCTATGAACTCCTTGAGAACCAGGATATCGGCGTCGTGGGCCAGATCGGTACTCCGCCGGTCAGCCAGCCGGTGCTGTATGACATCAGCCGCCCGACCAACGGCGACAAGGCCACCGTTTACGGAGCCGAACTGGGCGTGCAGCATTTCTTCGACAATGGGTTCGGAGTGCGCGCGAATTACACCTATGTCGACACGACCGCATATGTCGATGGTGTCAACGTCGGGCAGCTGGAAGGTGTGTCCGAGTCCGCCTATTCGCTGGCGCTCATTTACGAGAAGAATCCCTGGTCGGCACAGATCGCGGCGGATTACAGCGGCAAGTACACCGAAGTGTCGGACGCGGTCGGTGGTTTGTCGCAGATCGGGGATCCGATCACCTGGATCACCGCGTCGCTGGCGTATCAGTTGTCGGACAAGATACGCATCTCCCTCGAGGGCAGGAATCTGGGCGATGCCTACTACGTATCGCGACTTCGTGCCGATATCCCCGCTGGATTCGAGACCTGGGGAAGGACTTACCTCGTGACGGTCAACGCGAAGCTCTGACGCAGTCCTTGCACCGAACGGTCGGCGGACACGCCGGGACCGCCTGGCGTGCGGTATTCGTTCGGGACGCATGCGCCCGGGGCTAGAATGCCGGTACGGCGCAACAATCAAAGAGCCAGCCCGCATGCGAGCACTGTTCACTGCCATCGCCACTGCGCTACTCCTGTGCCGAATCGCGACCGCCGGCGAGCTGAAGGCGGAAGTCACGCAGTACTCGCAGCGGAATTTCGCCGAGTTCCTCGAGTTGCTGGCGATTCCGAATGTCGCAAGCCAACCGCACGACATCCAGCGCAATGCGGCCTTCCTCGTGGACGCGTTCCGGAAACGCGGCTTCGAAGCAAGGCAGGTCAGCAATCCCGCGCAACGGCCCGCCGTCTTTGCCGAGTACAGCGGCAAGGTCGCTGGCGCAAGGACCATCCTGTTCTACATTCATTTCGACGGGCAGCCCGTCATCCCGGAGGAATGGGCGCAGCACGACCCATTTGAACCGGTCGTCAAGAAGCGCGATGCGGGCGGCCAATGGACGGCTGTCGATCGCGGTCAGCTCTCGAGCCAGCCGCTGGATCCGGAACTGCGGGTGTTCGCGCGAGCGGCGTCGGACGACAAGGCGCCGATCATGATGATGTTGACGGCGATCGACATCCTGCGGGCGCAGGGGCGCCGGCCTGCCGTCAATATCAAGGTGATCCTGGACGGCGAGGAGGAGATCAGCTCGCCCAGCCTCGCCGGCATGGCTGAAGCCAATCGCGAGCTGTTCGCGGCCGATGCCTTCGTGATCCTCGACGGCCCGGTGCACGAGTCCGGCCGCCCGACCCTCGCCTATGGCAACCGCGGTGTCACGCAGGCGACGCTGACGGTCTTCGGGGCGAGGAATCCGCTGCACAGTGGTCATTACGGCAACTACGCGCCGAATCCCGCGATGCGCCTCGCGCGATTGCTTGCGACCATGAAGGACGATGACGGGCGCGTGCTGATTCCGGGCTATTACGACGGTGTCGAGATCACGCCGGCCGAGCGGGAAATCCTCGCGAAAACCGGCGACGATGAGCTCGCGCTGCGCAAGCGGCTTGGCATTGCGGAAACCGATAAGGTCGGCGCCAGTTACCAGCTGGCCCTGCAGTACCCGTCCCTGAATGTGCGCGGCATGGCGTCGGCAGGCGTCGGCAGCAAGGCGGCGAATATCGTGCCGAGCGAGGCGGTCGCGGAAATCGACATCCGCACCACACCGGAAACCGACGGCCGGCACCTGTATGCGCTGATCCGCGAGCACATCGAGCGGCAGGGGTATCACCTCGTCGACGGACAGCCGACCGACGACGACCGGGCGCGCTACGCCAGGCTTGCCAGCTTCCGCCTCGGCGACGTGGAGGCTGCGCAGCGCATGCCAATGGATTCCACGGTTGGCCAATGGGCCCTCGCTGCCCTGCGATCGCCGACCGGGCCCGCGCCGAAGACCGAGCCGGTGCGCATTCGCATGATGGGCGGCACAGTGCCGACGGACGTGCTCGTGACCGCCCTCGGCATGCCCTTCATCCTGGTTCCGACGGTCAACTCCGACAACAGCCAGCACGCGCACGACGAGAATCTGCGCATCGGCAACTTCATCACCGGCACCGAGACGATCTACAGCCTGCTGACCACGGCCTTTCCGGCTGGCGAATAGTCGCGGTTCACTGCGGCGCTTGCGCAGGCGCCACCGGCGTGAACTCCAGGTCGTGGTAGTCGAAGCTGAAATCCGCGAGCGGCGAGAACGCCTTCATCGTGATGCGCGCGGGCTTGCCCTGGGCGTCGAGCGAGAAAGTGACGAATGCCGGCTCCATCAGCGGATCCGGCCAGCGGGCGACGAAGGTGTCGTAGGCCCAGTGCTCGAGCGGCCCGACCATGCCGGGTGTCTGCTGGAAGTCGATCGAGAGCGCGCCACCCGTTTCCTTGATCGCGATCTGCCCGTACCAGGGATCGGAATAATTGCCGGCGTAGCCCGCAAGCGGCAACGAGGGCGATGACTTGCGGGCGCGCCGTCGCGGATTCGTGCAGCGCCTTGAGTCCTTCTGCGTTCCGCGCCGCGAAGAAATCGCCGAAAGCCTTCGGCCAGTCGTGTTTCGGCAGGCCGAGGTAGTGATCGAGCAGCTCGTACTCGAGGCCTGGCACGAACTCGTTCTCCTCCGAGTTGTTGACGATCGCAAAGCCGACATTCTTCTCCGGGATCAGCAGGACGACGGCGCGGAAGCCCTGCGTGCCGCCGCCATGGGAAATGATCTTGTGGCCGCGATAGTCCTGGACCCCCCAGCCGAGCCCATAGCCGCGAAACTGCGGCGCGATGTCCGCGAGCGGGCCGGGCAGCGGCGTGACCGGGATCGGCACGACGGGCTGCCACATTTGCTGCGCGTTCGCCGCGGAATACAGATGCTTGTCGGAGCCAGGGATCTGGCCTGAGGCAAGCTGCACGGCGAGCCAGCGTGCGAGGTCGTTCGCACCGGCGGCGATGGCGCCTGCGGGCCCGCAGTTCGCGCCGAGCGCAGCCGAGCGCGACCTTTTTCTCGTCGAAGACCTGCTGCGCGCCGATGCCGCGAAATTCGCCGATGCGGCCGTGCGGATAGGCGCGATCTGCCGTGACCAGCCGGTCCACGTCATTGGTGACGGTCTTCGTCATGCCGGCTGGCACGAGGATCCGGTCGTGGACGAATGTCTCCCAGGTCTGGCCGCTCACGGCCTCGATCAGCTCACCCGCCACGATGTAGAGCACGTTGTCGTAGGCGAAGCCCGAGCGGAAGCTGGTCGCCGGCTTCAGGAAGCGCAGGCGCCGCATCGTATCGGCGCGGGTGATCTCGGTGGACGGCACGAAGAGCAGGTCACCTTGCCCCAATCCGAGGCCGCTGCGATGCACCAGCAGGTCGCGGATCGTCATCTCGCGCGTGACCCAGGGGTCGTACATCCGGAAATCCGGCAGGTAATCGATGACCGGGTCGTCCCAGTGGATCTTGCCCTCGTCCACGAGGATCGCGAGCGCGGCGGTCGTGAAGGCCTTCGTGGTCGAACCGATCTGGAACAGCGTGTCGGCGTCGACCGGCTCCGTGGAGTCGAGGCGGCGGATGCCGTATCCGCGGGCGAGCGTGACCTTGCCGTTCTCGACGATTGCGACGGCGGCGCCCGGCACGCCCTGCTGTTTCATCACCGCCTGGACGCGGGCGTCGAAGCCTTTCGGCGGCGCGGCGGCGGCGAGACCCGGAAGGACGAGAAGCAGGACGGCGAGTAATTGACGCATGGGCGACTCCGGTTCGATTCAGGCGGTGGCGATGCGCACGGCGCGCGCAGTGGCGAGCCGCCACAGGCCGTAGGTCATCAACGGCAGGACGTAGACGATCAGGAACATCCAGGCGAGCGCGCGATAGCCCTTCGCGATCAGCGCGACGAGCCCGAAACGCTGCGCGAAGAAAATCGCGACGACCAGCAGCACGGCGGTGCAGGCGAGGCGGCTCACCGGTGGAAAGCCGCGCTGGCGGCGCTCGGCCAGGTATCCGGCGATGCGCTCGTTGATCGCGTGCACGGAGCTCACGCTGCTTTGCAGCAGGGCGAAGAAGATCATCAACTGGAACGCGCCGTGCAGCAGCGGCAATCCAAGCTGGCGCAGCATGAAATCGGCCGGCAGCGCCTCGGCGCCGATCTGCGGATACCAGGCGATCATGCACAGGAAGAAGAGCACCGCCGGAATGATTGCGAGCGGGCCGGCGAGCAGGCCCGCGATGACCGCATCGCGTGTGCTGGTCAGGTGCCGCAGGACGGGCAGGATTACGGCCGCGCCGATGATGTTGTAGCTCGCGTAGGTCGCCCCCGCGAGTGCCCAGCCATCGGTGCTCGAGGGCGCAACGAGGCCCGCGACCGTTTGCCCGCCGAAGCGATCGAGTGCGAAGAACACGAAGAGTGCGTACACGGCATACAGGAAGTACGACGCATACTTGAACAGCCACTCGACCGAGACGTTACCAAAGGCCGTAAAGGCGGCGATTGCGCCAGCCAGGCACAGCACGCCCGCGATCAGCGGCCAGCCGAACATCGCAGCACCGATTGCGCCGGCAGCGGCGCCGTACACGGCGAGGATCAGGATGAAGAAGAATACGTAGGCCGCCTCGAACAGGACCCAGAACCGGCCCAGTAACTGGCGGAAGAAGGCGCGGTAATCCGCGCTGGCAGTCATCCGGGCGAACAGGAAAGTGACGACGCAGATGAGGCTGAAGAGCAGCATCGAGAGCGCCATCGCGAGCAGACCGCCACGGGGCCCGGCCGGAACGAAGAACTCGGCGAGTTCGCGGCCGGTGGCGTAGCCGCCGCCGATCACCACTGCCTTGAACGCGAATCCCGGCAGCAGGAAGCGCTGGAACCAGGACGGCCGGCTCATGAGCCGAGACAGGCCTCCGCGAGCCGTTCGAAGGCGGGGCCGCCGCGGATCGGGTCCGCGACCGGCAGGCCGATCGCTTGCGACGCTTCGCGCATTACGGCATCCGCTTCGGCGGCCGACAAAGTGCTCGTATTGAAGCTGATGCCGCCGCAGCGAATGGCAGGGTTGGTCAGCGCGCCGCACTTCAGGTTGAGCGCAATCGCATCCGCGAGCGATGGCGTCGGAAAACCGGGATAGCCGAGCAGGTGCCTCCGGCCCGGCTCATGGCACAGCACGATGACATCGGGCTGGCTGCCGTGCAGGAGCCCGAGCGAGACGCCGGCATAGGCCGGATGCGACCAGCGAACCCTGGCCCTCGATCACGTCCCAGTGCCCGGGATGCGCATCGGGACTCAGCATCTCCGCCGCGCCCGCGAGGAAATCGGAGACGACCGCATCCATCGGCATGCCGCTGCCCGCGATCATGATCCCGGTCTGGCCGGTGGCGCGGAAATCCGCGTCCACGCCGCGCTTGCGGAAGGCCGCGGCGAGGGCGAGGGCCGTGTACTTCTTGCCGAGCGCGCAGTCGGTGCCGACGGTCAGCAGGCGCATTCCGGTCCGCTTGCGGCCGGTGCCGACCGGGATTCCGGCCGGCGGTTCCCGGACGTCGATCAACTGGCGGCCGAGGCGCTCCGCGGTTGTCTTGAGTTCCCGCGATTCGCGCAGCCGCGAGTGCATGCCCGAGACGATGTCGAGTCCGGCCTCCAGCGCCGCGACAAGGCTCGGCAGCCAGTTCGACTTGATGACGCCGCCGGTGTTGGCGACGCCGATCACGAGCGAGCGCGCGCCGCGCGCATGGGCTTCGCGCGGCGTCAGGCGGGGGAGGCCCGTCGAGACGGCGTTGTCGGCGCAGGCGAACTCGCCGACGCAGAGATCCCGTGCCCAGTCGCGAAGCCCGAAGGCCGTCTTCGCGTAACCGGACTCCGTGACGTCGCCGAGAAACAGCAGATAAGGCGCCGGCAGACGGACCACGAGTGACGCTGACCCGTCGTCGCCGACGCCCAATGGTCCGGACTGCCGACACTGCGCTACCGATTCCGCGTGCGGATCAGAATTTCGTGCCGACCGACAAGCCGACCGTCCTTGGCCGGATGATGCCGAGGCCGATTGCACCATTGGGAAAATTGCCTTCCGGGATGATGTCGTTGACACCCCTCTTGTCTGCCAGGTTCTTGGCGTAGAGTTCAACGTTCCACCGGCCCCTGTCCAGCCCGGCGCGGAGATCGACTGACTTGTAGCTCTGCGCCTCGCGCAGGCTGCCGTCGGCCGCCCGAGTCGGAGAAGTCTGCGGTCCGGTTGCCGGTGTATCCCAGGTGGCCCCCGACATAGGCGGTGGAATCGCCGAGGACGTTCCACTCGTAGTCGACGCCGAGACCGATGCTCCAGTCCGGCACGTATGGCAGCGGGTCGCCATTCAGGCCGCCGACGACGGGATCGGTGTCTTCCGTCAGGTTGGCGTCCGTGTACGCGCCATTGAGCATCAGGCTCCAGCCGGCCGATGGACGAGCCGTCGCCGTGAATTCGACACCCTGGCTGGTCGCCTTACCGCCGTTGGCGTTGAGTCCGACGCCATTGATCTGCGCGAACAACTGGATGTCCTTCCAATCGAGGTAATAGGCCGCCGCGTCGAGCCCGAACCTGCCGTCCGCGCTCTCGGTCTTCAGGCCGACTTCGTAACTGGTGAGGCTGTCGGAATCATAGGACGCCGGCGTTCCCGGCGGGGCGCCCGGAGGCAGGACGTTGGGTCCGCCCGGACGATAGCCGGTCGCAACGCGGGCATAGACCGATGTGTTGTCGCTGATTTCGAAACGCGGCGACACCGAGTAAGTGAACGGGCTTTCCGATGAATGCGCATTGTCATACGTGGTCAGGCCGCCGACGAGGAGGCCGTCGAGCACCTGCGAGGCGTCCTGGTCGTTCTGGCTGAAGCGTGCGCCGAACGACAGCTGGAAGCGCGGCGCGGCATGCCAGGTCGCATTCGCGAACAGGGCCATTTCCTTGTACTTCGAAGTGAGCCGGGCGTTTGCAAGGACCGGAAATCCCGCAGCAGGCGTTTCCGTCCCGGCATCGACAGCAGAAATGGCCTGCGGATCGATTCCCGAGTCCTCGTCCGTGTAGTAAGCGCCGATCAGCCATTCGAAGGGCTGGTCCGACGGCGACACGATGCGCACTTCCTGCGTGAACTTGTCGGTGCTCGTGATCTGGTTGAGGATTGCGCTGTAGGGCGGCTGTGCGGTGACGGGATCGCTGAAGAAAAAGGTCAGCAATTGCGCCAGGCTCAGGCGGATCGCGTAATCGCGCTGGAATTTCTCCTCGAACGTACCGTAGCTGGTCACCGACTGGAGGCTGGCGGGACCGAAGTCCCAGTCGATCGTCGCGCTGTAGACCTGATAGTCGGTGTTTGTAAATTCAGGGTGGTAACGCGACGCGACCAGTCCGCCGTAGAGCGGAGTCTGCGTGACTGGATCGGCCTCGATCGAATCCGAGTTGTCGCTTTCGATCCTCTGCATCATGGCCGTCAGGTTCAACGAGAATTGCTCGGAGGGCTGGAACAGCGCGGAGACGCGCCCGCCCAAGGTCGATAGACCGTTGAGATTGGACTCGACACGCGAGCCGTCGACGATGTTGACCGCCGGATTCTGGATGCTTGGAATCGGGTTGTTGCCGATCGAATCGATGAAGCCCCCGTCCTCGCGATAGAAGCCGCTGGCGCGGATCGCAAAGGTATCGTTGACCGGCGCGTTGATCACGCCTGTCGCCGCATAGCCCATGTCGCCGCCCTTGACGTCTTCCATCGACCCCTGGACCCGCGCCTCGAACCCGGCAGTCGAGGGCGTATTGGCGACATACTTGATCACGCCGCCGAGCGAGCTGGCGCCGTACAGCGTGCCCTGCGGGCCGCGCAATACTTCGATGCGCGCCACGTCGAACGTGTCGAAGTCGCCGGACAGGACCGCGCCGTTTGCGAGGCCGCTGCTCGATCCGAACGGCACGTCGTTGACGTAGACGCCGACCGTCGACGCAACGCCGCCGGTATTGATGCCGCGCAGCGTGAGTCGCGTGACGCCGCGGGTGCTCGAGTTGATGCTCAGGCCCGGCACCATCGCGACCAGGTCCTGGAAGTTGTCGGCGCCCTGCCTTTCGAGCACTTCGCCGGAAAGGACCGTGACCGACATCGGGATGTCCTGGAGTTTCTCGGCGCGCTTTTGGGCCGTGACGACGACCTGCCCGAGATTGGTCGGCGTCGTTTCCTCCGCAGCTGCCGCCGCGGCGGCGAGAATCATAGCGATTGCGGCCGAGATCGTCAGGACCGTCTGTTCGGTGTGCTTGCCCATGGTCGTCGTCCCCCTCACGTTGTCGGTGTGGCGCTCAGGCCCAGATGGTGCCCAGTAGCCGCCGGAAATTGCCGCCCAGGACGGCCTGTATCTGCGTGTCGCTGTAGCCGCGACGTATCAAAGCCTCGGTCAGGTCGAACATCTTCTGCGGATGGTCGAAACCGTCGGTGTCGAGTTTTTCGCGAAACGCGTAGCTCGCCTTGTACATGGCGAGCAGCTTCGCTTTCTGGTCGGGCAGCATGTCGTCGTAGCCGTTCAGGTCGGAATCCGACCCGATGCCGACATGCTCGATGCCGACCAGCTTCACGACGTGGTCGATGTGATCCACGATGTTCTCGACCGTCGTCGGCTCCGTGGCCGAGACGAAATTCCGCACGCCCGTGATGCCCATCACGCCGCCCTTGGCGGCGAGCTTCCGGATCGCCTCGTCGGTCTTCAGGCGCGGATGGTTGTTGAGCGCGCGGCAGTTGGAATGCGTGACGGCGATCGGGCCCTTGGAGAGCTCGATCGCGTCCAGCGTGGTCCTGTCGCCGCAATGGGAGGCGTCCACCAGCATGCCGACCTCGTTCATCGCCGCGATGATCGAGGCGCCAAAATCGCTGACGCCGCCGTCAATGCGGTCGGTGCCGCCGGTGCCGATGAAGTTCTGGCTGTTGTAGGTGAGCTGCGAACAGCGCTGGCCGAGCTGGAAGTATTTCTTGACGTCCTCGGGCGCCTGGAAGTGATCGGAATTCTGGACCCCGATCATCACCGCGATCTTGCCCTCGGCCTTGGCCCGGTCGAGGTCCACGGCCTTGTCCACGAGGCTGAAGAGGTCGTCGCTGCGGCCCACGAGCCCCTGCCAGCCCGCGAGGAATTCGAGCGTCTCCTTCTGGACCTCGGGTCCGCCGGTGCCGATCGAATGGTGAAAGGCGTTGATGCCGCAGGACCTGAATGCGCCCGTTTCGGCAGCGCTCAACGGATTGGCGTAGCCCTCGGGACGCAGGTCGAGCCGGAGCGGCGCCAGCATGTCGATCACCAGCGACTGCTGGATCACCTTCATCGCGCGCGCGGAATATTTTTTCGGGCTGTCGGCGAATGCCTGGAACGCGCCGAAGTTCAGCATCGGGAAGCCGGCGATCGCAGCGATCGAACCCGCGCCCTGGAGCAGGCGGCGGCGCGACGTGTGAATAGTCTCAAATCGCGCCATCAGGCCTCTTTCGGGGAAAAGTGTCCCGATTGGGAGATATTAGTCCCAGTGGGAGAATTGTCAATCCAGCGCGCGTCAGCCGGCGCGTGGAGAGCAGCAGCAGGGCGAGTGAAGCCACGGCCGCCACGGCCGCCATCAGCAGGAAGAATGCGTTGGGACTCAGGCGGCTCCACAGCGTGCCGAGCATGCCGGCGAGCAGGTTGCCGGCGAATGCCGCCAGGAACCACGCGGCGATCGTGGTCGCCGCCATGCCGGCGGGCGCGAGGCGGGCGAACAGGCCGAGGCCCACGGGCAGGATGAAGAGTTCGGCCGTGGTCAGGATCACGAAGAAGGCCAGCAGCCACAGCCAATTGGCCGGCCCATGCGCGAGCGACGCGACCAGCGCGAGCATCAGGTAGGACGCGGCGAGTCCGCCCGCGCCGATGGCCATCTTCCGCAGCGGCATCGGTTCGCGGCCGCGCGTGGCGAGCTTCGACCACCAGGCGAGCAGGAACGGCGTCATCAGGAACACCAGCAGCGGATTCAGCGACTGGAACCAGGTCATCGGAATCGTGAATCCGGATCCCACGACGCGGTTGACACCCGCATCCGCCCACAGGGCGACCGTGTTGCCGACCTGCTCGTAGGCGCCGCGATAGACGACGACCGCGCAACCGATGATCGCGAGCAACAGGAAGAGTTGCCGGCGTTCGTCGCGTGTCGCGGCCTGGACCGTCGCATTCACGGCCCGCGGAGGTTCGGGCGGCAGGTGGCGCCCGCCCAGCGTGTAGATGGCAAGACCCGACAGCATGCCGATGCCTGCGGCGGCGAAGCCGTAATGCCAGCCGTACAGCTCGCCGAGCGTCCCGCAGACGAGCGGCGCCAGGAATCCCCCGAGATTCACGCCGACGTAATAGATGTTGTACGAACGCACGCGGCGCGGGTCATCGGGCGCATAGAGCGAACCGATCTGGCTCGGCAGGCTCGGCAGGAAGAGCCCGTTGCCGAGCGCGATGCAGGCGAGCGCGCCGTAGAACAGCGGCTCGAAGGTCATCATGAAATGACCGAGCGCCATCACCGAGCCGCCGATGATCACGGCGCGGCGCCGGCCCAGCCAGCGATCCGAGACGACGCCGCCGACGATCGGCGTCAGGTACACGAACGCCGTGTAGAAGCCGTAGATCAGCGAGGCATTGTCCTGCGCGATCAGGAGCTGCTTCGTCATGTAATAGACGAGCAGCGCGCGCATGCCATAGAAGGAGAACTTCTCCCACATTTCTGTGAGGAAGAGGATCGTGAGTCCTGCAGGCTGGCCGAACCAGGTTCTCGGTTCAGTTGCCGCCGTAGCGGTCACGCAGGATTGCCCCAGCCCCGGTCGGGATAGGAAACGAAGCCGTCCTCGAACACCATCGAGGGGCTGCGGTCGCGCGTGATGAAGAGCGTGCCGTCGAGATCCGCGATGTCGCAGACCTGGCCCAGCAGCCAGGCCGGCGCCATCGCGAGGCTGGTCCCGACCATGTTGCCGACCATGACGCCGAGCTTCAGGCGGCGCGCCTCCGCGGCCATCGCGAGCGCTTCCGTCAGGCCGCCGCACTTGTCGAGCTTGATGTTGACGACGTCGAATCGGCCGACCAGCGCTTCGACGTCCGCAAGTCCCTGGGCGCTTTCGTCCGCCGCAACCGGAATCGGGCTCTTGAACCCGTCGTGCTGCGATTCGCGGCCGCGCGCAAATGGCTGCTCCAGCAACTTGACTTCGGCCGCGACCAGCGCCGGCATCACTTCTTCAAGGCTGTCGGGGGCGAACCCCTGGTTCCCGTCGACGCCGAGCCAGACATCCGGCCGGGCCTTGCGCACGGCGCGCACGCGCTCGGCATCGAGCGCGGGCTGTCCCGTGAGCTTCAGTTTCAATGCGCGTGCCTGCGTCAAAGCCGATCGCCTTGCCCGCCATCACGCCGGGTTCGCCGGCGCCGATCGTGAAGGTCGTCACGAGCGCTCGCGGTTTCTCGAGTCCGGCGATCTTCCAGGCCGGCTGGCGCATGTGTTTCGCCTCGAGGTCCCAGAGCGCGCAGTCGAGTGCATTGCGCGCGCCGCCCGGCGGCAGCAGCCGGCGCAGGTCGTCGCGGTCCGCGCCCATGGCAAGTTCGCTGCGCACGGATTCGACGGCGGCCAGCATGTGCGCCGCGTTGTCGTCGAGGTAATAAACGCCTGCGGCTTCGCCTTCGCCGATTGCGTCACCGTCGTCGAGGCGCGCGACGATCACCGGCACCTCGGTGAAGGTATAGCCGGTGATCACGAACGGCGCCGACAGCGGCAACGCTTCCTGCGCAACCTGCATGGCCAGGCGCTTGCGCGCCGCGATCACCATCAGTAATTCACGCTGATGCCGACCAGGTGATAGGCGATCGCGATCCAGGCACATATCGCGCAGCTGGCCGCCAGCACGACACCCCAGATCTTGCCGAGCCAACGACGCCGGGCGTGCCAGACCACCCACAGGTGCCAGAGCGCGAACGCGAGGCCGGCGAAGACCGCAATCGACCCCAGGACGTGCAGCACGCGGATCCATGGGTCGAAGCTCGGCGACAGCAGCGACAGGTCCTGGAACATCAGGAGCACCATGCCGATCCACGCGGAGTAGGCGAGCAGTGTTGCGAGCGATCCGATGCGCACCCAGCGGTAGGCCCTGGCTTCGGAGCCGGCAAACGGCAGCCTCTGGCGGTAATGTCGGCGCACGAGCGCCGCGACCGGCCACAGGAGCACGGTGAGCAGCAGCGCCACCAGGCTCGCGGCGGCGGCTGGCACGATCCAGGCGCCGGCCTTCGCGACAGGCGCGCGCTCGAATGTCATGAAGGGCGACAGGAGGTCCCCGCTGAAGCGCGTCACGCGCCCATCCACCACCTCGGCCGCGAGCGTTTCCTTGCCGTCCACCTCGCCCCAGACGAATGGGGCGACTTCATGCCATTTCTTCGGTTCGCCGTTCAGCGCGTGCAGCAGCGGCAGCGATATCGTGCCGTCCTCGTTGGTCACGATCTTGAATGGACTGGCCAGGTTGATCACGCTGACGAAACTCGATTCCGCGCGGCGGGAAAGGATGTAAGTGCCCGTGATCAGGCGCGCATGTTCCTTTGCGGTCGCCTCGTCGACCTGGCCCTCGGGTCCCGGGCCCGGCAGGTAGCGGTCGGCGAATTCGCGGAACATCGCCGCGCGGATTACGCCTGCGGCGCCTTCCTTGCCGGCGCTGTTGACCGAAATGAAATAGCCGACGCCGTCGTTGATGAAGAGCTGCAGGTCGCTATGGAAGTACTGGGTATCGCCGCCGTGCGCGATGGAGCGCCTTCCGTTGGTGTTGGTCTCGTAGAAGCCGAGCGCCATGCGGTTGAGGTGCGGGATCACCGTCAACGTCGTGTCGTGCATCTTTTGCGCCGTTTCGGCGGACAGGATGCGCGCGTCCCCGTAGGCGCCATTCTGCAGGTGCGCGATCATGAAGCGCGCCATGTCGGCGCCGGTCGAGGCCAGCGAACCCGCGGGCGGCAACGAAATGAGCTCGTAGGCCTTGGGTTTTCCCGAGGCATTTTCATATCCCAGCGACATGCCTGGCTTCAGTGCCTCCGGCAGGGGCTGGCGGAAGCTGGAATGCGCCATGCCAAGCGGGGCAAAGATGTTCTGCTCGACGAATTCGTCGAAGCTCAACCCGGAAGTGCGTTCGACCAGGTAGCCGGCGAGCGACGCGCCGTAATTCGAATAGGCAGGCATCGTGCCGGCCTTGTAGATGCGCTCCGGAATCCAGCGCTTCAGTACCTCGCCGTTCGGCGCGATCCGTTCCGGCTTCTCAAAGATCAGTTCCTTGACCGATTCCTCGAACCCGGCCGTGTGGGTCATGAGGTCGCGCAGGCGGATCGGCTCGCCCGCAGGTCCCGGCGGGATCTTGAAATCGAGGTACTGGTTGACGTCTGCGTCGAGATCGAGCTTGCCGCGCTCGACCTGCTGCATCACGGCCGTCCACGTGAAGAGCTTCGAAACCGACCCCGGCCTGAACAGCGTGCGCTCCGGATCGACCGGCACATGCTTTGCCACATCGGCGTAGCCGTAGCCTTTCTCCGCGAGAATCTGGCCGTCCTTGACGACGACGACGACCGCGCCTGCGATGTCGCCGCGCTGAATCGCGTAGGGCATGAAACCGTCGAGCCAGGCCTCGACGTCCGCGCGCGTCAACTGCGGTCCCGACGCCGCGGCGGGTTCGGCGGCAACCGGTGCCGGCTGGTCGGCGTGCGCGGATGTGAGCAGGGCAAGGGCGCACAATGGCGCCGCGACAGGGAAGGCGAAACGCATACGCAATCCTCGATCGGTTATCCTGATGAGGTCATAATAGGCCCATTCAGAGAAAGACGTCAAAAAAGTCTGCTGCGCAATCCGGCAGCCTGCGAAAATTGATGTCGGCAATGGGAGAGCGAACCTGACCAATTCCAAGAGCCGCCGGCCCACCTTGGGAAGTCTGCTGCGCGGTCTGCGCCAGCGGAATAACTGGACGCTCAAGGAAATGAGCGAACGCACGGGCATTCCGTTTTCCACGCTGGCGAAGGTCGAGCACGACCGCCTGACGCTGACCTACGACAAGCTGATGCAATTGAGCCAGCGGCTCAACCTGCGCATGTCCGACCTGTTCAGCGAACCGGAAGACGGGCCGGAAACACCGATCACCGCGCGTCGCTCGATCGGCAATCTCGAAAATGCCGTGCGGGTGAACACGCCCAATTACGATTATTTCTACATGTGCCCCGAGCTGCGCCACAAGCGCATGGTGCCGACCGTCACGCGCATTCGCGCCAAGAGCGTCAAGGAATTCGGCGACCTGGTCCGCCATCCGGGAGAGGAATACATCTACATCCTCGAGGGGCCCGTGGAGATCCACACGGAGTTCTACGAACCGATCGTGCTGCAGGCGGGCGAGTCCATCTACATCGACAGCACGATGGGCCATGCCTATGTCGTGCCCGAAGGCTGCGAGGAGGCGCTGGTGCTCGGCGTTTGCTCGAGTGCGGAAGAGGACCTGATGGAGGCGCTGATGACGCTGCACACCGACGCGACGCCGCCCATCAAGCCGCGCGTCGCCGCCGTCAAGCGGCTTCACGCCAAGCGCTAGTTTTGGTTTCCGCGGCGGCTGGCGCAGCTCACATCTGGCGGAAGTGATGCAGGTAGGTGCGGCTCACCGGCAGCACGTCGTCGCGGCCCTTCAGGTGGATCTGCGCAGTCTCGTTCTGGCCGCGCGTGACATGGCTGATCGCCCGCAGGTTCACGACCACCGAGCGGTGCACCTGGACGAATTGGGCCGCGTCGAGCTGCGCGGCCAGTTCCTTGAGCGGCGTGCGAATCACGGCTTCGCCCGGCTTGCCCGCGTCGCCGCGCCAGGCGATCAGCGTGTACTTCTCGTCGGAGCGCAGGAAGTCGACCTCATCGACGGGGATCATACGCAGTGAATTCCCGATCGACGCGCGAATGAAGCGCAGCGGCTCCGGGCCCGCCTTCTTCTGCAGCCGCGCCGCAAGCTGCAGCAGCAGCGCCTCGATCTCGGGCAGCGGTTGCGCGGCGCGCAGCCGCTCTTGCAGGCGCGCGACCGTATCGGCGAGGCGCGCGGGCTCGACGGGCTTTACCAGGTAATCGAGCGCACCCTGCTCGAAGGCCTGCACCGCGTAGCGGTCGTAGGCCGTGACGAAGACGAGCTGGGCGCGTCGGCCGATCAGCCGCGCCGCCTCGACACCTGACAGGCCCGGCATGTGCACGTCGAGAAAGCAGATGTCGGGCTGCTGCTCCTCGAATTGCTTCACCGCTTCGCGGCCGTTGCGCGCCTGCGCCACGATCTCGAGCTCGGGCCAGGCCTGGGCCAGCAGCCGCGCCAGCGATTTACGCAGCAGCGGTTCGTCGTCGGCGATCAGCGCCGTCGGACGCCGGGCAGTCATGCCGCGCTCTGCGGAGCCGGGAAAGTCGACTTCGGCGCGAACGCCGTGCGGCTCGAGCGCGATGAGTCGCAACTGCGCGTCGCGTCCGAAAGTCAGCTGCAGGCGCTCGCGCAGCGTGGACAGTCCGGTGCCGAGACCGTCGCTCGCGCGCTTGAGCCCGACTGCCCGTGTCGATGACCTGCACGCGGCAACGACCGTCGCGCACCCGCACGCGCACTTCGATACGGCCGCCTTCCTCGCTCGGGTCGATGCCGTGGCGCACCGAATTCTCCACCAGCGTCAACAGCGTCATCGGCGGACAGCGTATCGCGAGCGTCTCCTCGTCGGCGTGAATCTCGAACTGGAGGCGATCGGGCATGCGCATGTGCATCAGCTCGAGATAGGCGCGCACGAGCTCGAGTTCCTGGCCCAGCGTGGTGGCCGGTTCCTGCAGGCGCGGCACGGCGGCGCGCAGGTAGGCGATCAGGCTGCCGAGCACCGCGGAGGCCTGCGGCGAGCCGGATTCGACCAGCTCGCGCACGTTGGCGAGCGTGTTGAAGAGGAAATGCGGCTCGACCTGCGCCTGCAGCAGGCGCAGTCGGGCATCGAGCGCCTGGCGCTCCATGGCGCTGCGCTCGCGCTCGAAGACGACGGCCTGGCTGCGCACGGTTTCGTCGCGCTGGCGCATCAACGCCGACATCGCGATCCACGGCGCGAACAGCAAGGCAGTCCCGGCCAGCGCCGAAAAGCCATCCATTCGCTCCTTGTCCAGGTAGAAAGGCGGCTGATCCGCGCCCGTGCTGGCCAGATAGATTGCCAGCACCACAAGTGGTGCCGCGATCGCGACACCGAGTACCTGCAGCACCCAGCGCGCGATCCAACGGGGCAGGCGCTTGGGCCAATTTCTCAATGAGCCCAAAGACCAGCATGAGGCACAGGCCGATCAGTATCGTGCGGCCAGCAGTCCGGCAATCGACGAGTGCCAGCCCGTGCTCAGCAACAAACCCCAAAGCACCGACGCCGATCAACGTGAATCGCAGGCGCCGCCAGGGCAGCCACTGGGCGAGCCGGCGCAGTACAGGCGAGGCAGATCGCGAAAACATGACGCGGCGATAGTACCAACCTTCGCGCGGGCCGATGCCGCCGGCGCCACGCGAATGCCGGGTCTTCTGACGGTCAGGTCCGGCGTCCATCCGCTCCATTCGTGACTCGGCCGCGGCCGGCCGTCGTCCATCGCATGAGGGTTTGCGGCTGAACGCTCGTTCGGCCAGAGTGACGCGCGGAGGGAGCCCATGGACACGAAAGACAAGATCGCGCGTACCGCAGGATGGCTTTACCTGTTCGTCGTCCTGACAGGTATCTTCTCCGAACTCTACGTGCCATCGCAGATCATCGTGCGCGGAGATGCGCTGGCGACGGCCAACAACATCCTGGCCTCCGAGTCGCTGTTCCGGCTGGGAATCGCGACGGGCCTGGTCTCGTCGATTGCCTTCCTGGCGTTGCCATTCGTGCTGTACCGGCTGCTGCGGGACGTCGATGGAAACCTCGCCGTGCTGATGGTCGTATTTGCCGCCGCGAGCGTCCCACTCTCCTTCGTCAGCAAGACGCACGATCTGGACGCCCTCGCGCTCCTGAGCGGAGCGGATTTCCTGCAGGCATTCACTCCGGAGCAACTGCACGCGCAGGTGACACTGTCGCTGAAGTCCGCCTACTACGATGCGCTGGTCGCAGAACCTCTCTGGGGACTGTGGTTGCTGCCTTTCGGATTCCTGGTATTCAAGTCGGGCTTTTTGCCGAGGATCCTTGGCATCCTGTTGATGATCGGCTGCTTTGGCTACCTGGTCGAATCATTCGGACGCATCCTGTCTCCAGTCGGGTACGGGGAGAGCGCCATCTCGAACTTCATGATCGTTCCATCCGCATTGGGTGAGGTCGGAATCTGCCTCTGGTTGCTGGTCATAGGTGCGCGCATGAGGGTGAAGCCATGAAACTTCGCTACAAGATCATCAATGCAATCCTCCTGCTTGCGGCGGTTGCGATGGCGGCGCTCGCGGCTGCCCTGAGCCGCGATGTCCCATGTGGCACGGCGCCCGCACTCGCCAGCGACGCGATACGGATGAAGGCCGCCGTTCGCCGTTGTTATGGCCCACCTGGCGTTCTTCGGGTGGAGGACGTCGAGAAGCCGGTCCCCGCGGACAACCAGGTACTGGTCCGCGTGCATGCCGCCGCCGTCAATCCGCTCGACTGGCACTTCATGCGCGGCACGCCGTACGTCATGCGCCTGGAGACGGGATTCGGCGCGCCGAAGAATCCGCGCCTGGGCGTGGATTTCTCCGGGACCGTCGAGGCGGTCGGCAAGGACGTCAGGCGCTTCAAGCCGGGCGATGCAGTATTCGGCGGGAAGTTCGGCGCTTTCGCCGAGTACGTGACCGTTGCCGAGGACGGATCGATCGTGCTGAAGCCGGCCAACCTGACATTCGAGCAGGCGGCTTCGGTCGGCGTGGCAGCAATCACCGCATTGCAGGCTCTTCGCGATCGCGGAGGGGTCCAGCCGGGGCAGAAGGTCCTGATCAACGGCGCGTCGGGAGGCGTGGGCACGTTCGCGGTGCAGATCGCCAGATCACTGGGCGCCGAGGTGACCGGCGTGAGCAGCACGGGAAATGTGGAGCTGGTCCGGTCGATCGGCGCAAATCACGTAATCGACTACAAGAAAGAGGACTACACGCAGGGCGGGGGCCAATACGACCTCATCCTGGACAATGTCGCGAACCGCCCGCTGCTGGACAACCGGCGCATCCTGAAATCCGAGGGCAAGTACGTCCTGATCGGCGGCGGAGGACCGGACGCGGGCGCATGGGTCGGGCCTTTCGCCAGCCCGGTCAAGGCGCTGGTGATATCGCCGTTCGTGAGCCAGGACATGGGCCTGTTCATGGCGGAACTGAACCAGGCGGACCTGACGGTCCTGAGCGGCCTGATGGAGGCCGGAAAGGTGACGCCGGTGATCGATCGCCGCTACAAGCTGAGCGAAATTGCGAAGGCGATCGGCTACCTGGAAGAAGGGCACGCCCGCGGCAAGGTCGTCATCGACGTCGATTAGAACGGCCATGAATCACTCCAGGCAGGTCGCAGTCGTCGGCGGCGGGCCCAGCGGAATGACGGCTGCGCTCCTGCTTGCGCGTGCCGGGCATCGCGTTCGGATCGTCGAGGCCGCGCCGGAACTCGGGGGTCTCTGGGCGACGCGGCTGGACGCGAACGGCTGTTACCAGGGCGAGAATTCCTGCAAGGTCTACCAGTCGAGCTACCACTCGGCGCCCAGGTTGTTCGCGCTGATTGGCACGCGTTGGCAGGACCATTTCGTGCCGCGACACGACCTCAAGTCCGAATGGCTTGATCCGCTGCTGGCCGACAGTTCGCCGGCCGATCTCGTAAAGATGGCCTGGACCTTTGCGCTCTACTTGAGCGGCATGCAGTCATTCAAGAAGGTGTCGGTCGAGGAATGGCTCGCGCGCAACAGGCTGAGCGAATCCTGTCAAGCTTGGGTCCGGGCAACCGCGCTTGGCGCCGTCACCGGCACGCTGCAGATGACCGTCTGGGAACTCCTCTACCGCTTTCGCAGGAACCTGGATTGCGTTTTTCTCGACGCGCAGCGTCCATTGCTCTGGAACAGGCAGCCACCCAACGCACCCGAAGGATTCGTCACCATCTGGCGCCGCGCGCTGGAACGATCGGGCGTGGAGATTTCATTGAATGTCAGCGCCGCCAAATTCGAACAGGGCGCGGACGCCGTGATCGTCAGGACCGACGATGGCGACTGCGCTGCCGTTGATGCGGTTTTCCTGGCCGTGCCGCCTCCGGCGCTTGCTAGCTTGCTGGCGGACAGCGACGACGGCATCACGACCGGCTTGGGGCATTCGCGGGAAAGCCTTGCAACGCTGCTTCGCGAATCGGTCTACCAGCACTTTGGCCTGGCGTGGCTCTTCGATCGCCCATTGCCGAGGGACCTGCCATTGGGCGGTCACAATGTTCGCAAGGGCTGGTGCCCGATACTGATTCAGCACTCGCAATACGCGCCATATTTGCCGGCGCCCGCGGTGACTGTGGTCGTTGGATCCGTGAGTCTCGCGACAGATTTCGTTCACGCGGTGCACGGCACGAGGGCGCGCGATCACGCACCCGAAGAGCTCGCGCGCATTCTCTGGGAGGACGAGCGGCGCGCCGACCCGACGTTGCCGGAGCCCATCGGTGTCCGCACCCTGGGGCTCTCGAGCGCCACGCAGATCGTGCATCACGGCCCACTGCCGGTGTGCGGCGCCGCATCCCGGGTCTACATCGCCACCAGCCTGAATGGCCGCGCGCCTTATTTCACTGCATCGCTGGAGTCGGCCATCCAGGCAGGCGCCGCTGCCGCCGCAGCTTTCGATCCACGTGTCGAGCGCTTCCAACTTCACAACTGATTCAATGTCGCCCGCCGACTCCCGGGTTTCGAGCGCCTGTCGCACGAAGCTAAGCCATTGAATTCCAACGCGCATTGCTAACCCGCGGTGAAGTTCCTATCCTGTCGCGACAATCGGGAGAGAGAAAAATAAGGGATTGACCCGAGAATCGTCCAACTCGCCAGACAATCATTAACAAAGGCTTGGGGGGAATCGCGATGAATGCAGCCTCAAAACACGGCGCCGATGCGGCGCTGGACGATGACGTCAAGATTTTGCACAGCATGGGCTATGCGCAGGAGTTGTCGCGGCGGCTGGGCCGCTTCTCCAATTTCGCCATTTCCTTCTCGATCATCTGCATCCTGTCGGGCGGCATCAACTCGCTGGCGCAGGCGACGTCCGGCGCGGGTGGCGCGGCGATCGGCCTCGGCTGGCCGCTCGGCGTGATGATTTCGGGCGTGTTCGGATTCGCCATGGCACAAATCGCCTCGGCCTACCCGACCGCCGGCGGCCTTTATCACTGGGGCTCGATTCTCGGCAACCGCTTTACCGGCTGGCTGACGGCGTGGTTCAACCTGCTGGGACTGATCACCGTGCTCGCGGCGATCAATGTCGGCACCTATTACTTCTTCCTGGGTGCGTTCGGCGCGAGATTCAACATCACGGACTCGATGACGACTTTGATCACGTTTCTTGCGATCCTGACCGGCGGGCAGGCGCTGATCAATCACTACGGCATCGCGCTGACCGCGAAGCTGACCGATTTTTCCGGGTACCTGATATTCATCACATCGGTGGTCCTGGCTGCCGTTTGCCTGGCCTGTGCGGACAGCTACGACATCTCGCGCCTCTGGACCTTCGCGAACTATTCCGGCGAGGCCGGCGGCAATGTCTGGCCGGGCGTCTCGGGGACCTGGGTCTTCCTGCTGGGCCTCCTGATGCCGATCTACACGATCACGGGCTACGATGCCTCGGCGCATACCTCCGAGGAAACCAAGCAGGCGGCGCTTTCGTCGCCGCGCGGCATCGTGTCCTCGATCGTCTGGTCCGGCGTGTTCGGCTATCTCTTCCTGGTAGCGTTCGTGCTGATGATCCCGAACATGGACGAGGCGGCAAAGCAGGGCTGGAACGTCTTCTTCTGGGCGATGGACCAGCGCGTGCCGGAGTTGGTCAAGCAGCTTCTGTACTGGGCGATCTTCGTCGCGCAGATCCTGTGCGGACTCGCGACCGTCACTTCCGCCTCGCGCATGATCTTCGCGTTTTCGCGAGATGGCGGCCTGCCGTTCTCGAAGGCTGCTCGCGAAGGTGTCGCACAAGCACCGCACGCCAAATGCCGCCATCTGGACGGGCTCGGCACTCGCGGTGCTCTTCGTCTGGGGCGCGAAGTGGCTGGAAGCGGGCGGCACGCCGGTGTACACGGTCGTCGTGTCCTGCACGGTGATCTTCCTGTTCTTCTCCTTCGCCATTCCGATCACGCTCGGGCTCTTCACCTTTGGCGGGCCGAAGTGGCCGAAGATGGGGCCGTGGAACATCGGACGCGAGGGCTTCTCGCTGTTCGCCGTGCTGTCGATCATCGCAATGGTGCTGATCTTCTTCATCGGCGTGCAGCCGCCCAACGATCTGGCGTTCAAGGTCACGATCGGGTTCTTCATCCTGACCGGCATCGTCTGGTTTGCTTTTGAGAACCGGCGATTCCAGGGACCGCCGATCGGCGACGTCATCGCCAAGCGGCAGGCCGCGATCGCGGCTGCCGAAGCGGCGATGAACAGGTAAAACGAAGCGGGGCGCATGGGCGCCCCGCTTTTTTTCCGGTGCCAGGGCCAGCCGGCCCGCGGTATCACTCGCTCAGGCGCTTCATCCGCTGCGTGCGGCTGCCGTCGAACTGCTCGGTCGCGCGCTGTAGCAGCAGCCGCGCCTCGCCCGACGGGCAGCGCCCGGCTCAGCAGGAATCCCTGCGCCTGGTTGCACAGGTGATCCTGCAGGAACCGCAGTTGCGCGAATGACTCGACGCCTTCCGCCACGACGCCGACTTTCAGGGCCTTGGCGACGTTGATGATCGCGGCCGCGATGGCGCCGTCATCGGCACTTTCGCTGAGGTCCCGGACGAATGAACGGTCCATCTTCAGGCGGTCGATGGCAAGGTGCTGCAGGCGCTGGAAATTCGAGTAGCCGGTGCCGAAGTCGTCGATCGCGACCGACACGCCGATGGCGTGCAGATCCGCGAGCAGCTTTTCCGAGCGCTTTTCGTCCGTCATCACCATCGACTCGGTGATCTCCAGTTCCAGCATGCCGTGTGCAAGGCCGGTCTCCGCAAGGACATTGCTGACCATCTCGACGAAGTTGGGCATCGCGAACTGCTGGCCCGCAATGTTGACGGCGATGCGCTTCACGGCCAGGCCTTCGTCGTGCCACTGCTTTGCCTGGGCGCAGGCGGTGCGCAGCACCCATTCGCCGATCGGAATGATCAGCCCGCAATCCTCCGCGATCGGAATGAAGTCCATCGGCGGCACGACGCCGAGCTCGTCGTTGGTCCAGCGCAGCAGCGCCTCCATTCCCGCGATCTCGCCGGTCGCCATCTCGATCTGGGGCTGGTAGTGCAGCGACAGTTCGCCGCGCTCCAGCGCGCCGCGCAGCTTGCCCTCGATCGTGTAGCGCTGGAGCATGCCCTCGTTCATCGACACGTCGAAGAACGCGTACGAGCCCGGCCAGCGGCGCTTCGCGAAGTACATCGCAAGGTCGCCGTGGCGCAGCAGCGAGGCCGCATCGGTGCCGTCCGTCGGAGCAATCGCGATACCGATGCTCGGCGTGATGACGACGGTATTGCTGGAGAGCTCCATCGGCTTCTGTATCGCGGCGATCAGGCGGTCGGCGACCGACCTGCGCGTCGTCGGAACTCGTGATATCCGGCAGGATGACCATGAATTCGTCGCCGCCCAGGCGACCGATGTCGCCGGGCCGCTCGACGTGCGACGCATCGGATCCGCGATCATCGACGCGGCGCAGCGACTTGCGCAGCCGCTCGGCGGCGACCTTCAGCACCTCGTCGCCGACTGCATGACCCAGCGTGTCGTTGATGCGCTTGAAATTGTCGAGGTCGATATACATGACGGCCAGCATCTTGCCCTGCTGCAGCGTCGTTTCGAGCGCCGAGCGCAGGCGGGTGTGCGCCTGCTCCCGGTTGGGCAGCCCGGTCAGCGAATCGAAGTAGGCGAGGCGCGCCAGGTGCCGCTCCGCGCGCCACTTGCTCGCGAGCGCGATGGCCATCTGCCGCACTTCATGCGGATGAAACGGCTTCTGCAGGTACGAGAGCTTGTCTTCGGGCGGCACCCGGCCCCCGATGTCGCCGGGATCCACGTCGGAGTAGGCCGTGCACACCGCGATCTCGATGGCGGGGTCGATCTCACGGATGTGGGACGCGGCCCAGACGCCGTCCGGGCCGGGCGGCATGCGCATGTCGAGGAAGGCCACTGCGAACGGCTGCTTTTCGGCGAGCGCTTGCTTGACTGCGGCAACCGCGGCTTCCGCGCCATCGCAGTAGACGGCATCAAACGTCAGGGCGGCCGTCGGCAGACGGGTCGGCTGACTGGGCGCTTCGCCGCCAAAGAGCTTGGCGCCAAGTTGCTTGCGCGCAGCGCTCTGCGTGCCATGCTCCGGCTCGCTGAAGATCTGACGATAGGCGTCGCGGATCGGAGCCTCGTCGTCAACGACGAGGACGCGGATCGGCGCACGTGTCTGTTCTGCCATGGTTGACCTCAGGCGGCCCGGCTGCTGGTTTCAGTTGGTGGCTTGGGAACTGGAATGACGAAATGCAGGGTGGCGCCGCGGTCGGGACCGTCGCTGGTTGCCCAGATCCGGCCTCCGAGGGCGTTGATGGATGTCGCGCACCAGTGCAATCCGATGCCCAGATTGCCTTTGTCGGATTTCGTCGAGTAGCCCTTCTCGAAGACGCGCTCGACATTCTCGGCGGCGATGCCGACACCGGTGTCTGCGCATTCCACGCGAAGCTTGTACTGATCGCCGTCACGGTCGAGCGCTGCCGAAAAGCGCACGGTGCCGCGATTGCGGCCCGCGGCGTGGACCGCCTCCGCCGCATTGATGACCAGGTTCTGCAAGACTTGCCGCAGGATGGTTCGTGCCACCTGAACCGTGCCCACGGCCCGCATGGAAGAGTCCAGCTCGATGTCGACCATCTCGCGGCAGCGGTCCGGGACGATCTCGAGGCTCTGTTCGACGATGGCCGGCAGCTCGACGGACTCCAGGACGGATGACGCGCGCGCGGATTGCGATTGTTCAGTCAGCGCGCTCTGCACGACGTCGGCCTGACGGGTGATCACGTCGACGTCTTCGGCCGCATCGTTGATGACGCCGGCCAATTCGCCGCTCGTGAGGCGCAGGAATTCGTCGATATCCGCCTGGCGGGGCGTGCCGCCGGGCTCCTTGTCGCGCTCCGCGAGCGCGCGCTCGAGGTCGCCGGCCGGCGCCGAGCGCAGTCGCTGCTGCAGCCTGGCAAGGCGGACGCGAAGCGGCGTGATCGCATTGCCGATGTTGTGCAGCACGCCGCGGGAGAGTTCCGATTTTCCGGCGTCGAAACTGTTGTCGATGAGCTGCCGCCGCGATTCCGCAACCTGCGCAACCATGCGGTCGAATTCGGTCGCCAGCGCACCGATCTCGTCGCGCCGGTCGAGATTGAGCCGTTTCGTCAGGTCGTCGCCCCTGCCGATCCGGACGGCATGGCGCGTGACCCGCGCGAGCGGCGTGAGTACGGTGCGGTCGAGCGAGACCAGCAGGATCAGCAGGACGACGACGGCGGCGCCGACGGTGAATGCCAGGACGTAGTTGACGGTCGTGCGCGCGCCCTTGCTGATCGTGCGCGGGACGGAGACGCGCAGCGCCATGACTGGCTGGCCGTCGACGTCCGGAAATGCCCGGGTGACTTCCGTTTCGCTTTCGTAGATCTCGATCTTGTCGTGCGCAGCCGCCGCGCCTTGCACCGGGACCAGCCTCACGTTGGTCTGGGCCCGCGCGCCGATCTCGTCAACTTCGGCGTCGGACAGCAGTCGCCCCATCAGTACCATGCCGCGCGACGGGCCGTGACCAAAGCCATCCAGTATCGGCACGACGGCGGCGAGCAGCACGCCGTCGGCAGTTCTGATCAGGCCTCTTGCAGGTTCGCCGCTGCGCAGGTTTTCCCGCCAGACAAAATCATCGGGCAGCGAGCCTTGCGGAAACAGGTTCAGCGGGCCGATCGCTCCCGAAGCGAGGTCCACCGATCTTGCCAGGACGACCGTGCCATCGAGGTCGATGAAGGCGATCGCGTTCAGGCGCAACTGCCTGAGCGCCGCCTCGGTCAGGTTGTCCCGTTCGTATTGAGGGTTGTGGTCCACGATGAACTGCCAGGTATCTTTCCAGTTGCCCCAGTCCGCGGCCGATACCTGGAGTTCGTTCAGTGCCTGGTGGACGCCGTATTCGATGCGCTTCATGGCAGTGCGCGCGTCGTCCACTTCGATTTCCTCGAAGCGCGGCAACAGCAGCACCTGGCCGACGCCCCACTCGACGAAAGTGAGCGCGACGAACACAGACGCGAGCAACGCAACGACTTTGGCGCGTATCTTCATGATCTGGGCCGAATATCCGGCTAACTGGCCAGAATATGACGCACGCTGCCGCAACCGGAATGTGACGTAACCGAAGCGCGCCGAAAGCGTCAGGGAGTTGTGCGCAAGGAGTGACGCACGTCACAGAGCAAGGTGCCGGAATGCGGGATTTGCCGGGTCAGGACCCGATCAATTCACCCGCCATTTCGTCGAAAACCCGCGTGTGTCGGTCGACGTCGGCCACGGAGGTTGCCGGCGACATCAGCGCCATGTTGTGGAAGGGCGTCATCAGGATGCCGCGGTTCATCAGGTAGAGATGGATGTACGGATCGAGCATCTCGTCCTGGCCGGCCGCGGCCTCGGCGCCGTTCCTGGCCGCATCCGGGCGGAACAGGTATTCGACGCGGCAGCCGAGCCGCACCACATGCCACGGAAGTTGCCGCGACTCGATCACGCTGCGCACGCCCTGTTCGAAACGTTCACCGAGCGCGATCATCTGCTCGAATGCCTTGTCGGTCATGACCTGCCCGAGCGTGGCGCGCATTGCCGCGAGCGACAGCGCGTTGCCGGCGAGCGTGCCGCCGATGCCGCCGACGTCGGCGTTCTTCGCGTCAGTGTGCGCATAAATCAACTCTCGGACCCGATCCGTCATGCCGTAGGCGCCGCTTGCGATGCCGCTGCCGAGCGTCTTGCCGATCGTGACGAAGTCCGGATCGAGGCCCCAGGCCTTCGTGCAACCGCCGGGGCCGGCGCTGATGGTGTGAGTTTCGTCGATGATCAGCAACGTGCCGTAGCGGGTGCACAGCTCCCGCACGGCGGCGTGATAACCCGGATCGGGCAGCACGATTCCGATGTTGGTGAGCGCAGGCTCGAACAGGCAGGCAGCGACATCTCCGTTGGCAAGCGCCGCCTCGAGTCCGGCCAGGTCGTTGATTTCGACGACCCGCGTGGTTTCGTCCAGCGGCACGGGCTTGCCGATGTTGCCCTTGCGGGCCACCGTGCGGCCGTCCTCGAGGATCGCGACGGTCTCGTCCA
Organism: uncultured Gammaproteobacteria bacterium; assembly: GCA_963746545.1. GTDB lineage: Bacteria > Pseudomonadota > Gammaproteobacteria > Steroidobacterales > Steroidobacteraceae > SCUD01. Next base: position 74,106 of record CAVVBV010000033.1, read on the forward strand.
CCGACCCGTGGTAGCACCAGTTGTGCACCGCGATCCTCGGGCGCTGCGCGATCTCGCGTGCCCAGCGAATCGCGCAGCGATTGGCATCGGTGGCACTCAGGGTGAACTGCCAGTAGGGGACTCCGAAGCGCCGTGCCATCTCGTGACCCACCCAGGTTGCGTCTTCGACCGGCAACATCAATGTGATGCCCCTGGCCGCCTGGGCGGCGATCGCATCGACGGCGGCTTGCGGCGCGTGACCCGCCATGCCGCCGGTGTCGCCGAGGCAGAAATCGATAAACTCGTTGCCGTCCACGTCCTTGAAGCGGGCGCCATGCGCCCGGTCGACGAAGACCGGATGGTCGCCCGGCCAGCGGGTCATCCAGTTCATCGGCACGCCGAAGAGCAACGAGCGCTTCGCCTGCTCGGCCAGCTGACCGCTGCGCGGGTGCCGCTGGCGGAAGGTCGCACGCTCGTGTTCCATCAGCCCGGCGATGCGGGATCGATCGATTGTCTTCATCGGACGAATTATGCAATTCTTTCGGCCCGCGCGTACGCGAGCAGGACGCTTGATCATCGATGAGCCAGGCATTCGTCAAGGAATCGGATGGCGAGGAGGGGCCGGCGCTGCCGGAGCTGCTGGTCAGCCCGCATCGCAATCTGGTGACGCCTGCCGGCTTGCAGCAGATCGAGGCGAACGTCGAACGCCTGCAGGCGGCGTTGTCCGCAGCCCGTGCAGCCGAGGATCGCGCGGCCATCGCGCGAATTCAGCGCGACCTGCGTTACTGGACCGAGCGCCTGCGCACGGCCGAGGTGGTTGCGATACCAGCCTCATCCGCGACGGTGCGCTTCGGTTCCACGGTCACACTGGAACGGCAGGATGGCGCGCGCGTCGACTACCAGATCGTCGGCGAAGATGAGGCCGATCCGGCGCAGGGCAGGATCTCGTACGTCTCGCCGATCGCCGAGCTGCTGATCGGGGTTTCCGTGGGGGACGTCGTTGAATTCCCGGATGGCGCGATCGAGATCCTGACCGTCCGGTGAGCAGGAGCAGGGCCACCCACCCGTCGAGTGGCCCTGCTCCGTAGCAGGGTGCAAACCTCAGTCTACGGCAACGGCTGCCCTTCGCAGGTCACGCGCGTATTCCAGTCAGAGAACGTGCCTTCCGGGTTGTTCCTCCAGGCCCAGACATGCAGTTCGTAGAACGCAGGAATGCCGTAGCGGTTCGGCGCACCCGAGAGGTGGAAGAGGTGGCCGTCCAGTACCGGCACTTCCGACACCCAGTCCGACGCGAAGGTGATGTACTCCACGCCGACGAGCCGCATGCGCCCGCTCGGCATCGGCTCGTAAATCAACGCTTCCGGAGTTTCCGCGTCGATCTCCTTGCCCAGGAGGTTTCCGTTGATGAAGTGAACGCCCATGGCGCCCTGATTGGGTCCGCTGACGCACGGACCCGGCATGTAGCCATTGGCGATCGCGTTGTTGACATCCAGGTATTGCTCCGTCGCCCTGCGGACCTTCTCGACGAGTGGCGAAGGCCTCTTCTCCTTCGCTTCGTCAGGAAGTGCAACAGACGATACGAGCAACGCAACCGCCGTCAGTAAGATACTCATCCGTAATTTGTTCATCAGGCTTACTCCCGTTTGTGCTTCAGGAATGGCGGCATGCAAGGGCCCTGCCGTCGTGGGGGAGCATCCGCCGCCCGGTCAGCAGCGTCTTGAAAGCCCGATGAAACGTTTCTGAATGTTTGCCACAGGGGCACAGGCGGCCGTCAGCGCGATAGCGGCCCGAAATCAACAGGTTGGATCGGCCCTCGGCGGCGTGTCAGGTCGGCGCCCGGTTGATCGCCAGCCAGTAGAACCCCGCCTGCCGAGCGACTTCCGCGAGCGACTCGAAGTCGAGCGGCTTCACGATGTAGCTGTTAGCGCCGAGGTTGTAGCTGTCGATGACGTCGTTCTCTTCCTTGGACGAGGTCATGATGACGATCGGGATGCGCCTGGTCTTCTCGTCGCTCTTGATGGCGCGCGTGACCTCGATGCCCCCGACGCGCGGCATCTTGAGGTCGAGGAGGATCAGACGCGGTCCGCTGTCGGCGCGACTCGCATAAGCTCCGCGCCGGAATACGTAGTCCAGCGCCTCTTCGCCATCCTTGACCCAGGTGATCCTGTTCGCGAGCTTCTCGTTCCTGAGGCCTCGCATCGTCAGCTCCGCGTCCAGCGGGTTGTCCTCCACCAGGAGGATATCGACCTGATCAAACTCCTCCATTGAGAGGCTCCTTTGGAAGGCTGAAGTAGAAGGTCGCACCTTCGCCGACGGTGCCGTCCGCCCAGACCCGGCCGCCGTGGCGCGTCACGATCCGGTGCACGAGCGCGAGACCGACGCCGGTGCCAGTGAATTCGTCGTCGCGATGCAGGCGCTGGAAGACACCGAATAACTTCGATTGATAACGAGGGTCGAAGCCTGCGCCATTGTCCCTGACGAAAAAGACGTATTCGTGTTCTTCGGCGATGCCGCCGACCTGGATGACTGGCGCATCTTTCTTGCTCGAGAACTTGAGGGCGTTGGAGAGCAGATTCACCCAGACCTGCTCGAACAGGCCCCGGTCGCCCTTGGCGTGCGGCAGGGGTCCCAGCCTGAACGAAACCGGCTTGGCCGGGTCCGCGTGATTCAGGCGTTCATACACGGATTTCGCCATCTCAACCATGTTGAGGTCCGTCGGGTCGAGCGCCCGCCGTCCCAGGCGCGAGAAGGCGAGCAGATCGTCGATCAAGAGGCCCATCCGTTCCGCCTCGGCGCCGATGATTGCGAGCTTGCGCCTGGCCTCGTCATCGAGCTGGTGTTCGTGATCCTCGACCAGCAGGGTCGAGAAGCCGCTGATCGCGCGGATCGGCGCGCGCAGATCGTGCGAGACCGAATAGCTGAATCCCTCGAGATCCTTGTTGGCGGCCTCCAGCTGGGCGGTCCGCGCCGCAACGCGGGATTCCAGCTCGGCGTTCAGGGTCAGCAGGCGTGCCTCGCTGTCCTGAAGCGCGGTCTCCGTGCGCTCGCGCTCGCCGATCTCATGCTCCAGGTAGAGGTTGGACTTCTCGAGCACCTCGGTCCGGTTCGCGATCTCCGCCAGCATGCCGTTGAAGGCGTCCACCAGCACGCCGATCTCATCATCGGTGGTCTTGGTCGCGCTCAGCGTGAAATCGCGCTCCTCCATGACCCTGCGCGCGACGGCGCTGATTTCGAGGATGGGTCGCGTGACGTTCTGCTGGAGCCGCCGCGAAATGAGCCAGGCCGCGACCAGGCTCAAGGCCATGACGGCGCCGATGATGCCCAGGTAGTCGAGCAGCCGGCCGACCAGATCGAATCGCGCCCGGATGTACACGGTGCCGAGGATCTCGTTTCCGGACACGATGCGCTTGAAGAGGGTCAACTGGCTGCCGCGGATCGTGGAGCCGTCCAGTTCCGGAATCGTCGGAAACTCGGAAGCTTCGTTGCCGGCTGCGGTGTACGAGGCGAACAGGGCACCCTTGGCCGTGTAGATTGCGGCGCCGACGATGGACGGTTTCGCCTTCATCAGCGCCAGGTAGTCCTGGGCGGCCTTCGGGTCCTCGAACTCCAGCGCAGGAGCGGCCGCCAGACCCAGAATCTCGGCCTGAGCCGTGAGATCCGTCACCCAGCGCTCCTTGAAGACTCGCAGGTCGTAGAGGGCCATCGTGGCGCCCGTGATCAGGAGCGCGACGGCTGCCGTCGCCAGCACCACGGACAGCAACTTGCGATGGATGGATGAATGCTGGTTTTTCACTGGCAGGCTAATCCGTCGTCCGGTGGACGTGCGCAGCAACCGCCAGCAGCCTCGAACTCAGCTTGAGGCGGCTCTGTTCGGCGGCGGGCAGGGAGACCTCGAAGCGCACGCGCTGATTTTCGGTCGTGAAGTTGATGATGCTGCCTGCCGCAATGGCACCGGTGGTCTCAGTGACGGTCAGGATCGGCAATTGGCGCGCCGGGAACAGCAGCTGGTCGAGACGCTTCCGGTCATGCTCGCCGACAAACAGGATATCCACGTCGCCCAGCGGCTCGTCCGCCTTGATCCTCCGCACTCTGATCGGCCGGTCGGCAATGGTCCGGCCGGCCGTGATTCTTGCGAGTTCGTCTGCGAAGGGATCCGACGCCAGCACGCCGATGATGAAGGGCTCCTGCGCGCCGGACTGTGTATCGGGTGGCCACTCGACGTAACCCGCGAACTTGAACAGATAAGCCGCCTTGATGCTGAGTTCCGAAACCGGCATCGGCTGAATCGGCTGCCCGGATCCCGCTTGTGGGAAGGCCCATGCGACGAGGGCGGCAAGGGCGAAGATCCTGAGTGTGGAATTGCGCATGGTCCGCTGTCGCTCAGGCCTCACGCATCGCGTGCGTGGCGAGCCAGGCACCCATCTCGTCAGCCGGCGCCGGGCGCATCAACAGGTACCCCTGGATGGCGTCGCACCCGAGTTCCCTCAGGATCGCCGCCTGGTCCTCCGTTTCGACGCCTTCTGCCACGGTGCGCAGACCCAGCGACTTGGCGAGCGTGATCGTCGCCTGCACCAACGGCAGATGGCGCTTGTTGCCGGGCAGGTCGCGGACGAAACTGCGGTCGATCTTCAGCACGTCCACTGGCAGGCTGGACAGGAGCTGCAGCGATGAGTGCCCGGTTCCGAAGTCGTCGATGGCGATGGTAACCCCGGCATTCTGCAGCTCGCTCAGGATGGCGGTCGCGCGCTGCGGGTCCGCCATCAGCATGCTTTCCGTGACTTCCAGCTCGAGCCGTGACGTGCCGCCTGGAATCGTGCTCGCGATCTTGAGCACTTCCTCCGCGAATTTTTCGCGCTTCAACTGCAACGCCGAGACGTTGACACATATGCGGAATCGACCCGGGCTTGTGTCTCGGAGCCAGTCAAATCCTTCCGACAGCGCCCGCACCAGGACCCACTTGCCGACTTCGCCAATCAGCCCGATCGATTCCAGCAGCGGCACGAACACAGCCGGGGAAACCCCGCCGTCCGGCCACCGTAGCAACGCCTCGACGCCCTCCACCGATCCGTCCGACAGGCTCACCTTTGGCTGGTAATGCAGCACGAAATTCTGTTTCGCGGCCGCGGCCCGTAGCCGGTTGGTGAGGCTCAGGTGCTCCGATGCGGCGATGTTCATTTCCGGGCTGTGCCGGAGGAAGCTCTCGCCCGATCGCTTCGCATTGTCGAGCGCCATCTGGGCATGGTGCAGCAGGGCCTCCGCACTGCGCCCGTTGTCAGGGTATTCGGCAAATCCGGCGCGCAATGCCAGGATGATTTCCTGGTCATTGACTGCAAATGGCCGGTCGAACAGGTAGTCCACACGCTCGCGCAATACCGTCGCCGCCGACGTGTCTTCGCGCGGGTAGGTGGACCAGACCGCAAAGCGGCCGCCCCCCAGGTGGCTGAGGCAATTGGAATCGCGGAACACGTTCTTGAGTCGTTCTGCGACGAGTTGCAGGACCAGGTCGCCGGCATGGTGCCCGAGGCCGTCGTTGATCACGTTCAGCCCCGCGAGGTCGAGCACGATGAGGGCGATGCCCCGGCCCTCGTGCTCGGCGGATTTCATGGTTGCGGCCAGCCGCTGCAGGTACAGCGTACGATTCGCAAGCGCCGTCAGCGTGTCGAAGTACGCCAGGTACTCGGCGCTTTCCTTGCTATGCAGGTATTGCAGCGAGAACGTGATGTTGCCGGTCACCTGCCGCAGCAACGCGATCTCCGATTCGCTGAATACATGCGTCTCGTCGGCATGCAGCAAGGTCACTCCGATCGGCGTGCCGTCGATGCTGAGTGGAATCGCGATGCACGACTGCATGCCCATGCCGAGCAGAGTGTCGCGGTCGGGGATCTCGATGGACCTGTCGTTCAGGTCGGGGACGATGACCAGCTCACCGGTCGCCATGGCCCGGCCGACCGGTCCCGGGCCATCCAGCGGCTCCCGGATCGGACGTTTGGCCTTCTCGTGCCTGGCGTGCACGGTGCGGGTCACGGTCGGCACCGCGCCCCTTTCATCCTTCAGATAGATGGTGGCCATCGTGTATTGCCCGACCTGCACTGCCAGCCGACAGGCCTCGCGCAGCAGCTCGACGCGGTCCCGGATCCTGACAATCGCCGAATTGGCCCCGCTCAGGAAGCCGACCGCACGATTGAGGCGGGTGATGCGCTCTTCCTGAACCTTGCGCGTCGTGACGTCACGGTCGATGCCCCGGTAGCCGACGAGCTTTCCGCTGCCGTCGCGCAGCGTGATCATCTTGCGCTCCAGCCAGCGCACCCGGCCGTCCTTGTGTTTCCAGCGGAGCACGACGGGCACCGAGGTCGACTCAGCGTCCTCGAGCGTCGCGAATGCCGTTCGCAGGCGCTCATGATCGGCGGCCTCGACGTGGGCAAACGCCGAAGACTTCAGCAGTTCATCTCGGCTGTAGCCCAGGACCTGGGCAATGCCCGGGTTCGAGAACGTGAATCGATGGTCCTTGTCGCATTCCCAGATCCAGTCAGCCGACGTGTTGATGATGTCCTGCAGCCGGGACTCGCTCTCGCGCAGCATCTCCTCGGCGTGGTCGCGCGCCCGGGTGACATCGCGCTCGCGCATCGCGCTGCGGATGGCAGGCACAAGCCGCCGCAGGTTCTCCTTCAGCACGTAATCCGACGCGCCGTTCTTCAGTGCCTCGATCGCGCGCTCCTCGCCGATCGTCCCGGAAACGAAGATGAATGGAATGTCCGGCGCCTCTGCGCTGGCGATCCTGAGCGCGGAGAGTCCGTCGAATTTCGGCAGCGAAAAATCCGACAGGATCAGCTGTGGCGAAAAGTCAGAGAGTGCCCTGCGGAACTCGTGTTCCTCGAGCGCAATTTGGTTGACGATGTGCAGGCCGTCGCGCTTCAGCTGCCTCAGCACGAGTTCGACGTCGGCCGCACTGTCCTCGACCATCAGGACGCGGATCGGCGTCGCGTTCGCGTCGTTGCTGTCGACGACTGGAATCTGCCGGCTCACGATCCGGGCCTCAACTTCCGAACGTCCAGACGATTTTCAGGTAAGCGGTGCGCTCAATCTCATTGGCCGCCCCGAATTCTACGTGACCGTCATCTGTCAGGTTCTGCACCGCGATGAAAGCCCGCAAATTGTTGCGCGGCCGCCAGCCAAGGTTCGCGTCCACGGCAGTGTACGAATCCGTGCCCTGATTTGGAAGTTCGTCCACGTAACGCAGGCCGGCGTACAAACTGAGGTCGTGCGGGAGGTCGAGGAACGAATGGATCGCGACCTGGTGCCGAGGACTGTTGCCGGCGATTCTCGTCGAGGACGCGTCCTGGCTGGTCGGCTTGTTCTGCAGTTCGAGGTCGAGATAGGCGTACTGGAAGCGCAGGCGCCAGGACGCTGCCGGCTGCCAGTTGGCGACGAACGTGCCGCCCGTCGAGTGGCCTTCCATGCCGTTCGCGAGCGCGTTCGGCAGGATAATGTAGGGCAGCGGCGGGACGAGCACGAATATCGGCGGCTCGGGCTCCGTGGTCTGGAGCCTGTCGTACTCGTTGCGGAAGGCCGCGATGTCGAAGGAGAGGTTCTCGCGCGACTGGATGCGGTATCCGGCCTCATAAGCGAGCAGTTCCTCCGACTTGAAATCGTGGTTGCCGTTGACGTTGATGTACAGCGGAAACGGTATTCCCGGCACGGTGATCGGCGCAGTCAGTTGCAGGTCGGCATCGAGGCGCGACGGGATGCGGACTGCGCGCGATGCCGCCGCCCAGAACGTCTGCTGCTCGTTGACGTGCCAGGCGAAGCGCAGGCTGGGCTGCACTTCCGACCCGGTGTAGTCGTTGTCCTCGAACTTGGAGCCGACGGTCAGGAACAGCTTGTCGGACTGCAAGGTGATCCTGTCCTGGACGAACAGACTGAATGTCTGGTCGACCCGATGATCCGGCGTGAAAGTCGCAAACAGCGTGTTCCCGATACTGTCGCTGGTATTGCGAAATCCGGCGCCCCAGAGGAAATCGTTGCGCTCGCCGATTCGGCTGTGGTGCTGGAAATCCACGTCGAAGGTATCGCGGCTCTCGTCGTAGGTGCCCGGGATATTGCGGCCGGTGTGGTCGTAATAGACCTGCAGCGAAAGATCCGAGTCTTCCCCGAATTTGCGCTTCCAGCGGGTCAGCAAGTTGGCGCCCTCGAGATCGACCTTGTCGCGGAATGTGCCGGCGGGAACCGTGCCCAGAGTGAATGGTCCCCGGAACTCGCCGGGCTCCCTGCCGTCGTACAGATCGCCCTGCACGGTGAACAGGTCGGCGTCCTCCGAACCCCAGTCCAGCCGGAAGCCGCCCTGTGCGAGCTGCAATGCGTCGAGGCTGCTTCCACCTGCATCGCGATCCGCGTACTTGAGGTAGAACCGGCCAGCGATGTCCTCTCCGATCGTGCCGCCGTAACGCAGGCCGGCAATGAGCTGATCCTGGTCGCCGCCGAGCACCTCGGCGAATCCGCCGCCGGTGCCCCGCGCGGAGCGCGTGATGATGTTGATGACGCCATTCACGGCGTTGGCTCCCCACAGCGCACCGCCTGGGCCCGATATGACTTCGATCCGGTCGATGTCTTCGAGCAGCGTGTCCTGCACATCCCAGAACACGCCCGCAAAGAGGGGCGAGTAGACGCTGCGCCCGTCAATCAGCACCAGCAGTTTGTTCGTGATGTCGCTGTTGAAGCCGCGAATGGATATGGACCAGGAATGCGTACCCTGGCGCGCCACCTCGACGCCCGGGGCGAGTCGCAGCGCCTCCGGAATGCTCGTGACACCGGAACGGCGGATGTCGTCCGCCGTGATGACGAACACGGCGGCGGCCGCGTCGCGCAGGCTCTCCTCGACACGCGAGGCGGAAGTGACGCGGAGGTTGGACAGTTCCTCGATGCTGAGATCGAGCAAACTCGAGGTGTCCTGCTGCGCAGCCGCTTCGCATGCGGCGCAGGCGACAAGCAAGGGTAGGCACCTCCTGCCCCAGCGTCGTTCAGGCACGGCAGTCCCTCCTTGGAATCAACTACTTGGCAAGCCTCTCGACCCGTTTATGAAAAATAGTCCATTGACGGCAATCGGAACGCGACACAGGTCACGACACGGAACAGCGCGGCTGGACTAGGGGCGACTCGCGTCTACTTTTTCGCCCTTGCGCAGGGGGGCGGGAAGGCCGGGCCTTGCGGGATTTTCCGCCTTGAAAAAACTCCTCCCCGAGGGTGGGATATTCCGCCGTCCCGCGGCAGAGATTGATGATCCCGCGGACTGCGCAACCAAGTGGAACCGGGGTCAGGAGCACCCCGTGAGCCACAAAGTCTTCCTCAGCTACCACTACAAGATGGACCAATGGCGTGCGCTCCTGGTCCGCAACTCCGCCGCCGTGGACTGCAACGCCCCCGTTTCCGACAAGGAATGGGACATCATCACCAGGGGCGGCGACGTTGCGATCGAACGCTGGATCGGCTCCCAGCTGGCCGGACGGCAATGCGTCGTGGTCCTGATCGGCCCTGCGACGGCCGGACGCATGTGGATCAACCACGAAGTCCGCCAGGGCTGGAACGAGGGCAAGGGCGTCGTCGGGGTGTATGTCCACAACCTGAAGGACCGTATCGGCAATCAGTCCGCCAAGGGGGCCAATCCCTTCGACCGGATCGCGATCAGCGGCGGGCCAGACCGGCTGTCGAGCGTCGTGAAGACCTATGACCCGCCGTACATGACGAGCGGCGAGGCCCATGCGTACATCAAGAATTACCTTGACGAATGGGTCGAGGAAGCGATCGCGATCCGGCATGCCGCGCCGAACCAGGCGCCCTATCAGCCGGCAATCCGCAATGTGTAGATGACCGGTTCCAGGTGATCCGGCCCCGGCGGCTGGGGTTCGAGGCGGATGCGGTAATCGCCCGGCTCGAGCATGGCGGAATTGATGGAGAGCGCCAGTTGCCCGTCGAGGCCGATGCCGACGGACGCCGCCGTGAAGACCGTCGTGTCAGCCGCCGGGCTGGTACGTTCGATGAGTACGCCGTAGCTGGGCGCTGGACTCAAGCCGACGTCGAAGCGCATCTCCAGCAACGTCGGCGATTCCATGCGCTGCCAGGTGACATCCGGCCCCGGCTCCGCACCGCGCGTGTGCTCGAATTGGAGTGAAGCCACGACCAGCGCGGGCGGATTGCTTGCCGTGCGCTCGAAGTAGAGGAAAGCGCCGACACCGATCGCGAGCGCCAGCACGGACGCCGCGACGGCGAACGGTGAACGCCGCCACATCCAGGTTCGCGGTTCGAGCAGCGGCGCGACCTCGCCCTGTTTCTGCAGCTCGCGCAGGCCGTCCCGCAGGGCCTGCGTGAGCTCGACCTCCTGCCGGAAATCCGCATCGCCGACAATCCTTGTCTCCACCAGGTCACGCTCCGCGTCGCTCAGGCGATTGGCCAGGTAGCGGTCAATCGTTTCGTGCGATTCCTTGTTTACTATCTGTCATGAGACGGCCTGTACTCCCATCCGGAAATGTCACGCAAGTGCCAGACAGAGCAAATCCGGCCGATCGAAGCGCTTATCCAGCAAAACCCGAAATCTCTCGCGGGCCCGGTAGACGACCCGGTTGAAATGCTCCTCCGTGAGCTTGAGGTCGCGGCAGATCGAGGACTTGTCCTCGTCGTTCAGGTAGAGGCGCACCAGTAGCTGCCGGTCGCGCAGGTTCGGTAGCTCCTGCAGGACCTTGCGGATCGCCTTGGCGCGAGCCTGCGATTCGACATTGAAGCTTGGATCCGATCTCTCGTCTGCGAAATCGTCGATGGCTGACTGCTCGCCGGTCACCGTGTGGCGGCGGCTGGTCCTGCGCCGGTCCGCCATCGCCAGGTTGCGGGCAGTCTGCGCCAGGAAGGAATCCAGCTTGCCCGGGTCCTCGAGCGGCCCGCGCCGCAACCGCTCGAGGACGACGCGGAATGTCTCGTTGCACAGGTCTTCGGCGAGCGCAGGTTCCTGGACGATGCGGTTCAGCAGAAACAAAACACCGGCCCGCAGCTGCTGCAGGGCTTCGTCGGAGCCGAACTCCGCAGCGACGACAGGCGAGCCAGTATCGGATTCCATTGAGATCTCAGGATGACACGCCGTGCGATCCGCCATGCGACTGCGAGAGGGAAATGACGCGCGTCTTGTCGGAAATCACATTGACCGCAAAGAAGAGAGTGCCCACCTTGCCGCCAAAGTCCGCATACAGCGTACCGTCAACAAGCGTTCCCACCTCGAACTCGCCGTGCTTTTCCTTGCTGGTGCCAAGTTTTCTTGGCTGATTCATTGGCGCACTCAGTTCAGGGCTCGGCAGGTACCAGAAGCTGCCGAAACTGTCCTTGGAGATCTCGAACGAGCTGCCAAGCGGTATTCCTTCCTTCCAGGGTTGCGGTCTTCCATCGCGTGGCTCGTCATAAATGATCATGGTCCATTTGGCAACAAATGCATCGGCATCCATAGCTACTCCCTTTGTCCTTCGACCTTGTTATTGCGGTCAGTCTCGCCCATCGAAACGAGTTGAAAGCCAGCCCAGTAATACGGGTCCGACCAGCGCGCTTGCTTGCGGACATGGTCCTGCGCCAGCTGCAGTGCGACAGCAGCGCTGCGCTTGTTGGTCAGCAATTGCTTGTAGAACTCGCGCATCAGCGCGGCCGTCGACGTGTCGGGCACCTGCCAGAGCGTCGCCAGAACAGATTGCGCACCGCTTCGAAGGAATGCCTGTGAAAGGCCGATCGGGCCTTCGCCGGCAATCTCGCGCCCCAGAGCGGTATCACAGGCGCTCAGGACAACGAGGTCAGCGTCCAGCCGCAATTGCGTGATGTCATACATGCGCAACGCGCCGTCCAGCGGCTTTCCAGCGGCGTCCCACTGCGACAGGGCGAGCGTGGCGAGCGCCGGGTCCTGGCTGTCTGCCAGCGCATGGGTCGCAAAGTGCACGATGCGGTACTGCTTCAATGGGGCATTTTCAATGCGATCGCGACTCGCATCCACTCCGATTAGTGCCAATGTCTCCGAAGGGCGGTTGATGAGTGCAATCAAGTCGCGAGCCTCGACGGCCGTGGCGGGCAGGCGCTGCAGTGAACGCAGGTCGCGGGCGCCTCGCGTCAGTGGCGCAGTGCTCGCGGCGACGACCAGATTGGCGGAATTCAGATTGCCGGACTTGATGATCCGCGGGTCGTTCGCGGCATAGATGGGATCGGCGATCATTGCCAGCGTCTTCCTGTGAATGACGCCGTGATCGTCACGAGAAGCGCGTCTTGCCAAAAGTGCCGGCACGACGATGGCACTGCCAGGTCTCATATTCGGCCACTCCCGCTGTGCCAGCAGGGCCATCGGCACGAGATGCAAGGCGCCATCCGGAACGATCAGGAACGATTCGCCTGCAGCGGGGTTTCCAATCGGCCCGAGCACCGTTCGTGCAAGCTTGTCGCTCACGGCATATCGATTCCCAGGAGACTTGGCCGGGGTTCGCCATGCCTTGTGCATCTGGCCGGCGAGCGCTTCGAGCTCGGCACGTGACGGCAGGTCGTGCACCGTCACGAGGCCATTGCGGATCTCGAAAAGCCAGCTTTGCCGGTCCCCGATGAAATACTCGGCAACAATGACTCCGGACAGAACCGACTTCACCAGTTCGTCCGCGTCAGGTACTACTGAGCGAATCGAAGTCGACTGCGCCTTAGCGATCCGGCTCTCGATCAGCGATGCCTTCGCTCGCAACAAGGAAATATCCCTGCTGAGCGACTCGAGCCGTGCGGTATCGGGTTCTGCGGCCTCCAGCAGGCGATCCTTGCGCTGGCGCTTGCCGGCGAGCAGTTCGTAGATGTCCTTGCGTTGCGCCAGCAATATCTGGCGGTGCATCACTGGCGCTGAAATCCGGGTTTCCCTCCTGGAGCAGTTGAGCCCGGGACTCGTCGCTGCTCGCAAACGCGGCGCGCAGCAACTTCTGCGCCTGATCGGCATCTCCGAGCCGCCCGGCGGCCTCGGCGTCGGCGATTTGCGCGGCGATCCGCAATTCGACCACGCCGCGGTAGCTGGCTCGAAACGAAGCTCGACTTTCCGCCTGGGTGCCCTGGAGGCCGACCTGCTCGAACAAGCGAAGCGCGCTTGCCGTGTCGGACAGCACGGACCGCGTGTTGCCCGCTCGCATCCTGGCCTCCGCACGTCGGTACAGGGCCCGGGCCTGCTCCAGGTCAGATCCGTTGCCCTTGTGAATGGCGATGGCGCGGCTAAACGCGTCGTCCGAAGCAGCGGCATTGCCCTCGAGCGCGTCGAGCGTGCCGAGCTCGGTAAGCGCCTGGCCCAGGTAGCGATGGGTTGCGGGGAGTCCCAGCTGCAGAATCTGTTCAAGCTGGTGACGGGCGAGCGCCGGTTCCCCGGCAGCGATGTGATCCTGGGCGAGAGCAAGGAGAGACACCGCGCGATCATTCGATGTGCTGACCAGTGCTACGGCCTGATTGTCCAGTGCGATTGCAGTATCGGTATTCCCTTCGTCAAGTTCGATCTGGCCCAGGCCGACCAGGGAATATGCCTGCTCGCGCTTTGCACCCGTCGCATTGCGTAGCTCGATCGCCTGGCGAAGGAATTCCCGCGCCCGCTCGGGTTCGCCGGCTTGCCGGAGCGCCATTCCCATGCCGTGCAGTGCGCGGGCTTCGCCGTCGCGATCACCGAGTCCTCGCAGGATTTGCCCTGATTCGTAGTAGCGCGCGATGGCATCATCGAAGCGGCCGAGGATCTGCAACGGCAGAGCGCTGTTGTGCAGGGTGTGCGCGTAGTTCTCTGAATCCGTATTGCGCGGGATGAGTGCCAGCGCCTGGTCGAACTCACGCATGGCATCGGTGAGGCTGCCGTCTTCGTAATCCATAGTCGCAAGGCTCTGGAGAGAGAGCGCCTGCGCGGGCCTGTCTGCGGACTTGTGGAACAATTCGAGCGCTTGCCTGAAGTCCGTGCGCGCCAGTTCGCGCTCGCCGTCGTCCTGGTAGGAGACGCCCCGATAGTTCAGCGCATAGCCGGCTTCGTAATTCATTCCGAGCGCCGAGAATTCCCCGGCTGCTTCAGTTAGCCGCTCGCGCGCGCGTTCACGTGTTCGGTTGCGGATCGTTGGGTTGCTTTCGATCGAGCCCGCTTCCTGATCAAGCGCGGCACCCTCGACACGAAGTGCAAACGCCGCAAGACCCGGCGCATCAGCGTGGTCGATCGATTGGCGGACCTGCCCGGCGAGATCGGCGGTGCCCCGCCAATCGTTGAGCCGCAGGTAACGCGCACCCGCAGCGTGCAGCAACGCGATGCCTGCATGCCTCTCGTCTCCATTCGTCTCGTGCAGCTTCGCGGCCTCGGTGTAAGCAGATACGGATGTCTTCACCCTTCGTCACGTCGCCGAAACTCAGGCTCGCTTTCGCTTCGAGCCTGGCCGCCTCCAGTCGCCGCCGGTCGGCTTCGTTCGCGAGCGGGGAGGGCGACCGCATCGACGGTCACCGTGCCACGGGCTTCGGGTTGATCGTTCCGCTCGATGCGGAGGGACAAAGCATTGTCGTGCGGCGATTCCACCAGCAGCGTCTCGATCCCCATGCGCCGGTTCGGCGCATCGGCGAATGGACCGGCGGTGCCGTCGGCGTTGACCAGTGCCACGCGCACGTCGACATCGCGGCCGGATACCGTGATCAGTATCGGCAATTCGGAATGGGCCTCAATCGTGAGGACCTGATGGTTCTGATCGCCGATTTCGCACGCTGGTCGCGCTCAGGACCGGCACGACCGGCGACAAGCGGGTCCCGCAACCGGCGAGCAGGATTGCGCAGGCGCCAAGAACCAGTCCCAGTGGACGCCTAGTTTCCGTCACTTTTGATCGCCGATCCCCCAGGCAGGCATCTTGTTAGCACGGGGCCGCAGCACGGCAACAGACGTCGGCGGGCGGTTCAAACGCGCAAAAATAAAATTGGATTTGGGTGAGATTTTTGGCCGGGACGTGACATTGGATTCCTCACGCCCGGCAGCGGGAATTGCGGCGCGCTAGCTTCCCGGGGTCCAGCCCGTATCGGTTCCACGGCCGAGCGCAAGGCCGCGCAGCCTGTTCCAGGTCCATTCGATCGGTTGCCGGTCCGGTCCCGCATAGCAGTCAGCGGTTCCATTGAAGCCATAATGTCCCGCGAGGTGTGCCGTGAATGACTTCTTCCATGCGTCCGTCAACGGGCGCACCTGATCCTCGACGGGCTGCTGCGTCGGCCTCTGGATCACGGAGCTGAACAACGCGCTGAAATACGGCTTGCCTTGCTGATCTCCCTTGCAGTAGCCGTGGACCGTCAGTGGCGGATTCGCTTTCGGCGCGGCAGCGACAACGGGTGCAGCAGCGCCGTTGGCGGCCGCCAATAGCTCCTGCGCTGACGGCTTCCATCCGGTCTCGATGACTTTCCGATGGTGGTACTCGGTGTCCTTGATCACCTCGCTCTTGCCGCCTTCCACAGCCGCAGCCGCGGCCGAGAACGAACACACGACGGGCATCGGGCCCGTGCTCACATAGCCGTATTTCTGGTTCAGAAAGCCTGCGTAGATTTTCGCCAGGTCTTCCGGATACGACGGCTTCGCGTTCTGAGGGACATGGACCTCGAAGACCGGCGTGAAATAGGCATTTGGCTCGCTGTAGTCCAGGTAGCCCGACATGCAGTAGGCAAATTGCGTCTTGCCGGCAAGATTCGGCGGCGGCGGTTCACCGGCCTGCACTGAATCGGCGAGAATGAATCCCGCGAGGACAAACCAGACACCGGTCAGCCTGGTGGTCCGGATCATGGCCATCTCCTGGCGCAGGAATTCTTCGTTGTTACGCGCGCCGACGAACGGCCGGCGGCACCGAATCGTCCCGCAATTTTGTCCCGACCCGGACGATCGTGTCGATCACCGGCACGAGTTCCCGGCCGAGTTCGGACAGCGAATATTCGACGGAAGGCGGCGAGGAGGGCACGACCTCGCGGATCACGACGCCCTTCTGTTCGAGTTCGCGCAGGCGCGTCGTCAGCATCTTGGGCGAGATGTTCGGGATGTCGCGCGAAAGCTCGCCGAATCGCCGCGGACCGCCTGAAAGCTTCCAGATGACGCTCGGTGTCCACGCGCCGCCCAGCACCGCCATGCAGGCCGCCATCGGGCAGCCGGGCGGCGGCGGGGGCGCGTTGCTCTTGCGAAGTTTCAGGGCCATCCGAACTCCGTACTGCTTACCAAAAGGATAGTGGATTTTGACGCTTACGTATAGCTATGTACTATACAAAGGTAAGTATAGGCGTTAGATTCATGCCGCACACATCAACTATTGCAGGAGATTGGCATGAAGCTCTTCTACTCCCCTGGCGCCTGCTCGCTGTCGCCCCACATCGTCGCGCGGGAAGCCGGCATCGACCTTCGAACTCGTCAAGGTCGACACGAAAACCAAGTCCATCGCCGCCGATGGCGATTACTGGATCGTCAATCCAAAAGGCTACGTACCGGCGATCGAAGTCGACAATGGCGAAGTCCTCACCGAAGGTCCGGCCATCGTCCAGTACCTGGCCGACCTGAAGCCCGAAGCGCATCTCGCGCCCGCGAACGGGACCTGGGCGCGCACGCGCCTCCAGGAGACGCTCAACTACATCACTTCCGAGATCCACAAGAGCTACAGCCCGCTGTTCAGGCCTGACGTGCTGCCGGCCGTGCGCGAGGAACGGCTTGCGTATCTGAAGAAGCGCTACGCGCTGCTCGATCAGCAGCTCGAGGGTCGCAATTACCTGTTCGGGGATCAGTTCACGGTCGCCGACGCCTATCTTTTCGCCGTGACGAACTGGGCCAGGGGCGTCAAGCTGGACCTGTCCGACTTCGCGAACCTGCAGGCGTTCCAGAAGCGCGTTGCCGCAAGGCCCGCGGTGCGGGCGGCGATGCAGGCGGAAGGGCTCATCCCGTTGGACAAGGCCGCCTGAAGTCTGAGTTCTTCGTCGGAGCAAGGAGAACGGGGCCCCGCGGCCCCGTTCTCGCTTTCAGGAACGACAGATCACAGCGAGTCCAGAAACTCCAGGAGCTGCGCCTGCTCGCCCGCGGTGAGCGCGCCGAAAGCGACCGTCACCGTCGCGGCCTGGCCGGCATGGCGCTGGATCGCTTCTTCATACGTTGAAGTCAGGCCATCATGCATCAGGCGGTTGCGGGTGCGCAGCGCCCAGAGCGGCGCAGTGCGGATCTGGTTCGCTGTCCCCGCATATTCCGGCGTCGGCAGGAACGGAATCCCGTCGCCCGTGCCGATGTCGTGCAACAGGAAATCGCTGTAGGGATGGATGACCTTGTCGCCGAGGGCGCGCGCCACTCTCAACGCACCGCCGTTGATCACGGTGCCTGCAGGGGCGGTCGTGATCGACGGAACGTGACAGCTGGCGCAACCGACCTGGGCAAAGAGTTTTCCGCCGGCGATCACGTTCGCGTTGATCGGGCCCCGCGAGGGCGCCTTGGTGGCGCGCATGAAGTTGGCGAATGCAACGACATCTTCGCCCTCGTCCTCCGGGTCCGTAACGCGGTCGTACGGGGTCCCGAAGCCGACGAATTCGCCGCTGGAAGTGTTCTCATCCGGCAGCATCGGGCTCGTGATGCCCATCTCGTTGAGATAGGCATCTGCCGAGAAGGATTCCAGGCTCGCGTGCTGGCTCTTCCAGCCAAAGCGTCCGATCCGGGTCGCGCTATTGGCCTCGAGCACCGGGACCATGAGTGCCGTGCCGCGAATTTCGGCTGGCTGGGCGTCGCGGATCGCGAGCAGGGTGCTGTTCGCGATGGCTTCCACGAAGCCGCTGCCGAGCGTGTTGGTGGAAATCCGGAAGGTCCGGACGTCGTCCTGATAGGCGACCCGCTCGACAATCGCGGCATTCGTGGCGCGGCTGTGAATCAGCGATCCCCCGAGCGATTCGAAGAACACGTCTCCGTTCATCTGGCCGGTGCGATGCTCGGCGACCTGGCTGGCGCCTCCCGTGACGACGTTCTGGTGGCATTCGCGGCAGCTCTGGGCGTTGTAGGTGGGGCCAAGACCGTCGGCGATGGTCTCGGTCTCCTCGAAAATGAAGCGGTTGTCGTTGAACGATCGCGACGGCACGACATTGTCTTCGTTCAGCGAGTCGTACGGTGGCCCCTGCAGGCTGAATCCATTGGTCTTGTTGTCGAATCCGGTGGGCGCTTCGCTCACACCGAATGTCGGGCTCGGCAGGCCGCCGCCGATACGCAGTGAAGAGGGCGCTTCGGCCTGCATCTGGCCTTTGCGGCGAAATCTCTCCATGCGGACTTGATTGTCGGAGCTGACCGATCGTGACTGCGCGAGACTCTGCCCGATGCACCAGGGCAAGCTCAATGCCCCGGCCGTGACGGCGATTGCCAATATCGATGCTTTTGTGGTTTCCATGATGTCTCCCTTCCTGGTGGACACAGGACCGCTCACGGGAATCGGCGACACAGTCCCTTGCGACGCCGGAAGGACCATCCGTCCTTCGCTGCTCCCCGTGAGCACGTAAGCCGTGGCGTTGCCGCGCCACGCGCGGACAGCAAGCCACCGCGGCTCGAATATCCGCCTTCAGGAAATCGATGGAGAGAAGTCCCTGTCGGGCTTTGGCGACGATTCCGACGGCGAAGTTACATAAACTGCCGCAGGAATCCGCCCGCCAGGCTGCTTCTAGTACTGACTGAATGCTGCGATGAGATCCGCGGCGCTCGCTTTCTTCAAGCCGGCGCACAGGTGAATGCTCTCGATCGTCTGCGCAAGATCGCGCTCGTAACCGGGCAGCTCAGCCGGCATGTGCCTTGACGTATTTTTCCCATTCGTCCGCCCGCTCATCGGTGCAGAAGGCGCCGCCGAAGGTGGGATAGACGTTTGAGCGGAAGGTCTCGGGAATCATCGCCATGATGGCCTTGTCGTTTTCCTTGAGCCAGGCATAGGTCTGCTCGGTGGTTGCCGGGCGGTTCATCTGCCGGAACAGGACACCCAGCATCTCGGAGCCCTTGAATTGTCCGGCGAGGATCGCCGCCTCGAGCTCCCGTGCCAGGGCCGGATCTTCGACGCGCGCGAGCGCGCCCATGCCGGAATTGCGGAATTCGGCATCCTCGGACTCAGTGACCTGCTTCAACAACAGGTCGAAGAACGGCTTGCCGAGATCCTGCACGCCGACGGTGTAGACCGTCTCGACTTCGCTTGAAGGCACGGCCGACTGGTCCGGTTTCCCGCTGAGGCCGATCGCCCTGGCCGCCTGCCTGGCCAGCGGCTTGCGCATGGCCTGGTCCTTCGCGACCACGATCAGGAAGCGCTGCAGGCGCTTGTGCAGCAGCTGTGAAGCGGAGTCCGACTTTCCCGCAAGCTTCGCGTAGCGCGGTCCGACGATCTTCCGGAATGCGCTTTCCACCGGGCCCAGATCCTTCGGGTCGATGATCCGGGTGATTTCCTCCATGCGATCCGTCGCCTTGTCGGCGACATCCCAGGCGCTGTGATTGACGAGCGCTGCCATGCCGGCGACATAGGACTTCGCGGAAACCGCACCTGCCCGGAACGCCGCGTCGAGGCTGTCTGCCAGTGTGAGGGCTTCGGCGGGGCTCAGCCTGGTCGCGCCCGCGATCAGCGCCTGCCAGCCGGCGTCATCCATGGCGAAGCGGTAGTAGCCGGTTCCGTCGGCATTCGGGTGCACCTGCGTGGGGCAGGAGGCGGCCTCGAGGCCGACGGATTGATCCCTTTGATCCAGCAGAGCGCAGGCTTGCGAACGCTTGCCGTCGGCAACATAGGCCGCGCAGAAAGGAATCTTCCACTGGCCGCTGTCGGGCTTGATGGACGAACCGAGTGGCGCGTAGCGGCCCTGGTGCAGGACGAGGCTGCGGCTTCTCGCCGGCCTTGCATTCGAGCTTCGCCGAGACCAGCGGCACGCCGGGCTGCTCGATGAAGGACTGGAATGCCTCCTTGACTTCAGGGCGGTCCGAACCAGTCGCGACCGAAGCGATGAAATCCTCGGCTGTCGCCGTGCCGTCGGCATGCCGTTTCATGTGCAGGCGCACGCCGGCCTGGAACTGTTCCTCGCCGACATAGTGCTCGAGCATCGCGAGGACACCGCCGCCTTTCTCGTAGGTGATGCTGTCGAAGGCGCTCGCGATCTTGTCGTTGTTGTCGATCGGTTCGCGGATTTGGCGCGCCGAAGCGAGCGAATCGTTGGCCATCGCGCCGAGCGCTGCTTTCAGGGTTTCGCGGTCGAATTCGCCCTCTGGCCAGTAGGCATTCGCAGCCTTGTTCTCCATCCAGGAAGCAAAGGACTCGTTGAGCCAGATGTCGTTCCACCAGGACGGCGTCACGAGGTCACCGAACCACATGTGCGACATTTCGTGCGCGTGAACGGTGGCGTAGGAGCGGCGCTGGTCGAGCGGCGCCTTGTCGTTCATCAGCATCAGGTACTCGTCGTAGGTGATGGCGCCGACGTTCTCCATGGCGCCGCCGAAGCTCTCGGGCACGGCGATCAGGTCGAGCTTCTCGTAGGGGTAGGGCGTGCCGAAATAGTTCTCGAGCGCGGTGAGGTAGCCCGCCGTGTTCTTCAGGGCATATTGCATTTCGGCGCCATGGCCCCTGGCGACGATGCCGCGCAGGGGCAGTCCGTGATCGCGGACCGAATTGGCCGGGATCAATCCGTAGTCGACGACGTCGTACGGCCCGACCGCCAATGCGATCAGATAGGTCGGCAATGGCCGTGTCCTCTGGAACACATGCAGTACGGTTCCATCGGCGAGTTCCTTCGTGGATGCCTCGGGCGTCGTGGCAACGACGGCATCGCCCTTGCGGGCGATCACGGAAATATCGAACGGCACCTTGAACCCGGGTTCGTCGAATCCCGGGAAGGTCTGCCGGGCCGCGATCGGCTCGAACTGCGTGGCGGCATAGAAGTCGCCGTCGCGCGCGATCTTGAACAGCGCATTCGTGGAAGTATTGAATGGTGCGGTATACGCAAAATGGAGTTGCGCGGAGCCGGCCGCAGCGGGCTTCGACAGCGTCACCAGCGCGACGCCGGATTCCTGCCGCTCCTCATACGTGGCGTCGACACGCTTCGAATCGGCATCGGTCAGGTAGACCTCGGAGACCTTCAGGTTCTTGCCGTGCAGCCAGATGGCGTCCTGGGATTCCTTCAGGCTGATATCGATGACGACCTTGCCCGAGAAGGTATCCCTGGAAGGATCGATGGTCAGCTCGATGCCGTACCGGGTCGGCACCACGGTCTTTGCGAGCTGGGCCACGGGCGGGGCGGAGTCGCGGACCCCCGGCTTGTCGGAAGTGGAACACGCGGCGAGCAATGCCAAGGTCGCGGCCACCCAAACAGGCCACTGCCGGCCATTCGTGATTGACATGCCTGGATCCCCTGCGGCGATGTGCATCGCCTTTTTTGGATGCGCCAATGTATGCGAAGGTTGCAGTTCTGGCTAGTTGAAATAGACCGCCGACGGGTGCAATTTGACCGTCGGGCACGGACCATTGATGAATGAGCAGCTTTCTGACACGCGGCACAGCTTGAAAAGTTCAGGAATGACGGCTACCTGGTGCTGCCGGATTTCGCCGATGCTGCGCGTTGCCTCGCGTTGCGCGAGCGGGCGATGGAGCTGGCCCGGGCGCACGTTCCTTCCCCTGAGAAGGCCACCATCTTTACGGCCGACGGCAAGCCGCTGCATGCCAGTGACGAGTATTTCCTGACCAGTGGCGAGGCGATCCGCTGCTTCTTCGAGAAGGACGCATTCGACGCCGGCGGGCAGCTGCGCGCCGATGCGCATCTGTGCCTCAACAAGCTCGGCCATGCGATGCACGATCTCGACCCGGTCTTCGATTCCTTCAGTCGCACGCCACGACTCGCGGCGCTCGCAAGCGACATCGGAATGCGCGACCCGCTGCTGCTGCAGTCGATGTACATCTTCAAGCAGCCACGCATCGGCGGCGAGGTGACCTGTCACACCGACCACACCTATCTATGGACCGAGCCGCAAAGCGTGGTCGGCTTCTGGTTCGCGATCGACGACGCGACCACCGAGAATGGCTGCATGTGGGCCCTGCCGGGCGGGCACCGGATTCCCGTGAAGAGCCGGTCGCGCCTGAATGTGTCGCGCACCGCCGCGATTCTCGACATGCTGGACCATGAGCCCTATCCGGCCGAGGGACTCGCGCCGCTCGAGGCAGGACGCGGCACGCTCGTTCTGCTCGACGGCGCGCTGCCGCACCGGTCCGGGCCCAATCTCAGCGACAAGCCGCGCCACGCCTACACGATCCATGCGATCGACGGCAGCGCCGACTACCTGCCGGACAACTGGCTGCAGCGGCCGACCATCCCGCTGCGCGGATTCGCAGTGGATTGACGGGCCAGTGTAATCTTCGGGTCTGCAACAGGAGTCCGGACATGAATCGCATGGCGGGAATCATCCTTGTGGCGTTCGTGCTGGCGCCGCCCGCGCTCGCCCATGAACCGGAACACGACCACGATCACGGCGAGAAGCTCGGCACTGTCCACTTCTCGATCTCGTGCAAGCCGGAGGCGCAGGCTCCGTTCGATCGAGGCGTTGCGCTGCTGCATTCCTTCGGTTATTTGCCGGCCGCCGGCGCATTCGCCGATGTACTCGCCGCGGACCCGGGCTGCGCCATGGCCGAGTGGGGCATCGCGATGAGCTATTTCCACCAGATCTGGGCAGCGCCCACCGCGGACGAGCTCGCGAAGGGCAGCGCCGCGGCGGCGAAGGCGGTCGAGATGGGCGGAGCGTCCGACCGCGAACGCGCCTTCATCGCGGCCATTGCGGCCTTCTACAAGGACGCCGCGACGCTCGATCACCGGACCCGCGTCCGTGCGTACGAGCAGGCCATGACGGCAGCGGCCCAGGCTTACCCTGACGATGTCGAGATGGCCATATTCCACGCGCTGTCGCTGCTGGCCGTCGCCTACAACTCGCCGCCGGACAGGACCTATGCCCTGCAGAAAGAGGCAGCTTCGATCCTCAACGGCCTGCTGCCGAAGTACCCGGACCATCCGGGTATCGCTCACTACATGATTCACTCCTTCGATTACCCGGAACTCGCAAGTCTCGCGCTGCCTGCGGCGCGCGCCTATGCAGCGATTGCGCCGGACGCAACGCATGCGCTACACATGCCGGCACACATATTCATCCGGCTCGGGCTCTGGCAGGAGTCGATCAAGGCGAATCTCGCCTCGGCCGAGGCCGGTGCACGCGAGGCCGAGAAGCGTCATCCGGGCGCGGGTTCGTTCAATGCGCTGCATGCAACCGACTATCTCGTTTACGCGTATCTGCAGACGGCAGAGGACAGCAAGGCGCGTGCGCTCCTCGATCGCGTCAATGCGATCAGCGCGCTCGACGATCCGGAGGCATTCGCCGCCGGCTTTGCGATGGTCGCGGTGCCGGCCCGATTCGCGCTCGAGCGCCATCAATGGCGCGAGGCGGCCGACCTTCCGGACCCACCGAAGTTCTTTCCCTGGGAAAAAGTTCCTTATGCCGTCGCCAATACGGAATTTGCACGCGCCATCGGCGCCGCGCGTTCGGGCGACGTCGAGCGGGCGCGCCAGGCGCTCGCGCGCCTGACCGGGATCCAGCAGCTCACGAAGGAGACGCAGAAGGGCTTCGACTGGGCGACACAGATCGAGATCCAGCGGCTCGCCGCATCCGGCTGGCTCGCACAGGCGGAGGGCAACAAGGAGGAGGCTCTGCGCCTGCTTCGCGCGGCCGCCGATCTCGAGGATTCGACCAGCAAGCATCCGGTCACGCCGGGCGCGCTGCTGCCGGCACGCGAGCAGCTCGCCGATCTTCTGATGGAGTCCGGCGATGCGTCCGCTGCGCTGGGCGAATACGAAAGTGCGCTGCATGCGCAGCCAGGACGCTACAACTCACTGCGCGGCGCAGTTCTCGCCGCAGAGCGAATGGGCAGGCCCGAGCAGGCGATCGAATTGCGTAACGAACTCGTTGCGCAATGTCGGGATGGCGACGGCGAGCGGGCGGAGTGGGCTCGAAAGGCGCCTGTGACTGCCGCAAAGGTCAATTGATGCGCAGGAGTTTCATTGTCGCCGCCGGCCTGTCATTGGCAGGTGCACACGGCCTGGCATTGGCCGAACAGGCCACGGCGTTCACGGCGGTCCAGGTGACAGCGACCCGCAAGCCCGAGCCGATCGCCGATATCCCGGCGTCCATGACCATCGTGAGCGGGGCGGAGTTGCGCGCCCGTGGCGCCAATGACTTGCGCACGGCGCTTTCCCTTGCGGCGGGCGTCGAAGGGACCCCCGGCGGCGACGGCGGGCCGGCCGGCACGGTGCCTTCGATCTGGGGTCTGCGGGAAGCGGATGCGTACCTGCTGGTCGTGGACGGCGTGCCCTGGGGCGGCGCATTCAATCCGGCGACGCCATCGATCACCATTGTCGGGCGTCGAACGCATCGAGATCCTGCGCGGCGCCGCACCGGTGATGTACGGCGCGACCTCTTTTGTCGGCGTCATCCATGTCATCCACCACGCCGCAGGTGACACGCCATCCGAAGTCAGCGTTTCCGGCGGTTCGCATGGCAGCTATGGCCTGTCTGGCAATGCCGAGCTGCCTTCGCTTGGCGATTATCAGCAGGCGTTGACGGTGGACCTCGAAAATCGCGGCTACGACGAGGACCGCACGTCGTTCGATCGTTACCACGCGCTGTATCGCGGGGCGGCAATGCTGGGCTCCGCGAGGTTTCACCTGGACGGCGATGTGTCGGTCCTCTCGCAGGACCCAACGGGCAACCTGCTGCTGCGCGACGGGGCGGCGCTCCATCGCGAACTGCCGCTGCATGCCAACTACAACCCGGCGGGTGCGAAGCTCGACCAGGACCGCTACCACCTGGCGCTCGGCCTCGACGGAAACAGCTCCCTCGGCGACTGGTCGGTGAGTCTCGCCGCCACGCGCACGAACGACGAGATCCTGCGTGGTTTCCTGCGCGGGACGGCGTTCTCGGATCCGCCGGATGGCGGTGTCGGTGACGGACTCCAGGCCGACGGCTATTCCCAGAGGCGCGAGATTTCCGATCTCTATTTCGATCTCCACGTGACGACGGACGTTTCAGCAGACCTGAACCTGACCTACGGCGTGGATTTCCTGCATGGCGATGGTTCGGAGCACGCGACCAATTTCGGCTATTGCATCGACGCCGGCGGCAACGAAAAGGCCTGCGCCGGCGCGCGTCATGCCGATGAACTGGTGCGTTCGGCGGATCATCGGAACTTTGCCGGCCTGTACACGCAGATTGGATGGAAGCTGACGGACCAGGTGGACCTGCTCGGCGGATTGCGTCTGAACCATACCCGGGAATCGGCGTTCGGACGCGCGATCGACAATACCGGGCCGGTGCCGGTCATCGCCTTCGAGGGTGGCGAGGAACGCAGCAATACGCGGCTGAGCGGCGTGCTCGGCGTGAACTGGCATGCCTGGTCGGCGGGCGACGATGCGCTCACGCTGTACGCCGACTATCGCAACAGCTACAAGCCGCTGGCCATCGACTTCGGCCCCGAGGCGGAGACGGACGTTCTGCAGCCGGAGACCGCCGCCAGTTACGAGGTCGGCGCCAGGATGCTGCTGCTGGACGGACGGCTCGACCTGGACTCCAGCCTGTTCCGGATGGATTTCAAGAACGGCCTCACGTTTGCCGACGATGGCAGCGGCAATTTCGTGCGCGCCAATGGCGGTGAAACGCGCTTCGAGGGTTTTGAATTCGAATCCCGCTACCAATGGATGCCGCAGCTCGAGCTGGTCGCTCATTATGCGTACCACAACGCGCAGTTCGTCCGCTTCACCCGCGACAACGGCGCCGATGCGTCTGGCAACCGCTTCGAGATGTCGCCGCGCCAGCTGGGCGGCATCGGCCTGATCTACACCGCGTCGACGGGCTTCGGCGGCTCGCTGGTGGCGGATTACGTCGGCGATCGCAAGTTGAACAAGAGCAACTCCGTCGCGGCGGGCGGCTACACGACGTTCGATGCGACGTTGAGCTACCGCATCGGCAAGTATCACGTGCAGCTCGGCGGCTATAACCTGACCGACCGTCGCGATCCGGTCGCGGAAAGCGAACTCAGCGAGGCGGTCACGGTCACCGGCACGGCCGGTTATTACCGGCTCCCCGGCCGTTACCTGGAGCTCTCGGTGGGCTTCGCGCCTTGAGTTCCATCAGACTCCCGCGCGCCGGCAATTTTCTTGGCCGGGCCCGGGTCGCGGGCAAGGCGCATCCGCTGGTCGTGACAGTTCGCGACCAGCAGCTGTTCGATATCACGTCGCGGGCCGCGCCGACCGTGCGCGACGTCTGCGAACTCGCGGATCCGACGGATCATGTGCGGTCCGCCAGCGGCACCGCGATCGGCACGCTGGCGGATATCGCGGGCAACAGTTTCGAGGCGAACCGGGACCTCGCTAAACCCTACCTGCTTGTCGCCCGTCGACTTGCAGGCGGTCAAGGCCTCGGGCGTCACATTCGTCGCGAGCCTGCTGGAGCGCGTCATTGAGGAGCAGGCGAGGGGCTCCCCGGAAAAAGCCGGGAGCGTACGTACCGACATCACGGCGCTGATCGGCGGCGATCTCACGAATCTCAGGCCGGGTTCCCGCGAGGCGATGGCCTGCAAGGAGAAGCTGATCGCGCGCGGCGCGTGGTCGCAGTACCTCGAGGTCGGCATCGGGCCCGACGCAGAATTGTTCACCAAGTGCCAGCCGCTCGCGTCCGTCGGTTACGGTGCGGATGTCGGCCTGCACCCGATCTCGAGCTGGAACAACCCGGAACCTGAGGTCGCGATCGTGGTGTCGAGCCGCGGAGAAATCCGGGGCGCGACCCTTGGCAACGACGTCAACCTGCGCGATGTCGAGGGCCGCTCGGCGCTGCTGCTCGGCAAGGCCAAGGACAACAACGCATCAGCGGCGCTGGGCCCTTTCATCCGGCTCTTCGACGAAAGCTTCTCGCTCGCTGACCTCAAGCGGATCAACGTGCAGCTCAAGGTCGAGGGCGAGGATGGATTCCTGCTGGAGGGATCGAGCTCGATGACCCGGATCAGCCGCTCACCGGAGGACCTTGTGGCGGCTGCGATGGGTGCGCACCACCAGTATCCCGACGGGATGGTGCTCTACCTCGGAACGATGTTCGTGCCTTCGAAGGATCGCGGCGAAGCCGGCAAGGGCTTCACGCACAGGATCGGCGACATCGCGACGATTTCGGCGGAGGAACTTGGCGCATTGATCAATCGCGTCAGGCTGGCGACGGAATGCGCGCCCTGGACCTATGGCGCCGGCCAGCTGATGCGCGACCTGGCGAGCGCCGGGCTCCTCTGAACGAGGATCGCCCGCCCGGGGCCAGCGCCCATTCAGTCCTTCCAGCGCTTCTGCAGCAGGCGGTCGATCGCGATGGACCCGGGCCCCGCAATGGCGAGCCACAGGAAGATGGCCAGATAGATGACTTCGTCGAAACCCACCAGGGTTTCCAGCGAGTCGACCTGGTCCCACTGGGCCGATCGCACCGCGACGATCATGACGACGCCGAGTGCGCCTGCCGATATGCGGGTCAATAAGCCGAGCAGCAGGAAGATCCCGCCGAAGAATTCGACGCCCGAAACGAACGGCGCGAGCAGCTCCGGAAAGGGAATGCCCCAACCCGCGAAATTCTCCGTCACCAGCGGCAGGTGGGTGAGCTTGCCCCAGCCGGTCCAGATGAATTCCCAGCCGACCACGAAGCGTGCGAACAGCGGCCCAAGCCAGTCCAGGTGCCGCGCCACGCGCTGCGGCCAGTCGATCAGGCAATCAACCAGGTATTTCATGAGACTCTCCGGCCAAGGGCCAGGTTTGCGTCCATTGGCGCCCGGAGCAACTGGTCCAGGGCGCCGATCAGGCGGCCGACTTCTTCCTGCGACGTATAGTGCACGAACGAAGCGCGCAACGCGCCGTCGTCCGCATCGATCCCGAGATCCTTGAGCAGCCGATAGGCGTAGAAATTTCCGACGCCGACGCCGAGCTTCAGTTCGGCGAGCTGCTTCGCGAGCTCGGCGGAACTCGATCCTTTCACCGTGAAGGCGACCGTCGGCGCGCGCTCCGCCGCCCGCGTCCTGCCGATCAGGCGCACCCTGGGATGGCCCGACAGGTAATCGAGCAGCGGCTGGAGCAGGGCGGTTTCGTGCTGGCGGAACAGGCTGCGCACCAGCGCGGCTTGTGCCGCGATCGGCTTGCCGCCGGCGCCGTGGCGTGCGGCGACCGCTTCCATGTAATCCATGACGCCATTGACGGCGGCGATCTGCGCATGATCCGGCCCGGCCGGCGTGAAACGCCTGGACGGAAATTCGGCATTGAAGAAATGCCCCTGGTTCGGCAACCGGGCATTCAGCTCGCGGCGCAGGAACATCGCGCCAAGATGCGGGCCGTACACCTTGTACATCGAGAAGATGTAGAGATCGGCGCCCAGCGCCTCGATGTCAGGCATGCCATGCGGGCAGAAGGCGACCCCGTCGACGAAGGCCCAGGCGCCGGCCCGGTGTATGAGGTCCGTGAATTCGCGGACCGGGTTGATGCTGCCGACGACATTCGAGCAATGCGTGAAGGCGACAACTCGCGTGCGTGAACTCAGGAGCGCTTCCAGGTCCCTGCGGTCGAGCTCTGCCGAGACCGGATTGACCTTCCATTCGCGTACGACGAAGCCTTCGTCCTTCAGGCGGCTCAGCGACCCGGAGTTCGCCTCATGGTCCTGCGTCGTGACGATCAGCTCGTCGCCCGGCGACAGAAACCGGCGCAGCGCCTGGGCGATGACATAGGTGTTCTGCGAACTGGACGGGCCGAAATGCAGTTCGTCGCTGCCAACGTTGAGCCAGGCGGCCAGGCGCTCTTTCGCCGCGTCCATCTGCTCGCCGGCGAGCCGGGACGGCTCGAATGCGTAGTAGGGCTGTACCTTGGTCTGGCGGTAATAGCGATTGAGCCATTCGATGGTCTGGCGGCAGGCGTAGGAGCCGCCGGCATTCTCGAAGTGTGCGAAGCCCGCGAGCGATGCTTCGCTGAAGGCGGGAAACTGCGTCCGCACGAAATTCAGGTCGAGTTCGGTCATGGTGAATTCCAGGAAGGAAGAGACTCTAGGGCTCCGCCAGCAGTTTGTCGACAATCGGCCTGACGCCCGTGCGGATCGGATCGCAGCAGGGCATTGACAGCCGCTTCGAGACTTCGTCGAGCACGCGGCCGGCCTCGCGGTCGCCGAGGCGCGAAGTATTGAGGCTCACGCCGCCGAAGCGCGCCAGCGGGTTGGTCAGGCGCGCGGCGCCGAGGTACGCCTCCATGCAGGTTTCGTAGGAAGGAATCGCGAAGCCCTCATAGCCGTCCAGGTGCGCGCGGCCAAAATCATGGCACAGCAACAGCACGTCAGGCTGACTGCCGTGCACGAGGCCGAGCGTCACGCCCGCGTAGGCCGGGTGAAGCAGCGACCCCTGGCCCTCGATGATGTCCCAGTGATCGGCCGCGGCCGCCGGAGACAGCCATTCGGCCGCACCCGAGACGAAGTCCGAGACGACCGAGTCGACCGCGACGCCGCGGCCCGCGATGAAGATCCCGGTCTGGCCCGTCGCCCGGAAGTCGGAATCGACGCCGCGCGCGCGCAGCTCCCGATCGATGGCGAGCGCCGTGTACTTCTTGCCGACGACACAGTCCGTGCCGACCGTCAGCAGGCGCTTGCCGCTGCGCCGGATCCCGGTTCCCGGTTTGAATGAAATCGTCGGGTGGCGCACCTCGAATAGCTGGCGGCCGTTCGCTGCCGCAGCTGCGGCGATATCCGGAACGCCTGCCAGCGGCTCATGCAGGCCGGAGGCAACGTCGAGTCCGGCCTGCAGCGCCCCGACGATGGCGGGTACCCAGGCCGGCGAGATGTAGCCGCCGTCGTTGGCGACGCCGACGATCATCGTGTGTATGCCGCATGCGGCGGCTTCTGCCGGCGTCAGGTCCGGCAAGCCGAGATCCACACCGCAACCGGGCAGGCGCAGCTGCCCGGCACAGAGTTCACGGCGCCATTGCCAGATGCCCGCGGCGGTCTTCGCCCAGCCGAGGTCCGGCGCGTCCGCCAGGAACAGAAGGTAGGGGCTCTGGATCGTGGCTTCCAAGTGAGGCCGTATCCTGATTCAATGGAAATCAGAATGTCAGGTCCAGGCCAGCGCGTGTCAATCGTCGTTAGAATTTTCGCCGGAATCGGCCTTGGGGCCATTGCCGGAGCCGGTTTCGCCGCCGCTCCTCCGACACCGGACCGCGAGATCGCGAAGGTCTTCGCCGCCTACGCGGAACCGGGCCAGCCGGGCTGCACGATCGGCGTCCTGCAAGGCGGGAAGCTCACGTATGCGTCCGCGTTCGGCGCGGCCGACATCGAACAGGGGAAGCCGCTCGACACGCACGCGTCATTCAATCTCGCGTCCGTTTCCAAGCAGTTCACGGCTTTCGCGTTGCTGCTGCTGGAGCAGCAAGGACGGCTGTCCCTCGATGATCCGGTGACGCGCTACCTGCCGGAACTCGAGGCGAGCGCCAAGGGCGTGACGCTGCGGCAACTGCTGCATCACACGGGCGGGCTGCGGGACTACATCGGCCTCCTGATGATGCGCGGCCGCGGCATGGGCGACAGCTCGACGACCTACGAGGCGCTGGAGGCGCTCAAGCGGCAGCGGTCGCCCGACTTCGAGGCCGGCAGCCGCTATGAATACAGCAACACCGGCTACTTCCTGCTCGCTAGGGTCGTCGAGCGCGTCAGC
Organism: uncultured Gammaproteobacteria bacterium; assembly: GCA_963746545.1. GTDB lineage: Bacteria > Pseudomonadota > Gammaproteobacteria > Steroidobacterales > Steroidobacteraceae > SCUD01. The sequence goes on from CAVVBV010000033.1 coordinate 104,849, forward strand.
GGCCAGACGATGGCGCAATTCTCGGAGGAGCAGATCTTCCGGCCGCTCGGCATGCACGAGACCCACATCCTCGACCGTTACCCGGCCCGGTTCGCGGGGCTCGCACAGGGTTACCTGGCGACTGGAGACGGTTTTGTCCGCGACGAGTCCGCCTGGGAGCAGACCGGCGACGGGCAGGTGGTCAGCAACATCCACGATCTCGCGCGCTGGGACGAGAATTTCTACACGGCAAAGATCGGTGGCCGAGCCGTCATCGACCGCATGACCGAGACGGGCACGCTGAATTCGGGAGAGCACATCGAGTATGCGGCGGGCTTGCGCGTCGCGCCTTGGCGCGGCTTGCCGACGGTGAGCCACGGGGGGGCCTGGTCGGGCTATCGCTCGCAGATCCTGCGCTTCCCGCAGCAGCATTTCTCGGTGATCGTGCTGTGCAATCGCGAAGACGCGGAGTCGTGGACACTCGCGACATCGGTCGCGGAAATCTACCTGAAGGACAAGCTGGGTCCGCGAAGAAGACGAAGCAGAAGAGCAATCACCGCCAGTCGCCGCCGCCGGCCCGGTCTGGCAACCGGGCAATCTGTCGAAGTACGAAGGGGCTTACTTCGGCGATGGAAGCGAATGCCCGCTGCGTCATCGTGGAGCGCGATTCGACACTCGTACCTGGAATCCTGCGCCGAGGGCGTCGCGCTGCGTCCCGGCAAGCCGGGTGAGTTTGTTGCCGTCGATGATTCCTTCCGCCTGCAGTTCCCGGCCAATGCTGCGGAGGTCGGGGGCTTTGAGTACAGCGCGGAAGGCCTGCATGGCCTTTACTTCCAGAGAGTCGCGCCGACGACGACGCTGATCGTCAATGCCCGGATCATCGACGGCACCGGCACGCCGGCGCGCAAGGGCGCGCTGCGCTTCGCCGGGGACCGGATCGTCGCCGTCGGAGATCTCGCACCGGCCCCCGGGGAGCACATCATGGACGCCGGCGGGCTCACGCTGACGCCGGGATTCATCGACACGCACAGCCATCACGATCGCGGCCTCTTCGATCAGCGCGACGCCATGGCGAACGTGAGCCAGGGCGTCACGACCATTGTCGTCGGCCAGGACGGATCGACGACCTGGCCGGTCGGGGAACTGTTCGAGCGCATGCAGCAGAAGCCCGTGGCGATCAACCTGGCCTCCTATGTCGGCCATGGCACCGTGCGCGGTGCAGTGATGGGAAGCGACTTCAAGCGGCCCGCCACGGCGGCGGAAATCGACAAGATGCGCTTGCTGGTAGACGAGGGGATGGAAGCCGGCGCGCTCGGGCTGTCGTCCGGACTCGAATACGACCCGGGAATCTACTCGACGACCGATGAACTGATCGCCCTGTCGAAGGAGGCGGGACGATACGGCGGCCGCTACATCAGCCACGTGCGCAGCGAGGACCGCTGGCTGTGGGCGGCGCTCGACGAAATCGTGAAGATCGGGCGGGAAGCGAAGATTCCGGTGCAGGTCTCCCACATGAAGCTCGCGATGGTGGACTGGTGGGGCCAGTCGAAGCGCTTCCTCGCCATTCTGGACAGCGCCCGTGCTGAGGGCATCGACATCACCGGCGATATTTATCCCTACGAATATTGGCACTCCAACCTGGGCGTGCTGTTTCCAAAGCGCGATTTCGCCGATCGCAAGGAAGCCGAACTGGCACTCAAGAGCATAGCCCCCGCGGACGGCCTGCTGATTTCGCGCTATCCGCCGGAGCCGGCGCTGGAAGGACTGACGATTGCGCAGATCGCGAAACAGAAGGGCATGGACCCGGCGGCGACGCTGATGGACATGACGCAGCGCTCGGAAGCGCTGGGCCAAGGCGATTCCGTCATGGGCACCAGCATGAGGACGGATGACATCGCGGCACTGATCGCCTGGCCGTATGCCAACATCTGCTCCGACGGTGCTTCCCCCAGCCGCCATCCACGCGGCTACGGCTCGTTCACCAAGGTGCTTCGCGTCTACGTCCGCGAACAGAAGCTCTTCAGTCTCGAGGAAGCGATCCACAGGATGACCGGTCTCGCCGCGGCGCACATGGGCTTTGCCGATCGCGGCGTCATCCGCCCGGGCGCCTACGCAGACCTGGTGCTGCTCGATCCCGAGACCGTGGCGGACCGATCGACGATCGCAGAGCCGCAGGCGCGGTCCGTCGGCATCCGCGAGGTCTGGGTCAATGGCGTCGCGGTGCTGGACGAGGGCGAGGCGACCGGCGCCTATCCGGGACAGGCGATCCGCAGGGCCAAGCATTGACGATGAGACGCTCCTTCGTTCCCGGCACGCTGGTATTGCTGTTCCTGGGATCGACCGTCCTGGCGGACGTTCCGGCGCCAGCGCCGGCAGCGACGCCGCGGCCCGTGACGGCCGACGACCTCGAGCAAATCAAGGAGCCGGGCCGCCCGGTCTTCTCGCAGGACGGCAAGCAGGTCGCCTACGTGCTGGACGAGCTGATCTACGTCGTGGCGGCTGCGGGCGGCGCATCGCGGGCCGTGACCTCGGCCGGTAGCAGTGCCTGGAATCCACGCTGGTCGAAGGACGGCCACGTCCTGTACTTCATCTCGGATCGCTCCGGGACGAGCCAGCTCTGGAAACTGCCGCTGGACTCGTTCGGCGAAGCGAGCCAGGTCACGACCTCCGACATCGGCGTCGACTCGATCAATTTCTCGAAGGATGAATCGCGGCTGCTGTTGCAGTCCACGGAGGAGGCGGCGCGCAAGCCGGTTGAGGAGAAGGCGGACGAGAAGGAAAAGGAATCCCCGAAACCCTGGGTCATCACGCGGCTCGAATTCAAGGAAGACGCCGGCGACGGCTACCTGACCGGCGATCGCGCGGAACACCTGTTCGTCCTCGAGCTGGCATCGGGGAAATTGACCCAGGTGACGTCAGGATCCTACAGCGAGTCCGATGCCGACTGGTCGCCCGACGGCCGGATGATCGTCTTTTCCAGCAATCGCGAGCAGGAACCGGACGCGAGCTACAAGACCGACTTGTGGATCGTCGCCTCCGACAGCCCCGACAAGGGCAGGACGCTGCTGCGGCTGACCAACGACGAGCGGGTCAAGAGCAATCCCTCCTGGAGCCCCGACGGGCGCTCAATCGCCTTCCTTTCGGCCGAGGACGGCGTCTATGGCAGCCCGCAGGTGGCGGTGATGTCCGCGTCCGGCGGACCCGCCCGCATCCTCACCGGCGCGCTCGACCGCTGGATCGATTCGTTCCGCTGGTCGGCCGACGGCAAGTGGATCTATTTCGTGTACGACCAGGAGGGTGGCACGCGTCTCGCGCGGGTGCGGCCGGAGGACGGCAGGCTGGAACAACTGGTCGGGGGCGAATACAACATCTCGGCTTTCGACGTCGCGCAAAACGGCGCGATTGCCGTGCTCGCCGAAGATCGCAATGACGGTCCGGAGATCCGGTCGGTCGCGAACGGCCGGCTTGCAAGCCGTTGACGGACATCAACGGCGCCTTCCTGAAATCGGTCGCCATCGGCAGCAAGGAATCGGTGTCGTTCCGGAGTCCCGACGGGACGCTGGTCCAGGCCTTCGTGACGAAGCCGCCCGGCTTCGAGCCCGGTCACCGCTATCCGACGATCCTGCACATCCACGGCGGGCCGGTCGGCCAGCATGCCTGGGGTTACTCGGCCTGGACGCAGTACTTCGCGGCGAACGGCTACGTCGTCGTCGAACCGAATCCGCGCGGCTCGACCGGCCGCGGCCAGGATTTCGTGCGCGGGATCTACCAGACCTGGGGCATCACCGATTACGACGACCTCATCGCCGCCGTCGATCACGTGATCGCACTCGGCTACGCGGACCCGGAGCGGCTCGCCGTGACCGGCTATTCCTACGGCGGCTACATGACCAACACGGTCATCACGCGCACCGGCCGCTTCAAGGCCGCGGCGACCGGCGCCGGGCACAGCTTCATCTATGCCAACTACGGTCATGACATCTACCAGAAATGGTACAACTGGGAACTGGGCGTTCCCTGGGAAAACCGCGAAAAATACGACCGGCTGTCGCCGCTGCTGCAGGCGGGTCGCGTGACGACGCCGACGATCTTCCTCGGCGGCCGCAACGACTGGAATGTGCCGTTGTTGAATGCGTGAACTCATGTACCAGTCGCTGCGCAAGCGCGGCATCGACACCGAGCTCGTCGTGTATCCCGGTGCGCATCATGGCGACTGGAGCGCGGAGTTCGACAAGGACTACCTGCTGCGCGTGCGAGCGTGGTTCGACAAGTACCTGAAGTAACGGTCGAAGCCAGCATCGCGGCGGCACTCGAGGCGATGCGGACGAACCAGCCTGCAAAGCGCGGAACGGATCTGCCGCGAGTTTCTCGAGCGGAGTCCCGCGTCCGTGGATCACCTGCGTTTGCTCGGCCACGCGCTCGGAGAGCAGGGGCACTATGCCGACGCGGAGCGAACCATGCGGCTCGCCATTTCGCTGCAGCCCGCGAATCCGCAATTGCACGAGGACCTCGGCAGTGTGCTGGCGCTGCAGGAACGCTTCGAGGAAGCCGTGCCCTGCTTCGAAGAGGCGATCCGGCTCGAGCCGCAATTGCCGCCTGCATACAAGAAACTGGGCAAGGCGCTCGCGGCTATGGGCCGGGGCCGCGAAGCGGACGCGGCCTTCGAGGAGTATCTTCAGGCTGGACGCCGACAAGGGGCAGGTCGCGCTGGCCCTGGATCATCTATTCGCGGATCGGAAGGACGAGGCGATTGCGACCTTGCGCAGCGCGATCCGCAGTAATCCGGACAACGTCGATGCACTGCGTTATCTGGCCGAGGCTCTACTTGGCGACCAGGAAGCATCTTTCCGACGCGGAGGCCCTGCTGCGTCGGGCGACGAGTCTGGCGCCGGGCTATGTTGCAGCCTGGCTGTTGCTGGGCTCCTTGCTGCACGACTCGGACCGGCAGCAGGAGGCCATCGCCTGCTACCTGAAATCGATGGAACTGCAGCCCGGCAATGCAACTGCCTGGTCGGGGCTGGGTGCCGCCTACGCCTACATCGGCGACATGGAAAAGAGCGCCGACGCCTACCGGCGGGCGCTGGAGATCCAGCCGGACATGCCGGGTGTCCACATGAGTCATGCGCACGTCCTCAAGGGACGTGGCGACCAGGCGGCGTCGCTGCGCGCGTATCGCAAGGCGATCGTGCTGAAGCCGGAATTCGGCGAAGTCTACTGGAGCATGGCGAACCTCAAGGTGTTCCGCTTCGAGCCGGAGGAAGTCGCGGCCATGGAGCAGCAGCTGAAACGCGAGCGACCTCTCCGAAAGCGCCGCAGTCCATTTCCGGTTCGCCCTGGGGAAGGCCTGCGAGGACCTGGGCGATTACGACCGTGCCTGGCACTACTATCAGAGCGGCAATCAGCAACAGCGACCGCTTGTGTTCCATGATCCGGTCGGATTCGAGGTCCGCCACGAGAAGATCGCGGAGGTCTTCAGCCGCGAATTTCTGGAGCGGCATGCCGGCCAGGGATTCGAGTCGGATGCGCCAATCTTCATCGTCGGTTTACCGCGCTCGGGCTCGACGCTGATCGAGCAGATCCTTGCGAGTCATAGCCAGGTCGAAGGAACGCTCGAGCTGGCGACGCTCGGCGACATCGCCGTCTCGACGGGGCGCTACCGCGGCCGCGTGGAATACCCGGAAGCCGTCCGCGAGCTGCGCGGCCGCGACTTCCGCGCCTACGGACAGCAGTACATCGAGGACACGCGGATCTATCGCTCGACCGGCAAACCGCTCTTTACCGACAAGCTTCCGAACAATTTCTCGCATGTCGGCTTCGCGCACCTGATCCTGCCGAACGCGAGGATCATCAATGCGCGTCGCCATCCGCTCGACACCTGCCTGGGCAGCTACAAGCAGCTCTTCGCCAAGGGCCAGCATTTCACTTACGACATGAACGAGCTGGCACTGTATTACCGGCAGTACCACGAGACCATGAAGCATTGGCACAGCGTGCTGCCGGGCAAGGTGCTCGACGTGCATTACGAGGAGACGGTCGGCGACCTCGAGGCGCAGGTGCGCCGCATCCTCGCGCATTGCGGCTTGCCGTTCGAGGAGGCCTGCATGCGCTTCCACGAGACACAGCGCCCGGTCCGGACTGCGAGCTCCGAGCAGGTGCGTCAGCCGCTTTACACGCGCGCGCTCGGCACCTGGCGCCGTTACGAGCGGCACCTCGACCCTTGGCAGGAGGAACTCGGGGACATCATCGCGGAGCTTCCAGAGAGCGTGCGCAACGCGGGGCTCTAGTACGGCCAGACCTCGAGCCCGTGGATGGCGTTTCGGACGTCCATCGTGAGATTGACCGACAGCATGCGCTCGTTTCGCGCGAGGTCGTAAACCGAAATCGTGGACGGCGAGGAGCCGCCGGCGACCAGCGTGTCCGAGAACGCCGCAAGCCCGCGCGCGAATCCCTGCCGCGCGATGTCGGCCTGGTCCTTGTCGTTGTGCAGCAACGATTCCGGCGGGTAGGTGGGTACCGGCATTGCGCGGTCCTCGCGCCCTTCGCCCCGGCCGGCATAGCGAAGGAGATTCGCTTCCGTGTCGTTGAACAGCACGCCGTCGCGGAACGGCCGCGCGTTGTGCGTGCCGGCTGGCAATTCGACCGCCATGTGGATCGTGCGCCCGTTGAACAGCAGCATGCCGCCGGTCCTGAGCCCCGTCAGGTACATGCCGCCCCTTTGCGCAATGCACGTTGTTGAGGTGCAGCTTGTTGAGCATCAGCGGGCCGTCCGTCTTGCGCGGATCGAATCCGCGCCCAGGAAACGGAAGTCCTGAGTGACGACGTGCATGCGCCCAGGTGAATTCGCGCTTGTCGAGGTCGAAGCCGAGGATGCTGTCGAAACCGGTCGACGCGAGGTAGAGCGTGCGCTCCCAGACCGCGATCTCGTGGCAGTGCTTGAGGTACGGATTGCGCCAGGATCCGATCGGCCGGAAATCCGGCGTGTAGGCGAAGAGTTCGTCGCTGGCCGCGATGTACACAACTTCGCCGTCGAAGGCGATGCCGCGCAGGCCGCGGTCCCAGCCGCGACCCTGCCAGTCGATGCCGGTCCTGTTCCAGTCGACGACCTGACGGATATCGCGCGCGACGAGGTCGATCAGGTACACGCCGCCATGGCTCTCGCCCTGGTGGCTGCCGCGCACCACCGAGGTCGTGACGAGCTTCAACGATCAGGCGCTCAGGCGGGGCGCCGTCACCATTTCTTGGTGAACGAAAGCGAGATGCTTCGCGGCCGCTGCAGGCTGCGCACGTAGCGCCAGCGCGGGTCGTCGAAGCGTTCGCCGCGCCAGGTGCCGCTCAGCCAGTTGAAGCTCTTGTCGTCGAAGACGTTCCGGATCACGAGCGCGGACTCCCATCCGTTGTCGCTGGTGAAGCCGAATTGCAGCGTGCCGGACTTCCACTCGGGGATCAGGAATTCCCTGAGGGGGTCGTCGCCGTTGTGGAAGTCCTCGATCGCGCCCAGGCTGTCCCAGGTCTTGCCCTGGTAGGTATAGGAGAACCGCGTCCAGAAGTCGCCGGACATCGGCAGGAAGTCCGGAAAGGTGTATTCGACCGACGCCCAGTACTTCTCCTTCGGCGAGACCGGCAGCGTCCAGCCTTTCGCGATGTAGACCACGCTTGAGTTCGGGACCAGCGTGTCCTCGGTGAACTTGGGGCTCGCGAGGAAGACGCTCCAGTCGAGTTTGAGCTGGTCGGTCGCATACCAGGTGCCGTTGAACTCGACGCCCTTCTGCTCGGCCTTGCCGCCGTTGATGTTGCCCTCGATCCACCAGGCGCCGTTGACGTCGCTGTCCGTGCTGCTGAAGTGGATCTGAATGTCGTCCCACTTCATGTAGAAAAAGGAGGCATTGACCAGCAGCTTGTGGTCCAGCCACTCGCTCTTGATGCCGGCCTCGTAGTTCTTCAGATGGTCCGGCCCATAGGTCAGCGGCACCTGGCCGGTATCAGCCGCACGCTGCGAATTCTGGCCGCCGAGGCGGAAGCCCTCGCTGTACAGGGCGTACAGCATCATGTCGGGAGTGAAATGGTATTCGGTCGCGAACTTGAAGGTCGTGTCACTATCCTTGCTCTTGCTGGTCAAGCCGTTGGCGTCGGGGTCGCTCTGGGCCGGCAGCCCGAATGGCTGGTTGTACTTGTCGAACATGTTGCGGTCGTACTCGAACCAGCGCGCGCCGCCGGTGACCGACCACTTGTCGGTCAGGGCGTAGGACATCTCGCCGAAGAAGGCGAGCTGTTTCACCTTGTTGTGGTACTTGTTGTAGTAGTAATAGTCCGACGGGGCCAGCGGGCAGGCGGCGATAGCCGGATCTGCGATGTCTTCGCAGGCGCGGCGATTGGCCTCGACCCAGGCGTTCGTGGTCGTCAGTCCCGGTATCTTGTCCCCGTATTCCCACCAGTCGTAGACGTCCTCGTAGAAGGCGCCGGCCATCCATTTCAGCTTGCTCTCGCCCGTCGAGGTCAGCCGGGCCTCATAGGCCCAGCGATTCTGCTTCTGCCAGTTGAAGGTAATCGCGTGCAGCGTGCCCGTGTCGTAGAGGGCGTAGTAGGTGCCGAAGCGGTCGGTGCGACACTGGGCGTAGTTCGTGTCGTCGAATTCGTAGTTGACCTTGCGGTTGAAGTAGGACCCGGTCAGCGACAACTCCGCGAAACCGAGGTCGCCCTTCAGCGTCGCAGCGGTCGTGTACCAGTAGTCGTCGCGCCAATCGTCGAAGAAGCGCGTGATCTTGTTGTCGCCGAGGAAGGGATCGGTTTCCCAGATGCCCATCGTCTCGCCTGCTGGTAGATGCCCGTGACGAGCAGATTCCAGTTCGGGTTGATCGTCCAGAGTCCCTCCAGGCGGCCGCCGCTCGTCGTATAGGCGTTCTGGTTGTTGTCGGCGACGTCCGCGTTCGTCGCGTCGCCCATCAGCGTCGGGCCGAGCACGTTGTCGACGTAACCGCCTTCCTCCGACTAGAAGCCGACTGCGCGGAGCGCGAAGTTGTCGGTGACGGGGATGTTGACCCAGCCGCTGACGTCGTAGCTCTCGTCTCCGCCCTTGGTCGTGCCGACTTCGGCCGCGACCTCGCCCAGGAATCCGCTGATGTCCGGCTTGTTGGTGACGTAGTGGACCGTGCCAGCCTGCGAGCTCGAGCCGAACAGCGTGCCCTGCGGGCCGGGCAGCACCTCGATGCGCTCGATGTCGATCAGCCGCACGTCGACCTGCTGCGAGATCGCCGTCATCGGCTGCTCGTCGAGATAGACCGAGACCTGGCTGTCAACGCGGTATTCGGCGGAACCGGTCGAGATGCCGCGCATCACGATGGCGTTGCGACCAGGCCAGCTGCTGACGATGTTGACGGAGGGCAGGGCGCCGGCGAGATCGGCAATGTTCTGTGAGCGCCTGCTTCTCGATGAACTCCGTCGATAGCGCGGTGACGCTTTGCGCGACGTCCTGCAGATCTTCCGCGCGCCTCGTCGCGGTCACGACCACCGCTTCGAGCTTGACGCTTTCGGTCGTTGCCGCTGCGGCAACGGGCGCCAAGGCCGGATAAAGAACCGCGAATACCGCTGCAGCCAGCGGCGTCTTGCGTTCGTTCATGGATCCCCCCCCACGTAACGCCTTGAGCGTATATCAGGAATTGGGGATTTGCCAGCCCGCTGCCGGCCTCAGTAGGCACTATCCCGGGTGGAACGGAGCACGCCGGCCTCGGCACTCAGGCGGTAGCCGATGCCGCCGGTTCCCTGCCAGGCCTTCAGGTCAAAGTGGCCGCCCGGTCCGATGCGATAGACGTCCACGTCGCGGAAAGTCAGCGGCTCGCCCGGTTCACAGCGCTCGGGCGGCTGCGTCGGCCGCATGAAATAGGCATAGGGCGTCGGATGCTTGGCCGTGGCGAAAACCTCCGCCGTGCCGTCTTTCGGATCGATGTGTACTGCCGTTTCGCGGTCGGCCGCGATCGCCCGCGGCTCGGCAGCCCAGCCGTCCTTCATCAGCCGGGCGAGCAGGGTGACCGTGCGGCCGATGCGGTCGCGTTCCTGCAGGTGCTGGTCGGTCAGGATCCCGCCGAGCCGGGGGAGCGCCAGGAAGTTGCGCGCCAGGGTGACGTCCTGGCATAGGGATCGGCGAGCGCCACGGCGCTGGTCAGGCTCTCGTACAGGGCCGAGTAGACGAATTCCCCCAGCACCGCCATGCCCGCGCTGGTGCCGCCGATCGGCGCCGGCTTTGCCGCGACGTAATTGATCGCGTCCTGCACCGGCGTGCCCTGCCAGAAGCGCACATAGCGGCTCTGGTCGCCGCCGGCGATGAAGAGCGCCTCGGCATTGCGGATCGTCTCGATGACGTAGGGATCGCTGGCGGCCTCGCGGCTGTCAAAGACGATGGTTTCGACCGAGTCGCAGTGGCACAGCGCGAAGATGTAGTCGTTGTAATCGTCGTCGCCGGATGCCCGCAGCACGACGAAATCGCCGCCCCCGCCGCGCGCGCCCATGCGCACGTAGTTTTCGTCGACATCGTCGCCGCCGCCCTGGAGCACCCACAGGCCGCTGGTCGGGCGGACCACGTCGGCCGGATTGCCGGTCAGGTAGTGCTGGTACCCGGTCGCGGGCTTGACCTCGTCTGCCGTTGCGACGGAACAGAGGACGATGAGGCCGGCCAGCTTTGCAAGGCGCAGAATCCGGCATCTAATGGTGGAATTCGGTGTCATAGGCATCCGAGTGTCGCCTGCCACGCTGGAGCATGTCCATGAAGTCCTTACTGCCCGCACTGATCCTGTTGCCGAGCCTTGCCCTGGCGACCGAGACCATGCGGATTCCGCCCGAGTTGCAGCGCCTGAATGCCATGACCGGAAGGCTCGCGCCGGTGGATATCCGGGTAGACCTTTCCGGCCTGCCTGCCAATGAGCGTGAGGCGCTCGCGCACCTGGTGCGCGCGGCGCGAATCACGGATGCATTGTTCATGCGCCAGTCCTGGGCCGGCAACGAAACGATGCTGCTGAAGCTGATGGGGGATACCACGCTGGTCGGCCAGGCGCGGCTCAAGTACTTCCTGATCAACAAGGGCCCCTGGTCGCGGCTCGACAACGACGCCGTGTTCATCCCGGGGGCACCGGAAAAGCCCGCAGCTGCGAATTTTTATCCGGCGGGCGCGGCCAAGGCCGATGTCGAGGCCTGGCTCGCGGGCCTTGCGCCGGCTGAACATGCCGCGGCGATCGGCTTCTTCACGACGATCCGGCGCGATGCCGACGGCGGGTTCAAGGCCGTTCCGTACAGTCTCGAATACCAGGGCGAGCTCGCCGAGATGGCGCAGGAGCTGCGCGCGGCGGCGGCAGCGACATCGCAGCCGACGTTGAAGGTTTTCCTCGAGTCGCGGGCGGCGGCGCTGATTTCCAACGATTACTACGCGAGCGATGTCGCCTGGATGAAGCTCGATTCGTCGATCGAGCCGACCATCGGGCCTTACGAGGTCTACGAGGACGACTGGTTCAACTTCAAGGCAGCCTTCGAGGCCTTCATCACCGTGCGCGACGACGTCGAGACGGAAAAACTGGCGCGCTTCGGCAAGGAGCTGCAGGGGCTCGAGGACCGCTTGCCGATCGACCCGAAGTACCGGCGCAAGCAGCTCGGCGGCCTCGCGCCGATGCGCGTCGTCAATGTCGTGTTTTCCGCGGGCGACGGCAATCACGATGTGCAGACCGCCGCGTTCAACCTGCCGAATGACGAGCGCATCGTCAACGAGATGGGATCGAAGCGCATGATGCTGAAGAATTACCAGCAGGCGAAGTTCGAAAACGCGTTGCTGCCGATCTCGAAAGTGGCGCTTGCGCCTGCGGACCAGCCCTACGTCAATTTCGACGCTTTCTTCACGCACATATTGATGCACGAGGTGATGCACGGCCTCGGCCCCAACAACACCGGACCCGGAGGCACGGGCGTCAGCGTGCGCGAGGCCATCAAGGAGCTCTACAGCGCGGTCGAGGAGGCCAAGGCCGACGTCTCGGGGCTGTGGGCACTGCAGAAGCTGATGGACAAGGGCGTGCTGAACAAGGCCGACGAGCGCGCGATGTACACGACCTTCCTCGCCTCGGCGTTCCGGACGTTGCGCTTTGGCATGGGCGATTCACATGCCCGGGGCATGGCGATGCAGGTGAATTACCTGCTGGACGCCGGCGGCTTCCGCGTCAATGCCGATGGCACATTCAGCGTGAACCTGAAGCGCGCCAAGAAAGGCGTCATCGGCCTCACGCACGACCTGATGACCCTGCAGGCGACGGGAGATTACGCGGGAACGAAGCGCTTCCTCGATCGCCTGGTCGTGATGCGCCCCGAAGTGCAGGCCGTGCTCGACCGCCTCGGCGACGTGCCGGTGGACATCCGCCCGCACTTCATCACTGCCGAGGAGTTCTAGTCCAGCGCGTACAGATTTCCGTCCATGCTGCCGACGAACACGACGCCCTGGTCGACCGCCGGCGATGACATGATCGCGCCGATCGAGATGTAGCGGTAGAAATCGAGGTACATGTCCTCGAAGTCGCCGAACACCGGGCGCGAACGCCTCCTGGTTGAAGCTGCCGTCGTCGTTCAGCACGTTCATCGCGTCCTTCTTCGACGCCTCGGTCTGGAATTGCCAGGCGAGCGCGCCGTTCTTCGTGTCGACGGCGTACATCCTGCCGTTGTGGCTGCCGAAGAAAGCGAGATCCCCGGCAAGGGCCGCCGACGAGAAGATGTAGGCCTTCGCATCGAATACCCAGCGCAGGCGGCCGGTCTTCGCATCGAGCGCCAGGAAGCGCGCGGTATCCGAGGTCCCGACGTACACGACGCCATCGCGCACGGCCGGCGTGCCGTTGACCCAGGACTTGCTGGTCGGGTAATCCCATTTCTTGCGGCCGGTGGCGGCATCGAACGCATAGACATGCGCATCGCGGCAGCCGACGTACACGGTGCCGTCGACGACCGCGGCCGACGACTGGAATCCGACCTGGTTGTGGATCACGGGATCCACGCCGGCCTTGAACGCCCATTTCTGCGCGCCGGACTCGGCGTCGATCGCGTAGAAAGTCCCGTCCCAGCTGCCGATGAACACCGTGCCGCCGGCGATCGCCGGCGAGGCATGAACGACGTCGCCGGTCGCGAACTTCCACTGCAGGATGCCGCTCTTCGCATCGACCGCGTAGACATTGCCGTCGCCGGAGCCGAAGTACACCTTGCCGTTCGCGACGGCCGGCGACGAGGTGTAGACATCCCAGGCGTCGGGAATGGTCTGCGCATTCGGACGGATAGCCGTGCAGGCCCTTCGCTTCGAATTTCCGCTCGTACTCGACGGCGAACACCCACTTCGGCTGGCCGGTTGCGACGTCGAGCGCCGCGAGCGAGCCGGCGCTCGAGACGAAGTACAGCGTGCCGTCTGCGATCGCGGGCGAGGAGGCGATCGGCATCCGCGACTTGAACTTCCATTTCTCCGCGCCGGTCTCCTGGTCGATCGCGTGCACGTGGCCGCTCATGCTTGCGATGTAGACGACGCCATCCGCGATCACGGGCGACGTCACGATGGGCCCGCCCGTCTTGAACGCCCATTTGACGCCGCTGAACCGGGCCGGACCGGCGCCCTGGTAGACGCCGGTGCGGGCGGCGTCGCCATGGAATGTGCTCTGGGCGAGCGCCGGCGCTGCGACGCCGGCGAGTGCGAGGAATGCGATGAGGTGTTTCATGCCGATACGATAGTGTCCGGCGCGTGCGGAGGCAGCAGCGGATACTGCGATTCGTCGCGCCGGCGCGGCGTTTCATCTCTTTGCCGGCGACCGTGTGCACGGCGTGCGCAGGGCGCTAAGATCGGCGTCATGAAAACGAATCACCTGCGCCTGTTCCTGGTCGTCGCGGCATGCTTCTGCGGCGTCGTCTTTCGCCGCGGAACGAAGCGACCCCTACATCTGGATGGAGGAAATCCAGGGCGAACGCGCGCTCGCCTGGGCCAAGGCCGAGAACGAACGCTCGCTCAAGGTCCTCGAGGCCGATCCGCAATTCGCCGGCCTGCACGCGGATGCGCTGGCGATCCTGAATGCGAAGGACCGCATCCCCACGGTCGGATTTACCGGCAATGACGAGCTGCGGAATTTCTGGCAGGACGCCGATCATGTGCGCGGCATCTGGCGGAGCACGACGCTCGACAGCTATCGCAGCGACACGCCGGAGTGGGAATTGCTGCTCGATGTGGACGCGCTTGCGACGACGGAGAACGCCAATTGGGTCTGGAGCGGCGTCACCTGCCTGCCGCCGGAGGACCGGCTGTGCCTCGTGTCGCTGTCCGACGCGGGCAAGGATGCGGTCACCGTGCGCGAATTCGATACGCGCACGAAATCATTCGTCGCGGGCGGTTTCAGCCTGCCGGAGGGCAAGCACGGCCTGACCTGGCTGGATGCGGACACGATCCTGGTCGCGACGGAATGGGAGCAGGGCCAGCTGACGCCTTCGGGCTATCCCTACATCATCAAGTCCGTGAAGCGCGGCCAGGCGCTGTCCGAGGCGAAGGAACTCTTCCGCGGCGACCAGAAGGATGTCGGAGCCGATCCATTCGTGTTGCGCGATGCCGACGGCGCGGTGCAGGCCGTCATGGCCACCCGCTACATCGACACGTTCACGACCGCGTACTACTTCATTGGCGGACAGACATCCGTGAAGTTGCCGTTGCCATTGAAGTCGACCATCAGGGCCCTGGTCCAGGGCAAGCTGGTCTTCACGCTCGAGGAAGACTGGCCCGCCAGGGATCTCAAGGAAGGAGACCTGGCCGCTTACGACCTGGCGGCATTGAAAGCCGATCCCGAGCAGGCCGTGCCGCAACTCGTGCTGCGACCCGGCGCGCGAGAATCCATCGAAGAGGTCGCGAACACGCGCAACCGGCTGGTGATCGCGCTCTACGAGAACGTGAAAGGCGCAATCGTCTCTTTCGAGCCGAAAGGCGATGGCTGGAACCGGATCAGTCTCGATCAGTTGCCAGCCAATTCATCGGTGAGCATCGTCACTTCGTCCGATCGCAGCGACCGGATGATCGCCAGTGTCGCCGGATTCCTGACGCCGACGACACACTGGCTCGCCGATTCCGCGAGCGGACACGTCGAGAAGCTGAAGGCCCTGACGCCGCGCTTCGACGCGACCAACCTGCAGGTGGACCAGTTCGAGGCAACTTCGACGGACGGCACGAAGATCCCGTATTTCGTCGTGCGGCAGAAGGGCGTCGACTTCGTCGGTGCCGCACCGACGCTTCTCTACGCCTACGGCGGCTTCCAGGTCTCGATGACGCCCTGGTACTCGGGCATCATCGGCAAGCTGTGGCTCGAGCGCGGCGGCAACTTCGTCGTCGCCAACATCCGCGGCGGCGGCGAGTTCGGCCCGGCCTGGCACAACGCCGGATTGAAGGAGAACCGCCAGAAGGTCTACGACGATTTCTTCGCTGTGTCCGAGGACCTGATCGCGCGCAAGATCACGAGCGCGCGGCGGCTCGGCATCATGGGCGGATCGAATGGCGGCCTGCTGATGGGCGTCGCGATGACCCAGCGGCCCGAGCTCTACCACGCGATCGTGATCCAGGTGCCGCTGTTCGACATGATCCGCTACACGAAGATCGGCGCCGGCGCGTCCTGGGTCGGCGAGTACGGTGATCCGGCGATACCCGCGGAGCGCGCGGTCATCGAGAAATACTCGCCCTACCAGAAGCTGGTCGCCGGCAAGCGCTATCCGGAAGTCTTCCTCGAAACATCCACGGCCGACGATCGCGTCCACCCGGCGCATGCGCGCAAGGCCGCTGCGCGACTGAAGGAACTCGGCTATCCGTACTTCTATTACGAGAACATGGAAGGCGGTCACTCGGCCGGGGCCAACCTCAATCAGGAGGCGCTGACCAAGGCGCTCGAGTACACGTATCTCAGCCGGAAGCTGATGGGCTGCGGCTGCGGGCCGGATGACTGAGACCTACAGCCGTTCCGCGATGACCTCGAGGACCAGCGGGGTCGTGAACACGGTTCGCTCGTCCGATTCGGCGTCGTTAAATGCTGACCGCACCTCGTCCGCCCATTCGCCGCTGACGCGGCCGAGGTCACGAAGGCGATCGGCATTGATCCCGATGAAACTCGCGGGCCACTGCCAGAATTCATCCCGGGTGGTCACCGCGAAGATGTGATGCCGTACCTGGCGGACGCGAAAGCCGGCGGCCGGCAGCAGCACCGGGAGGTCGCGCCCGATGTTCGGCTCGCCGCCGGTCGCACGCCAGCTCGCCATGACTTCGAGGGCGAAACGCTCCAGCGCGGGGCGGCGGGGCGTGAATTCAAAGGTGCCGTAATTGGAATACTCGTGAAATATGGCCATGCCGCCGGGGCGCAGCGCGTCGGCGATCCGCTGCATCAGGGTTGCAGGCGAGGAAACGAAGCAGGCGACCCAGCGGCACCAGGCGGCGTCGAAGCCGGTCACGTCCAGCGTTTCGTTCATCAGGTCCATGCTGCGGAAGCGCACATTCGGGAATCCGCGATCGGCGCAGGCTCTCTTCGCCGTGTCCAGGAACCGGCCCGAGCGTTCGGCCGCCAGGATCTCTCCCTGGGGGCCGACGATCTCCGCCAGGTCGAGCGTGGCGAATCCCGGCCCGGCGCCGACATCGATCACCTTCTTGCCGCGGCCGATTCCTGCCCTATTCCAGCAGTCGAGGACGGTGGGTCGCCACACGCGATGCTGCAGGCCGAGGCGGGCGATCTCCTCGTCGTGGGTGCCGAGCACGTAATCCCTTTCGGTCATGCCTTCGGCCTTGAGCCCAACAACCGCGCCGGAAGGAACAGGATTGCCTTCAGCAGTGCGAACAGCGCGTCAAAGGTGATGCCGATCAGGCGAAACGGCAGCGAGATCAGCCAGACGATGGGCCACAGGATCAGTGCAAGGAGGGCCAGGGGCCAGCACAACACCAGCAGGATGAGCCAGCCGATCAGCGACAGCATCGTTGTAGGATAGGCGTCATGAATGAATGGACACGGCGCATGTTACTGCGGATGGCCGTCCCGCTGCTCGCCCTGGCCGCGGGCCCGTCCCTGGCGTCCACCGCGCTTGTCCTTCATAACGCCAACATCTACACGGGAGCGGCCCTGGCGCCGCGCGCCGAGGCCGTGCTGGTGGTCGATGGGCGCATCGCTTATGTGGGTTCGAACGCCGAGGCGCTGCGGCGGGCGCCGGCCGACGCGCGGAAAATCGACCTCGGGGGCCTGACGGTTCTGCCGGGGCTCACCGATTCTCACGCGCACCTGTCCGGCATCGGCTGGCGCGAGCTGTATTTCGACCTGACCGGCGTCGAAAGCCTCGCAGCCCTGCAACAACGCCTGCGCGAACGCGCGGCGACGGACAAGAGTTCGTGGATCCAGGGGCGTGGATGGATCGAATCCCGTTGGACGCCAGCGGCATTTCCGACGCGGGCGGACCTCGATGCCGTGGTCAGCAACCGCCCGGTTGTGCTCGAGCGCATCGACGGGCATGCGATCGTCGTGAACAGCCTAGCTCTGCAAAAGGCCGGCATCTCGCGCGATACGCCGAACCCGCCAGGCGGCGAAATCCTGAAGGACCCCGTGACCGGCGGGCCGACGGGCATGCTGATCGACAATGCGATGGCGCTGGTCGACGACATCGTGCCGCCGCCGACCGAAGATGAGCTGAAGAAAGCGCTCGAGACCGGCGCCCGCCGCAGCGTCCGTGTTGGCTGGACGCAGCTTCAATACGCGGGCACCACATACTCGGAAGTCGGATTGCTGTGCCAGCTCTATGCAGCAGGCAGGATCGACCTCCGCCTGTATGTCGCAATCGGCGGTCCGAGCGCGGATGCCGAACGCCTGCTGGCGGAAGGGCCCGACACGAAGAGCTGTGACGAACGCCTCGTCGTGCGCGGTATCAAGCTGTACATGGATGGCGCGCTGGGTTCGCGCGGCGCGGCACTGCTGGCGCCTTACAGCGATTCGCCGCAGAACAGCGGTCTGCTGGTCAACGAGCCGGAGGAAATCCTGCGGATTGCGACTGCCGCGCTGAAAAGCGGCATCCAGGTGGAGACCCATGCGATCGGCGATCGCGGAAACCGACTCGTGCTCGATGCCTACGAGAAGGCGATGGCGACTGTGCCGCCCGCGGAGCGCCCCGTCGCCGAGCCGCGCTTCCGCATCGAGCATGCGCAGGTGCTTGATCCCGCCGACATCCCGCGCTTTGCAAAGCTCGGCGTGATCGCCTCGATGCAGACCTCGCACGCCATCAGCGACATGTACTTTGCGCCGAAGCGGCTCGGGCCCGAGCGCATCAAGGGCGCCTATGCCTGGCGCCGGCTGCTGGACGCCGGCACGGTCATCACGGGCGGCAGCGACGCGCCGGTGGAGCAGGGCGATCCGATCATCGAGTTCTACGCCGCGGTGACGCGCCGCGCGCTCGATGGTTACGCGGGCCCCGACTGGGGACTCGATCAGCGCCTGACACGCGAAGAAGCGCTCGGGATCCTGAGCTACTGGCCGGCCTACGCGGCTTTCCAGGAAAAGGAACGTGGCTCGATCGAGGCAGGGAAACTGGCGGACTTCACGGTCCTGTCATCCGACATCATGCAGGTGCCGGAGGCGGAAATCCTGAAGGCCCGCGTCGTGATGACCATCATCGGCGGCGAGGTAGCCTACACGTCGATCCAGCAGTAGGGCCGCGGGCTTCGCGCGCGGTCGTGATCAAGGCACTTCGCGCGAAACGCTCGGTCCCTTCAATTTGATGGCATCCAGCGGCGGAATCGTGACGGGCGCGATTCCCGCAGCCGCCAGGCGCGCATTGAGCCGCGCCAGATCGGTTCCACGGATCTGCTGCCACAGCGCCAGGGATTTCTCGAGGCGCTGCCCGGTCTCCGCCAGAGCGCGTCGCTGGGGCTCGGTTGGCGCGCGATCGGTGAACTCGACGTCGGTTTCAATCTTGCGCAGGATCTCCCCGATATTCGCGAGACTCATGTTGTCGGGACGGTCGCCGGCGTCACCGTGCAGCAATTTCATGCGCGCGTCGAAGACATCCAGAGCGTCCATGACCTTCGCGTTGCCGGCCTGCGCATCCCGGAGTTCCTTGATCCGATCATCGACGAACTCGTATTCCGCAGCGCCCGCATAGTGGCGCGCCAGCAGGTCCTGGGCCTCGCGGGACACGGCAAGCGCTTCCGCCAGCGCTCCCGCGTCGGCTGCAACGCGCGGGTCCATCGCGAGCGTCAGCGGCTCCGATTGCTCGCTGCCATCGACGCGCAGCACCACGCGATAAGCGCCCGGCAGGGCCATCGGTCCCTCCGGAAGGACGGGAACGTCCATGCCGAATGCCGTGGACAGCGAATATTCGTATTCCGTGGCCCGCGGCCGCGGGTAACGGAGGTCCCAGTAGAAGCGGTGCATGCCCGCGGTCCTCGACAGCGCCGGGGGCGGCGTGATCCAGTCTGCGCTGAAATAGCGTTCCGCGGACGCCCGCGGTTCCGGCGCGTCCGTCGCGAAACGCCGCACCAGCGCCCCGGCCGCATCGCGTATTTCGAGTTCCACGCGACCTGCGGGCGCCGCGAGCCAGTAGTCGATGGCGGCGCCCGCCGGCGGATTGCGGCCGACAGGCTCCTCGCGCGGCAGCGGCGTATCGCGATTCTGGTTCCTGCGCAGCCGCACGGCCGCCGCCGGTTGGAACAGGCGCGCCGTACTTCCCGTCGCACCCGCGTCGAACTGGCGCAACGGAGCGATGTCATCCAGGATCCAGATCGCGCGACCCTGCGTTCCGGCGATGAGATCGTCGCCGTGCAGGATCAGATCGCGCACCCAG
Source organism: uncultured Gammaproteobacteria bacterium (assembly GCA_963746545.1). GTDB lineage: Bacteria > Pseudomonadota > Gammaproteobacteria > Steroidobacterales > Steroidobacteraceae > SCUD01. Next base: position 124,655 of record CAVVBV010000033.1, read on the forward strand.
GCGGTCGGAAGCTGGCGCTGCAGCGACTGCCAATGGTCTCCGTCGTCGAAGGACACGAACACGCCGGTTTCCGTGCCCGCATACAGCAGGCCCGCGCGCTTCAGGTCGGCCCGCACCACGCTGACGAAATGACCGGGCGGCAGGCCGCCGATCGCGAGCGACCAGGTCGCGCCGTAATCCTTCGTGCGGAATATCCAGGGCCGGAAATCGTCCTGGCGGTGATTGTCGACAGCGATGTACGCCGAACCGGGCTCCGTCGGCGACGGCTCGACCATGCTGACCTTGGCCCAGGCGGGAACGCCTTTCGGTGTCACGTCCGCCCAGGTCTTGCCGCCGTCCCTCGTCAGGCGCACGAGCCCGTCATCTGTACCGACCCAGATCTCGGCGTTGTCGCGCGGTGATAGGCCGATGTTCCAGATGACGCCATAGCCGCAGGCGCGCGCGTGCGCGGGGTCGAGATTGCCGTCGCAATTGCGCACCGATGCATCGCGCGCGGAAAGATCCGGGCTGATCGCCTCCCAATGCGCGCCCCGGTCAATCGAACGCCACAGCCGTTGCGAACCGAAGTACAGGGGATACGGCTCGAGCTGGGATTGGGCGATCGGCTCGATCCAGGAGTAACGCTGCTGGAACGACGTGAGCCGCTCCCCGTAGCTCGAAATCGGCCACGGCGAGATGTTCTGTACTTCGCCATTGCGGGCGTCCCAGCGCGACAGGCGTCCGCCGAGACCGGACGCGTACACGATATTGGAATCCCGCGGGTCGGCAATCTGGTAATCGCGCTCGTCGGCGCCGACCGGTTCCCAGTTGCGGAAGCTGATCGCGCCGTAGTCGCTGCGGCTCGCGATGCGCACCGTGCCGCTGTCCTGCTGGCCGCCGTAGATCCGGTAGGGGAAGTCGTTGTCCACCGACAGCTTGTAGAACTGGCCGGTCGGCTGGTTGTACCAGCTGCTCCAGGTCCGGCCGCCATTGACGGTTACCACCGCGCCCTGGTCGGCGCCGGTGATCATGCGCTCGGGTCGCTCTGGATCGATCCAGAGATTGTGGTAGTCGTCGCCGCCCGGTCCTCCCTTGAAGATATCGCAGGAAGTGCCACCCGCACTGCAGCGATGCAGGCTGCGGCCCGTCGTGTAAACCGTCTCCGGATCATTCGGCGCGGCGGTGATCTGGGCGAAGTAGCCGTTGACGATTTCAGCATCGTCATTCACGCGCTGCCAGGTCGCGCCTGCATCGTCGGAGCGGTACAAGCCGCCCACCGACTCCGCGTCGACCAGGGCCCATACCCGCGCGCCTGTCGGGCGTCGCGAGACTGCAAGCCCGATGCGCCCGAGGTTGCCGGCTGGCCAGCCGCCGCCGGTGACACGGCGCCAGTTCAGGCCGCCGTCGATAGACTTGTAAACGCCGCTTTCCGGACCGGTGTCCGGCATGAAGTAATTGAGCCAGGGCCGGTAGCGGACCTGCCACACCGACGCGAACAGCACGCGCGGGTCTGCTGGGTCGATTGCGAGATCGACCGCGCCGGTGTTCTCGCTGACGAACAGGGTGCGGGTCCAGGTTTTTCCGCCGTCAGTCGTGCGATAGATGCCGCGCTCACCGCCCGGGCTGAAGACCGGGCCGAGGGCAGCGACCCACGCGACGTCCGGATTGCGCGGATCGACCTGGATCGCGCCGATGTGCCGGCTCGCGGCAAGTCCGAGGTGACGCCAGCTGCCGCCTGCATCGTCCGAGCGATAGACGCCATCGCCGGCCCCGATGTCGTAGCGGGTCGCGATCTGGCCCATGCCGGCATAGAGGGTGTCGGGCCTGCTCGGCGATACGGCGAGCGCGCCGACGAAGGCGGAGTCGACGCCGTCGAAGACGGCACGCCAGGTCCGGCCGGCATCGTCCGATTTCCAGATGCCGCCGCCGGCAGCGCCGAGATAGAAGGTGTCGGATCCGCCGCCCACGCCCACGGCCGCGGTAGCCCAGCCGGCGCGAAACGGCCCGACCAGGCGCCATTCAAGCGCGTCCCGGGTGTCGGGGGCCGATGCAGCGTAACTGGTACCCAGGGCAAACAAGGCCATGAGGGCGGCCGCGCCCGATTGAAATATCCTTCGCATGGCTGAACCCCGCCGACCGGCACGGTAAAGACGCCAGTTTAGGCGATTGGCGGCATTTTTTTATGAGCGCGTGGACGACGCGCGCGCGGCCCGCTAGGCGACCGATCGCTTGGGTGCGAGCTCGGCGACACGATAGCGGCCGGTGGCAGTCAGGCGATCGTAAGCCGAATGCCAGCGACGGAGCTCCGCCCGGCGTTCGCTGAATGGCGTGGCGGCCAGCATCTCGAGCGAAGTGGATTTGGCGAACAGGAAGCCCTGGCCGGCGACGCAGCCGAGCTCCAGCAGTTCGGCGACCTGGTCCTCCTGCTCGATGCCCTCGGCAATGGTCTCGAGGCCCAGCGTCTCGCCCAGCATCACGACGGCGCGCGCTAGCTCCGGCCCGTCGCCGCTCTCGGTAAGGCGGCTGACGAACGAGCGGTCGATCTTGAGGATGTCGATCGGGAAGCGGTGCAGGTACGACAGCGACGAGTAACCGGTGCCGAAGTCGTCGATCGCAAGCCGGATGCCGAGCGACTTCAGTTCCCGGAACCGCTCGAGGTTGACTTCGGTGTTGTGCATGATCGTGCTCTCGGTCAGCTCGATCACCAGGTTCTCGGGCTCGAGGCCTGAGACTTCGAGTGCATTGCGCACATCGGCGACGAGATCGGCGTGCTGCAGGTGGCGGCCGGAGACGTTGACGGCGACCCTGAGCCCGCTGCCGGACGCAATCGAGTCGCGCCAGCCGCGCACGGCCTTGCAGGCCTCGGCCAGCACCCAGCGGCCGAGCGGGACGATCTGGCCGGATTCCTCGGCGGCCGGAATGAACTGCCCCGGCATCACCAGGCCCTGCACCGGGTGGTGCCAGCGCACCAGGGCCTCGACGCCGAGCAATTCGCGCGTCTTCAGGTCGATGACCGGCTGGAACTCCAGGAAGAATTCGTTCCTTTCGAGGGCGCGGTCGATGTCCTCCGCGAGACGCAGGCGCTCGCGCAACTGTTCCTGCATGCGCGGCTGGAACACGACGAACCGGCCCTTGCCGGTCGCCTTGGCGCTGTACATCGCGATGTCGGCATTGCGCAGCAGCTGCTCGGTGTCGTCGCCGTCCTGCGAGAACGCCACGCCGATGCTGGCGGCGACGTAGATGTCATTGCCGTCCAGCGGCAGCGGTTCCTTGAACGACTCGATGACGGTTCCCGCAATCCGCTCGACGTCCGCCGGATCGGTGATTCCCTCCAGCAGGATGGCGAATTCGTCGCCGCCGAGGCGCGCGACGGTGTCCGCCGAGCGCGTGCACATGACGAGGCGCTGCGCGGCGGTTTGCAGCAGCCGGTCGCCCGCATCGTGGCCCAGCGAGTCATTGACGTTCTTGAAGTTGTCGAGGTCCAGGAACACGACCGCGACCTGCTGCCGGGCGCGCTGCGCCAGAGCGAGCGAATGCTGCACGCGATTGCGGAACAGGCTGCGATTGGCGAGCAGCGTCAACGGATCGTGGAACGCGAGCTGCCGCAGCTGCTCCTCGAGCGCCTTGCGCTCGCTGACGTCGCGGAAATTGATGGCCAGGCCGCCGACCGCCGGGTCGTCCAGCAGGTTGCTGCCGACGCATTCGAGCGTATAGCGCCGCGAACCGCTGCCGACGGTGACCTCGACGGGACCCACGGCCTTGCCGTAGGTGACGGCCACCTCGCTCAGGAAGGCGGCGAGCCGGTCCCGGTCGCCTTCGGAGCACAGCTTGAACAGGTTGCTTCCGACCAGCACGTCGGGGTGCATCGAGAACGTGCGCTCTGCGGACGGCGACACGAACCGCAGGCGTCCCTGGACATCGGTGATCATGATGACGTCGGAGGCATTCCTGATCAGCGACGCGTAGCGCGCCTCGACCAGGCCCGCGGCGCGGCGTTCGCGGAGCAGGGCGTCGTCGCGCAGGATAACGCCCTGGCGCAGCATGACGAGAAGCGTCAGCACGAAAATGATGACGGTCATGATCGTCGTCGGCTTGCCGGTCACGTCGCTCTCGAAATACACGAGCACGAGGAACGACACCAGCATCGCGACGTAGGGCAGGCCCTGGATCACGGTGTTGGCAAAGGCGCTCGTCTCCGTCCTCTGTGGCGCAGGGCCGCGCAGCTGCTCGCGCGCGGCGGCCAGCAGCCACGCGTAGCAGGACATATAGATCGCGTCGGAAACGCCGCCGGGCAGGTACTCGCCGGTCACCTTGGCCATGGCCCACACGATGTCGGCGAGGAACATGGTCGAGAAGCCGATCGTCATCAGCAGCAACGTGCGACGCCCGAGTGGGCCGGCGCCTGCATTCAGAAGCAACACGCCGAAGGCCAGCACCATCAGGCAGTTCAGCGCGATGTAGGTCTGCGTCAGGAAGTACTTGACGAAGTCCGGGTCGCCCGCCGCGGCGGCCGACGGCCGGATCACGAAGAACCAGAAGAAAGCGCCGAAGCCCAGCATCAGGATGGTGCTGTCGAGCGCGAGACGGCCCCAGGGTACGCGCACAGCGCCGGCGCGGATCACCGTCAGGATCGCCGAGAACACCAGCGGATAGAACGCGAGGAAGAAGATGTCGCCGACCGACGGGAACGGGTCGTGGCCGAAGAACCAGTAGATCGAGTTCAGCAGGTTGCCGATCGTGTAGACCGTGAGCGATGCGGTCAACAGCTGCCAGGCCCGCCGCGCGGACGGATCCTGCGCGGTGCGCGCCGCGAGGCCGGCAAGTACCGCCGCGCCGATGCTGGTCGGCGCATCGGAAAACAGCGTGAAGATCTCGAATACCCGGCCGGAGCCGGCGCCCAGGACCGTCACGATGATCGTGGCAACGAGTAAATGATGAGGCCGACCACGAGAAAGCCGGTCCATCCCGCCACGAATCGTTCGCGTGGCGGATCAAGGACCCTGGGTATCGTGCTCGTAGCCGTAGACATTTAGATGCGCGCCCATCCCAGGCAACGACGCTGCCCCCATGGCAGGCGGTCGGCCGCGTCATATGTAACCTCAGGGGGTCCGGTGGTAACTGTGACCCAGATCAGGAATTCGGGCCCAGCGGCTTTGCAATCGGCCGGAATGGAAGGGTTACGGGCGCCAGATCACGTCTGCGACACGCATCAGGTTTTCGCCCAGGATGCCGCTCAATGCGGCAGGCGGGTAGCCGAGCCGGCCGAGCTCCGCTGGCGATCTCGGGAATCGCCTCGGGCCCGAGAAAGCCCATGCCCGAGCCATAGCCCCATTCCTTGGGCCACAACTCGCGACTCGCGCGCCCCGGCTCCTCGACGCCGGAGCCCTTGAACATGTAGTCGAGGCCGAGGCCGACGTGCTCGGGGCCGACCAGTTGCGCGACGTAGTCGATGTTGCGCACGACGGCATCCGCGCTCGGTGCGCCGTCGCCGAGGAAGAGTCCGACGCCATTGATGCCGACGACGCCGCCCGTCGCCGCGCAGGCCTTGATCAGGTCGTCCGGGATATTGCGCGGATGGTCGCGAAGCCGGCGCGGATTCGAATGCGAAAAGATCACGGGTCGGTCGGTGGAATCCAGGATCTCGCGCGCCGTCCGGTAACCGGTGTGCGAACAGCACTTGATCATCCCCACGCGATCCATCTCGCGCAGGATCCCGCGGCCGAGTTCGGTGAGGCCCTCGTCATCCGGATCATGACAGCCGCTGCCGGCAAGGTTGCGGCGGTTGTAGACCATCAGCATCCAGCGCACGCCGATCTGGTACAGGAATTCGACCAGGCTCAGTTGCGTGCCGAGGGCGAACACGCCCTCGACGTCGAGGCAGACGGCCAGCCGGCCCGAGGCCTTGGCTGCGCGCAGGTCGGCGGTCGTCAGGCCAAGGAGGTAGTCGCCGGGATGAGCCCTGGACGTAATGCCGGATGCTCGCGGCCGTGCGGATCATCACGTCGAGCGGCACGTGGCTGTCGCCGATGTTGATCGTGACCACGTCGACGCCGGACTTGCGGTAACGCTCGATGCCGGGCAGCCACTGCTCGGTGTCGTTGAACGGCAGGCAGGCGTGGTTGTCCCAGACGATTCCGGACTCGCGCATTGTGCTAGCATTCTAGCCATGAAAATCTCCATGTACGACGCTTGCGTGCCGCCCGGGATCCGCATGATGAACAACCTCGCGGCAATCCTCGAGAAGGCCGCAGCGCACGCGGAAGCGAAGAAGATCGACCCGGCCGTACTGGTCAATGCGCGGCTGTATCCGGACATGTTCCCGCTTCTGCGCCAGGTGCAGATTGCGTCGGATTCGGCCAAGGGCGGCGCGGCGCGGCTCTGCGGCCTCGCGCCGCCGTCCTACGAGGACAACGAGAAGACGCTGCCCGAGCTGATCGCGCGCGCGAACAAGACCGCGGCCTACCTCGAGACGCTGAAGCCGGCGCAATTCGAGGGCTCGGAGGACCGGACGATCAACTGGAAGACGCGCACGACCGAGCGGACGATGCAGGGCGAACCGTACCTCGTGCATCAGGTGTTGCCGAATCTCTATTTTCACGTGACGACGGCCTACAACATCCTGCGGCACAACGGCGTCGAGCTCGGCAAGATGGATTTCCTCGGCAACGCGTAAGAATCGGGAAAGGATGGAATCGGCCGATGCGACCTTTTCGGCAACGATCCTGGCTCGCGGTACTGCTGCTACCGGCAATCCTGTTTCGCGCGCTGATCCCGGTTGGCTTCATGCCGGCCATCGCATGGCGACGGACGCCTGGGCGTGATCTTCTGCCCGATCACCGTGAGCGCCGGACCCGGCATGGTCCACGAGCACCACCATGGGCATGAAGGCGGCAACGCAGGGTCCGCCGGTCGGGTCATCACCAGCTCGCTTGTCCGTTCGCCGCGTCAGCCGGTCTCGCGCCGCTTGCGGATTTCGTGGCGCCGACTGCAGCGCCGGCTGATTTTCTTGCGCTGGCCGATGGCGTCAGCGCAAGGCAGTTCGTTCCAACCATCCTTCGCGCACAGTCTCCGCGCGCACCTCCTGGAGTCGCCTGATCAAACCTGGCTGACTTTGGTTTCAAGAAGGAGGCTCCATGAAATTCACGACAGCGCTCTGCGCTGCGACGCTTGGCGTCGCGATGGCATCACCCGCGTGGGGATGCTCGATCTGCCGCTGCGGCGATCCGACATTCAATGCATTGGGCAAGGAAGGCGTTGCGCAGACCGGTTCCGGCTCGCGCTCGACTGGGATCAGGTCAGGAAGACCTCGGGCGTGGCCGGCGAGGACTTCTCGTCCGTGCAGGAGGAGCGCACGACCTTCCTGCTGGCCTATGGCTTTTCGGACAGTTTCAGTGTCTTCGTGCGCGTGCCCTACAGCGAGCGCAGTCTCGCGGAGACGGAAGAAGGGATCACGGATCATGTCCGCACGTCCGGTCTCGCGGATCCCGAAATCTACGGTCAGCTGCGGCTCTGGTCTTCCGGATTCGAAGGTGCGGTCGGCATCCGGTCGAGCATCTATGCGGTTGCCGGCGTGAAGACCGACTGGGGCGAGAACCGCGCATCTCTCGCCGGCGAGCGGCTGGACGAACATGCGCAGCCGGGGACGGGATCGACCGACTGGTTCGTCGGCCTTTCGGGTTCATACCAGATCGACCCGAAGTCGGCCCTGTTCGCCTCGGTGCAGTACCGACAGACCGGACGCAACGACTTCGGCTATCGCTACGGGCGCGTGAAGCTCTTGAACCTGGCCTACGAGCACAAGCTCGGCGCGAAGTGGGACGCGGCAATCGAAGCCAACTACCGTTTCGCAGGTCGCGACCAGGTGGACGCCAGCGGCGTCACGGATCCCGACACCGGCGGATCGATCGCCTATCTGACGCCGCGGATCCTGTTCGACGCCGGACATGGATGGGTGCTGCGGGCTTCGGCCCAGGTTCCGCTGTCGGATTCCGGGCTCAATGGCAGCCAGGACGAGAAGGTCGTCGTCAACCTGGGCGTGACGCGATTGTTCAAGCCCTAGCGACAGCCCGTCAACCCGTCGCGGGAAGGCTTCCGAAGCGCCCGCTCTGGTAGTCGCGGATCGCCTGCGCGATTTCGCGATCGCTCGTCATCACGAACGGGCCATAGCCGACCACCGGCTCGTTGAGCGGCTCGCCGCTCAGCATCAGGATCGTCGCATCGGTATCCGCGCCGACCGTGAACTCGTCGCCGCTGCGCTCGAGTATCGCGAGTTGCGCTTCACCGACGGACTGCGCGCCATTGATGACCGCTCGGCCGTGCATCGGGATGATCGCGGTCGTGTGGCCATCCGGCGTGGCAAAAGTCGCGGTCTTGCCGGCGGTCAGCCGCAGGTCCCAGACATTGATTGGCGTGAATGTCTTTGCGGGGCCCTTCTTCCCGCCGAATTCGCCGGCAATGACGCGCAGGCGGCCCGCGCCGTCCGGCAGCGGGACTGAAGGAATGTCGCTGTCCAGCAGCGTCTGGTAGCGGGGCGGGGACATCTTGTCCTTCGCCGGCAGGTTGACCCAGAGTTGCATCATCTCCATCGTGCCGCCGGCGCGCGTGAACTTCTCCGAATGAAATTCCTCGTGGACGACGCCGGAGGCGGCCGTCATCCATTGCACGTCGCCCGGGCCGATGCGTCCGCCGTTGCCGGCGGAATCGCGGTGCTCCAGCTCGCCCTGGTAGACGATCGTGACGGTCTCGAAACCGCGATGCGGATGTTCCCCGACGCCGCGCCGGTGCGTCGCCGGCTCGAAGTTGCGCGGCGCCGCGTAGTCGAGCATCAGGAAGGGGCTCAGCTGTTCGCGGCCGAGGCCGTCGTAGCTGAATATCGATCGCACCGGAAATCCGTCGCCGACCCAGTGGGGCGGGTTGGGGTTGTGCACGGCAGCCAGTTTGCGCATTCTCAGGTTTCCTCGGCGCGCCGGGTCGTAATCCTCGCGCCCGCCAGCAAAGTCTTGGTGACCGGAGTCTTGGAGGCGATGTCGAGCAATTTCAACCACTGCTCGCCATCGAGCCGGGCGTCCGAATCGAGCGTCCGGTCGATGAAGGTATTGCCGTCGGTGTCCTTGGAGAGTGTCAGGGATACCCGCAGCGTGCCGATGTTCCAGCCCTTGCGGTCGGCGTACATCTTGAGCGTGATGGAGGTGCAGGCACCGAGGCTCGCGAGCAGCAGGTTGTAGGGACCGGGGCCCAGATTCCTGCCGCCGGCGGACACGGGTTCGTCGGAGGAAACCTCGAATCCGCCGGTCGCGATGCGCTGCGTGTAATTCGGGCCGGTCGGCGTGACGACGGCCGATGCAATGCGGTTCATGTGCCCGCTCCCCTGAGATGCAGCCCCTTCAGGTCCGGCGCGACGAGCGGCTTGCCGCTGGCGCCGTGGACCTGGCCGAAACGCCGGCCCTCGATCCAGTCGCGCGTTGCCGCCTCCATTTCGGAAGGCGGGCGCGCGACGAAGTTCCACCACAGCAGGATTTCCTCGCCAAAGGGCGTGCCGCCGATCAACAGCATGCGCGAGGCGGCGGCGGATGCGACGTCGAGCGATGCGCGTCCGGTGCCGAGGTACAGAAGTGTCCCCGGTTCCAGCCGCTCGCCGTTCAGGCTGGGCGCGCCCTCGAGCGTCAGTGCCGCATGTTCGAAGGACGGATCCAGCGGCAGCGTCGTCGTTGCGGAGCCACGCGTGGCGATATCGAGTCCGAGGAGCGGTGTGTAGACCTTCGCTGGCGATCGTTCGCCGTCATGCGCGCCTGCAAGCACGGTGATGCGGAAAGCGCCGCGCTCGATGACCGGGAGAACCGGGTAATGGTGAAAAGCGGGCTCGCGGTTGCGCTCGGCGTCCGGCAAAGCGATCCACAGCTGCGCGGAATGAAACCGGCCGGCACGTCCTCGCGGGGACTCTTCGGAATGCGAGATGCCGCGGCCCGCAGTCATCAGGTTGACCTGGCCGGGACGGATCAGCTGCTCACAGCCGAGGCTGTCGCGGTGCAGCACTTCTCCTTCGATCATCCAGGTGAATGTCTGCAGGCCGATATGCGGGTGCGGCCCGATGGTGAGGCCCTGGTCGGGCCCGTAATTGACAGGACCGGCATGATCGAGGAAGCACCAGGCGCCCACCATGCGGCGATTCCGGTTCGGGACCGCTCGCCGGATCTCGAATCCATCGCCGATCAAGGCGCGGCGCGCCTCGAGCCGCTGGTTCTGCATTCCTGTGTCGCTCATTCCTGCACGTCCTTGGCATGGATCAATGGCCGCAGAGCGCCATCATGCGGCGATGTGGCCGCTGCTGACAATCGGGAGTAGGCTCGCGCTACGAAAGCCGCCCAAGTGGTCCCCGGCGAATTTCCTTGATCCGGTCCCTGTCAATCCTCGCGTTGCTGATCGCGACAGCCTACCTCGGCCTGTGTGCCTGGCTGTACCTGACACAGCGCTCGCAGATCTACTTTCCAGTGCCGGAGGTGAATCCGCCCGGTGCGCAATCGATCCGGCTGGCAGGCGGCGATGCGACGCTCAAGATCTGGGTGGTCGAGCGACCCGGTCCGCGCGCATTGATCTACTTCGGCGGCAATGCCGAGGACGTTTCCGCAAACCTGCCGGCACTCGCATCGGCGTTGCCCGGCTATTCCCTGTACCTGGTCAACTACCGCGGTTACGGCGGCAGCACGGGCAGGCCCTCGGAATCCGCGCTGGTCGCCGATGCAAGAACTCGTCTACGACCACTTGCGAACGCGATACACGGAGATTTCGGTGATGGGCCGGAGTCTCGGAACGGGCGTTGCCGTGCAGCTCGCCGCAAGCCGTGAGCTGCGTCGGCTGGTGCTCGTGACGCCATATGACAGTCTTGCGCGCGTTGCAGGCGTCCACTTCCCGATGTTTCCCGTCGAATTCCTGATGCGCGATCGCTACGACTCCGCCAGCCGGTCGCGTGCCGTGCGAGCCCCGGTGCTCGCCATCATCGCCGGCGATGACGAAATAATCCCGCGCGCGAATTCAGCGGCGCTGGTGAAGGCTTTTCCACCGTCGCAGATCCAGGTCGTGCTGCTGGAGGGCGCCACGCACAATTCCGTGGACCTGGATCCCGGTTATTGGCGAGCGATCGGGGACTTTCTGGCCGCGGATTGAGTCATAGATGTGCGCCGGGGCACACCATGACATCATAACGGCGAGAGGCAATGACCATGTACTTGCATACCCGTCGATGGGCAAGCCTCGCGATGCTGACGGTCGCCGTGCTGGCATCCGGTTGCTCGATCCAGCGCTTCGCCGCCAACAAGGTCGCCGACACGCTGGCCGCGGGCGGCACGACCTATTCGTCCGACGAGGATCCGGAATTGATCGGTGCAGCGCTGCCATTCAGCCTCAAGCTGATGGAAAGCGTGCTGGCGTCCACGCCGGAGCACCGCAAGCTGCTCGCGGCGACGGCGGCCGGCTTCACGCAATTCGCCTACGCATTCGTGCAGCAGGACGCGGACGCAATCGCCCTCGAGGACACGGATCGTGCCTGGGTCGCCTGGAATCGCGCCCGGAAGCTGTACCTGCGCGCACGCGACTATGGATTGCGCGGACTCGATGTGGCGGTGCCCGGGTTCAGCGCCGGCCTGCGCACGAATTCGGCCGCGGCCGTCGCGGGAGCGGGCGCCACCGAGGTTGACCTGCTGTACTGGACCGCCGCTTCCTGGGCCGCGGCGATCTCCCTCGGCAAGGACGATCCATCGCTGGTCGCGGACCTGCCGCTGGTTTCCGCGCTGATCGATCGCGCATCGGCAGTGGATCCGGACTGGGATCACGGCGCCATTCATTCCTTCCTCGTGACCTACGAAATGGCGCGGCCGGATGCCACGGGCTCCTTCGATGAACGCGCCGCCATTGCGCGCAGGCATTTCGACCGCGCCATCGAGTTGTCGCAGGGCAAGGCTGCGGGACCCTATGTCTCCTGGGCAGAGTCCGTCTGCCTGCCGCGCGAGGACCGCGCCTGCTTCGACGAGATGCTGCAGGCAGCCCTGAAGGTCAACCCCGACGATGAGCCCGCGACGCGGCTCGCCAACACGATATTCCAGCGCCGGGCTGCGTGGCTTCTGGCCAACGCAGACCACTGGATCCTGCCGCCACTCGACGAGACCGAAGGACAAGAGGAAAAACCATGAATCCCAGCCGGCATCCTGGCCTGCGCTCGGCCGCAATGTTGCTCGCGGCATTCGCCTGCAGCATGGCATTCCGCGCCGGCGCCGCGGGCGGCACGGAGCTTCGCATCGCGACTGTCGCGCCGTCCGGCTCGTCGTTTCACAAGCGCCTGCAGGCCCTGGGTGCCGAGTGGTCGCACGGCCCGGGCGGTGTCTCGATGAACATCTACGCCGGCACGCAGGGCGGTGAACTGCAGATCGTGCGGCGCATGCGTGTCGGCCAGATCCAGGGAGCGATGCTGACGTCCGTCGGGCTCGCGCAGATCGAGCGTTCGGTGACGGCGCTGCAATACATGCCGATGATGTTCCACAACTGGGAAGACGTGGATGCCGTGCGCGAAAGGCTGCGCCCCGATCTTGAAAAGCGCCTGAGCGACGCGGGCTATGTCGTGATGTTCTGGGCCGACGCGGGCTGGGTGCGCTATTTCTCGAACAAGCCCGTCAGTCGCCTGCAGGACCTGAAGTCGATGCGCGTGTACGCGAGTTCCGGGGACCCGCAGAGCGTCGAGTTGATGAAGACCTACTACACGCCCGTGGTACTCGAGCCGGACCAGATCCTGCTGGGGCTAAGGAACGGCATGATCGACGCGCTGCCGGTGCCGGCCTTCCTCGCCAATTTCAGCCAGGTTCCGACTTACGCACCTTACATGCTGGACCTGCGATGGGCGCCGGTCACCGGCGCGCTGGTCCTCACGAAGAAAGCCTGGGACAAGCTCGATCCGGCGGCGCAGGCCTGGCTGCGCGAGACCTCCGACCGGGCAGGCGTCGAGATGCGGCGCGCCAGCCGCGCCGAGGACGAGCAGGCGGTGCAGGCGATGAAGGACAAGATGGGGCTCAAGATCGTGCCTCTGACCGCGGAGGCCGAGCGCGAATTTCGCACCGAGGTCGCGCGCATCTATCCGCGCATCCGCGGCACGCTGGTGCCGGCGCCGATGTTTGACGCGACCGTCGAAGTTCTCAAGGCCAGGCACGCAGCCGGAACGTGATGTCCTTCGTCCATCGCTTCGAGAACTTGCTGCTCGCGGCGGTGCTGGGGCTGCTCGTGCTGCTCGGCGTCGCCGGCGCCACGACGAGATTCGCCAATGCCGACGAGCTGATCCGCCACCTGACGCTGCTGGTCGGCATGCTGGGCGGCATGGCGGCTGCGCGCGAGGGCCGGCTTTTGTCGATGGGCACCATTGCGCATGCGATGCCGGCGCGCTGGAAGCCCGCCATCGAGGCCTACACCGGACTGGTCGCAACCACGGTCTCGGCGGTCCTGACGCTGGCGGCCTGGCAATTCGTGTCGCAGGAGGCGGAATCGTCCAGCACGCTCGCATTCGGCGTGCCGCGGATCGTGATGCAGGCGGCGATGCCGCTGGGATTCGCCTTCATCACGCTGCGCCTCGCCCGTCATGCCGGCGGCACTTACGCCGTGCGGATTGCGGTGCTGTCCATCGCCATCGCGCTGACGATCGCGGTCGCGCATCTCGATGGCGGGGTCGCAGGCCTGCGCACGCCGCTCCTGGTCGCGCTCGCGGTCGCCATCCTGTTCGGCGCGCCGCTCTTCGTCGGCCTCGCCGGCATCGCGCTGATCTTCTTCATCAGCGTCGGCGACCCGATCGCATCGGTGCCGCTCGATCACTACGACCAGGTCACGAATCCGCTGCTCGCGACGCTGCCGCTCTTCACGCTCGCCGGCTACATCGTGACGGCGACCGGCGCAGCCCGCCGCCTGGTGCGGCTGCTGCGCGCCTGGACCGGGCATCTGCGCGGTGGGCCGGCGGTGGTAACCGTCTTCGCCTGCGCGTTCTTCACGGCATTCACGGGCGGCTCCGGCATCACGATCCTGGCGCTCGGCGGCCTCCTGATGCCGATCCTGATGTCGTCGCGCTACGACGGAAACAAGGCGCTCGGACTGGTGACCGGAGCGGGATCGCTTGGAGTCCTGTTCGCGCCCTGCCTGCCGCTGATCCTCTATTCGATCGTTGCCCAGGTGTCGATCGAGGCGATGTTCCTCGGCGGCGCCCTGCCGGGAATCCTGATGGTCGTGCTGGCCTGCGGCTGGGGCATCGCGATGTCGCCGCCCAGGAAGGTGCGCTCGCGGTTCAGCTGGCGGCGCGTGCGGGTCACCACCTGGCGCGCGAAATGGGACCTGCTGCTGCCGGTCGTGCCGCTGGTGCTGATTTTCGGCGGCTTCGTGCTGCCCGTTCCTGCGGCGGCCATCACCGCCGCCTATGCGGCCCTGGTTGCCGCATTGATCAATCGCGACCTGCCGCGCGGCGGGAAGCTCGTCGAAGTCATGTGCGAATGCGGGCTGCTGGTGGGCGGCGTGCTCCTGATCCTCGGCACGGCGATGGGCCTGACGAATCTCCTGATCACGGAGCATGTGCCGGACCGGCTGACCGTCTGGGTCGGGGAGGCCATCAAGTCTCCATGGGTATTCCTGCTGATGCTGAACCTGATCATGATCGTGCTCGGCTGCCTGATCGAGATTTTCTCGGCGATCATCGTGGTCGCGCCGCTGATCGTGCCGGTGGCGACGGCATTCGGCGTCGATCCCGTGCACCTCGGCGTCATCATGCTGGCGAGCCTGGAGCTCGGCTACCTGATGCCGCCCATCGGCCTGAACCTCCTGATGTCGGCGACACGCTTCCGGCGCCCGATGCTCGAGGTTGCCTGGGCGACGCTGCCGATGATGCTGGTGCTTGCGATCGGCGTCGCATTGATCACGGCCTTCCCGCAGATGACGCTGGCACTGCCGCGATGGATACTCTGAGCGGGCGCGCGAGGCGGGGGAGAGCATGCAGAGGCGCTGGATAAAGGCTGCCACTGTCGGCGGCGGGCTGCTGCTGGTCCTCTACGCGCTGGCCGGATTCCTGTGGGTGCCGAGGCTCGTCCAGCAGGCAGTGCTCACGACCTTCGAGCGCGACTATGGCCGCAAGGCCGAACTTGCCCGGCCGACCTTCAATCCGTTCACCTTCGAATTCGAGGCCCGTTCATTCTCGGTTCCGGACGCCGATGGCGCGCGTCTGCTGGGCTTCGACCGCCTCTACCTGGACTTCGAGCTCTCGTCGCTCGTGCGGCGCGCCTGGACATTTGGCGCCATCGAACTCGAGGGGCCGTATCTGCGGGTCCTGCAGCGCGCCGACGGCAGCCTCAATCTCGCCGACCTGCGGACGGAGGGGCCAGCTGCCACCACGGACAGCGGCGGGCCGGAAATCCCGGCGCTGCGCATTGGGGCACTGTCCGTGTCCGGCGGCCAGGTGGACATCGAGGACCGTGCGCGCGTTCAACCCTTTGCGACCTCGCTCCGGCCGGTGACCTTCGGCCTCACCGATTTCGAGACCGAGGGTGCCGGCAATGCATTCTCCTTCAACGCCGGTTCCGATCGGGCCGGACGCCTGTCGGTCGAAGGCACGCTGGGCGTCGCGCCGCTGTCGTCGAAGGGCAAGCTCGGGCTTACTGCGCTCCCGGCCACGACGATCTCCGAATACCTGGGCGATACGTTGCCATTGACCCTGAAGGCCGGTCGCATCGACCTTTCGCTCAACTACGACTTCAGCCTGGCCGGCAAGCCGTTCACGCTGGTGATCGACCTGCCCACGGCGAGCGCGAGGGGCCTGGAAACTGTCGCGCGCGGTCAGGAAGTCGCGTGGCAGGTCCCGGTGCTGGACCTGCACGACGGACGCCTGGACCTCGCCGCGCGTCAGCTGCGCATCGGCTCGATCGAAATCCGCGATCTCGTCGCGCCGGCGTGGATGGATGCGACCGGCTTCAATGCGCCGGGCGTGCTCGCCCGCAAGGAGCTGGAAGTGGCGGATGCGGCGCCTGCCGCGGCGCCCGGCACGGATTCAGGCACAACCTGGAAAATCGAAATACCGGCAATCGCGGTCTTCCATGCGGCGCTGCCATTCGAGGATCGGCGGGTCGAGCCGGCGGCGCCGATCGGGCTGACCGCCCAGGAGCTGAAGCTGGTGGGCTTCTCGTGGCCGCAGCAGGGGCCGATGACGCTCGCTGCACAGCTGACGTCGGCGACCGGCGGCGAACTCGTCGTCAACGGCGAGCTCTCGCTCCAGCCGTTGGGCCTTTCGGCTGACGTGACGACCAGGGCGCTCGATCTGCGCCCTGTACAGGCCTGGTTGCATGAGGACACGGATCTGGTGCTGAAGAGCGGCGCGCTGACGAGCCAGGGCCGGCTGGAGCTGGCAACCGGCGAGAAACAGTCCATTCATTACCTGGGCAACCTGACGATCGCGGGCCTGCACACAGAGGACAGCGTGGACGAGCGCGACTTCATCAACTGGACCGCGCTCGATGTCCGCAGGCTCGAATATTCGAGCAGCCCGGCGCGCGTTTCGATCAACGAGATCGTCGCAAGGGATCCCTACCTGCGCCTGATCCTGGCCGAGAACGGCGTATCCAACATCCTGACGGTGATCGATCCGGCGGCCGCGGCGAAGAAGGCGCTGGAGATCGCCGCCGAACGCGCCGGCCAGGCGGCGGCGAAGAAGGAGAAGCGGCGCGACCGGTCGAAGCCCGGGGAATCGCCCACAATCGCCGTCGAGCCGCCGGTCAAGGCGCGGATGCCTGCGCGCATCGACCTGGTCCGGATCGTGAACGGCAACGTCAATTTCGCGGACTTCACGCTGGAGCCGAATTTCCAGATCGCGGTCGAGGCGCTCGCCGGCACGATCAAGGGCCTGAGTTCGGATCCGGCAAAGCGCGCGCGCATCGAACTCGACGGCGAGGTGGACCGCTACGCGCCGGCCCGCGTCGAGGGCGAGCTCAATATCCTCGCGGCACAGTCCTACCTGGATATCGGCGCGAATTTCCACAACATCGAGCTCACGAGCTTCACGCCCTATTCAGGCAAGTTCGCCGGCTACCGGATCGACAAGGGCAAGCTCACGATCGAGACGAAATACCACGTCGAGAACCGGCGCCTCACGGCAAATCACAAGTTTACGATCAACCAGCTGCAGCTCGGCGAGCGAGTCGATTCACCGGATGCCGTGTCGTTGCCGCTGAAGCTCGCGGTCGCGCTGCTGAAGGACCGCAACGGCGTCATCGACGTCGACCTGCCGGTGGAGGGCTCGCTGGACGATCCGCAGTTCCGGCTCGGGCCGATCATCTGGAAGGCGGTTCTGAACCTGTTCGCCAAGATCGTCACGTCGCCCTTCACGCTGCTCGGCAAGCTCTTTGGCGGCGGCGCGGACCTGTCTGGCGTGGATTTCGCGCCCGGATCGGCGGCGCTCGACACGGCGGCGGAAGAAAAGGTGGCGGCGCTCAGCAAGGCGCTGATCGAGCGGCCGAGCCTCAACCTGGACATTCCATCGACGCTCGATGCAGCGGCCGATCGCGAGGCCATGGCGGCGGAGCGCTGGAACCAGTTGCTGTCCGGCAACTCGCCTGGTGCCGGGGCGACATCTGGGAGTGAAGCCTGGCGCAGCGACCGGAAGGCCTATCTGGAACGCCTGAAGCGCCTGCACGTCGAGCGGCTGGGACACAAGGCGGAAATTCCGCCGGCGCCGAAGCCTGCGGAAGGCGAGGCGGCCGTGGACCCGACGGAGCACGCCATCGCGGCCCTCGAACCGCTTCTGCGCGCGACGGTCGTGGTCGAGGACTCCGCACTCGCCGCGCTCGGACAGGCGCGCGCGGAGGCCATTCGCGAGCGCCTGCTCGCCGGCAGCGGCATCGATCCATCGCGCATCTTCCTGATCCGCGGCGAACCGGTCACGGCTGCCGACGGAAAGCTGCGGATGACCCTTTCGCTGAAATAGGAAACGAGCGCCACCGGTTCCACTGCGGGCTGCGAATCAGTCGGGGAGCCGCGTGCCGTCCCAGGGACAGTGCGTCCAGCTGACGTGGACGGGCTTGCCGTTCGCGCAAGTGCGCGGGACGTGCAGGGTGTCGAGTGGCAGTTCGATGCGATGCTGCGAGCGGACCTGCTGGTCGCGGCCTTGCATCGCGACCTCGATGGCGCCGGCCTCGTACGGGGATACGCGCCGGCTGCCGTCGGGCCTGCGGTCCGTGTACACGTAGTAGTTGATGCTCTGGCCCAGCGATCCCAGCGCCTGCGCCAGGACCGGCTTCATCAGCAGGATCACCATCTGGATGTCCTTGGGCAGTTCGGTGATGGGCTCGAGAGGATCGGCCGTGCCGGCAGCCGTTCGGTACACGGCCTGCGGCTTCGTATCGAAGAAATTGAAGACGCCGACCGGCGAAATGTCGGCCTGGATCGTGATGATCATGAAATACGGTTCCATCGAGGACATCAGCGAATCCCGCTTCTCGGCGTTGGCCGCCGGGTTGTAGGTCGCCACCTGCCAGAATTCGATCGGCACGAACCAGACCAGGTCCAGGTGGTTGGGGGTGGAGACCGGCGACTGGGTCTCCTTGATCAAGGCATCGATGGATACCTCGGCGATCGTCTTGCGTTCGATGCAGAGGCCGGGCCATGCGACGGCGAGGCCCAGTACCGTCGCCACTGCGGCAATGAGAATTCGCATCGCTTGCTCCTACTGCTGGTCCCCGCCGGTGTCCCTGTAGACGGCGCTCTTCAGCATCGCAAAGGCTTCCTCGACGACGGCTTCCTGGCCTTCATTGGTCAGGATCGTGAACATGACCGTCAGGTCGCCCACCTGCAATGCGCCCTGGTTCATGAAGCGGAATTCCTCCGGTTGCGGCGCGCGATCCGTGGCGACGAAGTAGAAACCGACACCGTTCGCGCCCTGCAGGCGCCGGATCTCGAGGGTCTCCTCGACGGTCTGGCCGCGGATCCGCTCCGCCGCAGCGAGCACGGTCGCGCGCAGCGTCTCCGCATCGGGTGCAGTTCCATCCGGCGCTTCCGGCCAGTCCGGCGTCAGATAGACCTCGAAAGGCGCGCCTTCCCTCGGACGCAACTCGATGGTCGGTGGCCCGCCATCTTCCGGCTGGTCCACGCTGTCGTCCCAGGCCGGCGGCACGGAGAGCTCGAGGCTGTTCTGGTTCGGTAGCTCATAGCGGCGAGCGTCCGCCGTGCCCGTCGCGCCCGGCTCCTCGGGGACCTGGCCGGGCGCCTGCGCGGCCAGCAGTGCCAGAAGCGACACGAGGACGATCCTGGGGGCCTTCATGAATCGGGGACTCCGGGAGCAAGAAGGGCCGGCAATGCCGGCCCCTGGTGCAGTATCAGTGGTCCGGCCCGATGCCGGACGAGCGCCGGGCGCCGGCTACTGCGGCGCGCCTGTTTCGCCTGACACGAAGCCGATCTTCTTGAGTCCGCCGCGCTGCAGCGTGAACAGCACGTTGGCGACATAGACATAGGCCGTGCGGCGGTCCGCGTCGACATGGATCTCGGGTTGCGGGTCCTTGGCGTTCTCGAGCGCCACGTAGTTCTGGAACGTGGCGTGGTCGATGGGCGAATCGTTCCAGAGGATGGTGCCGTCGAAATCCACGTACACCCGCATGACCTCGGGTGTCTCGATCGGTTGGTTCGGGTTGTCGCGCGGCAGGTCGATCTTGACGGCATGCGTCATCACGGGAATTGTGATGATGAAGATGATCAGCAGCACGAGCATGATGTCCACGAGCGGAATGACGTTCGGCTCGACCATCGGATCCGCGCTGCTGCCCTTGACCGAAACCGCCATGAAATTCCCCCGCCGGGCCTTTGCCGTTGTCTAATGCCCTGTTGAACCCGAGTTTGCCCTTCATCCCGGGCTGGCGCAAGTCGCGGGCTTCGGTGCTATCCTTTTCAAAAAACGCGCCCGGAAGCGCGAAAATGCGGGGGAATCGATGACCAGAGCGACCGGCGACATTCGAAATATTGCCCTGGTAGGCCACGCCGGGGCGGGCAAGACCCTGCTGGCGGAGGC
Source organism: uncultured Gammaproteobacteria bacterium (assembly GCA_963746545.1). Taxonomy (GTDB): domain Bacteria; phylum Pseudomonadota; class Gammaproteobacteria; order Steroidobacterales; family Steroidobacteraceae; genus SCUD01. Next base: position 144,687 of record CAVVBV010000033.1, read on the forward strand.
GCTCCTGTTCGGCGCCGGGGCGATCCGCGCCAAGGGCAACCTCGGCCGCGGCACGACGGTCTGCGATCACGACCCCCAGGCCCGCCGGTTGCAGCATTCCGTGGACGCCACCGCCTGCTGGCTCGAGACCGGCGGGGCCCTTGTCAACCTGATCGACACCCCGGGCTACCCCGATTTCATCGGCCGCACCCTCCCGGTACTGGAGGCGGTGGAAACGGCGGCAGTCGTCGTCAGCGCGGTCAACGGCGTCGAGTCGATGACCCTGCGGATGATGGACGTCGCTCGCGAGCGCGGGCTGTGCCGGGTCATCATCATCAACAAGATCGACGCGCGCGAAGCGAATACCGAGGCCACGCTCGAGGAGATCCGCGACCAGTTCGGCAAGGAATGCCTGCCGGTCAACCTGCCCGCCGGCAAGGGCAGCAAGGTCATCGACTGCTTTTTCCATAATGAAGGCGAGGCCACCGATTTCTCCTCGGCACGCGCCGCCCACACCGAGATCATCGACCAGGTCGTCGAGGTGGACGACGACCTGATGGCCCTTTACCTGGAACAGGGCGAGGAATTGCGGCCGGAACAGCTCCACGACCCGTTCGAGAAGGCGCTGCGCGAGGGCCACCTGATTCCGGTCTGCTTCGTGTCGGGCGAGACCGGCGCCGGCATCCCGGAATTGCTGGAGATCTTCGCGCGGCTGATGCCGAATCCGGCCGAGGGGAACCCGCCGCCCTTCATGAAGGGCGAGGGTGAGGGCGCCGAGCGCGTGCAGATCGTGCCCGAACCCTCGCGCCACGCGATCGCGCATGTCTTCAAGGTCATCATGGATCCGTTCGTCGGCAAGCTGGGGTTGTTCCGGATCCACCAGGGAACGATCAAGAACGGCGCGCAGCTCTTCGTCGGCGACGCGCGCAAGCCTGTCAAGATCGCCCACCTGTTCCGTATGCAGGGCAAGGATCACGGCGACATGCCGCTCGCCGTGCCGGGCGACATCTGCGCCGTAGCCAAGCTCGACGAACTTCACTTCGACGCCGTGCTGCACGACTCGCACGACGAGGACAATTTCCACCTGAAGCCGATCAGCTATCCCCCGGCGATGCTCGGGCTCGCCATCGAGCCGGAACGGCGCGGCGACGAGCACAAGCTGGCCGAGGCGCTGCACAAGCTCGCGATCGAGGATCCCTGCGTGCGCGTCGAGCACGCGAGCGGGTTGAACGAGACCGTGCTGTACGGCATGGGCGACCTGCACCTGCGCGTCATGATCGAGCGCATGACCGAGCGCTATGGCGTCGCGGTCAAGACGCGCCCGCCCAGCATTCCCTATCGCGAAACGATCATGCGACCGGCCGAGGGGCATCATCGCCACAAGAAGCAGACCGGCGGCGCCGGGCAGTTCGGCGAGGTGTACCTGCGGATCGAGCCGCTGGCGCGCGGCACAGGCTTTGAGTTCGTGGACGACGTGGTCGGCGGCACGATTCCGAACCAGTTCATCCCGGCGGTCGAGAAGGGCATCCGCCACGCGCTGGTCGAAGGCGCCGTCGCGGGCTTCCCGATGCAGGATATCCGCGTGTCCGTCTACGACGGCAAGTATCATTCGGTGGACTCGAAGGAAGTGGCCTTCGTTTCCGCCGGCCGCAAGGCTTTCCTGGACGCGGTGAGCAAGGCCGGGCCGACGGTCCTCGAGCCGATCGTGCACGTGGAGATCAACGCGCCGGGAACCGTGATGGGCGACATCACGGCGGATCTCGCGACACGCCGCGCGCGCATCGACGGCAATGAAGCGCGCGCCCGCGGCCGCATCGTCGTATCGGCCTATGTGCCGCTCGCGGAAGTCACGGATTACCAGACCCGGCTCAAGGCACTGACCGGAGGCGAGGGCAGTTTTACGCTGTCGCTGAGCCACTACGACCCGGTGCCGCCGCGCAAGCAGCAGGAACTGGCCTCGGCCTGGAAGCCCGCTGCGACAGAGGAATGAAAACCTGATGGATACCCGCTCCGACACCCGGATCATGGCCGTCTTCTGCGACTTCGAGAATGTCGCGCTCGGCGTCCGTGACGCAAAGATCCAGTCCTTCGACATCCGCAAGGTGCTCGAGCGCCTGCTGCTGAAGGGCAACATCGTCGTCAAGAAGGCCTACTGCAACTGGGAGCGCTACAAGGATTTCAAGGGCGAGATGCACGAGGCCGCCTTCGAGCTGATCGAGATCCCGCACGTTCGCATGTCCGGCAAGAACTCGGCCGACATCCGGATGGTCGTCGATGCGCTCGACCTCTGCTACACGAAGTCGCACGTCGACACCTTCGTCGTCATCAGCGGCGACTCGGATTTCTCGCCGCTCGTGAGCAAGCTGCGCGAGAACAACAAGGTCGTGGTCGGCGTCGGCGTCAAGAACTCGACCTCTGACCTGCTGATCAGCGTCTGCGACGAGTTCATCTATTACGACGACCTGGTGCGCGGCGAAAATCGCGCGCGTGGCGCGCGGCGCGAAAAGTCCGCGAAGGCCCCGGCCAAGGTTCCGGCCGGCCCGGACGACCGCCGCCAGGAAGGCATCGATCTCATGGTCGAGACCGCCGAGGACCTGTTCGCCGAGCGCGACGCGGAGGAGAAAGTCTGGGGCTCGATGGTCAAGCAGGCCATCAAGCGGCGCAAGCCGGGCTTCAACGAGAGCTACTACGGCTTCAAGAATTTCGGCAGCCTGCTCGAGGAAGCCCGCGACCGCAAGCTGATCGACCTCGAGTTCGACAACAAGTCCGGCGGCTACATCATCACGCGAGTCGCGACGGCCTGACATGGCGAAGCACGTCGTCTGCCGCGCCGATGACCTGCCGGTCGGCAGCATGCAGGCATTCAAGGCCGGGGAGACGCGCGTCGTCGTGTACCACCTCGACAAGGGATTCTTCGCGACCCAGGCGCAGTGCACGCACACCTTCGGCCCGCTGGCACGCGGCGAGATCGTGAAGGGCTGCCAGGTGCGGTGCCCGCTGCATCACGCGCGCTTCGACATCGAAACCGGCGCCGTGGTGAGCTGGGCCGACTTTCCGCCGGGCATCCAGCTCCTGAATGCCGTGCGCGGCGAGAAGGCGCTGCGCACGTATCCGGTCGCCGTCCGCGACGGCAATGTGGAGGTGACAGCGTGAACGTTCGACTTGACGATGCCGCGATGGACCGCATTCATGCTGATGATCGCCGCGACGGGAGCCTGCCAGGGGCAGGCGGGACTGCCGCCCACGGTGAATGACCGGGTGCAGCTGACGACGATCGCGACCGGGCTCGAGCATCCCTGGAGCATCGCCTTCCTGCCGGACGGGCGCATGCTGGTGACCGAGCGTCCCGGGCGCCTGCGCTATGTGACGATGAAAGGCGAAGTATCGGCACCCATCGCCGGCCTGCCGGCGGTGTATGCCGAGGGACAGGGCGGCATGCTCGATGTCGTGCTCGATCCCGATTTCAGCGCCAATTCGACGATCTACTTCTCCTACGCCGAGCCCGGCGACGGGGACCAGCAACGGCACCGCGGTCGCCCGCGCGAAGCTCGAGGGCGGGAAGCTGACGGACCTGAAGGTCATCTTCCGGCAGACGCCGAAAATCGCCAGCAAGAATCACTTCGGCTCGCGGCTCGTCTTTGCCCGCGACGGCAATCTCTTCGTCACGCTCGGCGAACGCTACAGCGAACGCGACAGCGCGCAGGACCTCGGCACGCACCTCGGCAAGATCGTGCGCATCACGAAGGACGGCAAGGTCCCGGCCGACAACCCCTTTGTCGGGCGCGAGGGAGCGTTGCCTGAGATCTGGTCCTACGGGCATCGCAACCCGCAGGGCGCGACGCTGAATCCGGTGACGGGCGCGCTGTGGGAGATTGAGCACGGGCCGCAGGGCGGCGATGAGATCAACCTGCCCGAGGCCGGCCGCAATTACGGCTGGCCGGTGATCACCTACGGCCGCGAATACGGCAGCGGCCTCCCGATCGGCGAGGGCACGGCGAAGCCCGGCATGGAGCAGCCGCTCTATTACTGGGTGCCGTCGATCGCGACTTCCGGCATGGCCTTCTACACGAGCGACGTCTACCCGGCCTGGAAGGGCAGCCTGTTCGTCGGCGCGCTGAAGGCGCAGCTGGTCGCGCGGCTTTCATTCGGCGCGGACGGCAAGGTCATCGCCGAGGAGCGCATACCCGTGGGCCAGCGCGTGCGCGATGTCCGCCAGGGCCCGGATGGCGCACTGTACCTGGTGACCGACGAGGACGCGGGAAGGCTTTTGCGACTGGCACCCGCGAAGTAGGCGAGTGGACCGCACCGAGCGTTTCTACAAGATCCGGCGCCGCCTGATCGAGAAGGGCGCCCTGACGCGGCGCGAGGTCGAGGAGGAACTCGAGATCTCGCACGCCACGTTCAAGCGCGACATCGAGTACATGCGCGACCGGCTGAATGTGCCGATCATCTGGTCGCGCGAGCGCGAAGCCTACGTGATCGATCCCGATGCCGACGTCACCGAGCTGCCCGGCATCTGGTTCAGCCCCGCCGAGATCTATGCATTGCTCGAGATCGAGCATCTGCTCGAGCGCCTCGAGCCCGGGCTCCTGGGCCGGCAGCTCGATCCGCTGCGCACGCGGCTGCGCGCACTGCTGGAACGCGGGGATCGCGGCCACCGCGAGATCCGCCGTCGCATCCGCGTGCTCGCGCTCGGCAGTCGCCGCGTGAATCGCGAGGTCTTCGAGGCGCTGTCGGTCGGGCTGCTGAGCCGCCGCCGCATCCACATCCGCCACCTGAATCGCGGCAGCGGCGAGATCTCCGAGCGTGACGTCTCGCCCCAGCGTCTCGTGCATTACCGCTACAACTGGTACCTCGATGCCTGGTGCCACGTCCGCAAGGACCTGCGCGTGTTCGCCGTGGATGCGATCAAGAGCGCGCAGGTCATCGAGGAGCCGGCGCGCGAGGTCGCCGACGAGAGCATGGACCGCGTGCTGGGCGCGGGCTACGGGATCTTTTCCGGCGCCGAGACGCAGACTGCGGTGCTGCGCTTCACGCCGGAGCGCGCGCGCTGGGTCGCGGATGAAGTCTGGCATTCACGCCAGGCCGGCCGTATCGAGTCGGATGGCAGCTATGTCCTCGAGCTGCCGTACAGCCAGGAGCCGGAGCTGGTGATGGACCTGCTGCGCCATGGTGCCGGCGTCCGGGTGCTGGCGCCGGATTCGCTGCGCGCGACCGTTGCGCGCGAGCTCACCGCGGCGGCGCGGCAATACGCCTGAACGCGAAGCTCGTGTACTGTAGGTTTCCATGAAGACGACGCTTGTTCGCATACCGCTCCTCGTGATCGCAGCAGCCGCACTCGGCGCCTGCCCGTCCAGGCCTGCGCAACAGGCGCCGGCCGCGGTGGCGGAGACTCACTCGACCATCGTGGATCTCGAGGCGCGCTTCGCCGCCGCCTCGCGCGAGCGCGGCGCCAAGGCGGCGTTCCTGGAATTCCTGCATGAGGAATCGATCGTGCTGCAGCCGGGCCCGACCTGGGGTCGCGCGGCCTGGACCACCAACGACGAATTACCGGGCACGCTCGACTGGTTGCCGGACCGGGCGCAGATCTCGGCCGCTGGCGACCTCGGCTTCGCTTCGGGTCCGTGGGTGCTCGAGCCGCGCGATCCCGAAGGGCGCCGCATCGAGGGCCGCTACGTCACGGTCTGGAAGAAAGGATCGGCCGGCTGGCGCGTGATATTCGACGGCGGCTTCGGGCGCAAGCCCGCCGGCGCGTGGGAGGCGCGCAGCAAGAACCCGGTACTGGGGCCATTTGCCTGCGAGCGCGGCGCTGCCGTTCCGCCGGGCGAACTGCAGCTGCTGGATCTCGCAATGTCCGGAATCCCGGGCGGCAGGACGCACCAGGAACGCGTGCTCGCCGGAGCTCGACGGTGCCGCCGTGCTGTTCCATCGCCCGTCGGTCGAAGGAGCCGCCGATGCGGCGGCACGCGAGGCGGCGCTTGCGGCGCTGCCGGCGACACTCCAGTACTGGCCGATGGGTGCGGGCGTCGCGTCATCCGGCGACCTGGGCTACAGCTACGGATTGTCGGCACCGGACCCGGCTGCCAGCGCAGACGCCAGTTATGTCCACATCTGGTGCCGGCATGGCGATGGCTGGCGACTGGCGCTGCAGTTGCGCACCGCGCTACCCGGCGGCTGAGCCGGATGCGACAGGGCGTGCCGCAGGCAAGCCAGGGCGTTGCACGGATCAACGCCCCATGAATAAGGTGTGCGGATGAAGCTCGAGGTCCTGCGCAAGAACCGCAACGTGCTGTTCTGGGCCCTGCATACGATGGGCTGGGTCGCGTATGGCCTCGCGCTGTACGTGGGCTCGGCCGTCTACATGAAGGAACCGGGCTACGAGAAAGTCATCGTCGTCGCGACGATTGCCGGCTTCCTGCTGTCGGCACCGCTGCGCTGGCTCTATCGCCGCCTGTGGCCGAAGGGCCCGCGCGCCATCCTGATCGGCTCCATGGTTGCCTGCTGGCTGATCGGCCTCGCCAGGGCCGCCGTCATCAACACCTACGTCATGGAGATCCTGAAGCCGGCCTGGGCGATGGACCACGAGCCGATGCCGCTCGAGATCTTCGCCAACACGATCTATTCGATGCTGCTGCTGCTGTGCTGGAGCGGCGTGTACTTCAGCTTCAAGATTTACGAGCACCTGCAGCAGGAACGCGAAGCGACGCTCGCAGCGTCGGCCCTCGCCCAGGAGGCGCAGCTCAAGATGCTGCGCTACCAGCTCAATCCGCATTTCCTGTTCAACACGCTGAATGCGATCTCGACGCTCGTGCTGGACAACCAGAACCGCATCGCGAACCTCGCGGTCTCGCGCCTGTCGGAATTCCTGCGCTACACGCTCGACCAGGACCCCATGAAGAAGGTCACGCTGCGCCAGGAGCTGGACGCGCTGAACCTCTACCTGGGCATCGAAAAACTGCGCTTCGGCGACCGCCTGAAGCTGGAGTTCGAGGTGGATGAACGCAGCGAGACGGCGCTGGTGCCATCGCTCCTGCTGCAGCCGCTGGTGGAGAACTCGATGAAGTACGCGATCGCACCGCGCGAGGAAGGCGGGTCGGTCACCGTCATTGCGGGCATCGAGGGCAGCGAACTGCGGCTCGCGGTCGTGGACGACGGTCCGGGCCTGCCGGTCGGGAGCACCGCGGGAAATGGCCGCGGCGTCGGGCTCCGCAATACGCGCGAGCGCCTGAAGGTTCTGTATGGCAGCGCACATCGCGTCGAGGTCGCGGACGCCGGTCCTGGCCTGCGCGTCGAGATGCGCCTGCCACTGGAAATCTGAGAGCGATGGCAAGCCGGATACGCGCAATCATCGTCGATGACGAGCCACTGGCGCGCCGCGGCCTGGTGCTGCGCCTCGCAGCCTTCTCCGACGTCGACATCGTCGCGCAATGCGCAAACGGGCGCGAGGCCATCGATGCGGTCGCAAGGCATGCGCCCGACCTGATGTTCCTCGACATCGAGATGCCGGGCATCGACGGCTTCGAGGTGCTGCGCCGGATTCCGCAGACCAGCATGCCGATGGTCGTGTTCGTCACCGCCTTCGACCGCTATGCCATCGAGGCATTCGACGCCCATGCGCTCGACTACCTGCTGAAGCCGCTGGTGGATGAGCGTCTCGATCGCGCCATGGCCCATGTGCGCGACCAGTTCGCGCAGCGCCGCTCGATCCGTCATCGCGAGCAGCTCGTGGCGCTCCTGGCGCGCGTGACCGGCGAGGGCCAGCTGGACGCGGAGGAGTGGCTGGCCCGGGGCGCGGATGGCGTCACGCGGCGCTGGCCCGACGTGATGCCGATACGCCTCGGCCGCGAAACGATCCGCCTGCAGGTCGGCGTGATCGACTGGATCGACGCGGCGGGCGACTACATGTGCGTGCACGCCGAGGGACGGACGCATGTCGTGCGGGCAACCATGAAGCAGTTCGAGGAGCGCCTGGACCCGTCGGTCTTCCAGCGCGTGCACCGCTCGACGATCGTCAATGTCCGGCGCATCCGGCGGCTGAAGCCGCACACCAACGGCGAGTACTTCCTGACACTCGAAGGCGGCCACGAACTGAAGCTGAGCCGCAGCTATCGCGACCGGCTGGAGCGGATTCTCGGAGATCGCTGACCGGCGCGCGGCCGGCGGGCGCGGCTCAGCGCTGGCTGGACGTGCCTTGCTCGGTCGGCGCCTGCGTGTTTTCGCTGCTGCCGCACCAGCCGAAGAAAAGCTGGAACAGCACGATCAGCATCGCTGCCATGGATTCCATGCGCCGATTCTAGTGCCGGGTCCGGCAGCTGCGGGCTGGCGGGGCCGGTGTCCGTCGCGCGCCAAGGGCGGCTCGTCGCATCGGACAAGCAGTTGTTCCGGAAGGGAAAACTACTGCGCCAGCACCCATTCGACGACTGCTCCCTGAATCAGCTCGCCGACGCCGTTCTGGGCGCCCGGGTGGCTGACGTCGACGACGACGGCGTAGTGCTTGCCGGACTGGCCGGTGACGTAACCGGCGATGGTGCTGACATTCTTGAGCGTGCCGGTCTTCATGCGGATACGGCTCGGGTCATCGATCCTCCCGAAGCGCTGCCGCAGCGTGCCGTCGAGGCCCCCCAGCGACAACGATGCCAGGAACTCCGGTGCGTAGCGGCTCTTCCAGGCGCCGACCAGGAGCCGCGCCATGCTGTCGCCGGAAATGCGCGCCTCCCGCGAGAGCCCGGAGCCGTTGCCGATGACGAGTTCCGGGAATTCGAGTCCGCGGCTCGCGAACAGCTGCCGGATGGCCGCTTCGCCCGCGGCCGAGGTCGCCGGAGTCCCGCTCGATTCCGCGGCAATCGTCAGCAACAGCGTGCGCGCCATCACGTTGCTCGAGAACTTGTTCGTGATGCGCACGATCTCGGCCAGCGGCTGCGATTCCTGGGTCAGCAGCAGGCGGGCCGTCGGGGGCGTGGGGGCGCGCATCATGCCGCCCTTGAATTCGCCGCCCTGCTGGCGCCACAGGGTCACGAAGGTGCCGTAGGCGTATTCCGCCGGCTGCATGATGGCGCGGCGAAATGTCTGCCGCGGGCAACTCGCCGAGAGCCGACCGGTCACGATCACGTGTTGCATCGCATCGTCCGGAGTCGTGATCGTGATCCGGCGATTGCGTCCGGCGCAGCGGCCGCTGACGAGAGCCGCGCGATTCTCGACCACGAGCCCGAACGGGAATGGCTCGATCGCGACCTCGACGCGGCCGCTTTCATCGCCCGGGCGTACGACGAATTCCGCCGACTGCCAGTTGACCAGCAGGGCATCGGGCAGCACGTTGTAGGTTCGCCAGGACCGGCCGTCGAAATCCTCCGGGCGCTCGTCCAGGGCCGCAAACCGGGTCTGGTCGATGATGATGTCGCCCTCGATGACGCGCAGACCGGTCTGGCGGAGATCGGTGACGAACCGCCACCAGCGCTCGATGGTCAGCAGCGGGTCCCCGCCGCCCTGCAGGTACAGGTTGCCCTTCAGGACGCCCTTGACGATTGGCGCGTCGGACCAGGCCCGCGTTTTCCAGGTGAAGGCCGGCCCCAGCAATTCCAGCGCCGCCCAGGTCGGGACCAGCTTCATCGTCGAGGCCGGCGGGCGCGGCTCGGTGGCATTCAGTTCGACCAGGCTTTCGCCGGTCGCGACATCGCGCACCACCACCGTCACATCGGAATCCGGGACCAGATGCTGATTCAGCACGGTACGCGGGCGCTCGGGAAGGCTGTCGGCATGGGATGCCAGTGCGGCCAGCATCAGGCTTAGGGCCACGGTCGGGGTACGGCGTTGCATTTGGTGCAATACTAATGTGCGCGATTGCAACTTGCAGGGATCGCGACAGTCAGAGCGCTGCATCGGCTGACACTACCGGAGACTCAATGAAGAGACTCGCGCAATTCCTGTGGCCCATGGCCCTGACCTTGACCCTGGCGGCCTGCGGAGCGAAGGAACCTTCCGCCGCGCTGACTGCCGAAACGACGCAGTCGGCCGGACCCGACGCGGCGCCCGTGGCGGCGCCCCCGCCTGCCATCGTCACCGGCCTGCCCGATTTCAGCGCGCTCGTCGCGGCCTATGGCTCGACGGTCGTCAACGTGACGACCATCGCGCAACGCGATGTCAGCGAGGAGGGCCTGCCGCTCAACCCGGACGATCCGTTCTACGATTTCTTCAAGCGCTTCGGATTCGGATCGCCGCATTCCCAGGCGCCGCCGCTGGCGCGCGGCGAGGGATCCGGATTCCTGATCAGCGCCGATGGCTACATTCTGACCAACGCGCATGTCGTGGACCGCGCGCGCGAGGTCACCGTCCGGACGACGGACCGGCGCGAATACCGTGCGAAGGTCGTCGGCGTCGATGTCCGCACCGACGTCGCGGTGCTCAAGATCGGCGCCGACAAGCTGCCGTACGTGCGCATCGGCAGTCCGGCTGCGCTGAAGGCCGGGCAATGGGTGGTCGCGATCGGCTCGCCCTTCGGCTTCGACAACTCCGTGACGGCCGGCATCATCAGCGCGACGGCGCGCTCCCTGCCAGGCGACGCCTACACGCCGTTCATCCAGACCGATGTGGCGGTGAATCCCGGCAATTCCGGCGGGCCGTTGTTCAACCTGCAGGGCGAGGTCGTCGGCATCAACTCGCAGATCTACAGCCGCACGGGCGGCTACCAGGGCGTGTCGTTCGCGATCCCGATCGACGTCGCGGTCCAGGTCAAGAACCAGCTCGTTTCCACCGGGCGCGTGCAGCGCGGGCGCATCGGCGTGACCATCCAGGACGTCAACCAGGCGCTGGCCGACTCGTTCAGGCTGCCGCGGCCCTATGGGGCGCTGGTCAGCCAGGTCGAGGACGACGGGCCGGGCGACAAGGCCGGGCTCAAGGCCGGCGACGTGATTCTCGCCGTCGACGGCCGGGCCGTCGAGCGTTCCGGCGAATTGCCGGCCATCATCGCCGGCATCAAGCCGGGCACCGATGCGACGCTCGAAGTCTGGCGCGACAAGGCGAAGCGCAAGTTCCGGATCAGGGTCGGCGAGCTCAAGGACGACCCCGCGGTTGCGTCGCGGACTCCGACCGGAAATTCGGATGCGGGCAGGCTCGGTCTCGCGGTGCGGCCGCTTTCCGGCAGCGAGCGCGAGCAGTTGCACACACAGGGCCGCCTGATCGTCGACCAAGCGGGTGGTCCTGCCGAGGAGGCCGGCGTCGAGCCCGGCGATGTCGTGCTCGCCGTGAACGGCGCTCCGGTAGCAACCATCAACGACTTCCGCAATTCCGTGAACAATTCCGGCGGCACCGTCGCGTTGCTGATCCAGCGCGGTGACGCGCAGATCTACATTCCCGTGAGAGCCGGATCGTGATCCGGGGCCGGGCGGCGATCGGCATCCTGCTGCTCGGCGCCGCGGCCGCGGGCCAGGCGGCAGATTCGCCGCATCCGCCCGGCTCGGCATTCCGTGACTGCGAGGCCTGTCCGGAAATGGTGGTGGTGCCGTCCGGCGGATTCGTGATGGGCGGGGCGACCGGGCCCGGACCGGTCGTGATCCAGGTACCGCACGCGTTTGCACTCGGCCGCAATGAGGTGACGCGCGGCGAGTACGCGCGCTTCATTGCCGCAAGCGGTTACGAGCCGCGCAGCGGATGCCGTAACTGGGATCCCGTTCTCCTGCGCTTCAACGACGATGCGCGGCGCAGCTGGCAGAATCCGGCGACCCCGGTCCAGGCCGCTGACGATCATCCGGTGACCTGCGTGAGCTTCATCGACGCGCACGCCTATGTCGAATGGCTCGCCCGCGAGACGGGCGAGCACTACCGGCTGCCTTCCGAAGCCGAGTGGGAATATGCCGCGCGCGGCGGCAGCACGACGCGATACCCCTGGGGCGATGCGCCAGAAGACGGCTGCGAATCTGCGAATACTTATGACGTGACGGCCGATGCCAGCTACCGCCTCGGCTGGCCGCATGCGGGCTGTCGTGACGGGTACGCCGATGTCGCGCGCGTCGGGCTGCTGCAGGCTAACGCTTTCAACCTGCACGACATGATCGGCAATGTCCGCGAGTGGGTGCAGGATTGTGCAACCGGCAGTTATGTCGGCCGCCCGCGCGATGCGCGCGCCTGGGAATGGCTGGGCGGCTGCAAGCTCCGCATCCAGCGCGGGGGCAGCTGGCTCTCGCCTCCGGACGCGAGCGCAAGCGCCGTGCGCTCGGCCGCGCCCGAGGGTGATCGCTCCGATGACGGCGGGTTCCGGGTCGCCAGGGAACTCGATCCGCGCAGTGTGCGCGACGAGGACCGCTGATGCGCCTGCTGGTTTCATTCACGTTGATGGCGCTGGCCCAGTCGGCGCTTGCGCAGCAGGCGCTACCGCCGCCGCCCGCGGCCGCGGATTGCCCGGCGTGCCCCGAGCTCGCGATGGTGCCGCCCGGCCGGTTCCTGATGGGTTCGGCGCCGGACGCGGTCGAGGTCGATACGACCACGGGTGAAACGCCGGCCGTCGCCGTTTCGTTCACGCGCCCGTTTCACGTATCGAAACGGGAAATCACGGTCGCGGAATTCCGCCGCTATGTCGAGGCGACCGGCGCGGATCCGGCGCCCGGCTGCCGCGTCTGGCTGGGCGGACAATGGGTCCTCGAGCGCGACCGGAGCTGGCGCGATCCGGGATTCGCCCAGCCGCCGCAGGACGCGGAGCCCGTGGTCTGCGTCAGCTGGGAAGACGCGCGCGGTTACGCCGACTGGCTGTCGAAGGAGAGTGGCAAGCGTTACCGGCTGCCGTCGGAAGCTGAATGGGAATACGTGGCGCGGGGCGGCACTTCGTTCCCGCGCTTCTGGGGCGAGCACGATTCGCACGAGGGCGCAGCCCTGTCGCTCGCCTGCGATTTCGCCAATGTCTACGATTCGTCTGCGGTCGATGCCTTCCATTTCCCGTGGCCCAATGCGCGCTGCAGCGATCGTGTCGCAGCGCTGGCGCCGGTCGGGCAGTTCAAGCCGAATGCATTCGGCGTGTTCGATATCATCGGCAATGTCCGGGAATGGGTCATGGACTGCTACACAGCGAGTTACGCCGGGCGTCCCGATGACGCGCGCGCCTGGACCTGGCAGGGCGGCTGTGAGCTGAAGGGCGTGCGCGGCGGTTCCTGGGCGAGCCGCCCGCGCGATGCGCGCGCGCCGGCCCGCGGCGCCGAGCCGACGGCGCTGCGCCAGTCCGACCTCGGTTTCCGCGTCGTCCGCGACTACGAGTAGCGCGTCGCGCAAGAACGCGGCGCGACCTGTCGGCGCGGATCTGAATCGGGAGGCCCTTTCAGGATCGTGCGCGACAGGGATGTCGCGCTCGAAGCCTACAGGGATGTATTCACGGCGGTCCTGAAAGGGCCTCCCGATTCAGGACAGCGCCAGGCACGACATGCCCGCCTTCTTGCGCGACGCACTACAGGCGAATTGAGCGCCAGGCGCCATTTCGCCAGCGCAGCCACAGGGCGACGGCGATCGTCAGCACGTAGACCAGGAGCGCGCTCCAGCCGCCGACCGCGCCGTAGCCGAAGCCCGGCGCATGCTCGATCCAGCCGCGGCCCGGCGAGAAGGTCATCAGGTGCGCGAGCGGCAGGAACAGGAATGCCGCGCATGAAAACACGATCAGCGCCGGCACGCGCGCGTCGCCGGCGCCGCGCAGGCAGAATGCGCTCGAGAAATTGACGCCGTCGAAGAACTGGTAGGCGGCGGCGATCCACAAGAGCGTGGAGCAGAGCGCAACCACGTCGGCCGCGCGCGGGTCGGCGGCATTGACAAAGAGCGGCGTGAGCCAGGGCCCGACCAGCGCGATGACGATGCCGAGCCCTCCCATGAAGCAGGCGACGACCGCGATGATGCGGTTGCCGAGGCGCTCGGCCCAGTCGCGGTCGCCGGCGCCGATCGCCTGGCCGACCAGCGTCGTGCCGGCGAGCGCGAGGCCGATGCCGGGCATGTAGGCGAGCGACGTGAAGATCGTGACGATCTGGGTCGCTGCGCCGTCCACGATGCTCATGCGTACCTGCATCAGCTGGAACACCGCCGCGGCGCCGATGTCCGCGGAAGCCGTCATCGCCATCGGCAGGCCGAGCGCGACGAGCGCGACGATGCGCCCGAGGCGCGGCCGCCAGGTCAGGTGTGCCTGGAAGTGCGAAGGCTCCAGACGCAGGATCATCGCGACTGCGAGCAGCACGCCGATGAGCTCCGCGAACGTCGTTGCCCAGGCCGCGCCCGCGATCCCGAGGCCGAGGCGGAAGATCAGGACTTCGTTCAGCACGACATTCGCAAGCGTGACGACGAGGCCGATGATCAATGGATTGCGCGTGCGTCCGATGCCGTTGAAATAGGCGACGGCGGCCCACAGCGCCGCGGCCAATGGCCCGCCGATCATGCGCGGCCCCCAGAACTGGAGCACGAGCCCTTCCACGTCGGCCGGCAGGCCGAAGGCATGGAACATCGGAGGCGCGATCACGATCGTCAGGACGAATGCCGGAATCGTCAGCACCGCGGCCCACAGTCCCATCCAGGCGATCTGGCTGGTGCGGCGGAAGCGGCCCGCGCCATAGGCCTGGGCGACCAGGGTCTGCACGCCCATCGCGACGCCGCCGATCAGGAACAGCGCCAGCAACGAAAGCCAGTGGGCGGCGGAGATCGCTGCGGTCGCTGCGGTGGACAGCCGCCCGATGAACCAGGTGTCGGTCAGGTTCAGCACGGCCTGCACCGTGCTGTTCAGCACCAGCGGCAATGCGAGTGCCGCAATGGCGCGCATGTCGATATGGCGGCCGCCGTCGGCGCCGATCCGCATTGCCGGAAGGGGCGGTTTGCGGCTGGCTGATCGGGTCATGGGGCGCAAGCCTATCATCGGCTAGAATGCCGGCCCCTGACGCGATAACGCGGCAGGCAGTGCCCGAGGAACACCGTGAGCGAAGCTGGCAATCGAGACGCGATCAGTACCGAATGCGTGATCATCGGCGCCGGTCCGGTCGGCCTGTTCGCGGTCTTCGAGCTCGGCCTGCTCGGCATGAAGTGCCAGGTCGTGGATACGCTCGCGCATCCGGGCGGGCAGTGCACCGAGCTCTATCCCGACAAGCCGATCTTCGACATCCCGGCCCTGCCGGTCTGCGGCGCACAGGAACTCATCGACCGGCTGCTCCAGCAGATCAAGCCCTTCGGCGCCGGTTTTCACCTGGGCCAGGAAGTCGCGGAACTCACGCAGCGCGCGGACGGGCGATTCGACCTCGTGACCAGCACCGGCACGCGCTTCGATGCGGGCGCCGTGATCATCGCCGCCGGCCTCGGCTCCTTCCAGCCGCGCCGGCTGATGGTGCCGGAGGCGGAACGCTTCGAGGGAAAGCAGGTCCACTACCGCGTGCGGCGCGCCGAGGAATTCCACGGCCTCGACCTCCTGATTGCGGGCGGCGGGGACAGCGCGCTCGACTGGACGCTGGAATTCTGCGGCAAGGCCCGTTCGGTGACGCTGGTCCACCGGCGCGCGGAGTTTCGCGCCCAGCCCGCGAGCGTCGCCCGGATGAAGGACCTCGTCGCGGCCGGCAGGATGCGCCTGCTCGAGGGCACGATCAATTCGCTCGACCTCGACGGCGAGCGGCTGGTCGGCGCGAAGGTCATCGGTCCTGACAAGTCAGTGACTGCCGTTGCCTGCGAGCAGTTGCTGGCGTTCTTCGGCCTGCATCCGAAGCTCGGCCCGGTCGCAGGCTGGGGCCTCGCCCTCGAGAAAAAGGCGATCCATGTGGATACCGAGAAATTCCAGACCAGCGTGCCCGGGATCTTCGCGATCGGGGACATCAACACCTACCCCGGCAAGAAGAAGCTGATCCTGTCGGGATTCCACGAGGCCGCGCTCGCTTCCTTCGGCGTGCAGCATCACGTCTACCCTGAGAAGCGCCAGTTCCTGCAGTACACGACGACGAGCCCGATCATGCGGCAGCGGCTCGGCGTCGCGGCGCCTGATTGAGCACCGGCATGGACAAGCGCCTCACCGACCTGATCGGACTGCTGGACCTCGAGCGTCTCGAGGACAACCTGTTCCGTGGCCAGAGCCGCGACGTCGGCGCGCCGCAGGTCTTCGGCGGCCAGGTGCTGGGCCAGGCGCTGGTGGCCGCGTCGCGCACCGTCGATGGCCGCCTGGTGCATTCGCTGCACGCCTACTTCCTGCGCCGCGGCGACGTCAACGCACCGATCGTGTTCGAGGTGGATCGCAGCCGGGATGGCGGCAGCTTCACCAGCCGCCGCGTCGTGGCAATCCAGCACGGCCAGCCGATCCTGACGATGTCGGCGTCCTTCCAGATCACCGAGCCCGGTCTGGATCACCAGGCGCCGATGCCGAAGGCGCCGCCACCAGAGGATCTGAAGGATCTCGGCGAGATCAACAGCGAGCTGCTGGACAAGGTGCCGGAAAACGTGCGCAGCTTCTTCCAGCGCCAGAGACCGTTCGAGTTCCGGCCGGTGAATCCGCGCAACTACCTGGCGCTGGTCAAGACCGCGCCCGCGGCGCAGGTCTGGTTCCGCGTACGCGACCGCCTGCCGGATGACCAGCCGCTGCACCGCTGCCTGCTGGCCTACGTCTCCGACTACCACCTGCTCGAGACCGCGACGCTGCCC
The DNA here is from genome assembly GCA_963746545.1 of uncultured Gammaproteobacteria bacterium. GTDB lineage: Bacteria > Pseudomonadota > Gammaproteobacteria > Steroidobacterales > Steroidobacteraceae > SCUD01. The sequence goes on from CAVVBV010000033.1 coordinate 161,286, forward strand.
CACGGCGTGTCGTTCATGCAGCTGCAGATGGCGAGCATCGACCACGCGATCTGGTTTCACCGCGACGTGCGCGTCGACGACTGGCTGCTGTACGTGACCGACAGCCCGAGCGCCTCCGGGGCGCGGGGCTTCGGGCGCGGCGCGATCTTCACGCGCGAAGGCACGCTGGTCGCAAGCGTCGCGCAGGAGGGCCTGATGCGCCAGCACAGCGAATGGACGACCCCGGCGGGCCAGCAGGCCTGACGCGCGCGCGTCAGCGGTAGAATTTCTTCCAGATGAAGTAGACGGGAATCCCGAGCAGGGACAGCCCGACGTTCACGAGCGCGATCTTCGGCGTGTGGATCAGCGCGTTGCCGAGCACCAGCATCACGGCCGCAACGTACAGGAACAGGACCCAGGGATAGCCGAAGCTGCGGTACGGCCGCTCGACGTCGGGCCGCGTGCGGCGCAGCCACCAGACGCCGATCACGGAGAGTGCATAGAAGGGCATCAGTCCCAGCACGAAGGTGGCGGCCAGTTGCTCGAAGGTCCGGATCGACACGTAGGTGCAGGCGATGCCGGTTGCCACCATGATGGCGACATGCGGCGTCGCAAACCGCGGATGGACGCGGCCGGTCGCGGCGAAGAAATTCCGGTCGCGGCCCATCGCGAAGAAAAGCCGCGGCTCGGACATCGTGAGGCCCGCAAGCGCCCCGAATGTCGAGACCATCACGAGGCCCGAGATCAGCGAGGAGGCGCCCTTGCCGAGCACGCGGGCCGCGGCATCCGCGGCGACGAGCGGCGAGGCCCGCATCGCGTCGAGCGGCAGGATGTAGAGGTAGGCGACGTTGACGGCGAGGTACACGATCATCACGCCGCCGACGCCCAGCATCAGCGCCCGCGGCACGTTGCGCTGCGCGCTTTTCACTTCGCCGGCGAGGTTGCAGAACGAGGATGCTCCCTCGTAGGCCCATAGCGCGGCGACCAGCGCGAGCAGAAAGCCGGGCAGGGTCGCCGGCGCCCATTCGATCTTGGTGGCGAATGCGCCGCCAGCAGGATCGCCGAGCGCCATGATGAAGATCGCGAGCGACACGAGCGCGACCACCTTGACGAAGCTGAACACGTTCTGGATGCCGGCGCCCAGCATCACGGAACGGTAATTCGCGGAAGCGACCAGGACGATCAGGCTGACCGCGACCGCCCGGCGGCTGAAATCGGTCAGCGGCACGAACTTGCCGAGGTATTCGGCGAACACCATCGCGATCGCGGCCCAGCCGGCCGGATTGATCAGCAGGAAGGTCCAGCCATAGACGAAGGCGGCGAGTTCGCCGAAGGATTCGCGGATGAAGGCGTACAAGCCGCCGGAGCGCGGATACATCGCGCCGAGTTCCGACAGCAGCAGGGCGAAGCAGAGGGTCAGCAGGCCGCCGGCAACCCAGACGAGCAGTATGCCGCCGGCGCTGCCGGTGTACTCCGCGACGGTCGCAGGGACGCGGAAGATGCCGCTGCCGATCGTGACGCCGGCAACGGTCGCGACAGCGGTCGCCAGATTCAGGCGGCGCGGCAGCTGGTCGGCGGTCGCTGACATCCATTCACCTCGGCAGGCCGGGGTGGCCAGCATGACAGCTTGGCGCCCCGGGCGTCACGCGATCCGGTTCCAGCACCTTGCCGGGATTCATGATGCCCAGCGGATCGATCGCCTTCTTGATCGCATGCATCAGCGCGAGTGCCACCGGGTCTTCGTAGCGCGCGAGTTCCGCGACCTTGAGCTGCCCGATCCCGTGCTCGGCGCTGATGCTGCCGCCGTAGCTGGCGACGAGATCGTGCACCGCGCGCCGCACGCGTTCCGCGGCTGCCGCGAGCGCTTCCGGTTTGTCCGCGTCCGCGGGGCTCAGGTTGAAGTGAAGGTTACCGTCGCCCAGGTGGCCGTAGGCGACCAGTCGCGCGCCCGGCACCAATCGCTGGAGCAGCGCGCGGCCCTCGTCGATGAACTGCGGCAGCCGTCGCGGTTCGACCGAGATATCGTGCTTGAGTCCGGCGCCTTCGTGGCGCTGCGCTTCCGGGACCGTCTCGCGCAGCTGCCACAGCGATTCGCGTTGCACCCCGGAGCTCGCCGTCACGGCATCCGCCGCGCGTCCCGAGGCGACGGCGTCCGCCAGCGCCGACTCGAAGCGCTGCGCGAGATCGGAGTCCGCCTGCTGCAGCGATACCTCCACGAGCGCATACCAGGGGTGCGGCTCGCCGAACGGATCGCGGGCGCCCTGGATGTGCCGGCACACGAACTCGAGCGCCAGGCGCGGAATGATCTCGAAGGTGGTCACCGCGGCGCCGAGTGCGCCCTTCAGCGTTGCGAGCAGCTCGAGCGCGGCGGCGGGAGAGGCGAGCGCGACCATCGCCGTTGCCATGCCCGCCGGCTTCGGAAAGAGCTTGAGGGAAGCGGCCGTCACGATGCCGAGCGTGCCCTCGGCGCCGATGAAGAGCTGCTTGACGTCGTAGCCCGTGTTGTCCTTGCGCAGCGCGTGCAACTGGTCGAGCACGCTGCCGTCGGGCAGCACGACTTCGAGGCCGAGCACGAGGTCGCGCATCATGCCGTAACGCAGCACGGCGGTGCCGCCGGCATTGGTCGAGATGATGCCGCCCAGCGTGCAGGATCCCTCGGAGCCGAGCGACATCGGCAGCAGCCGGTTCGAGGACGCCGCCGCCTCCTGCAGCGTCTCGAGCACGCAGCCGCTTTCGGCCGTCAGCGAGTCATTCAGGGGCTCGAGCGCGCGGATGCGGTTCATCCGGCGCAGCGAGACGACGATTTCCCGGTTGGAGGTCCCGGGCGTCGCGCCGCCGCAGTAACTGGTGTTGCCGCCCTGAGGCACGATGCCGATGCCCTGTTGCGCGCAATAGCGGACCAGCCGGGCCACTTCGCCAGTGGATCGCGGCAGCGCGACCAGCGGCGTGCGGCCGTGGTAAATGCCGCGGAAATCGACTTCGAACGGCGCCCGGTCGCTGTCGGCCTCGAGATAGCCCTGCGGACCGAGCAGGTCCTTGATCGCCTGCAGGCAGGCGGACGGTATGGGCGTCGCGGCGCGGTTCAATGCCGGCGCCGGATGTCAGGCGAGCGGCGCGGCGCGCAGCGCAGCGATGCGCTCTTCGAGCGGCGGGTGGCTCATGAAGAGCTTCTTGAGGCCCTGGCCCACGCCGCCGGAAATTCCGAACGCCGCCATGCGGTCCGGCAGCGCGCCCGGGTGATTGCGCTGCAGCGCTTCGAGCGCGCCGATCATGCTGGCGCGGCCCGCGAGGCGCGCTCCGCCGGCATCGGCGCGGAACTCGCGCTGCCGCGAGAACCACATGACGATCATGGTGGCGAGGAACGCGAGCACTACCTGGGCGACCATGGTCGTGATCCAGAATGCCGGCCCGTGACCGCGCTCATTGCGGAATACGACCCTGTCCACGATGTCGCCGATCACGCGCGAGGCGACGAAGACGAAGGTGTTCACGACGCCCTGGATCAGCGTCAGCGTCACCATGTCGCCATTCGCGACGTGGCTGATCTCGTGACCGAGGACGGCCTCGACCTGCTGGCGGTTCATCCGGTTGACGAGGCCGCTGCTGACGGCAACCAGCGCGTTGTTGCGTCGGGCGCCGGTAGCGAAGGCATTGGGTTCCGGCGATTCGAAGCAGCCGACTTCGGGCATCGCGATGCCGGCCACCTGCGCATGGCGGCGCACGGTCTCGAGCAGCCAGGTCTCGGTCTCGTTGCGCGGCTGGCCGATCACCTGCACGCCCATCATCTTCTTCGCCATCCACTTGGAGATTGCGAGCGACAGGAACGAGCCGCCAAAGCCGATCAGCGCCCCGAACACGAGCAGCGAGTTGAAGTTGATGCCGCGCGCGTTCAGCCAGGGCTCGAAGCCGAGCAGCCGCAGCGCGACGCTCGCGACCAACAGAATCGCGAAATTGGTGAGCACGAAGAGCAGTATTCTTTTCATGATTGACCCAGATGGATGCGTCCGCCGGACGATTCAAGTGCCGCCTGGCGGCTATGCCCAGTATCCATTATATTTTCCGCGCCCACTGCCTGAAAACCCCATGCGAATCAGGCAGTTCTCCGCGGAATTCGGGAGCGCCGCGGCGCCCTGCTACTGGATGATCACCTTGCGCGACTTCTTCGCCTTCTTCTCGCGCACTGCCGCGATGCGCTCTTCCGTCGCTTTCTCGAGTGTCATGATCCGGCAACTCTCCGTGCGCCCGAATTCGCGGTAAACAATATTGTCGCGCCCATAGCCGCAGATCTGGCCATTGCCGTCGCCGTCGATAGCGGCGAGCGAGGTCTGGTTCTTCAGGTCGAAGCAGCCTGGCGTGATTTCTGCGAGGAAGGGTTCCTGCTTGCCGAAACCGTAGAGCAGGATGTGGGTGTCGTCCAGCGGATCGAACCCCGTGATCTGGCGATTCGAACACGCAGGCATCCATCCGCGCGGTTCGCGGTGCGGCGCCTTTCTGCGGCGGCTTCGCTGCGCAGGCTGAGAGCAGGGCGATCGACAGGGTCAACAGCAGCAGTCTCATGGGCATCCTCCGGGAAATCGATGCCCATTGGACCGGCGGGGTCAGCGCGGGTTCAGGCGCGGGCGGTCAGTAATCGTCGCGGTCGCCGTATTCCTCGTCGTCATCGTCGTCGTCGTCATCCTCATCGTCGTCATCCCAGTCGTCGTCATCGTCCTCGTCATTTTCTTCTTCTTCTTCGGACCCGGACCAGCCCTCGGGCTCCTCGGTCAGGTCGAGGTCGAGTTCCTGCCAGGTCTCGTAGTCGATCTCCTCGACGTCCCCGTCTTCGTACTGCAACTCGATGAGCTCCGCGTCCTCGTCGACCGACAGGACCAGGAAGGTCTCTTCGTCTTCGAGGCTCTCGTACCACTGGCCGGGTACCGGGTTGTGATCGCGGCCCATCAGGCTCCCTCGCTGGGGTTCGCGCGCTGGCGATACGCTGGAATCCGCCCGATATTACGGTCGCGGGCCAATCCGAAGCAACGGCGGAGGGCAGCTCCGGGCGGGTGCCCGCTTGTGTTGGCTGCGACTGCCCCCATGCAGGGAGCCTGCACCGCCATTGGCGGAAGGAGGTTCGACATGACACTGATTCGCTGGGAACCCTTCAGGGAACTGGACGATTTCATCACACGCTACAACCCCTATTTCGGACGCCTGACGGGCGCCCGCTCGGCAACCCCGGAAGCGTCGCAGCAGGCAGCGCCTGCGTGGGCGCCGGCCGCCAACATCTCCGAGACCGACGCGGAATACCTGATCAAGGCGGAACTGCCGGAAGTCAGCAAGGAAGACGTCAAGGTCACCGTGGATGACGGGGTGATCACGATCAGCGGGGAACGCCGCAACGAACTCGAGCACAAGGACGAGAAGCTGCACCGGATCGAGAGCTGCTACGGCAGCTTTGCGCGCAGCTTCCGCCTCCCCGAGGACGCCGATGTCAGCGCCATCCAGGCCGAGAGCAAGAACGGCATCCTGAAGGTCCGCGTGCCGAAGCAGGCTGCGGCCCGCCCAAGGACGGTCGAAGTACAGGTAAACTGAACGGACCCCGGCGGTGGTGCCCAGAGCGCCGCCGCCGGCTGGCAGTGCCAGGAGGTCCCATGTCGACCGAGTTTGACGAAATCCGGCGGAAGCTCCTGCAGCAGAAGCAGGAGTTGCTGACGCGTGCCGCCAAGGTGCGCGCCGATATCACCCGTTCCTCCGGGCCGCTGGACAAGGACTTTGCCGAGCAGGTCGTCCAGATGGAGAATGACGCGGTGCTCGCCGGCATCGGCGAGGCGACCAAGCAGGAGCTTGCGCAGATCAATCGCGCGCTCGCGCAGCTCGACCAGGGCACCTACGGCCAGTGCAGTTCCTGCGGCGAGCCGATCGGTGCGCGCCGCATGAATGCGCTTCCTTATTCCGACCTCTGCATCTCCTGCGCCGAAGCGGCTGGCTGACACGCCCACGCGCCTGCGCCCATGCCCCAGTACAAGGCACCCCTGCGTGAATTCCGCTTCGTCCTGCACGAGGTGCTGCGCGCGGAACAGCACTACCGCGAACTGGGACGCGAGGACGTCAACACCGAGCTGCTCGACAGCGTGCTCGAGGAATGCGCCCGATTCGCCGAGGACGTCGTTGCGCCGACCAACCAGACCGGCGACCTGGTCGGCGTCCGCCGCACGGACGACGGACGCGTCATCACGCCGCCCGGCTTCATCGCGGCCTACAAGCAATACGTGGACGATGGCTGGGCCGCGCTCTGCGGTCCGGTGGAATACGGCGGGCAGGGGCTGCCCGATAGCTTCGGCGGGCCGGTCGGCGAGATGCTCGTGTCGGCCAACATGTCGTGGAAGCTGTACAGCGGATTGACCGACAGCGCCGTGCTGTGCGTCGAGAAGCACGCGAGCGAAGAATTGCGCAGGTTATACCTGCCGAAGATGGTCCGCGGCGTCTGGAGCGGCACGATGTGCCTGACCGAGTCCCACGCGGGCACCGACCTCGGCATCATGCGCACGCGCGCGGAGCCCGACGGCCAGGGCAGCTACCGCATCAACGGCACGAAGATCTTCATCACCAGCGGCGAGCACGACCTGGTCGAGAACATCGTGCACATGGTCCTCGCCAAGCTGCCGGACGCACCTTCGGGATCACGCGGCATCAGCCTGTTCCTCGTGCCGAAGTTCCTGCCCGACGCCGCCGGCAATCCCGGCGCCAGCAATGGCGTCAGCTGCGCCGGCGTCGAGCACAAGCTCGGCATCCACGGCTCCGCGACCTGCGTGATGAATTTCGAGAATTCGCGCGGCTGGCTGATCGGTGAAATCAACGGCGGCCTGAAGTGCATGTTCACGATGATGAATCACGCGCGGCTCTGGGTCGGGCTGCAGGGCCTCGCGCAATGCGAGGGCGCCTACCAGATCGCACTCGCCTATGCGCGCGAGCGGCGCCAGGGCCGCACCTCGGCCGGTGGCGGCAGCGCGGCGGCAGACCCGATCATCGGCCATCCGGACGTGCGCCGGATGCTGCTGACGCAGAAGGCGCTGATCGAGGGCGGCCGGGTGCTGACCTTTCTTGCCGGGATGCAGATGGACCTGGCGATGCACGATCCCGATCCCGCAGCGCGCAAGCACGCGGACGGCCTGCTCGCGATCCTGACGCCGATCGTCAAGGGATTCGTGACGGACATGTCGCTCGAATGCACGAACCTGGCGATCCAGGTGCACGGCGGCCATGGCTACGTGCACGAGACGGGTGTCGAGCAGTACGCGCGCGACGCGCGCATCAGCGCGATCTATGAAGGCACGAACGGCATCCAGGCGCTGGACCTGCTTGGGCGCAAGGTATTGGGCTCGGGAGGCGAGCTGGCGCGGCTGCTCGGCGGCGAAATCGGCGGCTTCTGCGAGCGGCACGCGGGTTCCGGGGAGCTGGCGGAATACGTGACGCGCCTGACCGGCCTGCTGAAGGAATGGAGCGAGGCGACGGAGAGCATCGCGGCGCGCGCCGCACGGAATCCGGACGAGATGGGCGCGGCGGCCATGGACTACCTGGAGCTGACCGGCTACCTGTGCCTGGCTTGGTGCTGGGCGCGCAGCGCAGCAGTCGCTGTCACGGCGCTGCACAAGGGCTCAGCCGATGCGGATTTCTACAAAGCCAAGCTGGCGACCGCGCGGTTCTATTTCACGCGCATCCTGCCGCGCGCCGAGGCGCACCTCGACGCGCTCGGCGCCGGCGCTCGTTCGCTGATGGAAATTCCGGAAGGCCAGTTCTCGTTCTGAGCCGGCCTAGTCCTGCCGGGCGAGTCCGCCGCGCAGCGACCAGACATTCCCGCGCCCCACGGCGCGCAGGTGCTCGGCGGCGGCGCGGCTCCTGATGCCGTGCGAGCACACGAGCAGGTAGCGCAGCCGCGGATCCAGGCTCGTTGCGCGGTCCAGCAGCATCAGCAGCGGGATTTCGTCATGACCGGAGAGCGGCAGCGGCTCGATCGCGCATTCGTCCGGATTGCGGATGTCGATGATGCGATAGCCGCGCGCCGCGGCCTCGGCCAGAGGCAGTGCGACCTCGAGCTCCGGCGCGGGCGTTGCCGCCTCGAGCGGCCGGATTCGCGCGCAATGATCCTTGCACTCGCCCGCGCGCGGCGCACTGAGCCGGCGCTGCCCGAGATCCAGCAGGTCGATCAACAGGACCTCATCGCGCATCTGCCCCGGCAGCCCGAGCAGCAGCTTCAGCACCTCCATCGCCTGCAGATTGCCGAGCACGGCCGGTACCGGGCCGAGCACGCCGCTTTCGCTGCAGTTTCCGACCAGCCCGTCCCGGGTCGCCTCCGGCCACTGGCAGCGCAGGCAGGAACCCTGCAGGTCGGCGCGCACGACCTGGAGCTGTCCCTCATATTGATAGACGCTGGCGAGCACGGCGGGTCGGCCGGCGAGCACGGCGGCATCGTTGACCAGGAACTTCGTCGCGAAGTTGTCGCTGCAGTCGACGACTACGTCGCCCTGCAGCACGAGTTCGCCGGCATTGGCCGCGGTAAGCCGGGTGCAGAGCGCGCGCACGCTGATCGTGGGGTTGTAGGCAGTGAGGCGCTCCGCCGCGACCTCGGCCTTCGAGCGGCCGATATCGGCCGGCGTGTAGAGCGGTTGCCGATGCAGGTTCGCTGCCTCGACGACGTCGTCGTCCACGATCGAGATCGTCCCGACACCGGCGCCGGCGAGACCGGAGAGCACGGCGCAGCCGAGCCCGCCGGCCCCGATGACGACGACGGAGGATTGTGCGAGGCGTGCCTGTCCCGCGACGCCGATTTCCGGCAACGCGACCTGGCGCGAGTAGTCGAAGCCGGGCGCATGCGGCGCCGCGGCGCAATGCTCGCAGTTGACCCAGCCGCTGTCGCCGTCGGCGTAATGTTCCTTCTTCCAGACCGGCAGGCGATGCTTGATCTCGTCGATGATCTGCCGGCAGGCGGCAAAGGCCTCCGCGCGGTGCGGTGCCGCGACGCCGACCCAGACCGCGAGATCGCCGATTGCGAGCGCACCGAGCCGGTGAACGCAGCGCGCCCGCAGCGCGCCGTGGCGGCGCAGGGCGTCTTCGACGATACGCTCGCCCTCGCTTTGCGCGAGATCCTCGAATGCCTCGTATTCCAGCCTGCGGACCTCCCGCCCTTCATTGTGGTCGCGGACCCAGCCCTCGAAGGCCGCGAACCCGCCCGCGGCGGGATCGACGAGGCCCTGCTTCAGGGCATGCGGCTCGATCGGCCCGTGGGTGAACGCAAACGCGTTCATCCGCCGGCCACCGGTGGAATGAAGACGACTTCGTCGCCATCCGCAAGCGGGCTCGACCATTCCGCGAAGGCGGCGTTGACCGCCACGCGAAGCTGCGCCTGCGGCAGGCGGAAACCGTGCCGGGCCGCAAGCTCCGCGTACAGCGCCGCCGGCGTACGCGCAGCTGTCTCGACCGTTTCCGCCTGGCGGCCGGCTTGCTCGCGCAGCAGCGCGTAATAGCGAAGCTGGACCCGGGCCATCAGGCACGCTCGATGGAAGCGAGTGCCTGGCGCGCGGCTGCGAGTTCTTCCGGCGTGTTGGCATTGGCGAGCGCCTGCGGGCTTGCCGGCGCTAGCAGGGCGACGTCGTGCCGCATCAGGAATTTCCTGGGGCAGGAGACACCGCCGGCCACGAAGCGGAGGATCGCTTCGCGGCTCGCCGGTTCATAGATCGCGCACAGCGGCTCCGGCAGGCCGTCGCTGGCGCTCCGGTATGCCGTTGCGAGGCGGCTCGCATCGCGCCCCGCGATCAATTCCGACAGTGTCGCGGCATCGAGCATCGGCAGGTCGCAGGCGATCACGAGCCAGGCGGCCTGCGGGTATGCGGCCTGTGCGGCCATGATGCCCGCGATCGGACCTTCGATATCCGGCCCGTCCACGATCTGCGGGAAGCCGGCGCGCAGCGGATCGCCGCGCTGATCCTCGCGCACCGACACAAAGGCGCGCGAGACGAATGGCGCCAGCAGCCCGAACGCCAGCTCGAGTTGCGGCCGCCGCCGGTAGGTCAGCGCCGCCTTGTCCTCGCGCATCCTGCTCGAGCGGCCGCCGGCCAGCACCAGTCCGTGGAGCGCGCTCATGGTCCCGCGCCCGCGCGGTAGTCGCTCTTGCCGCCGCTCTTGCTGAGGAGCCGCGTTTCTTCGATGACGATGTCGTGCGACAGGGCCTTGCACATGTCGTAGACGGTCAATGCGGCGACCGTGGCGCCGGTCAACGCCTCCATCTCGACGCCCGTGCGGTGGTGCACGGCTGCCGTGCAGCGGACCTCGAGGCACCCGGCGTCCGCCTCGATCGTGATGTCGCAGCGCTCGAGTCCGAGCGGATGGCAGAACGGGATCAGTTCGTGCGTGCGCTTCGCCGCCATCGTGCCGGCGACGATCGCCGTGCTGAACACCGGGCCCTTCGCCGTCTCGAATCCCGACGACCGCAGCTTCTCGAATGCCGCAGCGGGAAATCGCAGGCGCGAGATGGCCGTCGCGACGCGCAGCGTCTCCGACTTGGCCGTCACGTCGACCATCGCCGGCCTGCCGGCGTCGTCCACGTGGCTCAGCGGCATTTTCCTGTCATCCGCCAATGTAGTGCATCTCGATCTTGCGCAAGGGCTGCTCCCTTGCCGGCACGCTGCGCAGCTCGCTGTAGCGGTCCTCGCGCCGCCGCCAGCTGCCGCGGATCCGTTCCAGCAGTTCCTCGTCGTTCGCGCCGGCGCGCAGCGGCGTCCGCAGGTCCGTGCCCTGCACGGCGAACAGGCAGGTGTAGAAGATGCCGTCGGATGACAGCCGCGCGCGCGTGCAATCGCCGCAGAACGGCTGGCTGACCGACGAAATGAACCCGATCTCCCCTGCGCCGTCCTCGTACGCGTAACGCTCGGCGACTTCGCCGCGGTAATTCCCGGGAACCGGCCGCAGCGGGAATTCGGCATGGATCCTGTCACGCAATTCGCGCGAAGCCACGACGCGCGCCGGGTCCCAGTCGTTGCGGTTGCCGACGTCCATGTACTCGATGAAGCGGGGAATGACGCCCGTGCCGCGGAAATGGCGCACGAGGTCCAGGACCTGACGGTCATTGATGCCGCGCTGGATCACCGCATTGACCTTGACCGGTGCGAGGCCCGCCTCGAGCGCTGCCCGGATGCCGTCCTGCACGCGCTCCAGGCCGTCGAAGCCGCCGCTCATGTGGCGGAAGGTCTCGCGATCGAGCGTGTCGAGGCTCACAGTGACGCGACGGAGGCCGTTGGCGGCGAGTTCCGCCGCGTGCTGCGCGAGCAGCACGCCATTCGTGGTCAGCGCGAGATCGGCGACGCCGTCGATCGCCGACAGCTCGCCGACCAGGTCCGCCAGGCCGGAGCGCAGGAGCGGCTCGCCGCCTGTGAGGCGGAGTTTGCGGGCCCCCTCGGCGACGAACAGCCGCGCGAGCCGGGCGATCTCGTCGAAGTTCAGCCGCTCGCCCGTGGACAGGAAGCGATAGCGGTCGTCGAAGGTTTCGCGCGGCATGCAATACGGGCAGCGGAAATTGCAGCGGTCCATGACCGAGATGCGGAGGTCGAGGAGCGGCCGGCCGCGCGTGTCCGTCACCGCCTTCGGCGCGGATAATGAGACCAGCCTGCCGGTTCCGTCGTCGTGCATGAGCTACCAGCGATAGAAAGGAATGGCGAGGCCCGCGGCATGGTTCGCGGGCCCCTGTGGCAGTTCCACGAAGCCGTCCGTGCCGCCGAGCGCGTTCAGGTCGCCGGAACCGCCGGTCGGCCTCGGTACGGCCAGGGTCCGCCCCTTTGGATCGTACTCCAGCGACACTGGCAGGAAACAGGTCAGCGGGGCACGGAACTCGTAGGCCCGCGCCAGCGCGACGATCGGGCGCGCCGGGGCTCTCGCGCCGGATGCGGCCCGCAGCGCCGGTATGACGTAACGCGCCAGGCAGACCAGGACCGAGACGGGATTGCCGGGCAGCGCGAAGACCGTGGCGCCGCGGTCGTTGACGCCGAACCACAGCGGCCGGCCCGGGCGCTGCGACACCTGATGAAAGACGCGTCGCACGCCGAGCTCGTCGAGCACCGCCGGCACGTGATCGAAGCGGCCCGCGGAAACGCCGCCGCTCAGCACCAGCACGTCGTGGCGGCCGAGTTCCTGCGCGAGGCGTTCGACCAGGACCGCAGGCTGATCCGGCAGGTGCAGGTCGCTGGCGGGCGTGAATCCCGCAAGCCGCAATGATGCGGCCAGTGCGTAGGCGTTCGAGCGCCGCACCTGGTGCGGCAACACCGGCAGGCCCGGCTCGACCAGTTCATCGCCCGTGGAAATCACGGCGATGCGTGGCAGGCTCGAGACCTTGAGCATTGCGAGTCCCGCCGACGCGGCGATCGCGAGCTCCGGGCCGCCGAGGCGCGTGCCGCCCGACAGCAGGCGATCGCCGGCGTGCGCATCGGATGCGCGGCGATGCACGTGCAGCCAGGATTCGAGAGGGTAGGATTCTTCGACCGTGGCTTTTCCGTCCGCGACGCGGATGCGCTCGACGGGCACGACAGCGTCGCAGCCGGTGGGCAGCGATGCGCCGGTCATCACCTCGATACAGTCGGCAGGCGACTGAAGCGCGATCGGCGCCTGCCCGGCGGCCTGCAGGCCCGCGACGCGGAACCCCCGCCGGCCAGCGCGAAACGCGGCGATCGACAATGCAATGCCGTCCATCGCCACGCGGTCGAATGGCGGGGCATCGCGTTCGGCCAGGATTTCCTGGCGCAGGATCCGGCCTGCGCAGGCCGGCAGCGACAGCAGTTCGTCCGGGACCTGCGCGAGGTGGGCGGCGATTGCCGCATCAGCCTCGGCGGGGGTCAGCATCGGGCCGCTGGGTCAGTCTTTCTTTTCGCGGGCGTTGAAGATGCGGAGCTGCTCGTTGAACCCGTCGGCAACCGCCTGCAACTCGTCGACCGCCGCATTGTTCTTCTTGGCCTGCATGGCGCGCAGTTCCATCAGGCGCGCCTGGTCGAACTGGCCGCTCTGCTCCAGGGACGCCATTTCCATGTCCAGGCAGGTGTTGTAGGCGTTGATGTCCTCGTTGAACTGCATGACCGCTTGGTGCGCAGCGACCATTTCATCCTTGGTCGCGGTCTTGCCGTCCGGAGTGTGTTCGGGTGCCCGTGGATAGATGCACGCCGCCTGGGCGCTGCCGATGAACAGGCAGCCCAGCAATGCGGCAAATACGGCGGTCTTCCTCGTCATGTCGGATTCCCCCTGGCGTAGAGCGATTCTAGCCTACCCGACAAAGACCGTCGGCGCAGCCGGACAGTTCCATCAGCGGGCCGTGAATCAGGGCCGGATGGGCACGCGGGCGCTGGATTTCAGGGTTTCGAGCACCAGGCCCGAACGCACGTCGCGCACGCCGGGGAGCTTCAGGAGCTGGTGCAGCGTGAACTGCCCCAGGGCATCGAGATCGGGCACCACGACGTGCAGCAGGAAATCCATTTCACCGGTCATCGCATGCGCTGCGACGACTTCCGGCCGCTCTTCGAGGGTGCGCCGGAAATGCTCGACGACGTCGTCCGTGTGCCGTTCGAGCTTGATCTGGATGTAGGCGGCGACATTCTGGCCCACGCGTTTCGGGTCGAGTATGGCCGCATAGCCGCGGATGATGCCGGCCTGCTCTAGCCGGCGGACCCGCCGCGTGCAGGGCGTAGGCGAAAGTCCGACGCGCTGCGCAAGTTCAACGTGACTCAGGCGGCCGTCCCGCTGCAGTTGTTCGAGGATCCTGAGATCCGTGCGATCCAGCTTGACCATGTAGAGATAACCACCATGGCGATAGATATATTTGAAGGATATCACCAAATAACGCGAACTTAGGCAGGAAATTGACTCATAAACACCTGATGGCCTTGGGTACGATGGCGCGGCCCGGATCGGGCCCCGAGGAGCCGCCGATGCCCGCGAGCGCGCGCATGCCCCTGCAATCCGCATCCGCCACCAGCGTGGACTGGCGCCGGGTCCTGCGCACCGCGTTCCTGTCGCGGGCCATCGACCGGCTCGAGGAAAGCCGGCTGGTACCGGAGCGCAAGGTGCTTTACCAGTTCTCGGCACGGGGACACGACGTGACCCAGGCGCTGCTCGCACTGCAGTTGACCGGCGCGCGCGATGCCGTTGCGCCTTACTACCGTTCGCGCCCGCTCGCACTCGCACTCGGCCTATCGGCCGAGGAAGCGCTCGCGTCGACGATGATGCGCGCCGAGGGCATGTCCGCCGGGCGCGACATCGGCGTCGTCATCAACCTGCCGAATCGCGAGGGTCCCTGCCTGCTGCCGGCCTGCGGCGGAGTCGGTACCCAATACACGCCGGCGACCGGCTGGGCCCAGGCACTCACCTACCGCGTGCGCGTATTGAATGACGCGCATTGCGCTGGCAGCATTGCCGTCGTCCACGGTGGCGACGCCTCGACGGCGACCAACGGTTTCTGGGCCTCGCTCAATATCGCGACGACGGAGCGCCTGCCGCTCCTGTACTTCATCGAGGACAACGGCTATGGAATTTCGGTCCGCAGCGACCGCCAGACTCCGGGCGGCGATATCGCGGCGAACCTGGCCTCGTTCCGCAATCTGCAGGTCCTGGATGGCGATGGATCGGATCCCGCCGCGGCGGCGATCCTGATCGGGAAAGCAGTCGCCGCAGTGCGCGCAGGCGTTGGCCCCGCGCTATTGCGCCTCACGGTGCCGCGACTCTCCGGTCATTCGGGCCAGGACACCCAGGCCTACAAGTCGGCCGAGGAACTGGCGTCCGAGCAGGCGCGTGATCCGTTGCTGCGGTTGCGCGGCCAGATCGTGCCGCAGCTCGTGACCGACGCAGAATGGATGGCGCTGGAGACAGAAGCGCAGGCGGAGGTGGAAGAGGCCCTCTTGCGGATCGAGTCGCGGCCCACAACCGGCGCAGGCGCGGTAACGCGTTACACCTTCAGTGAATGCCGTGCGGACGGGGCGCCCGAGTTGCAGCGTCAAGGCGGCCTGTTGCCGGAAGGAATCCCGCCCATCGCGGGTAGCGCGGACGCGCGACCCGACGGGCCGCGCATCAATATGCTGACGGCGATCCGCCGGACGCTGGAACGCGAACTCGAGGTCAATCCGCGCGTGCTGGTATTCGGCGAGGACGTTGGCAGGAAGGGCGGCGTTCACGCCGCGACCGTCGGCCTTCAGGAGCGCTTCGGTGAACAGCGGGTGTTCGACACCAGCCTGTCCGAGGAGGGCATCATCGGACGAGCGGTCGGCATGGCGCTTGCCGGGCTGATGCCAGTGCCCGAAATCCAGTTCCGCAAGTACGCAGAGCCAGCAGCCGAGCAACTCCATGACTGTGGGACCATGCGCTGGCGCACCGCCAACCGCTACGCCGCGCCGATGGTCGTGCGCATGCCGGGCGGCTTCTTCAAGTGCGGAGATCCCTGGCACAGCCAGTGCAATGAGGCTGAATTCCTGCATGCGACTGGCTGGCGGCTCGCGATGCCGTCGAATGCCGAGGACGCCGTGGGCCTGTTGCGCGCGGCCCTGCGTGGCAACGATCCGGTCGTGTTCTTCGAGCATCGCTCGCTGCTCGACGGCGCGGCTGCGAGGCGGCCTTATCCCGGCGACGATTTCGTGCTGCCATTCGGGGTCGCGCGGGCGCTCCGCAGCGGCTCCGAGCTGACGGTCGTGAGCTGGGGCGCGATGGTCGAACGCTGCGAACAGGCGGCCGCCGAGTCCGGCATCGACGTCGAACTGCTGGACCTGCGCACCCTGTCGCCCTGGGATCGTGACGCGGTGCTGGCATCGGTCGCGAAGACACGGCGCTGCCTGATCGTGCACGAGGACACGATCACGGCGGGATTCGGCGCCGAGATCGCGGCGGTCATTGCCGAGCGTGCGTTCTTCGACCTCGATGCGCCGATCGAAAGGCTCGCGATGCCGGATGTGCCGAGCCCGCACAGCCCGCTCTTGCTCGATGCCGTGCTGCCGTCGGTCGAAGGGATCGTCGCCGCGATGCGTCGCATCGCGAGCGTCTGAACGATGGCCACGATGATCGACGTGCTGTTGCCGGTCGACCAGGCGGAGGGCACCCGCTCACAGGTGTTGCGCTGGCTGAAGGCAGTCGGCGAATCCGTCAGGCGCCATGAGCCCCTGGTCGAGATCGAGACCGACAAGGTCACGGTCGAGGTGCCGGCGCCGGCCGACGGCATCCTGCAGGAAATCGCCGCGACCGAAGGTACGGATGTCGAGCCGGGCGCGCTGCTCGGTCGCGTGGCGCCAGGTGTCAGCGAGCTCCGCGTCCGCGGCGATTCCGGCCGCGGTGGCAACGGCCGCGAAATCGCCCGCCGCATCGCGGGTTGGTTCGGGCGCACGGCGGCAATCCTCCGATCGCATGAGTCCCGCTGTCCGGCGCCTGCTTGCCGAGCATGGCCTGGAAGCCGATACGGTTCTCGCGAGCGGCGAGGGTGGGCGGATCACCGTCGACGATGTGCTGAAAGCGGCCGCCGGCCGCGCGGCCCCAGCGGCGAAGCAGCAGCCTGCCGCCACGGTGGAGCCGGAAGGCCTGCGACGCATACCGCATACGCCGATGCGCCGGCGAATCGCGGTCCACATGGTCGAGAGCCTGCTGAAGACTGCGCCGCACGTGACGACGGTCTTCGAAGCCGATCTCACGGCCGTGCTCGCGCATCGCGCGACGAACCGGCAGGAATTCGAGAAACGCGGCGCGTCGCTGACATTGACCGCTTACTTCGTGTCGGCCTGCGTGGATGCGATCCGCGCCGTGCCCGAAGCGAACGGCCGCTGGACCGACGATGCGTTGCTGTTGAACGAGCAGATCGACATCGGCGTCGCGGCGGCGCTCGAGGGCCGCGGCCTCGTGGTGCCGGTGATCCGAAATGTCGCAGCACTCGACCTGTCCGGCATCGCCGCGGCACTTGGAGAGCTGGTGGCGCGCGCCCGCGAGGACCGCCTGACAACGGCCGACTTGAGCGGCGGAACCTTCACGATCTCCAATCATGGCGTCAGCGGCAGCCTGGTCGCGGCGCCGATCGTGATCAACCAGCCGCAGTCGGCAATTCTCGGCATCGGACGCCTCGAAAAACGCGCAGTCGTCGTCGAACGTGGTGGCCGTGACGAAATCGTCATCCGTCCGCGCTGCTATGTGACCCTGACCATCGATCACCGCGTGCTCGATGGCCATCAGGCCAACCGTTTCATGGAAGTGCTGGTGCGGAGGCTCGAAAGCTGGGCCTGACCGCCCGGCGGGCCGCCGGCTGGATAAGTCGCGCATAATAGCCGGAAATTTCCGATTCAAGGCGGTGGCCGCCGGGCCGTCATCTGGAGGGTGTCGTGTATACGCAGGGGCTTGATTCGCTTGGCAAGGATTGCGAGCACGACGATGCGCAGGGTACAGGCAGGCTGGAACAGCGCTTTCAGGCCAGGATCGATGCCGAGGAAAAGATCGAGCCGAAGGACTGGATGCCGGAGGCCTATCGGCGGACCCTGGTCCGGCAGATTTCCCAGCACGCGCACTCCGAGATCGTCGGCATGCTGCCCGAGGGCAACTGGATCACGCGCGCGCCGTCGTTGCTGCGCAAGACCATCCTGATCGCGAAGGTGCAGGACGAGGGCGGGCACGGCGCCTATCTCTACAGCGCAACGGAAACGCTCGGCGTCTCGCGCGATGAGTTGATCGATCAGTTGCTGCAGGGCAAGGCGAAATACTCCAGCATCTTCAATTACCCGACGCCGACCTGGGCCGACGTCGGTGCCATCGGCTGGCTGGTGGACGGCGCGGCGATCATGAACCAGATCCCGCTGTGCCGCTGTTCCTACGGGCCCTATGCGCGCGCGATGGTGCGCATCTGCAAGGAAGAGAGTTTTCACCAGCGACAGGGTTACGAGATCATGCTGCGCCTGTCGCGCGGCACGCCCGCGCTGAAGGACATGGCGCAGCAGGCGCTGAATCGCTGGTGGTGGCCGTCGCTGATGATGTTCGGCCCATCGGACGCCGAATCGAAGCACAGCGCCCAGTCCATGCGCTGGAAGATCAAGCGCTTCTCGAACGACGAGCTGCGCCAGAAGTTCGTGGACTACACCGTTCCGCAGGCCAACTACCTGGGGCTCGAGGTTCCCGATCCGGCGCTGCGCTGGGATGCGGCGACCGGACACTATGCATTCGGCACCATCGACTGGAACGAATTCGAGCAGGTCCTGAAGGGCCATGGGCCCTGCAATCGCGAGCGGCTCGAGGCGCGTCGGCGTGCGCATGACGAGGGCCGCTGGGTCCGGGATGCGGCAGTCGCGCACGCCGCGAGACAGGCCGCCAGGGAAAAATCGCGCGCAGCCTGAGCGCGGGAGGACAGCATGACCGACAGTTCACGCGACTGGCCCCTATATGAAATATTCGTTCGTGCCAGGGCAGGGCTCGATCACAAGCATGTCGGCAGCCTGCACGCGACCGACGCGCAGATGGCGATTGAACACGCACGTGACCTTTACACGCGGCGCCAGGAAGGCGTCAGCATCTGGGCCGTGCGCTCGAGCGATATCGTGGCATCCGACCCGGCCGACGCCGACGCGCTTTTCGAGCCGGCACGCGACAAGGTCTATCGCCACCCGACCTTCTATGACATCCCGGACGAGGTGAAGACGCTGTGACGCCGCACTGCCGCTACGTACTGCGCCTCGCCGACACGAGCCTGATACTCGCGCAGCGCCTCGGTGAGTGGATCGGCCACGCGCCGGCGCTCGAGGAAGACCTCGGCCTCGCGAATGTGTCGCTCGACCTGCTGGGCCAGGCGCGCATGCTGCTGTCCTGGGCCGGGGAACTCGAGGGTCGCGGCCGCACGGAGGACGATCTCGCTTACCAGCGCGAGGAATCCGAGTACCTCAATGCAACGCTGGTCGAGCAGCCGAACGGCGATTTCGGCCAGACCGTCGTGCGTCAGGTGCTGGTGGATGCCTGGCAGCTGGAGCTTTACGAGCGGCTGCAGCAGTCGAAGGATCTGCGCCTGGCGGAGATCGCCGCCAAGGCCATCAAGGAGACGCGCTACCACCTGCGCTACAGCGCCGGCTGGCTCGTTCGCCTCGGCGACGGCACCGACGAAAGCCATGCGCGCGTGCAGGCGGCACTCACGCGACTGTGGCCATTCACGAATGAACTGTTTGTCGCGGATGAGGTGGATCGCGAAATGGCCGGCGCCGGCATCGCGCCTGGGCCGGATGCGCTGCTGCCGGCATGGTCGGCTCGCGTCGACGAAATCCTGGTCGAATCCCGGCTCGAAAAACCGGCGGCCGTGCCATTCGGCTGGCACGGCAAAGAGGGCCGCCACAGCGAGCACCTGGGCTACATCCTCGCCGAAATGCAGTCCCTGCACCGCGCGCATCCAGGCGCGGCCTGGTAATGCACGGATGACCGCTGCACCCGCCTCCAAGGGGGCCGCGCCGCTGCCGATGGTGCTGGCGCGCCTGCGGGAGATCCTCGCCGATGTGCCCGATCCGGAGATTCCGGTGCTGAGCGTCATCGACCTCGGCGTCGTGCGTCACCTCCACGAGCACGCCGACGGCACGATCGAGGTCGGCGTGGCGCCGACCTACTCGGGATGTCCGGCAACTCCCGTCATCAAGGCCGACATCGTCCATGCCCTCGAGCGCGGCGGCTTTCGCGCCGTGGCCGTGGAAGTGCTGTCGCCGCCATGGACCAGCGACTGGATCAGCGAAGAGGGCCGCCACAAGCTGCTTCGATTCGGCATCGCGCCGCCGGCACAGGCGGTCGCGAGCGCGCGCCGGTTGCTGCACCCGGAGCTGGCGATCGCCTGCCCGCACTGCGGATCGACCGGCACGAAGAAACTGTCCGAGTTCGGCTCGACGCCCTGCAAGGCGCTCTATCGCTGCGAGTCCTGCCTCGAGCCCTTCGACTACTTCAAGTGCATCTGAAGCCATGCTGAAGTTCCACCCGTTGATGATTGCGGAACGGACGGCGGTCGCCGACGACGCGGTGGCCCTCGGCTTTGCGATCCCGGAGGAGCTGCGCGCCGACTATCGCTTCCAGGCGGGGCAGCATGTCGCAGTGCGCGCCGTCCTCGATGGACAGGAGGAGCGGCGGACTTATTCGATCGTCAGTCCGGAAGGCGCGGACCGGTTGCGCATCGGTTTCCGCACGCAGGCCGGCGGCCGGATGTCGCAATACCTGACCGGCAGGCTGCAGGTCGGCGCCACGCTCGACGTGCTGACGCCGAACGGCAGCTTTCACACGCAGCTCGAACCGGGGCGGGCGAAGCGTTACGTCGCATTT
Source organism: uncultured Gammaproteobacteria bacterium (assembly GCA_963746545.1). GTDB lineage: Bacteria > Pseudomonadota > Gammaproteobacteria > Steroidobacterales > Steroidobacteraceae > SCUD01. The sequence continues at coordinate 181,563 of CAVVBV010000033.1, forward strand.
GCCGCGGGCAGCGGCATCACGCCGGTGCTGTCGATTGCCGCGACCGTCCTGGCGTTGGAGCCGGCGAGCCGATTCCAGCTCTACTATGGAAACACCAGCACGGCGCGCACCATGTTCCTCGAGGACGTGCTGGCGCTGAAGGACCGGTTCCTGCCGCGCTTCTCCGTCTGTTTCGTCATGAGCCGCGAGCCGCAGGAGTTCGAGCTGTTCAACGGCAGGCTCGACGCCGCCAAGGTGGAAGAACTGGCGCGCCACGATTTTGATGTGGCCGCGGTGGACGAATATTTCATCTGCGGTCCCGGATCGATGGCCACGGACGTGCAGGCCGCGCTGACCGGCCTGGGCGCCCGCGGGCGCGTCCACGTCGAGTACTTCGGCCCGACGGCCGCTGCGCCTGCCAAGGCACCGGCGCCGCCGGCGAAGCCTGCGATCGCCGCGGACGGCGCGACCGTCACGGTCATCATGGACGGGCGGCGGCGCTCCTTCCAGATGCCGATGCATGACGAAGCGATCCTGGACGCCGCGGGCCGTGCGGGTCTCGACTTGCCATTCTCCTGCCGGGCCGGCGTCTGCTCGACCTGCCGCGCAAAACTGCTGAGCGGCACGGCCGAGATGGAGCACAACGTGGCGCTCGAAGATTGGGAGGTCGAGGCCGGCTATATTCTCTGCTGCCAGGCGAGACCGACGAGCCCCGCGCTCGAGATCAGTTACGACGAGTGACCGGAGTGCCGGAGTCGCGATGAATTACACGTCAATCCAGTATTCAGAGGCGGACGCCATCGCCCGCATCACGCTGAACCGGCCCGACCGGCTGAACAGCTTCAATGCCGCGATGCACGAGGAATTGCGTGCTGCGCTCGCGCAGGTGACCGCAAGCGGCGCGCGTGTGCTGGTGCTCACCGGCGCCGGCCGTGGATTCTGTGCCGGCCAGGACCTCGGCGACCGTGCGGTTTCGCCGGGCGCCAGGGGAGCGGACCTTGGCGAGTCGATCGAGCGCAACTACAGGCCGCTGGTGCTCGCCCTTCGGAATCTGCCGATGCCGGTGATCGCCGCGGTCAACGGTGTCGCCGCCGGCGCGGGCGCGAGCATCGCACTCGCCTGCGATATCGTGATCGCCGCGCGCTCGGCGAGCTTCGTCCAGGCCTTCAGCCGCCTCGGCCTGGTGCCGGACAGCGGCGCCACCTGGTTCCTGCCGCGCCTGGTCGGCAATGCGCGTGCGATCGGGCTCGCAATGCTCGGCGAGAAGTTGCCGGCCCAGCAAGCGGCCGACTGGGGCCTGATCTGGCGCTGCGTGGACGACGCGGAATTCACGGCAGCGGTCGACAAGCTCGCCGCGGAGCTCGCGATTGCGCCGACGTTCGGACTCGTCCGCACCCGTCTGGCAATCCACGGTTCGTGGCGGCATTCGCTCGAGGAGCAGCTCGATCTCGAACGCGACTTCCAGCGCGAACTCGGCTGGTCGTCGGACTACGCGGAAGGCGTCGCCGCATTCGGCGAGAAGCGCGCCCCGCGCTTCATCGGACGCTAGGCGATGACCGCGATGGAGAAGGGGCTACGCATCGCGAAGCTGGCGGCCGACAAACTCTACGGCACGGACCAGGCATCGCAAATGCTCGGCATGACCATCGACGCGGTCGCGCCCGGTGCCGCGCAGGTCTCGATGCGCGTGCGCCCGGACATGGTCAACGGCCACGGCATCTGCCACGGCGGCCTGATATTCGCCCTTGCCGACAGCGCCTTCGCCTTTGCCTGCAATTCGCACGGCCACAACACGGTCGCGGCCGGCGCCGCCATCGAGTTCCTGGCGCCCGGGCGGATCGGGGACCTCCTGACCGCGAGCGCGAGCGAGCGCTGGCGAGCCGGGCGTAGCGGCATCTACGAAATCGAGGTCCGCAACGATCGCGGCGAAGCCGTCGCGCTGTTCCGCGGCCGCAGTCACCAGGTCGCCGGGAGGCTGGTCGATGAATGATGCACTGATCTGCGACGTCATCCGGACACCGATCGGCCGCTACGGCGGCGTGCTGGCTGGCCTGCGGACCGACGACCTGGCGGCCGTGCCGATCGCGGCGCTGATGCGCCGCAACCCGTCGGTGGACTGGCAGGCGGTCGACGACGTCGTGTACGGCTGCGCGAACCAGGCAGGCGAGGACAACCGCAACCTGGCGCGGATGGCGGCGCTGCTGTCCGGCCTGCCGGTGTCGGTACCCGGCGTGACGGTAAATCGCCTGTGCGGCTCGGGCCTCGACGCGGTCGCGATCGCGGCACGCATGATCCGCTGCGGCGAGGCGGATCTCGTGATCGCCGGCGGCGCGGAGAGCATGAGCCGCGCGCCCTATGTCGTGTCCAAGCCCGATGCTGCGTTCTCTCGGACCCAGCAGATGTTCGACACGACGATCGGCTGGCGCTTCGTGAATCCGCTGATGAAGCAGCAGTACGGCATTGATTCGATGCCGGAGACCGGCGAAAACGTCGCCGCCGAGTTCAAGGTGTCGCGCGAGGACCAGGATGCCTTCGCGCTGCAGAGCCAGCAGCGCGCGCTGCGCGCGCAGGCCGATGGCAGGTTTGCGGCCGAGATCGTGCCGGTGACGCTGCCGGCGCGCAAGGGCGAGCCGGTCGTCGTCGATCGTGACGAGCATCCGCGCGAGACGAGCCTCGAGGCGCTCGCGAAACTGCCGACGCCGTTCCGGAGCGGCGGGACGATCACGGCGGGCAATGCCTCCGGCGTCAATGACGGCGCCTGTGCGCTGCTGATTGCGAGCGAGCGCGCGGCGGTGAAATACGGCCTCAAGCCGCGCGCCCGCGTGCTCGGCGCGGCGGTCGCCGGCGTCGAGCCGCGGATCATGGGTATCGGGCCCGCGCCCGCAACCGAGAAACTGCTGGCGCGGCTGGGACTGCCGCTGTCCTCCATGGACGTGATCGAGTTGAACGAGGCCTTCGCGTCGCAGGCGCTCGCCGTGCTGCGCCGGCTCGGGCTCCCCGACGATGCGCCGCAGGTGAACCCGAATGGCGGCGCGATTGCGCTCGGCCATCCGCTAGGCATGAGCGGCGCGCGTCTCGCGGCGACGGCCACGCTGCAGCTCGGGCGCGCGGCGGGCCGCTACGCGCTCTGCACCATGTGCATCGGCGTGGGGCAGGGCATTGCGCTCGTCATCGAGCGCGTCGGGTGAGCGCGCCGCTTTCGATCGAGCGTGACGGCGGTATCGCAGTCATCGTCATCGATCACCCGCCGGTCAATGCGCTCGCGCATCGCGTGCGCACGGCGCTGCAGGCCGCGATCGAACGCCTCGACGCCGATCCGACCGTGCAGGCGATCGTGCTGCATGGTGCCGGCCGTAACTTCATCGCGGGCGCCGACATCTCGGAATTCGATCAGCCCGCCCAGCCGCCGCTGCTGAACGAGTTGCTGTTCCGCCTGGAATCGTGCTCCAAGCCGGTGATCGCCGCCCTGCACGGCGCGGCGCTCGGCGGCGGGGCGGAAACGGCGCTCGCCTGCCACTATCGCGCGGCGACCGCCGACCTCAAGCTCGGCTTTCCGGAAGTGACTCTCGGGCTGCTGCCGGGCGCCGGCGGCACGGTGCGCCTGCCGCGCGTGGCCGGATGGCAGGCGTCGCTCGAGATGATGACCGCCGGCAAGCCGATCGATCTCGATCGCGCCCTCGCACTGGGGGTCGTGGACCACCGGATCGAGGGCGAGGTGCGCATGGGCGCGGTCGCCTGGGCGCGCGAACTCGTGGCCAGGGACGCACCGCCGCGGCGACTGCGGGAACTGCCGGCGCCGGATGCGTCGGCGGAACTGTTTGCGGCGGCGCGCTCGGGATTGCCGGCTGCGGCGCGACGATTGCCGGCGCCGGAGCGCATCGTGGATGCGCTCGAGGCGTCGTCGGCGAAGCCTTTCGACCAGGCGCTCGACCGCGCCAGGGAACTCTTCGAGGAATGCCGCCGATCCAGCGAGTCACGCGCGCTGCGCTACCTGTTCTTCGCCGAGCGCGGGTCGGGCGCGGATCGGGATTCGGCACAGCGAGTCGACAGCGCGGGTGTGATCGGCGCGGGCACGATGGGCGGCGGCATCGCGATCAGCCTCGCGACGGCCGGCATAGCCGTGACGATCGTCGACACGAAGCCAGAATCGCTCGCGGCCGGTCTCGCGCGCGTCACGTCGACGATCGAGGCGTCGGCGCACAAGGGCCGCATGACGGCAGCGGAGGCGGCGGCTGCGGTCGCGCGCGTGCGCGGAAGCGGTGACCTCAAGGACTTGTCGTCGGCGGACCTCGTGATCGAGGCGGCCTTCGAGAACCTGGCGGTCAAGCGCGCGCTGTTCGAGGAGATCGGCAAGCTCTGCAAGCCGCAGGCGGTGCTCGCGACCAATACGTCGACGCTGGACGTCGATGCCATTGCCGCGGCGAGCGGCCGCGCGGCCGATGTCGCCGGCATGCATTTCTTCAGCCCCGCGAACATCATGCGGCTCGTCGAGATCGTGCGCGGCCGCGAGAGCTCGCGCGCGACGCTTGCAACGATCCGGGCGGTGACGAAACGGATCGGCAAGATCGGCGTGACAGTCGGAAACTGCTACGGCTTCGTCGGCAATCGCATGCTGTACGCGTACGGGCGGGAGAAGGAACTGATGCTGCTGGAGGGCTCGACGCCCGAGGCCATCGACCGGGCGCTGGAAGGATTCGGCATGGCGATGGGACCGAATGCCGTGGGCGATCTCGCCGGCCTCGACATCGGCTTTCACGCGCGGCGCGAGTGGAGCGCCCGCCCGGACGATCCGCGATTCTACCGGGTCGCCGACCGGCTCGCGGAGCTCGGCCGATTCGGCCAGAAGAGCGGTCGCGGTTTCTATCGCTACGACGGGCGCGACCGCAAGCGGCAGTCGGACCCCGAGGTACTGGAGCTGATCCGCGCGGAGGCCCGCAAGCTCGGCGTCTCGCAACGCACGATCACGGAGACCGAAATCGTGGAGCGCTGCATCTATGCCCTTGTCAACGAAGGCGCGCGTATCCTCGAGGAGGGGATCGCCGCGAGCCCGTCGGACATCGACGTGATCTGGTGCAATGGCTACGGATTTCCGCGCCACCGCGGCGGGCCGATGTTCCATGCCGACATGGTCGGGCTCGGTACCGTGGTCGAGGCCATGCGAAGCTACGCGGACGAGCAGGGGCCGACGTACTGGACGCCGGCGCCCTTGCTCGCGAGCCTGGCAGAGAAGGAAGGCACATTTGCGGGCTGGCAGGCGGGCCGCGCGCGCGGCAGCTGACGCCGGCTGCGGGGATTGAATATGCAGTTGCAGAGTTACCTGGCGGGACGATGGCAGTCCGGCAGCGGCCGCGCCACGGCGCTTCGCGATGCCAGCACGGGCGAGCTGATCGCCGAGGCCTCGAGCGAGGGCCTCGATTTCCGCGGCGTGCTCGATCATGCGCGCGATGTCGGCGGGCCGGCGCTCAGGGGCATGACCTTCCACGAGCGGGCCGCGATGCTGAAGGCGCTCGGCAAGCGCCTGTTCGATTTCAAGGACGAGTTCTACGACCTGTCCTACCGGACCGGCGCGACCAAGTCCGATTCCTGGATCGACATCGATGGCGGCATCGGCACCATGCTCGTATTCGCGAGCAAGGGCTCGCGCGAGCTGCCGAACAGCCGCGTATTCCTCGACGGCAATGTGGAGCAGTTGTCGAAGGGCGGCACATTCCTCGGCCAGCACATCTGCGTGCCGCTCGAGGGCGCCGCCGTGCACATCAACGCCTTCAATTTCCCCGTCTGGGGCATGCTCGAAAAGCTCGCGCCGACGCTGCTCGCGGGCGTGCCGGCCATCGTCAAGCCCGCGACCGCGACCTGCTACCTGACGGAGCGGGTCGTCAGGCGCATCGTCGAGACCGGTTTGCTGCCGGAGGGCGCATTGCAGCTCGTCTGCGGGAATGTCGGCGACCTGTTCGATCACCTGGGCTGCCAGGACGTCGTGTCCTTCACCGGATCGGCCGCGACCGCCGCGCGCCTGCGCACGCATGCGGCCGTGGTGCGGAACTCCGTGCGCTTCATTGCGGAAACCGATTCCCTGAATTCCTCGATCCTGGGACCGGATGCGGGGCCGGGCACGCCGGAGTTCGACCTCTTCGTGAAGGAAGTCGTGCGCGAGATGACGGTCAAGGCCGGGCAGAAGTGCACGGCGATCCGCAAGGCGCTGGTGCCCCGGAACCTGACCGGCGAGGTCGTCACGGCGCTGCAGGCCTTGCTCGCAAAGACCGTCGTCGGCGATCCGCGCACCGAGGGCGTGCGCATGGGTCCGCTGGCGAGCCTCGCGCAGCGCGAGGAAGTGCTGGCGCGGGTCGCGGAGCTGAGGCGCGAGTCGGAACTCGTCGCCGGCGATCCCGCGCGTTTCGAGGTCAGCGGCGCCGACCGCGAGCGCGGCGCATTCGTGCCGCCGCTGCTGCTGCTGTGCCGCGACGGTGCCGCGGCGCGGGCCGTGCATTCCGTCGAGGCCTTCGGGCCCGTGTCCACGATCGTCGGATACCGGGACGTGGCGGACGCGATCGCGCTGGCGCGGCGCGGCGAGGGCAGCCTCGCGGGCTCCGTGTTCACGGCCGACGACCAGGTCGCGGCCGAACTCGTGCTCGGTCTCGCCCCGTATCACGGCCGCGTGCTGGTCGTGAACCGGCATTGCGCGAAGGAATCGACGGGCCACGGTTCGCCGCTCGCGCATCTCGTGCACGGCGGGCCCGGCCGCGCCGGCGGCGGCGAGGAGATGGGCGGCATCCGCGGCGTGATGCATTACATGCAGCGCACCGCCATCCAGGGTTCGCCCGACACGCTGACGGCCATCGGCGGGCGCTGGGTGCGCGGCGCGACGCAGCGCGATCCGGGCATCCATCCGTTCCGCAAGCCGTTCCACGAGCTCGCGATCGGCGACACCTTCAATTCCGCCGAGCGCGAAATCACCGTGGCCGACATCGAGCGCTTCGCCGACCTGTCGGGCGATCGCTTCTATGCGCACATGGACGATCGCGAGGCGGCTCGCAACCCGCTGTTCGGCGGCCGCGTCGCCCACGGCTATTTCCTGATTTCCGCGGCCGCGGGACTCTTCGTCGAACCGGCCTACGGCCCGGTGCTCGGCAATTACGGCCTCGACAACCTGCGCTTCGTGAAGCCCGTGAAGCCGGGCGATCGCATCCGCGTGCGCCTGACCTGCCGGGAGAAAACGCTGCGCGCGGAAAAGGGCTGGGGCGAGGTGACCTGGGACACCGAGATCACGAACCAGCTCGGCGAGACGGTTGCGTCCTATCATGTGCTGACGATGGTGAGCGTCCATGCCGTGCCGGACGCCGTGAAGGAATGACCCGTGACGATTGAGCTCGCCCGCTACCGCCGCGATTTCCCGAGCCTCGGTTTCGAGAGCCCGGAGCCCGCCATCCTCGAAATCGTGATCGCGAACGAGGGCCGGCAGAATGCCGCCACGGAATCCATGCATCGGGACCTCGCCATGGTCTGGCGCGCGATCGACGTCGATGACGCCGTCCGGGTCGCGCTGGTGCGCGGGGCCGGCGAGCATTTCTCCTCCGGCGGCGATTTCAGCATGATCGAGCGGATGATCGAGGACGAGGCGACGCTGCTGCGCGTCTGGAAGGAGGCGAGCGATCTCGTCTACAACCTGATCAACTGCTCGAAGCCCGTCGTCTCGGCGATTCGCGGCACGGCGGTCGGCGCGGGCCTTGCCGTCGCGCTGCTCGCCGACATCTCGGTCGCCGGGCGCAATGCGAAGATCCTCGACGGTCACACGCGTCTCGGCGTGGCGGCCGGCGATCATTCGATCATCATCTGGCCGCTGCTGTGCGGCCTGGCGAAGGCGCGTTATTACCTGCTGACCAACCAGCCGATGTCGGGCGTCGAGGCGGAGCGGATCGGCCTCGTCGCGCTCTGCGTCGAGGACGGCGAGGTCTACGCGAAGGCGCTGGAGGTCGCGCGGAATCTCGCGGCGGGCAGCGCGACGGCCATGCGCTGGACCAAGCATGCGCTCAACAACTGGCTGCGCCTCGCGGGGCCGGGTTTCGATGCCTCGCTCGCGCTCGAGTTCCTGGGATTCCGGCTCGCCGACGTGCGCGAGGGCCTGGCGGCGGTGCGCGAGAAGCGCCCGGCGACATTCGATCCGCCCTGAATCGGGCGCAGCGACCGGCTACCGGATCGCCTGCAGCGTCGCGGTGATGACGACGCCGCGCATCGTGTGCATGCGCTTGACGACGACCCCGTGATCGATCGACGTCCAGTACTCGTTCAACTGCGTTCCTGTCTTCGTGCTCAGGTTCCGCACCCAGTGAACGGTGTCGAATTTGCCGGCGGGGACGGTGATCTGCTCGTGAGTCGAGACGATCTTCAGCGTGCCTTCATCGCTCCTCGCGGTGAATGTGCCATGAACCGACTGGTTGGTGACCGAGACGCCCGGCACGGGCCAGTTGCGGCCCTGGCATGCGCGTACCGGGGCGGACACGACGCCCGGCTTGTACCATGAACTGCCGCCGGCGCCGGGGCCGGTCTGGCTGCTGCTGTCGAGCACGAGCACGTCATTCACGATGCGATGCTTGTTGACGGTCAGGATTCCGGATCCCTTCGATTTCCCCGGCGTCGTCAGCAGCCGGCTGCCGGTCTTGGTGAATTGTTCCCACCAGTCGGTGAATTCCGACGCGCCGCCGCTCGACTGCGTCTGTCGATAGGTATAGCCGTGATTCGCTTTCGGCATGCCGATCGTCACGCAGCCGGCGACCGGCATGATTTTCGCGTCGCTCGCGGCTGCGAATTGCAGCGGCAGGGCAGGCGAGGCAGCGAGCGCCGCGATCAATCCGCAGACGGCGAATCGTCTGGCAGGGAGCGACATGCCGGCGATCATACGCTGCGAGCTTCCCTCGCGGCAGCCGCCATTGCGACCCGCGATCCGCGCCGCTAGTATCTGAATCCGCCTTGGGGTGGTCTTGAAGACCTGAGACGCCGGTTGCCCGTAGGGCCCACCGGCGAACCCGTTGAACCTGATCCGGTTAGGACCGGCGTAGGGAGCAGGCATGATTCGACCATCCGCCACATTCGTTTTTCTGGCCGCTGCCATCAGCTTGCAGTCGCCGTCGTTCGCGCAGGCGCCGACGCCGCTCGCGGAGGTGGTCGTGACCGCGAGCCTGCGCTCGACGGCGGCGAAGGACCTTCCGGCGAGCGTCTCGGTCATCGCCGGCGACGACGTGGACAATGGCGCCGTGCAGCATCTCGAGGAACTGCTGCCGCAAGTTCCGTCGTTGTCGTGGGCCGGCGCGAGCTCGCGTCCGAGGTATTTCCAGCTGCGCGGCATCGGCGAGCTCGAACAGTACCAGGGCGCGCCGAATCCCTCGGTCGGGTTCCTGGTGGACGAGATCGACTTCAGCGGCATCGGCATGATCGCATCGACCTTCGATGTCGAGCAGGTGGAGGTGCTGCGCGGACCGCAGGGCACGCGTTACGGCGCGAACGCCCTCGGCGGCCTGATCAAGGTCAAGACGCGCGATCCGTCCGCCACGCCGGACCTGCACGCCGAGGCCGGTGGCGGCGAGGATGGCCTGTGGATGGCGGGCATCGCCGGCGGCGGCGCGCTTCCTGCGGGCGACGGCATCGACGGCGCCTGGCGCGCGGTCCTGCAGCGTGCCGTCAGCGACGGATTCCGGCACAACAGCTACCTCGGGCGCGACGATACGAATGGTCGCGACGAGCTGACTGGAAGACTCAAGTTCAGGCTCGCGGCGGACGAGCTCTGGCGCGCGGACCTCGACCTGATGTACGCCAACTTCGACAATGGCTATGACGCATTCGCGATCGACAACAGCTTCACGACGCTGTCCGATCGGCCGGGCCGCGATTCCCAGGAATCTCGCGGCGCGTCGCTCGATTTCAGCTACCTGGGGTGGAACGATCTCGTCCTGCGCTCGATCACGGCCTGGGCGGATTCAGGCATCGAGGCGAGCTTCGACGCCGACTGGGGCAATGAACCGGGCTGGGGTGCGGCAGGCCCCTACGATTTTTTCTCGCGCACGCTGCGCAACCGCCGCACGCTGAGCCAGGACCTGCGGCTGATATCGGGCGATGCGGGGAGCTGGTCCTGGCTCGCGGGTGCCTGGCTGTCGCGCCTCGAGGAGACCAATCACATCGCGGATGATGGGCTGTACCTGGAGGACGCATTCGTGCGCTTGTTGGACAGTCGCTATCGGGCGACCAGCACGGCGGTCTATGGCGAAATCGACTGGTCCTGGACTCCCGCGACGACGGTGACCGCGGGGCTGCAGGCTCGAGCAGCGCGACGCGCGCTACGCCGATAGCGATGGCGGCGATTTCGATCCGCGCGATCGCATGTGGGGCGGCGAGCTGTCGCTGACGCATCGGCTGCGTGAGAACCAGAGCCTCTGGGCCTCGCTGTCGCGCGGGTTCCGCGCCGGCGGATTCAACATCGGCACGTCGGTGCCTGCCGGTCGCGAGTCATTCGGTTCCGAATACCTGTGGAACCTGGAGCTCGGATGGAAGGGCAGCGGCCGGGAAGGGCGGCAGTCCGGCGACGTGAATCTCTTTTTCACGCGCCGCGAGAACCAGCAGGTCGCGACTTCGCTGCAACTCGATCCCGCCGATCCGCTGACATTCATGTACCTGACCGACAATGCGGCGAGCGGCGAAGCCTGGGGGCTCGAAGCCTCGGCGCGCCGGCAGGCGACCGCGCGCCTCGAACTCTCCGCGTCGCTGTCGCTGATGCAGTCGCGTTACCTCGACTACCAGCTCGAGGATCGAAATCTCGACGGCCGTGCCTGGGCCCATGCGCCGGACTGGAAGGCCGCGGTGGCCGCGACCTGGCGCCATCCCACGGGATGGATGGCGAGGATCGACCTGTCAGGTGAGGATGGCTTCTATTTCGACACCAGCCACGACCAGCGCGCCGGCATGCGCTTCCTGGCGAACCTGCGCGCCGGATTCGAGGCCAGGCGCTGGTCGGTCTACGTCTGGGCGAGCAATCTGTTCGATGAGAGATATCCGGTGCGCGGGTTCTACTTCGGGGACGAGCCGCCCGATTTCCCGACGAAGCTATACCTGCGCTGGGGCGACCCGCGCCAGCTGGGGTTCACAGCACGCTACGAGTTCTGAGGAGGTTCCATGCATATCGCCGTCGAGATGAGCCTCTACCCGCTCGCCGATGACTTCATTCCGCCGATTCTCGACTTCATCGCGCGGCTCAAGACGCATCCACGCCTTGCCGTCGTGACGAACTCGATGAGCACGCAGGTCAGCGGCGAACTCGACGATGTGTTCGATGCGCTGCGCGCGGAGGTCAAGCTGACATTCGCGAATCCGCAGCGCGCCGTTCTCGTCATGAAGGTCCTGGGCGGCGGTGGCTGAGGCCGTCTCCCGCTGGCTATCGGCATTCGTGGCGGGCGCGCAGGCGGCGGGCCCGGCGGAACTCGTCGCCGTGGCGCTCGGCCTCGCCTACATCGTGCTTGCGATCCGCCAGCACCGCGGCTGCTGGATCGCCGGCGGCGCCAGCACTGCGATCTACATCGCCGTGTTCCTGAAGGCCGGCCTGTTTCTGCAGGCGGCATTGCAGGTCGCCTATGTCGTGATGTCCGTGTATGGCTGGCTGGCCTGGAGTGCCGCTGGCGATGTTGCGGCGCGGCCGCGGTCCTGGCCATTGTCGAAGCACGTGTTGACCTTGCTCACCGTTCTTGTTGCGACGGCGGCGAGCACGCCGCTGCTTTCCCATTACACCGATTCACCGGCCCCGTTCGCCGATTCGCTGGGGACCTGGGCCAGCATCGCGGCGACCTGGCTCCTGGCGCGCCGCTATATCGAAACCTGGTTCTGGTGGATGATCATCGACTCCGGCCTCGCGACCCTCTTCGCAAGCCAGGGTCTCGTGTTCACGGCCGGGCTCTATCTGGCCTTTGCCGTGCTCGCAATCGCGGGCTGGCGGGCCTGGCGCCGGGACATGACGGCGCCCGCCTGATGTCCGACCCGGTCGCCGCCATCGCCGCGGAACTCGGCCTGCGCGATCCGGAGGTCACGCCGCTGTCCGGTGGCCTGTCGAACCGCTCCTGGCGCCTGCGTGATGCGACCCACGACCTGGTGCTGCGCCAGTCGGGCGCGTCCGCCGGACAATTGGGTGCCGATGGCCGACGCGGAACTCGCGATGCTTGAAATCGCGTCGGGCGCCGGACTCGCGCCGCAGGTCGTGCTCGCGCGACCGGAGCAGGGACTGCTGGTCACGCGTTACGTCGGCGGTCACGTGCTGACCCGCCCGGACGTTTACCGGCCTCCGATGCTCGCCCGCATCGGAGCCTGGTTTGCAAGGCTGCACACGCTGGCGCCGCCTGCGGATCTCACGGCCGTGGATTTCGGCGAGCGCGCCGCGGGCTACCTCGGCCAGTTGCATGCACGGACGCCGACGCCGCTGATCGCGGAACTCGCGTGCAGGCTTGCCGCATGGCGCAATGGATTGTTGCCGCCACGCCGTCTGGTTGCATGCCACCATGACCTGCATCACCTGAATCTCGTGGAGCGGGGCGATGCGCTGATCGCGCTCGACTGGGAGTACGCGGGGCCCGGCGATCCGGCCGCGGATCTCGCCGCCTGCATCGGCTATCACGATTTCGCCTCGCCGCAGGTCGAGGCGCTCCTCGCCGGTCATGGCGGCGATACGGAATCGATCCAATGCGCAGGCTGCCCGCGCTGTGCTGGATCTTCGACTGCCTGTGGTTCGGCTGGATGGAAGTGGCGGCGCTCGGCGGCATCCCGATGGATGGCGAAAGGCGGCAGCGCCTGATCGAGCGGCTGTCATCCTGAACGGTTGCGCGATTGGCTGCGATTCCCGCAAGATGACGCCCCTTCATGGCCGAGATCATCATCACCGATCGCGATGGCGGGGAACACCGTGTCGCGGCGCGCGTCGGCGTGAGCCTGATGGAGACCTTGCGCGAGTTCGATTATGGCGTCGCGGCGATCTGCGGCGGCATGTGTTCCTGCGCGACCTGCCACGTCTACGTCGCGGAACCGTGGCTGGACAGGCTTCCGCCGATGCAGGGTGACGAGAAGGAAATCCTGCAGGAACTGGAGAGCTACCGGCCGCGCGGGTCGCGGCTTTCCTGCCAGATTCCCTTCGAGCAGCCGCTGGATGGAATCGCGGTCGAGATCGCGCCGGAGGAGTAGGGCAGCTAGTGGCGCTGCTCCACCTAGCGCGCTTCGGCCTGGCGCGCGACAGCAAGCGTCGCCGCCTCGATCGCCGCGGCATCGCCCAGGAAGCGGCGCGGGATCCTGGGGCGCAGTCCGGAATCGAGTTCGTAGAGGATCGGGAACGCCGGTCGGAATGTTGAATCCGACGATCTCGTCGTCGCCCATGCCGTCCAGCATCTTGACCATCGCGCGCAGGCTGTTGCCGTGCGCGACGACCAGGACATTGCGCCCGGCAGCGAGCGCCGGCGCGATGCGCGAACGCCAGCAGGGTTCGACCCTTGCGAGCGTGTCCTTCAGCGATTCGGTCGCAGGCAATGCGGCTGCCGGAACATCGCGGTAACGCGCATCGAATTTCGGATGACGCGGATCGTCTGGCGCAAGCGGAGGCGGCGGGATGTCGTAGCTCCGGCGCCAGATCAACACCTGTTCGGCGCCGAATTTCGCGGTCGTCTCCGCCTTGTCGAGGCCCTGCAGCGCGCCGTAATGGCGCTCATTCAGGCGCCAGTCGCGCTCGACCGGCATCCACATGCGGTCCATTTCGTCGAGCATCAGCCACAGCGTCCGTATCGCGCGCTTCAGCACCGACGTGAACGCGATGTCGAATTCGTGATGCTGGTCGCGCAGCAGCCGGCCGGCGGACAGCGCCTCCGCGCGACCCTGCTCCGTCAGGTCGACGTCGGTCCAACCCGTGAACAGGTTTTCCAGGTTCCAGGTGCTCTGGCCATGACGGACCAGGACGAGCTTGCCGGTCAAGTGCGAACTCCAGCGCAGAATTCAGGCGGCGTTATATCACAGCGCCGCGCGGCTGCCCGCGGGCTGGGCTATAATACGCCGCCCCGACGAATCGTCGGGTTTTGCATTTTCCCATGTCCACCTCATCACAACTCTCGACGCGCACTCTCGCACTCGGCGCGCTCGGGGTGGTTTACGGGGATATCGGCACCAGCCCGCTGTACGCGTTCCGCACCTGTTTTGCCGGCATCGACGGCATGGTCCCGACGCCCGCGAACGTACTCGGCATCCTGTCGCTGATCTTCTGGTCGCTGACCATCGTGATATCGATCATGTACGCGGGGATCATCCTGCGTGCCGACAACCACGGCGAGGGCGGCGTGCTGGCGCTGATGGAGCTGGTGCTGGCAAAGCGTTCCTGGCTGCCGGCGACCGCGACGGTCACGCTCGGCCTGTTCGGGGCGGCGCTCTTCTTCAGCGACGGCGCGATCACGCCGGCCATCACCGTGATGTCCGCGATCGAGGGCCTCTCCGTGATGAGCCCGGCCTTCAGTTCCGCCGTGATTCCGCTCGTGATCATCATCCTGGTGCTGCTGTTCAATTTCCAGAAGCGCGGCACAGGAACGGTCGGCGGCTTCTTCGGCCCGGTGATGGTCATCTGGTTCCTGACGCTCGCGGTGCTCGGCATCAGCTGGATCCTGCGCCAGCCGTCGGTGCTCATGGCGGTCAACCCGGCGTACGCGATTGGATTCCTGATCGAGCATCGCAGCGAGTCGCTGATCGTGCTGGCCGCCGTGTTCCTGACGGTGACCGGCGGCGAGGCGCTCTATGCCGACATGGGCCACTTCGGACGGCGGCCGATCCGCGTCGCATGGTATGGCCTGGTGCTTCCGGCACTGCTGCTGAACTACTTCGGCCAGGGAGCGCTTGCGCTGTCGGATGCGAAGACCGTCGACAGCCCCTTCTACCTGATGGCGCCGGACTGGGCGCTGACGCCGCTCGTGCTGCTCGCGACGGCCGCGGCGATCATCGCCTCGCAGGCGGTCATCTCCGGCGTCTACACCGTCGCCCACCAGGCGATGCAGCTCGGATTCCTGCCGCGGCTGACCGTGATCCATTCGTCGGACGAAACGGAAGGGCAGATCTACGCGCCGGCGGCGAACTGGCTGCTGATGTCTGCGACCATCGGCCTGGTGCTGGCGTTCGGATCGTCGGACGCGCTGGCGGGCGCCTATGGCGTCGCGATCGTCGGCGCGATGCTGGTCAACAATATCTTCATGATCGCCTGGCTCGGCGCGCAGCAGGGCGCCGGAATCCGGACGATGCAGGTGGTCGCTTTTTTCGAACTGGTCATCGAGCTGTCGTTCCTGGCGGCCAACAGCCTGAAGATACCGGCCGGCGGCTGGCTGCCGCTCGCGGCGAGCGGCGTGATCCTGACGATCATGCTGACCTGGCGCGACGGGCGGCTCGCCGGCCTCGACCAGCTGCTGCGGCGCCAGATGCCGTTGCGCACGCTGGTGGCGCTCGCCACCAGCGACGAACTGAACCGCGCGCCGGGCACGACCGTGTACCTGGACAGCAGCGCCAACGGCGTTCCGCGCGCCCTGCAGCGCATGATCGAGTCACACAAGACGATCCACGAGCGGGTCGTGCTGCTGACCGTGGAGACGACCGATGAACCGCGGTCCGAAAAAGGGCAGCGCGTCACCGTGCGCGAACTGGCGCCGGGGCTGTACCGTGTCGTGGCGCGCTACGGATTCATGGAATCCCGCAGCGTGCCCTCATTGCTCGCCGAGGCTGAAAGCGAAGGACTGCCGTACCGGCCGGCCGAGACCATCTACATCCTGGGGCAGAAGAACATCCTCGTGACCGGGCGCTCGGGCCTGGCGCGCTGGCGCAAGCGGCTGTACGCGGCGATGGCGCGCAATGCGCGCCCGGCCGCCTATCACTTCGGCCTGCCGCCGGGACGCGTCATCGAGATCGGCGAGCAGCTTGAAATCTAGCGCTCGGCCAGGCGCCGCACCGCCTGCAGCGCGACGGACAGCGTCGGGAAGTCCGCGCTGCCGATGGTCTTCATCTCCTGCACGGCGCGATTGAGGTTCTCGGCCTCGACTCCGCCCTGCGCGAGCCAGCCGCGGATGGCCGCGCTCGGCTCGCGCCTGCCGCTGCGCGCCAGCACCTTGTCGCAGAGCCTGCGATGCAGCAGGTAGGCCTCTTCGCGCAGCGTGCCGCGCGCAACGGCCTGCCAGTGGCCCTCGACCGCGAGCCGCTCGATCTCGCCGCGGATCCAGTCGAGCCCGATGGAGGCGCCGAGGCTGAAATAGACCCTGGCCGCGTGCGTGACGGGCACCCTGCGCGCGAGCGCCACCTCGACGATGTCCACGCCCGAATGGACCGCGCCCAGGCAGGCGACGCGGCGCGCGACGTGCGGCGGCACGCCTTCGCGCGCATAGCGCTGCAGCGCGCGGTCGTAGCGCTCGATTTCCAGGCCCTCGATCAGCTCGGGCAGCTCGCGCATCAGCTCGGCTACTCCCGGGCCAAGGCGCGACACCGCGCGCTCGATGTCGAGATCCTTGCCGAGGTTACGCAGCACCCACTGGGTCAGGTGCCGCACCAGCCGCGTCGTCTCGTACATCATGTCGTATTGCAGTTCCGTCGGCGCGCGGTCATCCAGCGCCTCGATGTCCGCCCACAGCTCGCGCATGCCGGTCACTTCGCGCGCGATCGAGTAGGCGCGCGCGATGCTGCCGACATCCGCGCCCGTGTCCTCCTGGGTGCGGATCGCGAACACCGGACCCATGCGATTGACCATGCTGTTGGTGGTCGCGGTGACGATGATCTCGCGGCGCAGCTGGTGGCGCAGGATGGCGCGCGGATACTTCTTCTGCACCGGATGCGGGAAATAGCGCGTCAATTCGCTGCCAAGATAGCTGTCCTCCGCGATATTCGACTCGATGAGCCGGTCGTAGAGCCAGATCTTCGAGTACGACAGCAGCATCGCAAGTTCGGGGCGGGTGAGGCCGAGTCCCTGGCGGCGGCGCTCGACGATCTCGTCGTCCGCCGGCAGCGCCTCCAGCGCGCGGTTCAGCGTCCCGGACCTCTCCAGCGCATGGATCACGTGGCCGATTTCCGAGATGCGCTCGGCGGCGCGCGCCTGCAAGGTCGAGATCGCAAGGCTCTGCAGGTAGTTGTTGCGCAGCACGAGCGCCGCCACCTCGTCCGTCATGCGCGCCAGCAGCCGGTCGCGCACGGCGCGCCGCAGCCTGCCCGATTCCATCATCGGGTTCAGCAGGATCTTCAGGTTGACCTCGACGTCGGAGCAATTGACGCCGCCTGAATTGTCGATGAAATCGGTGTTGATCCGCCCGCCGGCTGCCGCGTACTCGACGCGCCCGCGCTGCGAGAGCCCCAGGTTGCCGCCTTCGCCGACCACGCGGCAGCGCAGTTCGCGTCCGTCGACGCGCAGCGCGTCGTTCGAGCGGTCGCCGATCTCGGCATGGGTCTCGTCGGTGGCCTTGACGTAGGTCCCGATGCCGCCGTTCCACAGCAGGTCAACCGGCATCTTCAGGATCGCGCGGATGATCTCGACCGGCGTGGCGGCCGCGGCCTCGATGCCGAGCATCGCGCGCGCCTCGACGGACAGCGCGATCGACTTGCTCTGCCGCGAATGGATCCCGCCGCCCTTCGACAGCAGCTTCGCGTCATAGTCTTCCCAGGTGGAGCGCGGGAGCCTGAATACGCGCTGGCGCTCGGTGAAGCTGCGCGCCGCATCCGGCGACGGATCGAGCAGGATGTGCTGGTGATTGAACACGGCCAGCAGGCGGATGTGCCTGGAGAGCAGCATCGCATTGCCGAATACGTCGCCCGACATGTCGCCGACGCCGGCGACCGTGAAGTCCTGGGACTGGATGTCGACGCCGATTTCGCGGAAATGCCGGCGTACCGATTCCCAGCCGCCGCGCGCCGTGATCGCCATCTTCTTGTGGTCGTAGCCGGCCGAGCCGCCGGATGCAAATGCGTCGCCCAGCCAGAAGCCGTATTCCGCCGAGATCGCATTGGCGACATCCGAGAAAGTCGCGGTGCCCTTGTCGGCCGCGACCACCAGGTAGGGATCATCCGGGTCGCAGCGCACGACATCGCGCGGCGGCACGACCTTGCCGCCGATGACGTTGTCGGTCAGGTCGAGCAGGGCGCGTATGAACGTACGATAGCATTCCGTGCCGTCGCGCTGCGCCTCGTCCCGCGTCGGCGGCGGCCTGCGCGGCACGAAGCCGCCCTTTGCGCCGACCGGCACGATCACCGTGTTCTTGACGTTCTGCGCCTTCATCAGCCCGAGGACCTCGGTCCGGAAGTCCTCGCGCCGGTCCGACCAGCGCAGGCCGCCGCGCGCGACCCGGCCCATGCGCAGGTGCACGCCCTCGAATTGCGGCGAGTGCACGAAGATCTCGAACATCGGCTTCGGTTGCGGCGTTTCCGGGACCCTGCGCGGATCGATCTTGATGGACAGGTAGGATTTCGGTCCGCCATCCGCCGCGGCCTGGAAGAAATTGGTCCTGAGTGTCGCGTCGATCGCCCCCAGGAATGCGCGCAGGATGCGGTCGTCGTCGATGCGCGTGACGCCCGCCAGGAGTTTTTCGAGCGCGCGGCGCTGGCCTGCTTCGGCGCGCCTGCGCTCCGCACCCCGGAGCCTCGGGTCGAACTTCGCCTTGAACAGCCGCAGCAGGCGGCCGGCCGCTGCGGCATTGCTTGCGAGCGCGTTTTCGACGTAGGCCTGCGACAGCGGCAGTCCGAGCTGGCCGAACCAGCGCGCGTAGGTCCTGAGCACCATGGCTTCGCGCCATTCGAGGTCCGCGGCGAGCACCAGGCGGTTGAAGCCGTCGTTGTCGGTGCGACCGAGCCACACGCTCGCGAAGGTCGCCTTGAAGCGCGGGCCGTCGCTCGCCAGGTCGATGCGCACGCCGCGCGGATGCTCGAGTTCGAAGTCCTGGATCCAGAATGTGCCCGTGGCAGCCGTGATCTCGTAGGGCCTCTCGCTGATCAGCTTCAGGCCCAGGTTCTCGATGGTGGGCAGCACGTCGGAGATCGGAATCGGGCTCTCGCGCCGGAACAGCTTGAACTGCACCTTGTGCTGCGGCTGCCCTTCGTTGCGGTAGAGGTGCATGCGCAGGCCGCTGGGTTCCGCGACCAGCCCCTCCAGGCAGACGATGTCGCCGATGGCCTCATCGGTCGTCGTGTCTTCCTGATAGGCCGCCGGGAAGGCATTGGCCCATTCATTCGACAGGCGCGACGACTCCGCGTCGTCATGCGACTCGCGCAGGCCTTCCTCCAGGTGATCCGTCCAGGTCCGGACGGATTCCATGATCTGCCGCTCGAGGCCGGCCGCATCGATCGCGTGGCTCGTCCCGAGCGGCGTGCGCACCAGCATGTGCAGGCGGGCGAGCAGGGATTCGGAGAGCTGCACCTGCGACTCGATCGCCTGGCCCCCGAAGGCCTGCATCGCGAGCTGCTCGATGCGTTCGTGGACCTGGGTGTTGTAGCGGTCGCGCGGCACGAACACGAGGCAGGAATAGAAGCGGCGGAAGGCATCGCGCCGCACGAACAGGCGCACCTGTGCGCGCTCGTAGAGATTGACGATGCCGCGGATGATCCGCACCAGGTCCCCGACTGTCGCCTGGAACAGCTCGTCGCGCGGGAATGTTTCGAGCGCCTGGACGACCGCCTTGCTGTCGTGGCTGGTCGGCTTCAGGCCGAAGTGGTCGATGACGCTCTGCACCTTGTGGCGCAGCACCGGGATCTCGCGCGGGCTGCGGTTGTACGCCGACGAAGTCCACAGGCCGATGAAGCGCCGCTCGCCGGTGACATTGCCGGACGCGTCGAAGATCTTGATGCCGACGTAATCGAGGTAGGTCGCGCGATGGATGGTGGAGACGGAATTCGCCTTCGTGATGATCAGCATGTCCTTCGAGCGCGCAAAATCGCGCACCTCGCCTCTCAGGACGACCGACCGCTGCTGGCGGCGGCGGCTCGGCCGCATGAGGCCGAGCCCCGACTTCGCGATCGGCTGCAGCAGGTCGCGGCTGCGGCCACGGCGCAGCCGGTATTCGCGGTATCCGAGGAAGGCGAAGTGCCTTTCCTCCATCCATTCGAGCAGTGCCTTGACTTCGCGCGTCTCGCTGGCCTGAGGGCCTTTCACTCCCTTGCCGAGGTCCACGGCGATCTCGCGCGCCATGCGGCGCATCGGCATCCAGTCGGTGGTCGCGCAACGGACGTCTTCGAGTGCGCTGCGGATGCGCCGCTCGAGCGCCGCTAGACGCGCCGGATCCGACTCGCGATCGACTTCGAAGAATTGCCAGGACTCGGCACTGGCGCCCGGCCGCGTATCGTCCGGGAACAGTTCGGTCAGGCGGCCGCGCCGGTCCCGCACGACACCGAATACCGGGTGCGCGATCAGGTGGATGGCGAGCTTTTCCTGGGTGCAGACGATGCCCAGGGAATCGACGAGGAACGGCATGTCGTCCGTGATGACCGCGAGCACGGTGTGTGACGAGTCGAATCCGTCGCGTACCGTGTCGGGGTTGAATACCCGGACAATCGGCCGGCCGGGGCGCCGAACCCGGCCCATCATGAGCTGTCCCAGCGCCGCGCCGGCGAGATCGACGTCCGTGCGCTGAATGAGGTCGAGTTCGGAGACGCCGTTGTAGAAATATCTGGCGAAACGGTCCGCAGGCACCGGCATGCGGCCACCGGCGGCGCGGCGCGCCCGGGTGGCGATTCGGTCGATGATTTCCTGGCGGGCGGCCGGAATCTTGCCTAGCATCATTGCTCCAGAGGCGCCCGGCACGACGCATGCGAACCGGTGGCGTGGCGCGGCGAATTATACACGCGCCGCACCGGCGGGACCGAGCAGCCCGGCACGCCTCTGCAGGCGGGACAGCAGGGAATTGAACAGCGACTGTTCCGCGGGCGCGAGCTCGGACAGCAGGCGGCGCTCGTACTCGAGCGCGTAGGGTACGATCCGCGTGTAGACTTCGCGCCCGCGCGCTGTCAGCGTCAGCACCGAGCGGCGCCGGTCGCTCTCGGCGAGCAAGCGGCGCACGCGGCCGGAGGCCACGAGGCCGGCCACGGCGCGGCTGACGGCGACCTTGTCCATGGCCGTGCGCTCGGCCACGGAAGCAGCCGAAAGCCCGGGAGAACGCGCTAAAACCGCGACCACGCGCCATTGCGGGATCGACAGTCCGAAGCGCTTCGCATAGGCGCCCGCCAGGGCGGTCGAGACGGTATTGGAGAGCACCGACAGCCGGTAGGGCAGGAAGTACTCCAGGTCCAGGGCCGGGATTGCGCTGTCTGGGGCGGGCATGGGCGGTTCCTTGCGGGTCACTGGCCAATTATAGTTACAATTGTAACTAACCCGGGAGCGGATCATGGGCGACCTGTTCGAAAACCCGATGGGTACCGACGGCTTCGAGTTCGTCGAGTACACGGCCGAGAACCCGGATGAGCTGCGCGCGCTGTTTGCGCGGATGGGTTTCCCGGTCGTCGCCCGCCACCGCAGCAAGAACGTCACGCTGCACCGCCAGGGCGACATCAATTTCATCATCAATGCCGAACCGAAGGGTTTCGGCCAGCAGTTCGCGCGCCTGCACGGGCCCTCGGCATGCGCGATGGCATTTCGTGTCAAGGATGCGGCATTTGCCTTCAATCGGGCAGTCGAACTCGGCGCCAGAGCGGTTGAGACAGCTGTTGGCCCGATGGAACTCCAGATACCGGCGATCGAAGGCATCGGCGGCAGCATCATCTACCTCGTTGACCGCTACGGCGAACGGACGATCTACGACGTGGACTTCGTGCCCGTCCGGGACCCGATGCAGGCGGTGTGCGAGGCGGGACTCACGCTGATCGACCACCTGACGCACAACGTCCGGCGCGGCAACATGAATGTCTGGGCGGGCTTTTACGAGCGCCTGTTCAATTTCCGCGAGATCCGCTACTTCGACATCGAGGGCAAGAAGACCGGGCTATTCAGCCGCGCGATGACCAGTCCCTGCGGCAAGATCCGCATCCCGATCAACGAATCCCAGGACGACAAGAGCCAGATCGAGGAATACATCCGCGAGTACCAGGGCGAGGGCATCCAGCACATTGCGCTGTTCACGGACGACATCTACCGGAGCGTCGACGCGCTGCGCGCCAATGGCGTCGCGTTCCAGGACACGCCGGATACATATTACGAGGGCGTCGAGGCGCGAGTGACCGGACATCAGGAGTCGCTCGCGCGCATGAAGGAACGGCGCATCCTGATCGACGGCAACGCCAAGGATGGCATCCTGCTGCAGATCTTCACGAAGAACGTGATCGGCCCGATCTTCTTCGAGATCATCCAGCGCAAGGGCAACGAGGGCTTCGGCGAGGGCAACTTCCGCGCGCTGTTCGAGTCCATCGAGCTCGACCAGGAGCGACGAGGCGTGATCTAGGGGATTGCTGGTCCGGGCTGCTTGCGCGCGACGCTATCGCCGCCGTCCCGTGGCTTCGGCGGAGCGACCGAACCGGCATAGAAGACCTCGCACTCTCCACCAGGAAAGATGTCGCGCGCCTTCTTGAGCAATTTCACGGCTGGCCCCGCGATGGCCTCGAGGAAGCTCGGCTGCTCCACGACCGGCTTCTGGAACGTGCCGTGAATCTTCTGCTTGACCTTCGGGCAGCCCTTGACGTCGATCAGCGCCGTGGTCACGTCGACAAAGCGCTCGCCGGCAAAATCGAGACCTCCCTGGAGAGCCATCCGGTTCCTGTCGGTCGCAAAGGCGACGTCCTGCGCGCTTGCAACCCCTCGCTCGACGTGCCAGTCGGAGACCAGGGTGTGAATATCGCTGCTGCCCCCTGAACCCATAAAGATGCCCGCGAAGTCGTAGCCCTTCGTGACAGCCAGACCCAGCGGTCCGGCAAAGAAAAAGGCACCGCCATCCACGAGATTGAATTTCTGGCTGGCCGCGTATTGCGCGAACTCCTTGTCGAGATCGGTTCCCTCGAGCGTGAGGTCCTTGCCGCGCAACGACATATGGCCCGCCATCGTCTGCTTCATCTCGCTGACGGTATCTCCCTGCATCGTCAGGTCCGCCTCGAAATCCATCAATCCCCTGGCGATCTTGCGGGGCGACTGCGTGCTGAAGAATTCCTCGACGTGGAATTGCGGCAGCGAACAACGGATGTGGTGAACGGGGACCGCCTGCGTGTAGTCCGCGTCGATGGTTCCCGAGCCCTGCGCGCCAAAGAGATGCATTGAAACCGGCGCGACATGAAAGATCCCGTTTTCGCCGTCGACGGTGAACTCCAGGTCGGAGAGCTGCAGGTCATTGCGCCGGAATTCATCGCAGCTTGCATCCGCCGTGATGGAAAGGCGTTTCATGAAGTCCTGGCCGCTGCCCAGGAGCTGCAGGCGGTCCACGTCCAGGCTGCAGTGTCTGGCTTCATAGATGTCGCCTGATTGCCGGTTCGCGTAGTTCAGCGTCCCGTCTGAAACGCTGACGCTCGCCAGGTCCAGTGCGGGCAACGAAGCGACAGGCAATCCCGGTTTTTCGAAATTGTAGGTGCCGTCCGGAGTCCGCTCGATCGAAATGCCGGCGTGTGCCAGCGTGATTCTCCCGATCCGCACCTCACGCCGGAGCAGCGGCAGGTAATCGATCCAGATCTGCGCTTCCTTTGCGGTAACGAGGCTCGCTCCCTGGTTGCGAATCTGGACATCCTCGAGCGTGACGTGCAGGCCGGGAAAGATGCCGGTTGCCACCGGGCCGCCGACCGTAACTTCCATACCAATTGCTTCCGAGGCCGCGGCCTCGATCATCGGCCCGGAGATCCGGGTGCGCACATAAAGGAGCGCGGTCACCATGACGGTGACCACGAGAACGACCATCGCAGCGGCGATTTTCAACGATTTTGGCAATGGCTTGTTCCTGGTCTCCCGGCGAACCTAGCTGTCGCCAGACCGGGACGAAGGGCCGGAGCGCCTCTTGTTCCATTCGCCCAGCGCAAGGACCAGAGCCGCTCCGGCGATCGGCGCCACATGCCAGTTGCGAAGCCAGGCGGCGTTGTGGCGCACCCAGTCGGTGATCGCCGGATCGGTCACGATGATGCCTCCCGCGATCCAGCCGATCAGGCCGGCACCCAGCAGAATGATGACCGGAAACCGGGTGAAGAGCTTGAGCATCAGCACGCTGCCGAGGATCACGATCGGGATGCTGATCGCAAGGCCCAGGATCAGCAGCAGGTACTTCATGTCCTCGAGCTCCGGCGTCGGCGCTGCCGCGCCCGCCGCGGCAGCGACCGCAATCACGTTGTCGAGGCTCATCACGAGGTCGGCGATCAGGATGATCCTGACGGCCGACCACAGGTTGTCATGCGATGCGACCACGGGACTGTCCGTTCTCGGCATCAGCAGCTTGAAGCCGATCCAGAGCAGCAGCGTGCCGCCGATGATCTTGAGCCAGGGAAGCGACAGCAGGACCACGGCGAACAGGGTCAGGATCACGCGCAGGGTCACGGCGCCGGCGCTGCCCCAGAACACCGCGAGTTTCTGTTCGTCGGCCGGGAGCGAGCGCGCGGCGAGCGCGATCACGACCGCATTGTCGCCCGAAAGCAGCAGATTGACCCAGATGATGGTGCCCAGTCCGAGCCAGAATTCGGGCAGCAGCAGGAAATCCATTGAAGGATTGTAGCTTGGGCGGGTACAAAGACGACTGCGCAGCACAAGGAACCGCTCCATGATCGAATTGTCAGGTGTGCAGTTTCACCGCTGGACCGACATCCCCGAGGAGCCCCTGAAGGGGAGCATCACGCGGCGGATGATTTCGGGCGAAAAAGCCATGCTTGCGCAGATCGTCCTGAAGAAGGGCGATACGGTTCCCAGGCATTCGCACCACAACGAGCAGCTGACCTACGTGATCACGGGCAAGCTCCTACTCCGGCTGGGCGAGCAGGGAGAGCGCGAGGTCGTGGTCGCTGCGGGCGAGGTGCTGGTGATCCCGCCGAACCTGCCGCATTCCGCCGAGGCGCTCGAGGACACGCTGGACATCGATGTCTTCGCGCCGCCGCGTGAGGACTGGCTGACCCGCACCGATGACTACCTGCGCAAGGATGCGTAGCGCATGAAGCCGGACAGCAAGACGCCGCGCTGGTCGTCCGGTTTTGCCTTCTACCTGAGCGCGGTCGGAGCTGCGGTCGGCCTGGGCAGCATCTGGCGGTTTCCCTACCTGGTCGGCAGCAGTGGTGGCAGCGCATTCATCTTCGTGTTCGTGCTGGCGTGCTTGCTCATCGCGACACCGCTGCTGACCGCGGAGTTTGCGATCGGACGGCGATCACGGCGCAACCCTCCGCAGGCTGCAGGGGTCGTTGCGGAGGCGTCCGGACTCTCGACCCGCTGGAACGCCATCGGTGTGCTGGGCACGCTCGCGACCTTCATGATCATGTCCTACTACACGGTCATCGCCGGCTGGGTGCTCGCTTACACCTGGAAGGTCGGTGCGGGTGCCCTGGTCGGGCTCGAGCGCCCCGGCGTCGCCTCGCTGTGGCGCGAGTTCCTGGCCAGTCCCTGGGAAGTCGGGGCCTGGCACCTGGTGTTCATCACCATCGTAGTCCTCATTTCCGCGCGTGGCCTGGGCCGGGGCATCGAGGCCGCCAACAGGATTCGCGCGCCGGCGCTGCTGACGCTGCTCCTGATCCTGGTCGTGTATGCGCTCGCGACGGGCGACGTGAAGAACGGGCTGGCTTTCGCCTTTGCCCCGAATTTCGGAGCGATCACGCCGCAGGTCGTGCTGGCGGCGATCGGCCAGGCATTTTTTGCGACCGGCGTCGGCATGGCGATGATGGTGGCGTATGGCTCCTACGTCGAGCGCGGCACGTCGCTGCTGCGCTGCGCGCTGATCATCGTCGGCTCGATCCTGCTGGTCTCGCTGCTGGCGACCTTGATGATCTTCCCGCTGGTCTTCGCCTATGGCATGAATCCGGCGCAGGGCACGGAACTGGTCTTCGAGGTACTTCCGACGCTGTTTGCCGAGATGCCCGGCGGACGCCTGATCGGGACGCTGTTCTTCCTGTTGCTGATCTTCGCGGCGCTGACGCCATCGCTCGCCGGCATCGAACCGCTCGTGGCATGGTTCGAGCAGCGGCGTGGATTCAGCCGGCCGATGGCGGCCGTGATCGCCTGTGGAGCCAGCTGGCTGCTCGGCATCGGCTCGGTGCTGTCGTTCAACCTCTGGTCCGGATGGCGGCCGCTCGGCGCCATTCCGGCTTTCGTGCATTCGACGTTCTTCGACGTGATGGATTACGTGTCATCGAATGTCCTGCTGCCGGTCGGCGCGCTGCTGGTCAGCATCTTCGTCGGCTGGCGCGTCAGCCGGGTCATCGTCGCGGAACAGCTCGAGGAAACCACGCCCTTCGGCAAGCGTTGCGTGGTGCTGCTGCTCCGATACGTCTGTCCGGTGGCGCTCGCCGTGATCCTCGCGACCGCGCTCGCCTGAAGAGCGCGGCCAGGATTCGAGACGCGCTCCGGCGCTAATCGATGCCGATCGCGGCGTCGCGCAGCCAGTCCTCGAGATACTGCGCCGCCGCCCGGTCGACGACGAGCTCGAAGCGCGTGGCGGTCGCCTTGCGGATCAGCACCGGCAGTTGCGCCAGGCGCGTGCGGGCGCAGGCCTGCGCTCCGAACGATTCTTCGCGCAGGTCGAGGCCGCATCCGCGGGCCAGCACGGCGGCTGCCTCCGGACCGTCGAGCGCGATTGTTTCGAGCGCGTCCGAGAGATCGGTGACGGCGCAGGCGAGATCCGCGCAGGCGCTGCGCGCCATCGCCGCGACGTCATTGCCCGCCTGCGCCGACTGGATCAGCCAGGCATCGGGCGCGACCCACCAGATGAGCGGATCCTGGCCGTTCCAGTGGTTCGGTTGCTGCGGCAGCGAGACGCCACCGATCGCACGACCGGCCGCATCCGGCATGACGCGACTCGAGACCTGGAGCCGGACCGATGCGCGGGGCGGCAGCCTTGTGAGGGGTTCAGGCATGCAGGCGAATTCCTTCCGGGTCGAAGAAGGGCGTCGTGACGACGCTCGCCTGCAACGCCGGTCGAGATCGTGCACGACAATCGCCTCGCCGAGGCGGCTGTGGCCGCCGCGCAGCAACGCGAGCGCAATCGGCCGGCCCAGCGCCGGCGACACCGCGGCCGAGGTCACCCAGCCGTCGCTGCCTTCGCGCGTGCCGGGAAGCCGCAAGTGGGCACCGGCCACGAGCACGTCCGCGTTGTCGGACGGCGAGCCCGACGAACTGCAACCGGTCCGGCCGCTGAGGTTGTCGCTGCGCGTCAGCGATCGCCTGCCGACGAAATCGGCCTTCTTCCTGCGTGGCGACCTCGCCCCAGCCGACATCGGCAGGTGACGTCGTGCCGTCGGTGTCCACGCCGACATGGAGGAAGCCCTTTTCGAGTCTCAGCAGCAGCAGGGTCTCGATGCCATAGGGTACGAGGCCCAGTTCACTTGCCCGCGGCGATCAGCTCCCCCCAGAGCGCCGCGCCGTGGCGCGCCGGTACGTTGATCTCGTAGCCAAGTTCGCCGGAGAAGCTGAGCCGATAGAGCCGCGCCGGCGCACCGGCAACCCGGCCCTGGCGAATCTGCATGTGCGGCAGCGATTCGCGATCGATTGCAATGTCGGTGCCGAGCCGCTGCAGCAGGCTGCGCGACGCGCGGACCGGAGACCGCGATCGTCGCCCATTGCGTCGTCACGGGCGTGACGAACACCTCGAACTGCGGCCATTCGCACTGTCGCCATTCCTCGAGCCACTGCGCGATGCGGCCCGCGCCGCTGCTCGTCGTCGTGATCACGAAATGCGCGGGGCCGAGCCGCGCGATCGTGCCGTCATCGATGATGACGCCGTTCTCGTTCAGCATCAGGCCGTAACGCGTCCGGCCCGGTTCGAGCGTCCGCACATTATTGATGTAGAAGAAATCGAGGAACTTGCGCGGCGTCCGGTCCCGTGACTTCGACCTTGCCGAGTGGCGAGGCATCGTAGATCCCGACGGCATTGCGGACCGCGATGGCTTCGCGCCGCACCGCCTCATGCACGGATTCACCGGCCTGCCGGATAACAGGCGGGCCGCATCCAGCCGCCGGCCTCCCACCAATGCGCGCCGAGCGCCTCATGTTCGTCATGCGCCGGCAGCAGTCGCTTCGGTGCGTAGCGATCGCCGCTCTGCCGCGCCGCGAGCGCGCCGAGCGTGACGGGCGAGTAGGGCGGACGATAAGTGGTCGTGCCGATGTCGCCTGGATTGCGGCCGGTCAGCAGAGCGACGGTCAGCAGCGTGTTCAGGTTGCTGGTCTTGCCCTGGTCCACCGACATGCCGGCCGTCGTGTAGCGCTTCACCAGTTCGACATTCTCGAATCCTTCGGCCAGCGCGAGCCCGACATCGGCGACCGTGACGTCGTGCTGCAGGTCGAGCCATTGACGGCGCCTGCGTCCGGCGGGCGTGCGGCGGAGATGCGCCGACCTCGGCGCTGACGCGGGGTTCGTCGATGCCGGGCCTTGCGAACGGCGCTGTCGCGATGGCTGCAGCCAGGCGCTCGCCAGGGTTTCCGCGAGCGTGGCCGTCCCGGTCACCGAACCCGCGCAGATGACGGGCGCCGTGCCGGATCGCGGCAGGAAGCACTGGCGCAGGTCGTCGAAATCGAGCTGGCCGCGCGCCTGCGAGAAGAGGTGCACCGCCGGCGACCAGCCGCCGGACATGCCGAGCGCATCGCAGGGAATCTCGCGAAGATCGGCGATCGAACCGTCTGCGGTCAACGATCCGTAGCGCAGGCCTGCGAGTGTCCGGCGGCCGATTGCCTTCACGACGACCGCGCGGGCCCGGACCTCGACGCCGCGCGCACGCAGTGAGCTCGCGAGCGCCTCGGGAGCCGTCGGTCGGCTGTCGAGCAGGAACGGCACGTTCGACGCCGGCGGAAGCCAGGTCGAGCGCCGCGAGGTAGGCCGAATCGTTGTTCGTCGCGAACACGACGCGCCGGCCGACCGCGACTGCATGACCGATTTGCGTACTGGCGCGCGGCACTCGCCAGCATGATGCCGGGCAGGTCGTTGTACTCGAAGACGAGCGGCTGTTCGATCGCACCGGTGGCGAGCAGGGTCTGCCGCGCGCGCACGCGCCAGTAGCGCTGGCGGATCGCGCCCTCCGCGCCGGCGAGATCGAGTCGCTGCAGCAGGCCCGCGTTGCCGTGGTCGTACAGGCCGAACGCCGTCGTCGATTTCAGCAGCCTGCGCCTGCGGCGAGGCCTCCAGTTCCGCGACGATGCGCGCGACCCATTCCATCGCGGGCCGGCCGTCGATCCGGGCCGTGGAACCAAGGAGCTGCCCGCCGAATTCGAAATCCTGTTCGGCGAGGATCACGCTCCGGCCGGCGCGCGCGGCGCTGGCGGCGGCGAGAAGTCCCGCGGGCCCGCCGCCGACGACGAGCAGGTCGCAATGCGCATTGACGGCTTCGTAGCGCGACGGGTCGGGCAGCGTCGGCGCGGGTCCGAGGCCGGCGGCCCGGCGGATGAACCGCTCGTAGAAGTGCCAGGACGGCCAGATGAAGGTCTTGCTGTAGAAGCCGGCCGGCCAGAGCGGCGCCGTCGCGTCGAACAGGCGGCCCGAGATCGAATTCGACGCTGGGCCAGCAGTTCTGCGCCCGGACCTCGAGGCCGTCGCGCGCCGGAATCATCGTCGCGCGCGTGTTCGGCTCGATCGACGCACCTGCGCCAAGCGTCACAAGCGCGTTGGGTTCCTCGATGCCCGCCGACAGGATGCCGCGCGGGCGATGGAACTTCATGCCGCGGCCGACGATCCGCACGCCGTTCGCGAGCAGCGCCGAGGCGATGGTGTCGCCGGCAAAGCCGGGCATTGCGTGGCCATTCCAGCGGAATGTCAGCGGCCGCGAGCGATCGATGCGACCGCCCGCGGCAAGCCGGAAACCTGCGCCGGGTTGTCGGGCGGCCATCAGTGCGCGACCCCGGATGCCGCGCCCTCGTCGACCAGCGCACCGCTCGCAAATCGCTCGAGGCCGAATGCCGTGATCAGTTCATGCGGGCGATCGTTCGCGATCGTCCAGGCCATCGTCTCGCCGCCGGCGGGAATCGCCTTGTAGCCGCCCGTGCCCCAGCCGCCGCTGACGTAGAGTCCCTGCACGGGCGTCAGGCCCATGATGGGACTCGTATCGGGCGTGATGTCCACGATGCCGGCCCACTGGCGCATCAGGCGCAGGCGGCCGAGCGACGGATACAACTCGACGGCCGGCCTGCGCGATGGTCTCCATCGCCGGCAGGCCGCCGCGCTGTGCATAGGAGTGGTAGATGTCGGCGCCGCCGCCGAGGACGATCTCGCCGCGATCCGACTGGCTG
The DNA here is from genome assembly GCA_963746545.1 of uncultured Gammaproteobacteria bacterium. GTDB lineage: Bacteria > Pseudomonadota > Gammaproteobacteria > Steroidobacterales > Steroidobacteraceae > SCUD01. The sequence goes on from CAVVBV010000033.1 coordinate 211,903, forward strand.
ACGTACACGTGAACCACGGCCGACATCAGCACGTGATTCAGAACATCGGCTTGACCGGTTCCGTGACCATGGCCTGCAGCGCCGTGCTGTTGATCGGAAGCCGCGATGCCCGCCTTGCGCGCGAGTACGGACGAATGACCCGCAACGGCCATGCAGACGCGCGGCGCGGAGATGCGACCGCGTTTCGTCTCGACGCCGGTCACGCGATCGTGTCTCGATGCGAAAGCCCGTCACTTCGCAGTCCTGCACGATGTCGACGCCGAGCTGCCCCGCCGCGCGCGCGAAGGCCCAGACGACGGCGTCGTGACGCGCGAGGCCGCCGCGCCATTGCACGGACCCGCCCTCGATCGGATAGCGGCCGTTGAAATTGAGCGCAGGCTCGAGCTTGTCGCAGATCGTCGACCGACAGCATGTCCGCATCGACGCCGTTCATCCGGATCGCATTCGTGACGCGGCGCTGCATCTCGAGTTCATGCGGGCTGTGCGCCAGGTTGATCTTGCCGCGCTGGCTCAACATGATGTTGTAGTTGAGTTCGCGGCTCAGGCCCTCGTACAGGCGCAACGAGCGTTCGAAGAATTTCGAGCTGGGCAGGTGGTAGTAATCGGAGCGGACCACCTGCGTGTTGCGGCCGGAATTGCCGTGGCCGATGACGCCCTTCTCGAGCACGGCGATGCGGCGCATGCCGTGGTTCTTCGCGAGGAAGTACGCGGTCGCGAGGCCGTGGCCGCCGCCGCCGATGATCACCGCGTCGTAGGTCGGTTTCGGGTCGGCGGACCGCAGCGCCTTCGACCAGCGCTGGTGGCCGCGCAGGGCGTGCAGGGCGAGGGCAGGAAAGGAATAGCGCGACATCGGATCTCCTCGGTAGGATACCGAAATGCTGCGCATCGAGTGTCCCTGGTGCGGAACCCGCGACGAGCCGGAGTTCACCTACGGCGGCGAGGCGCACATTGCGCGCCCGCCACCGGATTGCAGCGACGAGGCCTGGTCCAGCTACCTGTTCTTCCGCTCGAATCCCAAGGGCCAGCACGCCGAGCGCTGGTGCCACAGCTTCGGCTGCGGCCAGTGGTTCAACGTGCTGCGCGACACGGTGACCCATCGAATCATTGCGGTCTACCGGATGGGAGAGCCGCGGCCGAAGGCCTGATGGCGAGGCTGTCTAGTGCCTGATCACGGCCGATGCGGCCGCGCGAGGTACTCCCGTCCCTGCATCTCGTGCAGCCGGCTCGCCGTGCGGCGGAATTCGAAGGCGAGGCGCTCGCCGCGATAGAGACCCTCCGGCGTCGAGGCGGCCGCGGACAGGATCAGCTTGACGCCGCGATCGTAGAACTCGTCCACCATCGTGATGAAACGCCGCGCGGCGTCATCGGACGTCGATGCCATGACCGGAACGCCACTCACCAGCACCGTGTGATAGCAGCGTGCGATCTCGATGTAATCGGCGGCGGAGCGCGGTCCGTCGCAGAGCTTGCGGAACTTGAACCAGACGATGTCCTCGCCCTCGCGGATGGCACGCACCGGGCGGCCCTCGACCTCGACGTCGACATCCGCGGCGCCGGGACCGTCCGCCATGCGCTCGAACTCGGCGGCCATCCTGGATTCGGCGTCCGTCGACCTCCGGCCCCAGGAACAACTGCGCGTGTTCGAGCCGGCGCAGCCGGTAGTCGATGCCCGCATCGAGTTCCATGACCTTGCAGTGACGCTCGATCCGCGCGATCGCGGGCAGGAAGCGCGCCCGCTGCAACCCGTCGCGGTAGAGCTCGGCCGGCGCCAGGTTGGAGGTCGCGACCAGCGTCACGCCGTGCCGGAAGAGTTCCTCGAGCAGCGCCGCGAGGATCATCGCATCGGCGACGTCGTTGACCGAAAACTCGTCGAAACAGAGCAGCTGGGTCCTGGCCGGCGATCTCGCCGGCGACATGCTTGAGCGGCGACGGCTTGCTGGCGTGGCTGCGCAGGCCCGCGTGCACGTCGTGCATGAAGCGGTGGAAATGCTCGCGCCGCTTCGCGGCGAGCGGCAGCTCGGCGAAGAACTGGTCCACGAGAAAGGTCTTGCCGCGGCCGACGCCGCCCCAGAGCCAGAGGCCGCGCAGCGGCGTCCGGCGCGCGCCGGGCAGCAGACGCTTGATCCGCGAGCGGCCGGACTGGCGCGCGAGCAGCCGCCGCCGCAGTTCCTCCAGGCGCGCCAGCACCTTGCGCTGCGCGTCGTCGAGCGACTGGCCCTGCGCGCCGAGCAAGGCCTGGCACCGGTCCGTCAGCGGTGTCGTGCCGGGCATTCCGTTCAGCTCTGGAGTTCGGCGCGGTTGCGGAAGTATTCGAGCGCCGCCGGGTTCGCGAGCGCGTCGGTGTTCCTGACCGGGCGGCCGTGGATCGTCTCGCGCACGGCGAGCTCGACGACCTTGCCGCTGATGGTGCGCGGGATCTCCGGCACCTGCAGGATCCTGGCCGGCACATGCCGCGGCGTCGTGTTGGAGCGGATCTGGCGGCGAATGCGCTCGGCGAGCGCATCGTCGAGCGTGAGCCCTTCGCGCAGCCGGACGAACAGCACGACGCGCACGTCGTTCTGCCATTCCTGGCCGACGACCACGCTGTCCTGCACCTCGTCGAGCTGTTCGACCTGCCGGTAGATCTCGGCGGTGCCGATGCGCACGCCGCCGGGATTCAGCACCGCGTCCGAGCGGCCGAGGATCACGAGGCCGCCGCGCGACGTCAGGACTGCGTAGTCGCCGTGATGCCAGACGCCCGGGTAGCGCTCGAAATAGGCGGCGCGATAGCGGCTGCCGTCCGCGTCGTTCCAGAATCCGACCGGCATCGACGGAAACGGCGCGGTGCAGACCAGTTCGCCGCGCTCGTCGGTGACCGCACGGCCCCGGTCGTCCCAGACCTCGACTTTCATGCCGAGGCCGCGGCACTGGATCTCGCCGCGATAGACGGGCAGCAGCGGATTGCCGAGCGCAAAGCAGGAGACGATGTCGGTGCCGCCGGTGATCGACGCGAGCTGGATGTCCGGGCCGATCGCATCGGCGACGAAATCGAACTGCTCCGGCGCCAGCGGCGAGCCGGTGGACAGGAACGTGCGCAGCACCGAGAGGCTGTGCCGATCGCGCGGCCGGTAGCCGGATTTCTCGACAGCCGCGAGATATTTCGGGCTCGCGCCGAAGATCGTGACGGCCTCGTCGGCCGCCATGTCCCAGAGCACGCCCGGGCCCGGGTGCAGCGGCGAGCCGTCATAGAGCACGAGCGTCGCGCCCGCGGCGAGCCCGCTCACGAGCCAGTTCCACATCATCCAGCCGCAGGTCGTGAAGAAAAAGAGGCGATCCCCGGGCTTGACGTCCGTGTGCAGCAGATGCTCCTTGAGATGCTGCAAGCAGCGTGCCGCCGGCGCCGTGCACGATGCACTTGGGCACGCCGGTCGTGCCCGACGAATAGAGCACGTAGAGCGGATGGTCGAACGGCAGCTGCTCGTAGGTCAGCGGCGCGGCGCTGCGGCCGAATTGCGCGAATGCAACCGCCTTCGCCATGCCCGCGATCGACGGATCCCCGCCGACATACGGCACGACGACGACGCGCGACACGGACGGCAGCTTCGCGAGCACGCTCGATACGGGCGCCAGCGAATCGATCGTCTTGCCGGCGTAGAAATAACCGTCAGCCGTAAAGAGCACCTTGGGCGCGATCTGCCCGAAGCGGTCCAGCACGCCGTTGACGCCGAAGTCGGGCGAGCAGGAGGTCCAGGTGGCGCCGACGCTGGCGGATGCCAGCATCGCGATGACGGCTTCCGGGATGTTCGGCAGGAAACCGGCGACGCGATCGCCGGGGCCCGCCCCGGCCTCGCGCAGGCCGTCGGCAATGCGCGCGACTTCGTTGCGGAGTTCCTGCCAGCTGATCTCGCGCCGCGCGCCGCGTTCGTTGCGGAATACGAGCGCCGGTTCGCGATCGGGACCGCGCAGCAGGTTCTCGGCGAAATTGAGCCGCGTGCCCGGAAACCAGCGCGCGCCCGGCATGCGGCCCCCGTCCACGAGCACGGGTCCGCTGCGGCTGCCGGCGACGTCGGCGAACTCATAGAGCCGTTCCCAGAACGCGGCCGGCTGCTCGATCGACCAGCGATAGAGATCCGCGTAATCGCCCGCCGGCGCGCCGCGCGCCGCCGCATAGGCCATGAAACGCGTCAGGTTCGCATCCGCGATGCGGAGCAGCGAGGGCGTCCAGATCGGCTGCTCGGCGCTCATCTACAGGTTCTGGTAGTTCGGGCCCGACCCACCCTCCGGCGTGGTCCAGGTGATGATGCCGTAGGGGTCCTTGATGTCGCAGGCCTTGCAGTGCACGCAGTTCGCGGCATTGATCTGCAGTTTCCTGCCGCCCTTGCCGTCATCCACCATCTCGTAGACGCCGGCCGGACAGAACCGCTCGCAGGGATTGCCGAAGTCCGTGATGCAGCTCGTCGCGCAGATCGTCGTGTCCGAGACCTTCAGGTGCACCGGCTGATTCTCGTCATGCACATTGCCGGCGTGGAACACGGCGCTGACGCGGTCGCGCGGCGGCAGGTCGCGCTCGCCCCAGTCACGCTCGGGCTGCCTGCCCGTCGCCCAGGCGATGCAGGGCGAGATGATTCTCCGTGTGCGACAGCGTCCAGGGGCTGCGGCCGCCGAGCACCGTTTCCAGCGCGGCGTTCGCGATGCCGAACCAGAGCCCGCGATGGAAGCCCGGCTTGATGTTGCGCACGCGTTTCAATTCCCGGCCGCCCTCCGAGGCGCGCCAGCGCGCGTCGAAGCCCTCCGTCTTGCCGGTCTCCGCCAGCTGCTCCGCGGCCAGCACGCCGCAGCGGATCGCCTGGTGCACGCCCTTGATCTTCGGCACGTTGAGCGTGCCCGCCGCGTCGCCGACCAGCAGCAGTCCCGGCGCATCCATCCGCGGCAGCGACTGCCAGCCGCCGGCCGCGATCGTGCGCGCGCCATAGGCCAGCAGTTCGCCGCCTTCGAGCAGCCGGTGCACGCGCGGGTGACTCTTGAACTGCTGAAATGCCTCGAAGGGCGCGAAGCGCGGATCGGAGTAGTCGAGGCCGACGACGTAACCGACGTACAGGCGATCCTGGTCCAGGTGATACAGGAAGCTGCCGCCGTAGGTGTGGCTGTCGACCGGCCAGCCGACCGAATGCTGGATCAGGCCCGGTTCGGCGCGACCGACCGGCAATTGCCACAGCTCCTTGAAGCCGAGGCCGTAGGTCTGCGGCTGGCAGCCCGCGTCGAGCTCGAGCCTTGCGATGACCTTCTTCGTGACGCTTCCGCGGCAACCCTCGGCAAGGATCGTCGTGCCGGCGCGGATGTCGGCGCCCGGCGCGTAATTCGGCCCGGGCCTGCCTTCCTTGTCGAGGCCCATGTCGCCGAGCCGCACGCCAGCGACCCTGCCGTCCTCGATGAGCGCCTCGGCGGCCGAGAATCCCGGGAACACGTCCACGCCGAGCGCCTCGGCGCGCCCGGCCATCCACGGCACGAGCAGGCCGAGCGAAAGGATGAAGTTGCCGTGATTGTGCATCTGCGGCGGGTTCGGCAGGCGGAAGCCCGACTTGCGCGTCAGGTACCAGAATTCGTCGCGCTTTGCCGGCACGCAGATGGCGGGCATGGACGATCGCCATTCGGGCAGCAGCGCATCGAGCGCGGCAGGCTCCATCACGCAACCGGAGAGCATGTGCGCGCCGATGGACGACGCTTTCTCGAGCACGCAGACGCCGAGCTCTGGCTTCAGCTGCTTCAGGCGGATGGCGGCTGCGAGGCCTGCCGGGCCGGCACCGACGATCACGACGTCGTATTCCATGACGTCGCGATCGGTCATGGCATGCGCGCCCCCTGCAACTGCGGCAGCGCGCGCACGCTGTCGCCGATCTTCTTCAGGTCGCCGACGATGACGATGGTCATGCGCTCGGGGCGGATGTACTGGCGGGCGATGTCCGTGACCTGCTGCGGCGTCACGGCATACATGTTCGCGACCCAGTGCAGCAGGAATTCCGGCGGCAGCCCGTGCAGGTCGAGGAACGCGAGCTGGCCCAGCACGCCATTCGGCGAGGAATTGCCGATCACGAACAGGCCGGCGCGATAGCGCTTGATCGCATCGAGCTCTGCCGCAGCGGGCGGCTCCCGCTGCAGGCGATCGATCTCGCGGAAGATCTCGGCCAGCGCCTCGGCCGTGTGCTCGCCGGTGATCTCCGCGGACATGACCCACAGCGCGTTGCCGCGACGCGCGCTGATCGAGGAATCCGGCGAATAGCTGTAACCCTTGTCCTCGCGCAGGTTGGTCGTGATGCGCGAGCTGAACGTGCCGCCCAGCAGGCTGTTGGTCAGCGTGGTCGGGAAATAGAGCGCGGATGCCGGGTGCGGCACGGGAACGGCAATGCGCAGCGACGACTGCGGCGCATCCGGGCGGTCGATCAGCTGCAGCTGCAGTGTCTCGCTCGCCTTCGGCGGCAGGTCGGACGGCGGCGGGCCTTCGCGCCAGTCGCCGAAGGCGTGCCTGAGCGCGGTCTCGAGGGCCGTGCGGTCGTAGCGGCCGGCGACATAGACATGGGTGCGCCGGGCGCCGAAGTTGCGCTCGTAGAAACCGCGCACGGCCGCGATGTCGTAGGTTTCGAGCTGGCCCGGCGCCGGCAGCACATGGCCGAACGGATGGTCGCCGTAGACGAGCCTGGCCAGCGCTTCGCCGGCGATCGAGTCGGGCTCCGAACGCGCGACGACGAGGCTGCGCTCGAAGTTCGCGAGCACCCGCGGCAGCTCGGCTTCCGGGAAGCGGGGATTGCGCAGCACGTCGGCGACGAGTTCCGCGGCCTCCGCAGCGTGCTCGGACAGCACGGAGATTCCGACGGAAGTCTGTTCGGCGCCGGCCCCGACGGAGAGCGAACCGCCCATGGCGGCGGCGCTCTTCGCGATGTCGGCGGCCGTGCGCGTCGCCGTGCCTTCCTTCAGCATCTCGACCGCGACATCGGCGAGCCAGGTCGATTCGCCTTCGTCGATGTTGCCGGTGCGGACCACCGCGAAGACCGTGACCTTCGGCACCGTGCCGTAATCGACGAATGTCAGCGACAGGCCATTGGCAAGCTGCATCGTCTCCCGGGCCGGCAACGCGAAATCGCGCGGCTGACCCGGTGCGGGCGGCAATTCGCGGCCCTCCGCCGCGCCGGCAAACGCGAGGAGCGCGAGCGTCATGCCGATGAATCGCTTCATGGCTGCGCTCCGCCCTGCGCCTTTCCGGGCTCGACGATCAGCACGCTCTTCTGGCTGTCCTGAAGGAAACGGCGCGCGACGTCCGAGATCATCCCGGGCTTGATCGCGCGGAATTGCGACTCGATGCGGTTGATCAGCGTCGGGTCGTCGTCGAAGAGTGCGAACGATGCCAGCAGGTCCACGAGTCCGAAGTGGTCGCTCGCGCCGGCCAGATCGTAGAGATCCGCGCGGATCTTGGTGAGCGCCCGGTCGAGTTCCGCTGGCGTCGGCGGCGCGTTCTTCAGCCGCGCGATTTCGGCGTCGATGTCCGTGAGTATCGTGTCGGGCGCGACCGCCGGGTCGTGGACCAGGTAGATGGTCCAGAGCATCGGCCCGTCGTAATTGAACATGTTGCCGAGCAGGTTGATGCCGCCGCTGACGCCGCCGCTGTAGCCGCGCTCCTGCACGAGCTTCTGCCACAACGCGCTGTCCTCGCCCTGCAGCAGAATCTGGTCGAGCAGCCCAAAAGCGTACAGGTCGGCCGTGCCGCGCGCGGGGACGTGCCAGGCGACTGCGAGCGCGGGACGCGGCGCGAGCGGGTCCACAGTGATTTTGCGCTTGCCCGCCAGTTGCGCCGGTTCGCTGATGTCCGGGCGCGGCGGCTGCGCGCGCGCAGCCAGCGGCGCAAAGTACTTCTCTATCCACGCATGAGCCTGTGCAGGCTCGAAGTCGCCGGCGACGACGAGGGCTGCGTTGTTCGGCGCGTAATAGGTGTCGAAGAATGCGCGCGCGTCCTCGAGCGTCGCCGCGTCGATGTGCGCCAGGTCGCCGTAGAAATTGTGGGCGTTGTACCAGTTCTCGTTCGCGAGCTGCGGCATGGACAGCCAGGGAAAGCCGCCATAGGGCTCGTTCAGCACGTTGTCATTGACCTCGTTCTTGACGACGCCCTGCTGGTTCGTCAGGTTGTCCTGCGTGATCGCGAGCCCCCGCATGCGATCCGCCTCGGCCCACAGGATGGTCTCCAGCGTGTGGGCAGGAACGATTTCGAAGTAGTTCGTGAAGTCGAGGCGCGTGGAGCCATTGAAGACGCCGCCATTGCTCTCGACCAGGCGCACGAATTCCATCTTGCCGAGGTTGGCCGATCCCTGGAACATCAGGTGCTCGAACAGATGCGCGAAGCCCGTGCGGTCGCGCGGCTCGATGCGCATGCCGATCTGGTAATAGACGCCGACCGTGACGGTCGGCGCCGATGAATCGCGCGCCAGTACGACCTTGAGCCCGTTGCCGAGCTTGTAGTACTCGATCGGGATGTTGATCCCGCCGGGGGCAGGACTCTCCGCGCGAGTTGTGAGCGGCTGGCTGACGCATCCGACCAGGAACGACGCCGCAATCAGTCCGCTCCACAACGAGCGCCAAATCATCTTCATCGCGGCGCCATCCTGATGGCCCCATCAAGCCTGATCGTAGTGCCATTCAGCATGGTGTTCGTGCAGATGGAGGCGATGAGCTCCGCGTATTCCTCCGGCCGGCCGAGCCGCGGCGGGAAGGGCACCTGCTTGCCGAGCGAGTCCTGCGCTTCCTGCGGAAGTCCGGCCATCATCGGCGTGCCGAACAGGCCCGGCGCGATCCCGACGACACGGATGCCGAAGCGCGCGAGCTCGCGCGCGAGCGGCAGGACCATGCCGGCGACCGCCGCCTTCGACGTCGCATAGGCGACCTGCCCGATCTGCCCTTCGAATGCCGCGACGGAAGCCGTGTGGATCAGCAGGCCGCGCTCGCCGTCAGCGTCGGGCGCGTTGTTCTGCATCAGCGCCGCCGCCGCGCGATCGACGTGGAACGTGCCGGTGGTGTTGATCGCGAGGACGCGCTGGAACGCCGCGGAGGAGAGCGGTCCGTCGCGGCCGAGGAGCTTGCCGGGTGTCGCGACACCGGCGCAGGACACGGCGAGATTCAATCCGCCCATCCACGCTGCAGCCTCGCGGATCGCGGTCTCGACGACAGACTCGCTGGTGACGTCGCAGTTGGCGTAGCGCGCGGCCTTGCCCAGGGCGCCCGCGGCCGCCTTGCCGGCGGCGTCCTGCACGTCGAGGAGCGTGACCTTGCCGCCCGCGGCAACCAGCCGTTGTGCCGTTGCGAGCCCGAGGCCCGAGGCACCGCCGGTGATGACTGCCCTGACCTGATCCAGCTTCATTGCTTGTCCCCCGGCGACAGTTTACAGGTGCCTAGAGCCGGAGGCCCCCATCCACCTCGATGACGCGGCCGTCCACAAAGTCGTTCTCGGCGATATAGACCGCGGTCGAGGCGATTTCGGCGGGATCGCCGAGCCGCTGCAATGGCACTGCTTCTGTGACCTTGGCGACCAGCTCCGGTTTCATTGCGGCGAGGATGTCGGTTGCGCAGAACCCGGGCGCGATGGCGGCGCTCCTGATGCCGTGGCGCGCCAGTTCCTTGGCCCAGACGACGGTCATCGCGGCGACACCCGCCTTGCTGGCCGAGTAGTTCGTCTGGCCGGCATTTCCCTCGCGCGAAATGGAGGAGATGTTGATGATCAGCCCGCCGTTTCCGAGGCGGATCATCCGTTCGGCCGCTTCACGCGCGCACAGGAAAACGCCCGTCAGATTGACGTTCAGCACGGCGTTCCACTGCGCAAGCGACATCTTGGAGAAGAATCTCGCCGTCCTTCGCCTTGACGAGCAGCGCGTCGCGCGTGATGCCCGCGTTGTTGATCAGTACGTCGAGCCTGCCGCAGCCGGAGACGATGGCGTCCATGCTGGCGATGACCTGCGATTCATCGGTGACATCCATCGGAAAAGCCCTGGCCTGCACGCCGAGCGCCGCGCATTGCGCGCAGGTCTCCTTGAGATCCGCGGCATTGACGTCGAGGGCCGCGATCCGGGCGCCCCTGGCTGCGAAGGCGAGCGCCATGGCCCGGCCGAGGCCGCGACCGCCGCCGGTGATGGCGACCACTTTGTCTCGAAGCTGCATGCATCCCTTTACTGCACCTGCGAACAAAAGTGCAGACAACCCAATGGGGACAGAACGTTAGCGGGTCTTGCGGCGCAAAACAACCGACCGCTCAGGCGGGTTCTATGTCAAACAGCACGGTGTCGGCATCGACCAGCTCGCCGGCACGCGTCAGCACCGACGCAATCCGGCCCGCGCGTGCGGCCTTGATCGCATGCTGCATCTTCATGCCCTCGACGACGGCGAGCACGTCGCCGCGCGCGACCAGGTCGCCTGTTTTCACCCGGAGGTCGACGACGCGGCCCGGAAGGGGCGAGGCCGGATGCGCGTCGGCGTCCTCGACGCTGCGATCGAAGGGCCAGGCCGGGACCAGCGCGATCTCGTCCGTTTGCGCGCCGATGATCTGCAGCTGCGCGCCATGGCGGATCAGCTCGACTCGCGCGGGCCGGAGCCGGCGTCAACCCTGTAGCGGTCATTGCCATCGGCGATGACGCTGCCGGTCAGAGCCGGATTGCCCTGCAGGATCTCGATCGCGTCGCCGCGCTTCGTCGCGCGCAATTGCCGGAATTCCGGCGTCCGCAGGCCGATCGCCTGCCGGCCGGATCCAGTCATGCGCCAGGCGTCGCCGCGCGCCCAGGGCGAGGCGGCGGATCCGGCGCCGGAGTCGAGCGCCAGGCTTGCCGCCAGCAGCAGCGATTCGGGCGCGGGCGGCAGAGGGCGCGTCAACGCCTCGAGTTCGCGATCGATGAAACCCGTGTCCACGTCGCCCGCGGCGAATTGCGGATGCGCCGCGATCTCGCGCAGCAGCGGCAGGTTGGTCGCGACCCCGAAGACCGCCGTGCGCGCGAGACGATGGCGCAGCGTCGCGAGCGCGGCGGCTCGATCGGGGCCGCTCGCGATGACCTTCGCGATCATCGGGTCGTAGTAGACGGTGATGGCATCGCCGTCCTCGACGCCGCGATCCACGCGCCAATGCGCATCCGGCTGCGGGCAGGCGAAGCGCTCGATCCTGCCGGTCGAGGGCAGGAATCCGCGGCGCGGGTCTTCGCTGTAGATGCGCGCCTCGATCGCGTGGCCCTGCTGGCGCAACTGCTCCTGCGTCGAAGCGGCAGGCGATCGCCGGACGCGACGAGAAGCTGCCATTCGACGAGATCGAGACCGGTCACCGCTTCGGTCACCGGATGCTCGACCTGCAGGCGCGTGTTCATTTCCATGAAGAAGAACTCGCCGTCGGCGCTCACGATGAATTCGATGGTGCCGGCATTCACGTAACCGACCGCTTTGGCGGCGCGCACGGCAGCCTCGGTCATGGCGGCGCGGGTCGCGGGCTTGAGGAACGGCGAGGGCGATTCCTCGATGATCTTCTGGTAACGGCGCTGGACCGAGCATTCGCGTTCGAACAGGTGCAGGCAATCGCCGTGGCCGTCGCCGAAAACCTGCACTTCGATGTGGCGCGGGCGCTCCAGGAAGCGCTCGAGCATGAGCCTCCCGTCGCCGAAGGCGTTCTCGGCTTCGCCGCGCGCACCGCGGATCGCCTCCGCGAGTTCGGCGGCATCGCGCACGACGCGCATGCCCTTGCCGCCGCCGCCGGCGACCGCCTTGACCAGCAGCGGATAGCCGACGCGCTCCGCTTCGCGTTCCAACGTCTTTTCGGCTCTGGTCCTCGCCCATGTAACCCGGCACGACCGGCACGCCGGCCGCCGACACGATGGCCTTGGCCTCGTGCTTCAGGCCCATCGCGCGGATCGCGGAGGCGGGCGGGCCGACAAAGCGGATGCCCGCAGCCTCGCAGGCTTCGGCGAATGCCGCGTTCTCCGAGAGGAAGCCATAGCCCGGGTGGATGGCATCCGCGCGCGTCTCGCGCGCGCGCCCGGATCACGGCATCGGCGTCGAGATAGGATTCGCGTGCCGGCGCCGGACCGATGCAGATCGCCTCGTCGGCCGTGCGCACATGCAGCGCGCCGCGATCGGCCTCCGAATGAACGGCAATCGAATGGACGCCGAGCCGGCGGCAGGTCCGCATGATGCGGCAGGCGATCTCGCCGCGGTTCGCAATCAGCAGGCGGCGCAGCATCAGCCGGGATTGCGCCACTTGGCCTGGCGTTTCTCGAGGAAGGCGGAAAGCCCTTCGCGGGCCTCAGCGCCTGCACGGACCCGCGCGATCCAGCGCGAGGTGTCGTAGAGCACCGATTCATCCACCGCGCTGCTGCGGCCCGTGACGTGGTGCAGGAGCTGCTTGATCTCGCTCTGCGCCCGCGGGCCGCCGGCGAGCAGGGCGTCCACGACGCCCTGCACGGCAGCAGCAAGCTTCGTGTCCTCGACGGCTTCGTGCACGAGACCGATGCGCATCGCGGTCGCCGCGTCCATCGCCTCGCCGGTCAGGAACCAGCGGTGCGCCTGGCGCGCGCCGATCGCGCGGATCACGAAGGGCGAGATCATCGCGGGGACCAGCCCGAGCCGCACTTCCGACAGGGCGAATCGCGCACTGCCGGCGGCGATCGCGATATCGCAGGCCGAGATCAGGCCGAGCGCGCCGCCGTAGGCCGCCCCGTTGACGATCGCGATGGTCGGCTGCGGCTGGTTCTCGAGCCGGTCGAGCAGGGTCGCGAATCGCCGTGAGTCGGCCTCGTTCTGCTCGGCCGGCGCGGCGCCGGCGGCGCGCATTTCGCCGATGTCGGCGCCGGCGCAGAAGACGTCGCCCGCACCGGTCAGGAGCACGATGCGAATCGCAGGATCGCCGGCGAGAGCGGCGAGCGCCTCCGTCAGGCGCCTGACCAGCTCCGCCGACAGCGCATTGCGCGCATCCGGACGGTCGAGTGTCAGGGTGGCGAGTCCGCGCGCATCGCGTGAGATTGAAAGCATTGCCGTCACATCCGGAAGATGCCGTAGGACTCGGCGGCAGGCTCTGGTCCGCGCGCGACGACCGACAGCGCCAGCCCAAGCACGCGGCGCGTGTCCAGCGGATCGATCACGCCGTCGTCCCACAGCCGCGCGGTCGCGTAGTAGGGATTGCCCTGGCGCTCGTACTGGTCGCGGATGTCGTCGGTGAACTTCTTCTGCTCGGCTTCAGGCCACTGGCCGCCGCGCGCCTCGACGCCGTCGCGGCGCACCGTCGCGAGCACGCTCGCTGCCTGCTCGCCGCCCATCACCGAGATGCGCGCGTTGGGCCAGGTCCACAGGAAGCGGCCGCCATAGGCGCGCCCGCACATCGCGTAGTTGCCGGCGCCGAAGGAGCCGCCGATCACGACTGTCAGTTTCGGCACGGTCGAACAGGCGACCGCGGTCACCATCTTGGCGCCGTCGCGCGCGATGCCCGCATTCTCGTAACGCTTGCCGACCATGAAGCCCGTGATGTTCTGCAGGAACAGGAGTGGCACTTTGCGGCGGTTCGCGAGCTGGACGAAATGCGCGCCCTTCAGGGCCGATTCCGAGAACAGGATGCCGTTGTTCGCGAGGATTGCGACCGGGAATCCCCAGATGTTCGCGAAGCCGCAGACCAGCGTCTTGCCGTACAGCGCCTTGAACTCGTGAAACTCCGAGCCGTCCACGATGCGCGCGATCACCTCGCGCACGTCGTAGGGCTGGCGCAGGTCGCGGGGCAGCAGGCCGTAGAGCTGTTCGGCCGGGTAGGCCGGATCCACCGCCGCGCCGCTTTCGAGCCAGGGCGACGGGCGGTAATTGAGCGATGCAACGATCTCGCGGGCCATTGCAAGCGCATGCGCGTCGTTGTCGGCGAGGTGATCGACGACGCCCGAGGTGCGCGCATGCACGTCGCCGCCGCCGAGCGACTCGGCGTCGACGACTTCGCCGGTCGCCGCCTTCACGAGCGGCGGGCCGCCCAGGAAGATCGTGCCCTGGTTGCGCACGATGATCGATTCGTCGCACATGGCCGGCACGTAGGCGCCGCCCGCCGTGCAGGAGCCCATGACGACCGCGACCTGCGGGATGCCGGCGGCCGAGAGACGCGCCTGGTTGTAGAAGATCCGCCCGAAATGTTCACGGTCCGGAAATACCTCGTCCTGCAGCGGCAGGAAGGCGCCGCCGGAATCCACGAGGTAGACGCAGGGCAGCCGGTTCTCGAGCGCGATCTCCTGCGCGCGCAGGTGCTTCTTCACCGTGATCGGATAGTAGGTGCCACCCTTGACGGTCGCATCGTTCGCGACCACCAGGAGTTCCCGGCCGTGGATGCGGCCGATGCCGGCGACGAGACCGGCCGCGGGCGCATCGTCGCCGTACATGCCGCCAGCCGCCAGCGGCGCGATCTCGAGGAACGGGCTGCCCGGATCGAGCAGCGCCTCGATGCGATCGCGCGGCAGCAGCTTGTTGCGCGCGAGGTGCTTCGCGCGGGCCTCTTCGCCGCCGCCGGCTGCGGCGGTTGCGAGGTGTTCCCGCAGTTCGGCGACGAGTCGCTGCATGTGCGCGGCGTTCTCGCCGAAATCGGCGCTGCCCGGGTCGATGCGCGATGCGATCCGGCTCATGGGCTGGTCGCCTTGAACAGTTCGCGTCCGATCAGCATGCGGCGGATCTCGTTGGTGCCGGCCCCGATTTCATAGAGCTTCGCGTCCCGGAGGATACGGCCGGCCGGATACTCGTTGATATAGCCGTTGCCGCCGAGCGCCTGGATGGCCTCGAGGCCGGCCCTGGTCGCGCGCTCCGAGGCATGCAACAGGCAGGCGGCGGCGTCGTAGCGCGTCGTGCGCCCGGCATCGCAGGCGCGGGCGACCGCGTAGGCGTAGGCGCGCGACGAGTTGCAGTCGGTATAGAGGTCGGCGAGCTTTGCCTGCATCAGCTGGAAACTGCCGATCGGCTTGCCGAACTGCTGGCGATCGTGCAGATAGGGCGCGATCAGATCGAGCGCCGCCCGCATCAGTCCGAGCGGCCCGCCGGTCAGCACCAGGCGTTCGTAGTCGAGGCCCGGACATCAGGATCGCCGCGCCCTGGCCGACTCCGCCCAGCAGGTTTTCCGGCGGCAGGATGACAGTCCTCGAATACGAGTTCGCTGGTATCCGAGCCGCGCATGCCGAACTTGTCGAGCTTCTGCGCGCTCCGGTAGCCCTTCATTCCGCGTTCGACGATGAACGCCGTAATGCCGGGCGCGCCGCTGCCGGGTTCCACCGTCGCATAGACGACGGCGGTGTCGGCCTCGGGGCCATTCGTGATCCACATCTTGCTGCCATTCAGCACGAAGCCGTCGCCGCGCCGGTCCGCGCGGGTGCGCATCGAGATCACGTCGGAGCCGGATCCCGGCTCGCTCATCGCGAGCGCGCCGACATGCTCGCCGCTGATCAGCTTTGGCAGGTAGCGGCGCTTCTGCCCGTCGCTGGCCCAGCGGCGCAGCTGATTGACGCAGAGGTTTGAATGCGCGCCATAGGACAGGCCGACCGATCCCGAGGCGCGGCTGATCTCCTCCATCGCGACGACATGTTCCAGGTAACCGAAGCCGAGCCCGCCGTATTCCTCCGGGACCGTGATGCCGAGCAGGCCCATCGCGCCGAGCTCGGGCCACAGGTCGCGCGGGAAGTGATTGCTGCGGTCGATCTCGTCGGCTCGCGGCGCGATTCGCCGTGCCGCGAATTCGCGCACCGCGTGGCGCAGTTCATCGGTGCGCTCCCCGAGCTGGAAGTCGAAATCCACCTGAAACATGGACCCTCCCGGGCGGCAGCTGCCCCCCTTGTCAGGCGCATATTATTGTCCGACAATCCGACAGGCAAGTGCCAGACGGAGATCTGTGAGCCGTGTTCGAGCCGCTGGGTTATGCCCCTGCCTACCTGCGCGTTTCCGAGGCCATCCGGGACCGGATCCTTCGTCGCGAGCTGAAGGAGGGCGAGGCCCTGCCGACCGAGACCGAGCTGGCGCGCCAGTTCGAGGTCAACCGTTCGACCGTGCGCGAGGCCCTGCGCAAACTGGAGAGCAGCGGGCTCCTGGGACGCCGGGCCGGGGGCAAGCGCCTCTATGTCACCCGGCCGACCCGCGAGTCTGTGGGCGGCGGCCTTTCCCAGGCCCTGACCCTGCACGAGACGAGGGTCGTGGACGTCTGGGAGGCGCTGCAGGCCGTTCAGCCGGGCATCGCGCAGGCGGCGGCGCAGCGACGGTCGCCGGAGGCGCTCGAGCGCCTTGCGACCGCTGCCAGGCGCTTCGCGAGCCGGCGCGGCGATCGCGACCTCGCGGTCGAGGATGTCGCCGATTTCTTCAATGCGCTGGGGGAAGCGAGCGACAACCCGGTCTTCGTGCTGCTGAACGAACCGCTGCTGCGGCTGCTGAAGCCGAGCCTGTCCATCATCATCGATCGCGTGCCGCAGGCGCGCGGCCGCATCGAGTCGGCGCAGAAGCACATCGTGGAAGCGGTCGCCGCGCAGGATGGAGAGACGGCCGCGGCCTGGATGGCGCGCCACGTGCGCGATTTCCGCCGTGGCTACGAAGTGGCCGAGATCCCGCTGTCCACGGAAGTCGGCCAGGACCTTGACCCCGACTGACCGGATCTCAGGCGATTTCGACGGCGATTGCCGTGGCTTCGCCGCCGCCGATGCAGAGCGCGGCGATGCCGCGCTTCTTGCCGCGCTTGACCAGCGCATGCAGCAGCGTCGTCAGGATGCGCGCGCCGGTGGCGCCGATCGGATGGCCGAGCGCACAAGCCCCGCCATTCACGTTGACGCGCTCATGCGGGATGCCGATGTCCTTCATTGCGGCCATGGTCACGACGGCGAAGGCCTCGTTGACCTCGTAGAGATCCACGTCGCCGGCTTTCCAGCCGGCCAGCTTCAGCACCTTCGCGATCGCGCCCGCGGGTGCGGTTGTGAACCATTCGGGCGCCTGGGCGAAACTCGCATGAGCGACGATCCGGGCGATCGGCTTGAAGCCGGCCGCTGCCTGCGGGCTCGCGAGCAGGAGCGCCGCTGCGCCGTCCGCGATGGAAGACGAGCTTGCGGCGGTGACCGTGCCGTCCTTGCCGAACGCGGGCTTCAGGTTGGGAATCTTTTCGATCGAGACGGAAAACGGTGTCTCGTCCTGCAGGACGATGCGCTCGCCCTTGCGATCAGCGACCGTGACCGGCGCAATCTCGGCCTCGAAGGCCTTCGATCCGACGGCGGCAAGCGCGCGCCGGACCGATTCCGCGGCGAAGGCATCCTGGTCGGCGCGCGAGAAGCCGTATTTCGCGGCCGTTGCATCGGCGAAGCAGCCCATCAGCTTGCCGTCCCACGGACTCTGCAGGCCGTCGTAGAACATGTGGTCGAGGACCTCGCCGTGACCCATCCGGTAGCCGGAGCGGGCCTTCGGCAGCAGGTAGGGGGCACAGGTCATGGACTCCATGCCGCCGGCCAGGACCAGCTGGGCGCCGCCGGATGCGATCTGGTCGGCTGCGAGCATCACCGCCTTCATGCCGGATCCGCACATCTTGTTGACGGTGGTCGCCGGCACCGAGATCGGTACGCCGGCGGCGATGGCGGCCTGGCGCGCCGGCGCCTGGCCCTGCCCGGCTGGCAGGACGCAGCCCATGACGACTTCGTCGACTCTCGCCGGATCGACGCCGGCGCTTGTGACGGCGGCCTTCAGGGCGGTT
Organism: uncultured Gammaproteobacteria bacterium; assembly: GCA_963746545.1. GTDB lineage: Bacteria > Pseudomonadota > Gammaproteobacteria > Steroidobacterales > Steroidobacteraceae > SCUD01. The sequence goes on from CAVVBV010000033.1 coordinate 229,610, forward strand.
GCACCAAGTGTCGGGGCGGCGACCGTCGCGAAGGTCCCGAGCATCGAGCCGATCGGCGTACGCCTGGCGGCGAGGATGACGACGGAATTCTGGGCCATATGATTGATCCTGCTGATATTTTTGAGGCAGTTTCAGCACTGGGCGGCAGCTTGCTGCCACTCATGCCGCGTCGCATTGGCTCATTTTGCCCTGCAAAAAGCCAAAAGTCTCGCGGGCCCGAGGCCTCAGCTGGCAGCGGCCAGGCCTGGCCGGTTATGGATCAGCTGCAGCAGGTGCTGCCGCAGCACTTCGAATCGCAGCGGCTTGTGCAGCACGGTGATGCGGTCGGGCAGGCCGCCGCGTTCGCTGATCGTGTGCCCGGTCAATGCCGTCACGACGATCACTTCGAGATCGCTGATCGCCTCGGAAGCCTGCAGCGAACGGATCATCTCGAATCCGTCGATGCCCGGCATGCGCAGGTCCGTGATCAGGAGATCCGGCCGCGACGCGCCGATGCGTACCAGCGCGTCGAATCCGCTCGGCACGCTGTGCAGTTCGATTGGCAGGCCCCAGGACCCCAGGTGCAGCTCGAACAAGCGGCGGAAATCCGGCTCGTCCTCGACGACCAGGACCTGGTAGCGGCCATTCTCCGCGCGCCGCGCGAGCTCGCCGCCGCGCTTACGCAGGAGTTCGTCGACCGACGACATCAGGATCCGGCGATGGCCGCCGGGCGTCTTCCACGCGCGCAATACCCCGGCTTCGGACCACAGCTGCACGGTGCGCAGCGACACGCCGAGGCGCTCGGAAGCCTCGCGCGTCGAGCAGACATCCTGCCCCGTGTCTTCGATCGGCTCCCCGGCCATTTCCCGCGACCTGTTCAAGGCGTGACCCATGCATGACAGCACCAGTCGGCCCCCCAATGCAAACGGCAGGCACGCCGGACGGGCGCGATTTGTGCAGAACCCGGCTGCCGCTACACTGTCAGTCTGGTCCGCTGGAGGCGCGAGATGAGCAGTCCCGCCGAACGAATTGACAGGGATGCCGACCCGGCGCGCGGGCCCCTGCGCTTCGTGAGCGCGGCGTCGCTGTTCGACGGCCACGACGCAGCGATCAACATCATCCGCCGCATCCTGCAGGCCCACGGCGCCGAGGTGATCCATCTCGGCCACAACCGCAGCGTCGCCGACATCGTTCGCGCCGCCATCCACGAGGACGCGGACGGCATCGCCGTCAGCAGCTACCAGGGCGGCCACAACGAGTACTTCCGCTACATGGTGGACATGCTGCGCGAACGCGGCGCCGGCCATATCAAGGTCGTCGTTGGCGGTGGCGGCACGATCGCGCCCCACGAAGTCGAAGCACTCGAAGCCTATGGCATCGAGAAGATCTATACGCCCGACGATGGACTGCGCCTCGGCCTCGACGGGATGATCAGCGATGTGATCCGCCGGGTGCAGAGCCGGGCGAGACCGATGTTCGAGGGCAACTCGGTCTCCGCCGACGATCCCGTGGGACTCGCGCGCGCCATTTCCGCGCTGGAGCAGGGCGGCGACGAAGCCCTGGTGACGCGGATACGGAGCCTCGCCGCGAAGACCCTGAATCGCCCGCCGGTGCTCGGCATCACCGGCACGGGCGGCGCCGGCAAGTCCTCGCTGACGGACGAGATCCTGAACCGCATCGTGCGATTCTTCCCGGACCGGAAGGTCGCGGTCGTCGCGATGGACCCGACGCGGCGCCGATCCGGCGGCGCCCTGCTGGGGGACCGGATCCGCATGAACGCGCTGGCGAACGAGCAGCTCTTCATGCGTTCGCTGGCGACCCGCCGCCAGCACCTGGCGACCGCCGCCGTGCTCGCGGACACCGTGCAGCTCCTGAAAGCCGCAGGATTCGACCTGATCGTCGTCGAGACGGCGGGTATCGGCCAGAGCGACACGGAGATCGTGGATCTCGTGGACCTCTCGCTGTATGTGATGACGAGCGACTACGGTGCAGCGAGCCAGCTCGAGAAGATCGACATGCTCGACTTCGCCGATTTCATCGCGCTCAACAAGTTCGAGAAGCGCGGTGCCGAGGACGCGTTGCGCGACGTGCGCAAGCAGGTCGCGCGCAACCGCAAGCTCTTCAAGACGCCGCCCGAGGAACTGCCGGTCTATCCCACGATCGCGAGCCAGTTCAATGATGCCGGCGTCAACACGCTGTTCGCGGCGCTGTGCGCGCAAGCTCCACGAGCAGTGGGGCCGGCTGAGGCCCTGGCAGCCGCAGGGGCTCGCACCGCTCGGTGCGCCGCATCGCCAGGCGATCATTCCCGGCGAACGCGTGCGTTACCTCGCGGAAATCGCCGCGGGCGGGCGCAAGGCGCACCAGGCGGCGCTCGCGGCTGCCGAGGCCGCGAGTCGTGCGCACGGGCTGCATCGCGCGCTCGCTGCCGCGGGCGACTCCCTGCTTCCGGGCCCGCTCGACCGCTATCCGGAGGCGGCCCTGCGCGATGCCGACGGTGCAATCCAGAAGCTGCGTCGGGAGTACAACGCGGCGCTGGATGCGGTCGGCCCCGAAGGCATCGCACTGCTGAAGGCCTGGCCCGAGCGCAATGAAGCCGCAACAGCGGACGAGTACAGTTACCTGGTGCGCGACCGCGAGGTGCGCGGCGCGAATTACACCGAGTCGCTTTCGCACCTCAAGCTTCCGAAGATCGCGACGCCGCGCTACCGCGACTGGGGCGATCTGCTGGCATTTCTGCTGACCGAAAACCTGCCGGGTTCCTATCCCTACACGGGCGGCATCTATCCCTACCGGCGCGAGGACGAAGACCCGACGCGGATGTTTGCCGGCGAGGGCATGCCGGAGCGCACCAACCGGCGCTTCCATTACGTCGCCGCCGGGCACAAGGGTGCCCGGCTGTCGACGGCCTTCGACTCGACGACGCTCTACGGCGAAGATCCGGACGAGCGCCCGGACATCTACGGCCGTATCGGCAACTCCGGCGTCTCGATCGCGACGCAGGACGACATGAAGCGCCTGTACTCGGGCTTCGACCTGTGCGCGCCGTCGACTTCCGTGTCGATGACAATCAACGGGCCGGCGCCGATGATCCTGGCGATGTTCATGAATACCGCCGTGGACCAGCAGGTCGAGCGGCATCTGCGCGAGAGCGGCGGCTGGGCCGCCGCCGAGGCGAAGATCGCGAAGCACTTCGCGGGCCGCGAGCGGCCGCGTTACCGCGGTGAGCTGCCGCCCGGCCATGACGGCAGCGGCCTCGGGCTCCTCGGCGTCAGCGGCGACCAGCTGGTGGACGCCGGGACCTACCGGAAGATCCGCGCCGATGCGCTCGCGCGCGTGCGCGGCACGGTGCAGGCGGACATCCTGAAGGAAGACCAGGCCCAGAACACCTGCATCTTCTCGACCGAGTTTGCGCTGCGGATGATGGGCGACATGCAGCAGTTCTTCATCGACAACCGGGTGCGCAACTTCTACTCCGTGTCGATTTCCGGCTACCACATCGCCGAGGCCGGCGCGAACCCGGTCTCGCAGCTCGCATTCACGCTTGCCAACGGATTCACGATCGTCGAGTACTACCTGTCGCGCGGCATGAGCATCGACGATTTCGCGCCGAACCTGTCGTTCTTCTTCTCGAATGGCATGGACCCGGAGTACGCCGTGATCGGGCGCGTCGCGCGGCGCATCTGGGCGCGCGCGATGCGCGACCGCTACTCCGCCTCGCCGCGCAGCCAGATGCTGAAGTACCACGTGCAGACCTCGGGGCGCTCGCTGCACGCGCGCGAGATCCAGTTCAACGACATCCGCACGACGCTGCAGGCGATGTATGCGCTATTCGACAGCTGCAACAGCCTGCACACGAATGCCTATGACGAGGCGATCACGACGCCGACCGAGGAGAGCGTGCGCCGCGCGGTCGCGATCCAGCTGATCATCGCGCGCGAGCTCGGCCTCAACCAGAACCAGAATCCATGGCAGGGCTCATTTGCGCTCGAGCGCCTGACGGAGGTCGTCGAGGAGGCCGTCTACCGGGAATTCGACAGCATCTCGGAGCGCGGCGGCGTGCTGGGCGCGATGGAGACGATGTACCAGCGCGGCAAGATCCAGGAAGAGTCGCTCTACTATGAGCACAGGAAGCACGACGGCAGCCTGCCGATCGTCGGCGTCAACACCTTCCTGCCGGAGCACGCGAATCCCGACGAGAACCGCCATGCGGAGCTGATCCGCTCGACCGAGGAAGAGAAGCAGTTCCAGGTCGTCGCGGTGCGCGCCTTCAACGAAGTGCATGCGCCCGCCCAGGAGGCTGCCTTGCAGCGGCTGCAGGCGGCGGCAGCGACCGGCGGCAATGTGTTCGGCGAGCTGATGGAGACCGTCAAGTCGGCGTCGCTCGGCCGCATTTCCCGCGCGCTCTACCTGGTCGGGGGCCAGTACCGCCGCAACATGTGATGCCAGGGCACCGCGCGGGCTAGAGCAAGGGCTCGGGCAATGCAGCCGCGATTTGTTCGCGGACGGTATCCCGCACCGTGGCCGCGACCACGCCCGGCGCGGCCGTCACGGGCAGGAGCGCCTCGACCTCGATCCGCGACCAGCGCGGCACGAAAGTCTTCGCGCGCAGGGCGCGCCGCGTCCCGCGGATCGCGACCGGCGCGACCGGCACGCCGGCCCGCGCTGCGGTCACGAACGCCCCGGTGTGGAAGCGCGCGACACCCGTCTGTGCGCCGAACGTTCCTTCGGGAAAGAAGGCCACGGACTCTCCCTGGCTGACGGCGCGCAGGATGCGCCGGGCGTCACCGGCGCCTTCGTGACGGTCATTGCGGTTGACGAAGTGATGACCGAGGCGCCGCATCAGCGTGCCGGCCAGCGGTATGCTCGACGCCTCCTTCTTGATCACGAATGCGAAGCGCGGCGGCAGGACTGCAAAAAGCAGCGGGCCGTCCAGGTAACTCGCGTGATTTGCTACCACGATACAGGGACCCGCCGGCAGCCGTTCCATGCCGATGCGGTGGACCGGCAAGCCGCACAGCAGGAAATACGCGCGGCAGATCAGGCCGGCCGCGCCGCGGCGCTGGGAGAGCCGCGGCAGCAGCAGCACCGGCAGCGCTACGACCAGAAGCAGCAGGACGACCAGGAGCCAGGCGTAAACGCCCCACAGCAGCCGCAGCGGATTGCCGGTCATCGCTTCCCGCCGGCCGTCCGTCGGGGGTACTGTGAACTGGTTCCGGTTATGTTAATGGTCATTGTCGTATGTGAGACCGGTCACGTTCGAGTGCGCCGGAGGCAAACCATACTGCGTCCGCATTCTGTCGCACAGGCCCGCCGCCTGCCATCACGTGCCGGCGGCGCCGCTGTCCGCGAACGGGAGCAGGGCAGGTCAATGAGCGCAGCCATGAAGTCCTCTACATCGGTACGCGCCGCGACCCTCGCGGCGGCAGATTCGGCGGATGACACCGTCGAGCCGATGATCGTCAAGTTCCTCGATGCGGTCTGGATGGAGCGCGGGCTCTCGCCCAATACGCTCGCCGCCTATCGCGCCGACCTCACCGCGCTGTCACGCTGGTTGCGCCAGCGCGGCACGGCACTCGCGCGCACGACGCGCAACGACCTGCTTGGATTCATCGCCTGGCGCGTCGAAACGGGGGCTCGGCCGCGCTCCACGGCGCGCCAGCTATCGAGCTTCCGCCGCTTCTTCCGCTACCTGGTCCGCGAAGGCGTGGTCAAGGAAGACCCGACGGCCCAGATCGCGATGCCGAAGATCGGGCGGTCGCTGCCGAAGTCGCTGACCGAGGCCCAGATTGACGCACTGCTGGCCGCGCCGCCAGACCAGCGATCCGCTCGGCTATCGCGACCGCACGATGCTCGAAGTCCTCTACGCGACCGGCCTCCGGGTCTCCGAGCTCGTGAGCCTGAGGCACGGCCAGGTCAACCAGAACCAGGGCGTGATCCGCATCGTCGGCAAGGGCAATCGCGAACGGCTGATCCCGCTCGGCGAGGAGGCGGTGCGCTGGCTCAACGAATTCGTGCGCGGCGCGCGCGGCGAGATCCTGCTCGACCGCCAGACCGATCACCTGTTCCCGACCCGGCGTGGCGACCGGATGACGCGCCAGGCCTTCTGGCACATCATCAAGCGCTACGCGAAGAAGGCAGGTATCGAAAAGGAACTGTCGCCGCATACGCTGCGGCATGCCTTCGCGACCCACCTGTTGAACCACGGCGCGGATCTCCGGGTCGTGCAGATGCTGCTTGGCCACAGCGACCTCTCGACGACGCAGATCTACACGCACGTGGCGCGCGAGCGCATGAAAGAGCTGCACGCGCAGCACCACCCCCGCGGCTGATAGAATAGGGCGCTGAACCGCGCCCCGCTGGCGCGGTCCAAACCGCATGCATCAGCCTATCGAGAGCCGCTTGATCCGCCAGACCACCCTGCTGCCTTCCCTGGCCGCGCTCGCGCTGCTCCTCGCCGCGCCGGCCGCCATTGCGGATTCCGCCCCGAAGCCCGACGTGCGCGCCGACATTGCCAAGCGCCTCGACGTCAAGGTCGAGGACGTCGTGCCCTCGCCGATCCCCGGCCTCTACGAGATCCGCTCCGGCACTGACGTCGGCTACGTGTCGACGGACGGGCGCTTCTACGTTGACGGCGACATCTTCGACATGCAGACCAAGGGCAACCTGACCGAGTCGCGCCGCCAGGAAGGCCGGCTCCAGCTGCTCTCGAAAGTGTCCGACGCCGACGCCATCATATTTTCGCCGCAGGGTCCCGTCCGCCACACGCTGACCGTGTTCACGGACGTCGATTGCCCCTACTGCCGGCGCATGCACAGCGAGATGGCCGAGCTGAACCGGCTCGGGATCAGGGTCCGGTATCTGATGTTCCCGCGCAGCGGCCCGGACACGGATTCCTGGCACAAGGCCGAGGCCGTGTGGTGCAGCGCCGATCGCCGCGATGCGCTGACCCGCGCGAAGAAAGGCGAGGTCGTCAAGGCGCCGGCCTGCAAGGCTCCGATCGCGGAGCAATATGCGCTGGGTCGCGAGATGGGCATCCGAGGCACGCCCGCGATCATCACCGACACCGGCGAGTACGTGGACCACTACGTGCCTGCGGCGCAACTCAGCGAATACCTGTCGGCGCCGGCCACGGCCACGGCTTCGAACTAGTCCTTCAGCGCTCCAGCAGCGGCAGCTTTTCGGCGACGTCCTTCCAGGCGTCCGCATCGGCGGGCGGTTCGCCGCGCTGCGTGATCACCGGCCAGTTCTTCGCGAGTTCGGCGTTGATGGCGAGGAACGGCTCCTGGCCGGCCGGCACCTCCTCTTCGGAAAAGATCGCCTCGACCGGGCATTCGGGCTCGCACAGGGTGCAGTCGATGCATTCCTCCGGGTCGATGACCAGGAAGTTCGGGCCCTCGTGGAAGCAGTCCACCGGGCAGACCTCCACGCAGTCCATGTACTTGCACTTGATGCAGCTTTCGGTGACGACGAACGTCATCCCGGCGACTCCTGTCCGATTTCGCGGCGGCGCGCATTGTGCCACAGGCGGGCCGGCACGGCAGTCGGGCTCAGGGGTGCGCGAGGCGCTGGTCGATGGTCGTGAAATGCAGGGCCTGCGTGCCGGCGGCGCGATCGCCGAGATACTTGCGGAGCGCGAATGCGACGCTCGGGAAGGCGATGTCCGGCCAGGGAATGTCCGCCTCCGCGCACAGCATCACCTCGAGACTTTCGACGCCGACCCCGTAGGCCGGCTCCGCGAGGCTCGCGCGGAACATCACATGCACCTGGTGCGCGTGCAGCACGTGCACGATGGCACAGAGGCCGCCGATCTCGACCCGCGCGAGCGCTTCTTCCCAGCACTCACGCGCAGCCGCCTGCTGCAGCGTCTCCTCGTTTTCCATGAAGCCGGCGGGGATGGTCCAGTAACCGCGGCGCGGCTCGATGGCACGCCGGCACAGCAGGATCTTGCCGTCGTGCTCGGGTACACAGCCGGCGATCAGCTTCGGGTTTTCGTAGTGGATGGCGCCGCAGGCCGTGCAGACCTGGCGCTCCAGGTGGTCGCCGTCGGGGATCCGGAGCGCGACGCGCGCCCCGCAGCTGGAGCAGAAGTTCATGGCCCGTTTTATACTCGCCCCCCGCAGCGCCGGGGTGGTGGAATTGGTAGACACAGCAGACTCAAAATCTGCCGACCGCAAGGTCATGCGAGTTCGATTCTCGCCCTCGGCACCAAGATGCGACCTTTTCCGATTCTGGGGCATCTAACCCCCTGATGCCCAGGATTGCGGATATCCCGATTCCCGAATCGGTGGCCATGGCCGCCCGTCATGGCGACGGGCAGGCGCTGGAGGCGATCTACCGCGCGACTGCGGCACCGATCTACACGCTGTTGCGCCGGCTGGTGAGACGCCCGGCGATCGCGGAGGAACTGCTGCAGGCGACATTCGTGGACGTGCTCGAGCACATCGGCGCATTCGAGGGTCGCTGCCCGCTGCCGGCATGGATCCGTTCGATCGCCGTGAACCGCGCGCTGATGTACCTGCGGTCGCCCTGGCATCGCAGCATCGAGTGGCTGGATGCCGACGCCGGCCGCCTTGAGGCGCTCCAGTCGGAAGGCCCCTCGGCCACGCGCAGCGCGGAGCCCGGCCTCGATCGCGCGCTGATGCGGCTGCCGGCGCTCTCCCGCGCCGTCGTCTGGCTGCATGATGTCGAGGGCTACACGCACACGGAAATTGGCACCGCCCTTGGCCGCACGCCCAGCTTTTCGAAGACCCAGCTGTCGCGCGCCCACGCGCGGCTGCGCGACCTGCTCGCGGATGCGCAAACGATGAAGGAGGGCGCGGCATGCACAACGACCTGAACGAATGGAGCGCCCGGCTCTCGGCCCTGGCTGAGTTCGAGCCGCAGGCTGGCGGCTGGGAGGCGGTCATTGCCGCTCGCCGCCGGCGCGAACACGGACAATCCCGGCGCTGGCCGGTCGCTCTCGCCGCTGCCGTACTGATGGCCGTCGCCGGGCTCGCCTGGCAACTGCAGTCGACACAGCGCGAGCTGGCGGCCACGGGCTCGCTGCCCGCGGATTCCTCAGCTGTTGCAGAGGACCCGGTGCGCGCGCAGAACGCGAAGCTCGAGGCGCTGCTCGCTTCCCTGCCCGAAGCGCGCGTGATGCGCGGCAGCACGGCATTTACCGTCTCGCAGCTCGAGGACCGGCTCGCCTTCGTGGACGACCGGTTGAGCCGCATCGCGCTCGAGCCAAATGCGCCGGAACATGCCGAACGGCTGTGGCGCGAGCGCGTCGAATTGATGAATTCCCTGGTGCAGGTCCGCTACGCGGACGTGGCCAGCCCGCTTTGATGATCCGGAGGTCAACATGAACAGGACAATGGTGGCGATCGTGGCGGCTTCCGCAATGAGCCTTGCCGCGCCGCTCGCGCTCTCGCAGGAAAAGGACGAGGCCACGCTGGAAAAGCGCCTGGAAGACGCACAGCAGCGCCTGGAACAGGCGGCACGCGAGGTCGCAGCGCTTTCCGCCGAGGCCGGCGGCCCGCAGGGCATGCGGGAATTCCAGATGCTGATGCCCTCGCCACGCCGCGCGATGCTCGGCGTCAATCTCGGCGGCACGGAACCGAACGGCAGCGGCGTCAAGGTCAACGGCGTGAGCCCGGGCGGCGCGGCCGCGGAAGCCGGCGTCAAGGCGGAGGACGTCATCGTCGCGATCGACGCCAAGCCGGTCGCAACGGATCGTGACCTCGTCACGGCGATGAAGGATGTCGAACCGGGCCAGAAGGTCGCGCTCGACCTGCGCCGTGCCGGAAAGCCGGTCAAGGTCACGGTCATCGCGCGACCGATGGATCAGGTGTTCTTCGCCGGGCCGGCCATGATGGCTGCCGGAATGCCGCGCGTGCATCCGCTGCCGCCGATCCCGCCGCTGCCGCCGATGGCCGAAATGGCCATGGTCCGCGGCCATCATTGGCTGCTGGACGGCTGGAGCGACGCGGAACTCGTGACGGTCACGCCGTCGCTCGGCCGCTACTTCGGCACCGACAAAGGCGTGCTCGTGGCGCGTGCGCCATCCGACGATGCGCTCGGACTGCAGGACGGCGACGTCATCGTCGCCATCGGCGGGCGCGAGCCGCAGAACGGCCCGCATGCGATGCGCATCCTGCGCTCGTATCAGCCGGGCGAATCGGTGGAGATCCGCGTGCTGCGGGATCGCAAGTCGCAGACGCTGAAGGCCACCGTGCCGGATGACGAAGTCGGGCGCGCGCCGCACCAGAAGGTCGTGCCGCCCGTGCCGCCGGTCGAGCCTCCGAGCCCGAGCTGAGCGAATCGACTGCTGTGCTAGTCTGCGCGGCGCATGCGCCGCGCAGACTTCAGCTACCCGCTTCCCGCCGAGCTGATCGCCCGCCATCCGTTGCCGGAACGCACGGCGAGCCGCCTGCTGGCGCTCGACGGTGCCGACGGGGCGCTGAGGGATCTGATGTTCAGGGACCTCGAGACGCTGCTGCGCCCCGGCGATCTCCTGGTGCTGAACGACACGCGCGTTCTGCCCGCGCGCCTCTTCGGCCGCAAGGAGAGTGGCGGCGCTTGCGAAATCCTGCTGGAGCGCATCCTCGGCGAGCGGCGCTTGCTGGCGCAGGCGCGCGCCAGCAAGGGATTCCGCCCCGGGACCAGGATACTGTTGCCGGACGGCGCGCGCGCCGTCGTGATCGCGCGCCACGACGACCTGCACGAGTTCGAGCTGGACCGCGCGGCGCTCCCGTACTTCGAAGCGCATGGCAGCATGCCGCTGCCCCCTTATATCGACCGCGATCCGGACGCCTCGGACCGCGAGCGTTACCAGACCGTCTACGCGGCGGAGACCGGTGCCGTCGCGGCACCGACCGCTGGCCTGCATTTCGACCAGCCGACCCTTGCGCGCCTCGCGCAGGCCGGCGTCGCCATCGCGAGCCTGACCTTGCATGTTGGCGCAGGCACATTCCAGCCACTGCGCGCCGATGAAATCGAAGGACATCGCATGCATGCGGAGCGATTTCGGGTGCCGCAGCAGACCGTCGCGGCGGTCGGCGCGGCGCGCCGCCGCGGCGGGCGCGTGATCGCCGTCGGCACGACCGTCGTCAGGAGCCTCGAGGCGGCAGCCGCCGGCGGCACGCTTGCGGCAGGTTCTGGCGAGACGGACATCTTCATCAAGCCCGGCCATCGCTTCCGCGTGGTCGATGCGCTGCTGACCAATTTCCACCTGCCCGAATCAACGCTCCTGGTCCTGGTCGCGGCCTTCGCGGGGCGCGAGCGCGTGCTCGCCGCGTATCATCACGCCATCGCCGGCCGCTACCGGTTCTTCAGCTATGGGGACGCGATGTTCGTGACGCCGGATCCCGCCGCGCTTGCCGCGCGCGAGACGCGCTCATGAAATTCGACCTGCTGGCAAGGGATGGCGCTGCGCGATGCGGCCGGCTCGGCTTTGCGCGCGGCGTCGTCGAGACGCCGGCCTTCATGCCGGTCGGCACCTACGGGACCGTCAAGGGCGTCAGCGCCGAGGAACTCGTCGCCTGCGGCGCCCAGATCGTGCTCGCGAATACGTTCCACCTGATGCTGCGGCCCGGTGCGGATATCGTGCGCGCCCACGGCGGCTTGCACGAATTCATGCACTGGGAGCGGCCAATCCTGACCGACTCGGGTGGCTTTCAGGTATTCAGCCTCGCGCCGATGCGCAAGGTCACCGAGGCAGGGGTCAGCTTCCGCTCGCCAGTGGATGGCGACGCCGTGTTTCTCGATCCCGAGCGCTCGATGGCGGTGCAGCGGGCACTGGACTCCGATATCGCAATGGTATTCGATGAATGCACGCCCTGGCCGGCGACCGAGCGCCAGGCCCATGAGTCGATGGAATTGTCGCTGCGCTGGTCCGCGCGCAGCAGGCGCGCCTGGGATGAGGGTTCGGGCGCGGGCGTCCTGTTCGGCATCGTGCAGGGCGGCGTCCACGACGCGCTGCGCAGCGAATCGCTCGCCGGGCTCCTCGGCATCGGTTTCGACGGTCTCGCGATCGGCGGCCTGTCGGTCGGCGAGCCTGCGGAGGAGCGCCAGCGCGTGCTTCAAGGGCTGCTGCCGCGGATGCCCGCGGAGCGGCCGCGCTACCTGATGGGTGTCGGGCGGCCCGAGGACCTGGTCGAGGCCGTTTCGATGGGGGTCGACCTGTTCGACTGCGTGATGCCGACGCGTCACGCGAGGAATGGCCACCTGTTCGTGCCGGACGGCGTCATGAACATCCGCAATGCCCGCTATGCCGAGGACACGCAGCCGATCGACCCGGGTTGCAGCTGCTATACCTGCCGCCACTACAGCCGCGCCTACCTGAGGCATCTCGATCGCTGCGGCGAGATGCTTGGGCCCCGGCTCGCCACGATTCACAACCTGCACTACTACCTGCAACTGATGGCCGCATTGCGCGCCGCGATCGCCGAAGGGCAGCTGGCGGCGTTCCGCACGGGCTTCTACGCCGCACGCCGGCCGGAAGCCGGCTCTGTGGCATAATCACGCGCCCAAACCGGGGCCGGCGCCGCCGGCCCGCTGTCGCATGAGGATGATCGATGGACTTTTTCATTTCACCCGCCTGGGCCCAGGCCGCAGCCGGGTCGTCCGCCAGCACGTGGGTCAACATCCTGCCGCTGGTGCTGATCTTCGTCGTGTTCTACTTCCTGCTGATCCGGCCGCAGACCAAGCGCGCCAAGGAACACCGCGAAATGGTCGCCAAGCTCTCGGCCGGCGACGAGATCGTGACCACTGGCGGGATTCTCGGGCGCATCAGCGAGATGGGCGAGAGTTTTGTCACACTCGAGATCGCGCCGAAGGTCACGATCCAGGTGCAGCGGTTCCAGGTCGCGCAGATGATGCCGAAAGGCACGTACAAGAGCGGCTGAGCTTCGCTTGCGATCGCCGTGAAACAGGGTAATTCCTTCTGGAAAGGCGCCGCGCTGTCAGCCGTGATGCTGGTGGCGATGCTGCTCGCGCTGCCAAACGTCTATGGCGAGTCGGAAGCGCTGCAGCTCTCGCGGCGCGATCGCGCGGCGTTCAACGCCGCCTCGGTGACCGAGTTCGAGGGCGTGCTCAACGGCGCGCACATTCCATTCGACGAGTCCTTCGTCGACGATGACGGCCACCTGTGGATACGTTTCAGCGGCGTCGCGAACCAGCTGGCTGCCCGCGACCTGATCCAGAACCGCTACGAGGGCCAGTTCGCCATCGCGACCACGTATGCGTCGCGCGCGCCGGCGTGGGTCAGCAAGCTCGGCCTCGAGCCGATGAGCCTCGGCCTCGACCTGCGCGGCGGCATCTACATCGTCTATCAAGTCGACGTAGAAGGCGCCGTCGATCAGTTGATGCAGCGGATGGAGCGGGATTTCCGCAAGACGCTGCGCGACGCGAAAATCCAGTATGAGAACGTGGCCGTCAAGGGCGCGGTCACGGAAATCGAGCTGCGGGATCCGGCGCAGGCCGAGGCTGCGCTGAAGGCGCTCAAGGATTACGATTCGACGCTCTCGATCAAGCCGGGCGCGACGCCGTCATTGCTGGAGGCGCAGCTGACGCCGGACCAGATCAAGCAGCGCGAGGACTTCTCGATCCAGCAGAACATCACGGCGCTCAACAACCGCGTCAATGCGCTCGGCGTCGCCGAGCCGGTCATCCAGCGCCAGGGACTCAACCGGATCGCCGTGCAGCTGCCCGGCATCCAGGACGCTTCCGAGGTCGTACGGCTGCTCGGAAAAGTCGCGACGCTCGAGTTCCGCCTCGTGGACACCGTCAACAGCCCGATGGAGGCCCAGCGCAGCGGCCACGCGCCGCTGGGTACGCGGCTCTACAAGGAGCGGGACGGGACGCCCGTGCTGCTGAAGCGCGAGGTCATCGCGACCGGCGAGCAGCTGATCGACGCCTCGTTCGCGCCGTCGCAGGGCGAGCCGGCGGTCAGCGTCCGGCTCGACAGCCGTGGCGGCGATGAAATGCTGCGCACGACGCGCGAGAACCTGGGCCGCCCGATGGCCGTCGTGTTCATCGAAAAGGAGCGCGAGCAGGTCGAGCGGGATGGCCAGAAGGTCGTCATCGACCGCTCCAAGGAAGAAGTGATCAGCGTCGCGACGATCCGCGGCGTGTTCTCCAACCAGTTCCAGATCACCGGCCTGACGGCCGTGGAAGGCCAGGAACTCGCCAAGCTGCTGCGCGCCGGCGCGCTGGCGGCGCCCATCTACATCGTCGAACAGCGCCTGATCGGGCCGAGCCTCGGGCGCGACAACATCGAGCGCGGCTTCAAGGCGCTGCTGATCGGCATGGGGACCCTGTTCGCATTCATGCTGGTCTACTACCGCGTCTTCGGCATCGTCGCGAGCGCAGTGCTGATCGCAAATGTCATCCTGATCACTGCGCTGCTTTCGCTGTTCAAGGCGGCACTGACGTTGCCGGGCATCGCCGGCATCGTGCTGACGGTCGGCATGGCGGTGGACGCCAACATCCTGATCTACGAGCGTATACGCGAGGAGCTCCGCAACGGGAACTCGCCGATGGCGTCCATCAACGCCGGTTTCGAGCGCGCCTTTTCCGCAATCATCGACTCCAATATCACGACGCTGATCGCGGGAATCATGCTGTTCGCATTCGGCACCGGCCCCATCAAGGGCTTTGCGGTGGTGCTGAACCTCGGCATCCTGACATCGATGTTCACCGCGCTGGTCGGCAGCCGGACGATGCTGCACCTGATCTATGGCCGCCGCCGGCGCGTCGAGCGCCTGTCGATCTGAGGGAGCTGCGATGGAATTCTTCAAGCGGACGCCGCGCATCGCATTCCTGGGAAAGCGCCGCTATTGGTACAGCGTGTCGGTGCTCATGATTGTCGGTTCCTTTGCCGCGTTCTTCCTGCGCGGCCTCAATTTCGGCATCGACTTCACCGGCGGCGTGGTCGTCGAGGCCCATTTTCCGCAGGCACCGGATCTCGAGCGGCTGCGGGACTCGCTTGCCGCCACCGGCCTGACGGACGCCCAGGTGCAGAGCTTTGGCACGGCGCAGGACGTGCTGGTCCGGCTGCCACCCGTGGAGGAGACCGCGGCGCGGCTGGTGAACGAGCAGGTGCGCGCCGCATTGGCGGCCGTGGACGCAAAGGTGGACATCCGCCGTACGGAATCGGTCGGACCGCAGGCCGGTCGCGAGCTCGCGGAGAAGGGCGCGACGGCGCTGCTGATGTCGCTGCTGTTCATCGGCATCTACGTGATCTTCCGGTTCCAGTGGAAATTTTCGGTTGGCGCGATCGCAGCCGTATTGCATGACCCGATCGTCGTGGTCGGCGTATTTGCGGTCACCGGAATCACCTTCGACCTTTCGGTGATGGCGGCAATCCTCGCGATCATCGGTTACTCGCTGAATGACACGGTCGTCGTGTTCGACCGGGTCCGCGAGCGACTGATTCAGATGCGCAAGGCCACTCCGTCCGAGGTCATGGATGCGGCGATCAACGAGACCCTGTCGCGGACTTTGCTGACTTCGGGATCCACGACGCTCGTCGTCGTCGCACTGCTGCTGTTCGGCGGCGAAGCATTGCGCCCGTTCAGTCTTGCGCTGCTGATCGGCATCGTCGTGGGCACGTACTCGTCGATCTACGTCGCCGGCGCCCTGGCGCTCGACCTCGGCCTGTCGCAACGCGACCTGATGCCACCCGAGGCACGCGGCCAAGTGGATGCGATGCCTTGAGCCCGAGGGGGAAGTTCGGGCGTGCTTGAATTCCTGAGCGACCCGGCGGTCTGGGTATCGTTCCTGACCTTGACGCTGCTCGAGGTGGTCCTCGGCGTCGACAACGTCATATTCCTGTCCATCCTGGTGTCACGCCTGCCGAAGGAATTGCAGGCGCGCGCGCGGACGCTGGGACTCGGATTCGCGATGCTGACGCGCATCGCGCTCCTGTTCTCGATCACCTGGCTGACCAGGCTGACGGCGCCGTTGTTCACGGTCCTCGCCGAGGAGATCTCGGGGCGCGACCTGATCCTGTTCGCCGGCGGCCTGTTCCTGATGGCGAAGAGCGTCAGCGAGATCCACAACGCGCTCGAGGGTCCGGAGTCCGCCGGCGTGCCCGCGGAGAAGCTGCGCACGCGGGTGCTGGCCGTAATCGTCCAGATCGGCATCGTCGACATCATCTTTTCGCTGGATTCCGTGCTGACCGCGGTCGGCCTCGCCAATCACGTCGGCATCATGGTCGCGGCGATCGTGGGCGCGGTGCTCGTGATGATGTTCATGGCGGGCCCGATCCACGAATTCATCGAGCGACATCCGACGATCAAAGTGCTGGCGCTGTCGTTCCTGATCCTGGTCGGCATCGCGCTGGTCGGGGAGGCCTTCGACATGAACGTCCCGAAGGGATATCTCTACTTCGCGATGGCTTTCTCGGTCTGCGTCGAAATGGTCAATATCCGCGTGCGCGGGAAAGGCGAGGGCGCGCCAGTCGCCTTGCGCGAGCCGACCATTCCCGGCGACGACTGAGGGCTCAGGCGCGGTTCAGAACGCTGTGGCTGCGGCTGTAGCCGAAGTAGATCAGGAACCCGATCACGATCCAGCCGCTCATCCAGTGCCAGTTGTCCATGAACGCGCGGCCGAACAGGTACAGGCAGGACGCGGCACCCAGGATGCAGACGACCGGCGCCGCCGGCACGCGGAAGGCGCGCGGCAGGTCGGGCCGCGTCTTGCGCAGCACCAGCACGCCGATGCAGACCGTCGCGAAGGCGAGCAGCGTTCCCATTGACACCAGGTCGCCCAGCACGTTGATCGGCAGCAGGCCCGCCAGCACGACGGCGGTTCCGCCGACGATCAGCGTGCCGACGTGCGGCGTGCGGTACTCCGGATGCACGCGGCCGAACACCTTCGGGATCAGTCCGTCTCGCGCCATCGAATAGAAGATGCGCGGCTGCCCGATCATCATCACGAGGATCACCGAAGTCAGGCCGGCAATGGCGCCGACTTCGACCAGCGACTTGAGCCACAGCAGGCTGGGGTAGTGCTCGAGCGCCGTCGCAACCGGCTTCGGCGTGCCGAGCAGCTGGTAAGGCATGATGCCGGTCATCACGGCCGACATTGCGATATAGATGATCGTACAGATCAAGAGCGATCCGAGGATGCCGATCGGCATGTCGCGCTGCGGATTCTTGGCTTCCTGCGCCGCGGTCGAGACCGCATCGAAGCCGATGTACGCGAAGAACACCACCGTTGCGCCGCGCAGCACGCCGTCGAAGCCGAAGCGGCCCGGGCCATCCGGCGGCGGTATGAATGGATGCCAGTTCGCCGTATCCACGTATTGCAGGCTGAAAGCCATGAACAGCAGGATCACGCCGACCTTGATCGCGACGATGACCGAGTTGACCGTGGCCGACTGGGTGATGCCGCGATAGCAGAGCGCCGTGACCGCGAGCACGATTCCGACCGCCGGGAGGTTGATCAGCGCGCCGGTCTGCACCAGCCGGCCCTGGACAACATTGAGCGGTGCATTTGTGAGGTTCGCAGGCAGCGAGAGCGTCGTGCCGATCCCTGCGTTGATCGATTCGAGCAGGCCCGTGAAATAACCGGACCATCCGACCGCGACCGTCGCCGCAGCGAACGTGTACTCGAGCACCAGGTTCCAGCCGATGAACCAGGCGACCAGCTCACCAAGCGTCGCATAGGAGTACGAATAAGCGCTGCCCGAGACGGGGAGCATCGCCGCGAATTCCGCGTAGCAGAGCCCGGCGAAGCCGCAGGCAATGCCGGCCATCACGAAGGACAGCACGATGGCGGGGCCCGCATGATTGGCCGCGGCGTTCCCGGTCATCACGAAGATGCCGGCACCGATCACCGCGCCGATGCCGAGCATCACGAGATGGCGTGCGCTCAGGGCCCGCTTCAGCGTGATTTCGCCGGCTTCGACCTTGGCGATCGCGGAAACCGGCTGGGTGCGGAACAGATTCATGCGGATATTCCCCCTGCAGGACCTGGCGGACTCTAACCCACGTCCGGGGCGATTGCGAGAGCGCCCCGGCGCGTCATTGGCGCAAGTCGTCGTCGAGGAATGGCGCGAAGGATTCGACCAGCGCCGTGAACACGCGCGGATTGCCGGCGACCAGGTTGCCGCCGTCCGTGTATGGGTTGCCGGCCAGCGTGCCGATGCGGCCGCCGGCTTCGGTGATCATCAGGTTGCCCGCTGCGGTGTCCCAGGGCGCAAGCCCGAGCTCCCAGAAGCCGTCCAGCCTGCCCGCCGCGACATAAGCGAGATCGAGCGCGGCGGAGCCCGGCCTGCGCACGCCGGCCGCGTGCTGCATGACCTGCTCGAGCATCAGCAGGTAGGGCTTCAGCCAGCGCGTGTTGGCGCGATACGGGAAACCAGTGCCGATCAGCGAGCCCTCGATCGAGCGCTGCGCCGACACGCGCAGCCTGCGGTTCTCGAGCTGGGCGCCCGCGCCGCGCGAGGCCGTAAAGAGCTCGCTGCGCAGCGGGTCGAAGATCACGCCGGCCTCGGTGCGGCCGCGGTGCTGGCAGGCGATCGACACGGCGAACTGCGGGAAGCCGTGCAGGAAATTGGTCGTGCCGTCCAGCGGGTCGATGACCCAGACGTATTCATCGCCGCCCTGGCGGCCGCTCTCTTCGGCGAGGATGCCGTGGTCCGGGTATGCCTTGCGGATGCTTTCGATGACGAGCTGCTCGGCTGCGCGGTCGATTTCGGTGACGAAGTCGTTGCGGCTCTTTTCGCTGACCGTGACCCCGCCGGCGCGATCGAGGTTTCGCACGATCAGTTCACCGGCGCGACGTGCGGCGCCGACGGCGATGGTGACCAGGGGATGCATCGAGCGCTCCGGCAGCTGCTTAAAGAACCGCCGCAGCAAGGCTTTCGGCGCCAATGCACGGCACCGGTAGAATACCAGCAATCCTTCGTGAGCCGCGATGACCCCTGCCATCCGCATCGTCCTCGTTGACACCAGCCATCCGGGCAATATCGGCGCATCGGCGCGCGCGATGAAGAACATGGGCCTGTCGCCGCTCGTGCTCGTGCGGCCGCAGTCGTATCCGGATCCGGAGGCGACGGCCCGCGCCTCCGGCGCGGCGGACCTGCTCGCGCAGGCAAGCGTGCTGCCAACCATCGATGCCGCGATCGCGGGCTGCGGCCTGGTTCTCGGCACGAGCGCGCGGCGGCGCAATGCGAACTGGCGGATGCTCGATGCACGCGCGGGGGCAGCCGAGCTCTTGGCCGCCTGCAGCGACCGGCCCGCCGCCGTGCTGTTCGGCGGCGAGCGCAACGGCCTCTCCAACGAGGAACTCGCGCGCTGCCATGCGCTCGTCCAGATACCCGCGGACCCGGCATATGAATCGCTGAATCTCGCCCATGCGGTCCAGATCGTCTGCTACGAGATCATGATGGCCCGGCAACGCCCGTCCGTGACCGACGCCGGTTCGCCACCTGCGGGCACCGAGGACATGGCGGCACTGCACAAGCACCTGGACTTCGTGCTCGAGCAGATCGGCTTCATGCATTCGGGCAATGTCGCGCAACTGCGGCCGCGGATCGAGCGCTTCCTGGCGCGCGCGATGCCGGACGACAAGGAGGTGCGCATCCTGCGCGGCCTGCTCTCCGCGATCGAGCGGCGCACCTCGATTCCGGTGGATCCGGAGGAATGATGGCCGAGCCCGGCGGATTGCCGATCTACCTCGATTACGCAGCGACCGCGCCGCTCGACCCGCGTGTCGCGGATGCAATGTGCGATTGCCTGCGCGATCCTGCGCTGCAGGGAAATCCCGCCTCGGCACATGCGCCGGGCCGCGCGGCGGCGGCACGCGTGGAGGAGGCGCGCACGCAGGTCGCGCGGCTGATCGGCGCGCGACCCGAATCGATCGTCTTCACGTCCGGCGCGACCGAGAGCGTGAATTTCGCGATCCTGGGTGCCGCCCGCGCGGCGCGCGCCGGTGCGCGGCACGTCGTTACCTCCCGCATCGAACATCGTGCGGGGATCGACGCCTGCCGCCAGCTCGAGCGCGAGGGCTGCAGCGTGACCTGGCTCCCGCCGGGTGCCGATGGCGCCGTGGATCCGGGGCAGGTCGCCGCTGCATTGCGGGCGGACACGGCCCTTGTTTCGCTGATGCACGCCAACAACGAGACCGGTGTCGTCAACGACATCACCGCCGTGGGGCGGGTCTGCGGCGAACGTGGAATCGCGCTCCACGTCGATGCGGCCCAGAGCGCGGGCAAGCTGCCGATCGATGTGGAAGCATCGGGCGTGTCGCTGCTGAGTCTTTGTGCGCACAAGCTCGGCGGTCCGAAAGGCGTCGGGGCGCTCTACCTGCGGCACCGTCCGCGCCCGGCCTTGCAGCCCCTGCAGTTCGGCGGCGGGCACGAGCGCGGCCTGCGCGCGGGATCGCTCGCCACGCACCAGATCGTCGGCTTCGGCCTGGCCTGCGACCTGGCGCTGGCGGGTCGCGCCGCCGAGTCCGCGCGCGTTCGCGTATTGCGCGAGCGGCTCTGGTCGCGCCTGCAGGCGGCTGCGCCTGTCGCGCGAAACGGTGCAGCGGACCCGGCTCTGCCGGGCATCCTCAACGTCCGTTTTCCGGGCCTCGAGGGCGAAAGCCTGCTGCTGGCGCTCGACGGCAGGCTCGCGGCTTCCAGCGGCTCGGCCTGCAGCACAGCGACCGCCGAGCCCTCCTATGTCCTGCGTGCGCTCGGCCTGTCGGACCTGGCGGCCCAGGCCTCGCTGCGGCTGAGCCTGGGGCGCACGACGACGGAGGAGGAGATCGATCGCGCAGCGGGGCTGCTGGTCGGCGCCGTGCGGCGCCTGCGCGCGGTGTTGCCTGCCGGCGCGCTCGAGCGAATCGCATGAATACCGGCCCCACCAGCTATTCGTCACTCGTGCTCGAGCTCTTCGAGCGGCTGCCTCATGCGGGCGACCTCGCGGCAGGTCCCGGCGTGGTGGTGCACGGCGAGGCGATGGCGCTCGACCGCGGCGCCTGGGTGCGCTACGAGGCGCGCATCGAGGCGGGCCGGGTGGCCGATTGCGCGTTCCGGGCCTGGGGTTGCCCGCATACGCTCGCAGCGGCGGCGCTGGTCGCCTGCCGCATGCAAGGCGAGGGCATCGCCGCGCCGGCTGCGTTCGATGCGCAGAGCCTTGCCGCGGAACTCGGTGCGCCGCCCGAAAAACTGGGCCGCCTGCTGGTGGTCGAAGATGCGCGGGCCGGCATGCTGGCGCAGGCGCATGCGTTACAATCGGCGTGACGATGGCCATCACCCTGACCCAGTCCGCCGCCGACCGTGTCCGTCACTTCATCGCCGAGCGCGGCCACGGCGTCGGCCTGCGCCTCGGCGTGCGCAAGACCGGCTGCTCGGGCTTCGCCTATGTCGTGAACTATGCCGATGAAGTCCAGCCCAATGATCGGGTCTTCACGAGCCAGGGTGTGCAGGTGCTGGTGGATTCCGACAGCCTGGCCCTGATCGACGGCACCGAGATCGATTTCGTCCGCCACGGGCTCAACGAGGCATTTCGCTTCCGGAATCCGAATGTGCGCGGCGAATGCGGCTGCGGCGAGAGCTTCAGCGTCTGATTTTTTCCTTTCGCGGCAGGCACTTCCGCGCTCCCGGCGATTGCCGGCCCGGGGTCGCGGGCGCTAGAATGCGCGCTCCAAACCTCCCCCAATGCAAGAGGATTCCATGGCGGTTGAGCGCACCTTGTCCATCGTCAAGCCCGACGGTGTGGCCCGCAACCTGATCGGCGACGTCTATCGCCGTTTCGAGCGCGCAGGCCTCGCGATCGTCGGCGCCCGCATGCTGCAGTTGACCCAGGGGCAGGCGGAGGGCTTCTATGCCGTGCACCGCGAGCGGCCGTTCTTCCGCGACCTGTGCACCTACATGACCTCGGGGCCCGTGATGGTCCAGGTGCTGGAGGGCGAGTCCGCCGTCCTGCGCAATCGCGAGATCATGGGCGCGACCGATCCGAAGAAGGCGGCGCCGGGAACGATCCGCGCCGACCTCGCGGCCAGCATCGAGGAAAATGTCGTGCACGGATCCGACAGCGTCGAGAACGCCGCGCGCGAAATCGCCTACTTCTTTTCCGATATCGCGCTTTGCGCGCGGACCCGCTGAGGCGCTGACACGATGAGCGGCAAGGCCCCCGAGCGCGTCAACCTGCTGGGACTGAACCGGTCCGAGCTCGAGGCTTATGTCGCGACGCTGGGCGCCAAGCCGTTCCGCGCGCGCCAGCTGCTGAAATGGATCTACCGCCGCGGCGAATCCGACTTTGCGCGCATGACCGACCTGGCGAAGGATTTCCGCGCGACGCTCGCGGGCGTCGCCGAAGTGCGCGTGCCGGAGATCGTCAGCGCGAAGGTATCGCCCGACGGCACGCAGAAGTGGCTGCTGCGGATGCCGGGCGCCGCGGGCAACGAGCAGGTCATCGAGACGGTCTTCATTCCGGAGCCGGGGCGCGGGACGCTTTGCATCTCGAGTCAGATCGGCTGCGCGCTGGATTGCTCCTTCTGCGCCACCGGCCAGCAGGGCTTCAACCGTAACCTGACCGCGGCCGAGATCATCGGCCAGGTATGGCTCGCGAACCGCGAGCTCGGGCGCGAGCCGGACGGCGAGCGCGTCATTACCAATGTCGTGCTGATGGGCATGGGCGAGCCGCTCGCGAACTACCGGAACGTGCTGCCCGCGATGCAACTGATGCTCGACGATCTCGGCTACGACCTGTCGCGCCGGCGCGTGACGCTTTCGACCTCCGGCCTGGTGCCGCAGATCTACAAGCTCGCGGAGGAATGCAACGTGGCGCTCGCCGTGTCGCTGCACGCGCCGAATGACAAGCTGCGCGACGAACTGGTGCCGATCAACCGCAAGCATCCGATCGCGGAATTGCTGGCAGCGAGCTGGCACTACCTCGAGCGCCAGAATGGCCGCAGCGTCACGTTCGAGTACACGATGCTGGACGGCGTCAACGACCAGCCCGCCCAGGCGCGGGAACTGGCGGCGCTGCTGCGTGGTCATGATGCCAAGGTGAACCTGATTCCATTCAATACATTCCCGGGCACCAGGTACCGGCGCTCGCCGGCGGCGGCGATCAAGCGCTTCCGGGACCTGCTGGCCGAGGGAGGCGTGATGGCAACCGTCCGCAGAACCCGTGGTGACGACATCGATGCAGCCTGCGGGCAGCTCCGGGGCCAGGTGCTGGACCGGACGCTGGTAAGGCTCGGCAGCAAGATGGTACGCCTCGCGGTGCGGGCATGATCGCGCGCATCGCGGCATTGCTGGCTGCGCTCCTGCTGGCCGCCGCGGCGCCGGCCCAGGCCCAGTCGCAGGATGTGTCGAAGGACCCCCTGGTCGAGGCGGCGCGCATCAATGCACGCCTCGCCATGGAGTACCTCAAGCGTGACCAGCTGACGGTCGCGCGCGACAAGGTGGAAAGGGCGCTTGCCCTGAATCCGCGCGATGTCACGGTCCAGCTCGCGGCGGGACTCGTCTATGAACGCCTGCTCGATACGAAGCGGGCCGAGAAGCACTTCAGGCAGGCGCTGCACGCCGATGCGGACAGCCCCGAGGCCCAGAACGCGCTGGGCGCCTTCCTGTGCCGCAACGGGGAATTCGCGAAGGGCGAGGCGATGTTCATGAAGGCGGCCGGGAATCCGCTCTACCGCACGCCCGAGGTCGCCTACACCAATGCGGGCGTCTGCGCGCACAGCGCGAACGCGCTCGACCGTGCGGAGAAATACCTGCGCCAGGCGCTGACTGTGCGCGCAGTCTATCCGGAGACCTTCGTGCAGCTCGCCAGCGTTCTTCACGAAGGCGGCAATCAACTGCAGGCACGGGCATTCATCGAGCGTTACCTCGCCGTCGCGCCGGCGACGCCCGACGTGCTGCTCCTGGGCCACCAGATCGAGATGGCGCTCAACGACCGCAAGGCCGCGGCCGGGTTCAGTGAGCGCCTGCACAAGGAATTCCCGGAGTCCGTGCAGTTGCGCGTTCTCGACGACATCGAGCGCCGGAATCCCGGATGAACATGCGGACCAGCGGCCCGCTGCCGGGCGCGCGGTTGCGCGTTGCGCGTGAGGCGAAAGGACTCACGATCGAAGCCGCGGCCGAGCGCCTGCGCCTCAATGCCGCACTGGTGCTCGCGATGGAGGAAGACCGCCTGGCATTGCTTGGCGCCCCGGTGTTCGCACGTGGACACCTGCGCAGTTATGCGGCGCTGCTTGGCCTGCCCGAAGAAGAGGTCCTGGCGTCGTTTGGCAGCGGCGAGGTGCCGGAGCCCAGTTTCCTGCCGGCGATGGACCTGCGCCCGAAGGTCCGCGATCACGCACGCTGGGCGTGGCCGATCGCAGCCGTGATGCTGGCAATCGCCGTCGTCGCAGCCTTCTGGTGGTGGAGCGCACGCTCCTAGTCCATGGAAAAGAAATTTCAGGCCGTCCGTGGCATGAACGACCTGCTCCCCGACCAGTTGCCCTGGTGGCAGCGGGTCGAGCAGAGCGCGCGTGAGCTGTTCGCCGACTACGGCTACCAGGAAGTTCCGCGTCCCGCTGGTCGAGCGCACCGAGCTCTTCCGGCGCTCCATCGGCGAGCACACGGACGTGGTCGAAAAGGAGATGTACAGCTTCGAGGACCGCAGCGGCGACAGCCTGAGCCTGCGGCCCGAAGCGACCGCCGGACTGGTGCGCGCGGCCATCGAGCACGGGCTGCTGCACAACCAGAAGCAACGTCTCTGGACGTCGGGTGCGATGTTCCGGCATGAAAGGCCGCAGCAGGGGCGCTACCGGCAGTTCCACCAGATCGACTGCGAAGCCTTCGGCTACGACGGTCCGGACGTCGACGTCGAGATGATCCAGATATCCGCGCGGCTCTGGCGGATGCTCGGAATCAAGGACGTGCGGCTGCGGGTCAACTCGCTCGGCACGCCGGAATCGCGCCGGCAGTACCGCGCGCTGCTGGTGCAGTACTTCGAGCGCCATCGCGGCACGCTCGACGCCGACAGCCTGCGCCGCCTCGAATCCAATCCGATGCGGATCCTCGACTCGAAGAACCCGGCGCTGCGGGAAGTCATCGGCGGCGCCCCGATGCTGACCGATCACCTCGACACGGACTCGCGCGCGCATTTTGACCGTTTCCGCGACCTGCTCGGCGCCTGCGGCATCGCGTATGAAGTCGACCCGCGGCTGGTCCGTGGCCTCGACTACTACACGCGCACGGTCTTCGAGTGGACGACAGCCTCGCTCGGTTCCCAGGATGCCGTCTGTTCCGGTGGCCGCTATGATGGGCTCGTCGGGTTGCTGGGCGGCGACCCGACGCCGGCCATCGGCTGGGCACTGGGCATCGAGCGCATCGTCGGACTCCTGCAAGCGGCTGGAACCGCGGCCGAGGCCGCTGTGCCGGCTGTTTACCTGGTGCTGTCGGGCGATCGCGCCCTGCATGCCGGGCTCGCGCTGGCGGAGCGGCTGCGCGATGCGCTGCCAGGCGCCGGTGTCCAGGCCAACATGGGCGGTGGCAGCCTGAAGTCGCAGATGAAGCGCGCGGACCGGAGCGGCGCGCAGGTCGCGCTGATCATCGGCGAGGACGAGATGGCGCGCGGCGTGGCGGCGGTCAAGCCGCTGCGCGGCGATGCCGGCCAGAGCGACAGTTCCCTGGACGAGTTGCCGAAGCGCGTCGCGTCCCTGCTGGGACGCAATCTGAATTCGAGGAGCGATGATGGTCGATGAGTATCTGTCGGAACGCGAGCAGGCGGACCAGCTCAAGGCTTGGTTCAAGGAAAACTGGCTCTGGCTCGCTGCCGGCATCGTGCTGGGCCTTGGCGGCGTCAATGGCTATCGCTGGTGGAACGCGCACCAGGCCGCACGGTCCGAGGTAGCGGAACAGCAGTTTTCCGCGATGCTGGATGCGCTCGGCCGCAACCAGCGCGAGGAAGGACTGAAAATCGCCACGCAGATCACCGGCGAGTACGCTGACACGCCCTATGCGGATCAGGCCCAGCTGGTGCTCGCGCGGCTCGACATCGAGGCCGGCGACCTGGATGCGGCGGCCATCGCGCTGAAGAAGGTGATGGATGGATCGCGCGACCCGGATCTCGCGCTGGTCGCCAGGCTGCGCCTCGCCCGCGTGCAGCTGGCGAAGGGAAGCTACGACGACGCGCTCGCGACGCTCGACGGCGTCAAGAATCCGGCGGTTGCCGCGCGCGTCGCCGAATTGCGCGGTGACGTGCTGCTGGCCCGCGGCAAGCCGGCGGATGCGCTTGCGAGCTACCGCCAGGCGCAGTCGGCCACGGAGCCGGGCAAGGGCGACGACGGCCAGGTTGACCAGGAACTGCTGAAGCTCAAGATCGACGAACTGACCGCGACCACTGCGGGGAACGAGGGACCCGGATGAAGAGAATTGCCTGGCTGCTTGCGTTGGCCCTTTCCATGGCCGCCTGCAGCAAAGAAAAGGACCTGGACCCGCCCGCCGAGCTCGTGGATTTCAAGGTCCAGCTCAATCCCGACAAGGTCTGGAGCAGCGGGACCAAGGGCGGCGATGACGTGCTGCGGCTCGGCCTGCGGCCGGCGGTCGCGGACGACCGCGTCTATGTCGCGGGCCACGGCGGCGACATCGCAGCGCTGGAGCTCGGCAGCGGGCGGACCCTGTGGCGCACGAAGACCGATCTCGACCTGAGCGGCGGGCCCGCGTCCGGTGAAGGCCTGGTCGTCGCCGGCACGAATGCGGGCCAGGTCGTTGCGGTGGACGCTGCGAACGGCGCCGAACGCTGGCGTGTCGCCGTCGGCGGCGAAGTGCTGTCGGCTCCCGTGATCGGCGCCGGCCTCGTGGTCGTGCGCACGGTGGACGGCAAGCTGCGGGCCTTCCACGTGGCGGACGGCAAGGAGGCCTGGAGTTACGAACAACCCGTGCCGCGGCTGACGCTCCGCGGCAACGGCGCGCCGATCATCAGCGGCGACATGGTGCTGGCCGGATTCGACAATGGAAAGGTGGTGGCGCTCGCGCTCGCGACCGGCGACCTGCTGTGGTCCGCAACGGTTGCGCCGCCCCACGGCAAGACCGAGCTCGAGCGGCTTGCCGACATCGACTCGGCGGTCTGGGTCCTTGACAAGGACGTTTATGTCGTCAGCTATCAGGGGCGGCTCGCGATGCTGTCGCTGGATTCCGGCCAGATCTGGTGGGGCAGGGACATGTCGAGCTACCGCGGCATGGTGGCCGATGGGGATCACCTGTATGTCACGACCGCAGACAGCACGGTCGTCGCACTGCGCCGCCGCGACGGGACGGAGATCTGGCGGCAGGCGCAGTTTCATCGCCGCGGACTGACGGCCCCTGCACTGCAGGGCGACACGCTCGTGGTCGCGGATTTCGACGGCTATCTGCACTGGCTCGATGCCGCCACGGGTGACATTCTCGGCCGCGCGAAGCCGGGTGGCGGACGCATCAGCAATGCGCCGGTCTCCGCCGGCGAGTTCGTACTCGTGCAGGGTGACGGCGGCGAAGTCAACGCCTATCGCGCGCACCGGCGCGCCGCCGGGTAGTCGACCACCCGGGATCCTCGATCATGTTGCCCGTCGTCGCGCTGGTGGGCCGGCCCAATGTCGGTAAGTCCACGCTGTTCAATGCATTGACCGGCACCAGCGATGCGCTGGTTTCGGACGTGCCGGGACTGACGCGGGACCGCAAGTATGGCTACGGCCGGAACGGGCTGCACCGGTTCATCGTCGTCGACACCGGCGGACTCGTCGAGTCGCCGCGCGGCATCGAGCAGCTGATGGCGCAGCAGACGCGGCGCGCGATCGAGGACGCCGACCGCGTCGTGTTCCTCGTCGATGGGCAGTCCGGCCTCGAGCCCTCCGATCGCTTCGTCGCCGACGTGCTGCGCAAGAGCGGCAAGGCGGTCACCATTGCCGTCAACAAGTGCGAGGGGCGCGACTCGGATGTCGTCGTGTCCGATTTTCACGGGCTCGGCCTCGGCGAACCGCAGTCGCTGTCGGCGGCGCATCGCCAGGGCATCGATGATTTGATGGACCAGGTGCTGGCGGGTATCGCGCCGCCGGCCGAGGACGATGCGGAGCGGGTCGCTCCTGCGACGCGCGTCTGCGTAATCGGGCGCCCGAATGTCGGCAAGTCCACGCTGATCAACCGCCTGCTCGGCGAGGAACGGGTCATCGCATCCGATCAGCCGGGCACGACCCGCGACACGGTCCACGTGCCCTTCGAGCGCGACGGCAAGGCCTATGTGCTGATCGACACGGCCGGTGTCCGGCGCCGCGCCCGCATCGAGGGGCAACTTGAAAAATGGAGTGTTATCAAGACTTTACAGGCGATTGATGACGCGCATGTGGTCATCGGCGTGCTGGACGCGCAGGAGACGGTGGCCGAGCAGGACGCGACGCTCCTCGGTATCGTCGCTGAGCGCGGGCGCGCGATGGTGATCGCGGTCAACAAGTGGGACCACGTCACGCAGGAACACCGTGAAGAGATCCGCGCGCAGATCGCAGAGCGCCTGCGCTTCCTGGACTTCGCGCCGGTCCATTTCATCTCCGCGCTGCACGGCAGCGGCGTCGGCGAGATGATGCAGTCGGTGCGTGAGGCCCATGCCGCGGCGATGCGCGAGTTGCCGACCCCGGAGCTCACGCGCGTGCTCGAGGCGGCGATCCGGCAGCACCAGCCACCGCTGGTTCGCGGACGCCGCATCCGCCTGCGTTACGCGCATCAGGGCGGGCGCAATCCGCCGGTCATCGTCGTGCATGGGGCGCAGGCTGCGCGCACGCCGGAGGATTATCGCCGCTACCTGATGAACAGCTATCGCGAGGCATTCAGGCTGTGGGGCACGCCCGTGCGCGTGGAGTTCAGGAGCGAAGACAATCCATTTGCGGAGCGGCGCAACAAGATGACGCCGCGCCAGCGCCGGACCAGGAAGCGCGACGACAGTCGGCGCTGATTCAGTCGCGATCCGCCTTCACGACACGCGCCCGCAGCCGGCCGCGCGCAAGCCGCGCGTCGATTTCCGTCCCGGGCGGCGCCAGGGCCGCATCGCGGATAATCGTGCCGTCGGCGGCGCGCGTGACGATCGCATAGCCGCGGGTCAGCGTGGCGAGCGGGCTGACCGCGTTCAGTGCGCGCGCCGCGGTCTCGAGGCGCCCCTGTTGCAGCGAGAGCCGGTGCCGTACCGCGGGCAACAGGCGCGAGCCCGCGTGCCCGGCGCGCTGCAGCAGCGTCGCGACGCGCGTGGCAGGCGAGGCGCCCGCCAGTTCGGCACGCATGGTGGCGAGGTGCTGTACCCGCAGGCCGAGCGCGCGTCGCATCCCGGTCGCAAGGCGGCCATGCAGTTCGTCGATCCGTTGCGCGCGCTGCGCCAGCGCCTGTGACGGGTGCTGCAGCCAGAGCCGCTTCCAGGTCCGTGCCAGGCGCTCGCGGCGCTGCAACTGGTCACGGCCCGCGGCGAGGCCGAGCCGGCGCGTCGTGCCTTCGAGCGCAGCAAGCCAGGCCGCGCCATCCGGGACGGCGAGTTCGGCCGCTGCCGAGGGCGTGGGCGCGCGAATATCGGCGACAAAGTCGGCAATGGTGAAATCCACTTCATGCCCGATGCCGCTGATCAGCGGCAGGCTCAGCCGATCGATTGCGCGGGCCAGGGATTCGTCGTTGAAGGCCCACAAGTCCTCCAGCGAGCCTCCTCCGCGCACCAGCAGCAGCACGTCCACCTCCGCACGGCGGTCGGCGAGGGCCAGGACTTCCGCGATCTCCCGCGCCGCGGTGGCGCCCTGGACGGGTACCGGGTAGAGCAGGACCGGAATCGCGGGAAAACGGCGCCGCAGGACCTGCAGCACGTCCCGGAGCGCTGCGCCGGAGGGCGAGGTCACGATGCCGATGCGGCGCGGCAGGCGCGGCGGGGCGCGCTTGCGCGCGCTGTCGAACAGCCCTTCGGCCGCCAGCTTGAGCTTCAAGGCCTCGAAGCGGCGTCGCAGCTCGCCTTCGCCGGCCTCCTCGAGGTGATCGATGATGAGCTGGAAGTCGCCGCGCGGCTCATAGAGGCCGACGCGCGCCCGCAGGAGCACCTGCATGCCGTCCCTCGGCGCCACGCGAATCGCCTGGTTGCGCTGCCGGAACATCACGCAGCGCGCCTGCGCAGCCTCGTCTTTCAGCGTGAAATACCAGTGACCCGATGCCGGCCGGGAGAGGTTCGACAGTTCGCCCTCGATCCAGATCGACGGCAGGCCGGCCTCCAGCAGGCCGCGCACCTCGCGGTTGAGGCGGGCGACCGTGTACACATCTCGTCCGGCGCGCGGATCCATGTGCGCATGCTAAGCGAGCGGGAGGGCCGCCGCACATAGCGCTAACGCCCGGGGGCACATGCGTCGTACAATGCGCCGCTTCATTCGGACTGCCCCCGGGGGACATCACCGATGCGCATCGTCCAGGAAGCACTCACCTTCGACGACGTCCTGCTCGTTCCGGCCTACTCGGAAGTGCTGCCCCGCGAAGTCGACCTGTCGACGCGCCTGACCCGGGGAATCCGGCTCAATCTGCCGCTGGTCTCCGCCGCGATGGACACCGTGACCGAGGCCCGCCTCGCCATCACGATCGCGCAGGAAGGCGGGATCGGCATCATCCACAAGAACATGTCCGCCGCGGACCAGGCCAGGGAAGTCGGCCGGGTCAAGAAGCACGAGAGCGGCGTGATCAAGGACCCGATCACGATCCGGCCCGACGCGACGATCCGTGAAGTCATCGCGCTGACCCGCGCCAAGGGCATTTCCGGGCTGCCGGTCACGGCGGACGGCAACATGGTCGTCGGCATCGTGACGCACCGCGACATCCGCTTCGAGGAGCAGCTCGACCTGCCGGTGTCGAAAGTCATGACCCCGCGTGAGCGCCTCGTCACCGTGCGCGAGAACACGCCGCGCGAGGAAGTGCTGCTGCTGCTGCACCGTCATCGCATCGAGAAGATTCTGGTCGTGGACGAGGCGGGACGGCTGCGCGGCATGATCACCGTGCGCGACATCCAGAAGGCGCGCGACTTTCCGCGTGCCTGCAAGGACGAGCACAGCCACCTCCGGGTCGGCGCGGCAGTCGGGACCTCGCCGGACACGCTGGACCGCGTCGCGATGCTGGTCGAGGCCGGTGTGGACGTCGTCGTCGTCGACACGTCGCACGGTCATTCGCGCGGCGTGCTCGCGACCGTTGCGAAGATCAAGAGCGTGCACGCGAACCTGCAGGTCGTGGGCGGGAATATCGTGACGGCGGAGGCCGCGCGCGCGCTCGTGGACGCGGGCGCCGACGGCGTCAAGGTCGGCATCGGCCCGGGATCGATCTGCACCACCCGCGTGATCGCCGGCGTCGGCGTGCCGCAGATTTCCGCGATCGCGACCGTCGCCGAGGCGCTGGCGACGATGGATGTGCCCTTGATCTCCGACGGCGGCATCCGCTACTCCGGCGACGTTGCCAAGGCCATTGCCGCCGGAGCGCACACCGTGATGATCGGCGGCCTGTTCGCGGGCACCGAGGAGTCGCCGGGCGAGGTCGAGCTCTACCAGGGCGCGTCCTACAAGTCCTACCGCGGCATGGGCTCTCTCGGCGCGATGGCGCAGCGCCATGGTTCGAGCGACCGCTACTTCCAGGACACGACCGAGGAGCTCGAGAAGCTGGTGCCGGAAGGGGTCGAGGGACGCGTGCCCTACAAGGGCGGGCTCGTCGCGATCCTGCACCAGCTGTCGGGCGGCGTGCGCGCCGCCATGGGCTATACGGGCAGCGCCAGCATCGAGGAGATGCGCACGCGGCCGTCATTCGTGCGCATCACCGGCGCCGGCGTGCGTGAGAGCCACGTGCATGACGTGAGCATCACGAAGGAAGCGCCGAACTACCGGATCAGCTGATGGCGGCCCGTCTCCAGTCGGCCGTCGCCGACATCCACGCACACCGCATCCTGATCCTCGATTTCGGGGCGCAATACACGCAGCTGATCGCGCGCCGCGTCCGCGAGCTCGGCGTTTACTGCGAGATCCTGCCCTGGGATGCCGGCGAGGCGGCGGTCAGCGCATTCGGCGCCCGCGGCATCATCCTGTCGGGCGGGCCGGAGTCCGTGACCGACGCGAGCCCGCCCGCGCGCGCCCGCGAATGTGTTCACGCTCGGCGTGCCGGTGCTCGGCATCTGCTACGGCATGCAGACCATGGCGGCGCAGCTCGGCGGCCGGGTCGCGCCGTCCAGCCACCGCGAGTTCGGCTATGCGCGCGTCCGGCGCACCGGGCCTTCGCGCCTGCTCGACGGCATCACGCAGGACGACGAACGCGAATCGCCGGAGCTCGACGTCTGGATGAGTCATGGCGACCGGGTCGAAGCCATGCCGCCGGGATTTTCCGCGATCGCGTCGAC
Source organism: uncultured Gammaproteobacteria bacterium (assembly GCA_963746545.1). Taxonomy (GTDB): domain Bacteria; phylum Pseudomonadota; class Gammaproteobacteria; order Steroidobacterales; family Steroidobacteraceae; genus SCUD01. The sequence goes on from CAVVBV010000033.1 coordinate 261,916, forward strand.
GGCGAATGCGCCGCTCGCGGCGATGGCCGACGAGAAACGCCGCTTCTATGGCGTCCAGTTCCACCCGGAGGTCACGCATACGCGCGCCGGCGCGCGGATCCTCGAGCGCTTCCTTCGCGAGATCTGCGGTTGCGATGCACTCTGGGACGCCGGCAATATCGTCGCGGATCTGATTTCGCGGATCCGCGAGCAGGTCGGCGGCGGCAAGGTGCTGCTCGGCCTGTCGGGCGGCGTGGACTCGTCGGTGGTCGCGGCGCTCCTGCATCGCGCGATCGGCGCGCAGCTGACCTGCGTATTCGTGGATCACGGCCTGCTGCGCCAGGGTGAAGGCGACCAGGTCATGGAGACCTTTGCGCGGCACATGGGCTTGAATGTGATCCGCGTGGACGCCGGCGAACGTTTCTTCGCGGCGCTCGCCGGCGAAGAGGACCCGGAGCGCAAGCGCAAGATCATCGGTGGCCTTTTCATCGAGGTCTTCGAGGCGGAGGCGCATCGCATAGCCGGCGTCGACTGGCTGGCCCAGGGCACGATCTATCCAGATGTCATCGAATCCGCCGGCGCGAAGACCGGCAAGGCCCACGTCATCAAGTCGCACCACAATGTCGGCGGCTTGCCGGAGCGCATGAAGTTGAAACTGCTGGAGCCGCTGCGCGAGCTGTTCAAGGACGAGGTGCGGCGCATCGGCGTCGAACTCGGCTTGCCGCGCGAGATGGTCTTCCGGCATCCGTTCCCAGGTCCCGGCCTCGGCGTGCGGATCCTGGGTCGGGTGAATCGCGAATCCGCGGAAATCCTGCGTCGCGCCGACGCGATCTACATCGACGAGCTGCGCGCCCACGACCTCTACGATCGCGTGGCCCAGGCCATGGCGATCTTCTTGCCGGTGCGCTCGGTCGCGGTCATGGGCGATGGGCGGCGCTACGACTGGGTCATCGCGCTGCGCGCGGTGGAAACCGTCGATTTCATGACCGCGCAATGGGCGCGGTTGCCCTACGAGTTCCTCGACCACGTGGCCCGGCGCATCGTCAACGAGGTGAAGGGCGTCTCGCGGGTCGTCTACGACGTTTCCAGCAAGCCGCCGGCGACGATCGAGTGGGAGTAATCGAAGTCGCTTTTGACGCTGTTGCCGCATGAGCGAGCCATACCTGTGGCTTAAATGGGCGCACATCGTGTCCTCTACGGTGTTGTTCGGCATGGGTGCCGGTATTGCGTTCTTTTTTGCCCGCGCGCACAGAACAAACGACGCACGGGTGATCGCGGCAGTCGGGCGAGAAGTCGTTATTGCTGACGCGATATTTACGGCAAGCGCGGTAATATTGCAGCCGGCGACCGGTCTGGCGATGGCGCTCCTCGCGGGATTTCCGCTTTCGCTGCCGTGGTTATCGTGGTCGATCTTGCTGTACGTGCTGATTGGCTGCTGCTGGATTCCAGTGGTCTGGCTGCAGCTGCGGATGCGCAATCTGGCGGATCGCGCGGCACGAGACGCAACGGCATTGCCGCCAGCCTATTTTCGATATTACCGCTGGTGGTCAGGCCTCGGCTGGCCCGCATTCATCTGCGTGCTGGTCGTCTTCTACCTGATGGTGGCGAAGCCCGGGACTTGAAGGCAATGCCGGGTCAAATACCTGTTACCTGAGGACGTCTTCCTCGCCCTCGAGCCGCGCCACGATCACGGCGCAGCTGGCGTCCGCCAGGACGTTGACCGCGGTGCGCGCCATGTCGAGCAGCCGGTCCAGCACGAACAGCACGCCGATGGCTTCGGCCGGCAGGCCGACGGCGGTCAGGATGATCGCGATGCCGACGAGCGAGGCGGCCGGAATGCTCGCGATGCCCATCGACGTGATCAGCGCCAGGATCACGACCGTGAACTGCACGCCGAAACTCAGGTGCAGGCCATAGGCCTGGGCGATGAACATCGCGGCGGCGCATTCGTACAGCGCGCTGCCCGCATGATTGATCGAGGTGCCGAGCGGCAGCACGAAGCTCGTGATCCGCTCCGAGACGCGCGCGCGCTTCTCGACGCACTCGAGGGAAAGCGGGAGCGTGGCGGCCGACGAGGCGGTCGAGAACGCGGTCAGGAGCGCGGGGCTCATGGCGGGGAACAGCGGCCACGGGACTGACGCGGCCCACGAAGCGGATCAGGAGCGGCAGCGCGATGAAGGCATAGATCGCGAGCCCGGCGACGACGCAGGCGGCGAACACGAGCAGCGGTCCTGCGGCGTCGAAGCCCGCCTTTGCGACCACGCGCGCGGTCAGCGCGAAAACGCCGATGGGGGCGAGTCGCATCACGAATTCCGTCATGCGCATCATCACGCGGAAGATGCCCTGCCACAGGTCGAGCAGCACCTGGCGGTGCGGCAACTCGATGCGCGCCAGGAAGAAGCCGAACAGCACGCAGAAGAACACGACGCCCAGCAGCTTTCCGGAGGTCGTCGCCTCGACGATATTCGACGGGACGATGCCGAGCAGCGTATCGAGAGCGCTCGCGGAGGCGCGCTCGGTCACGTTCGCGGTGACCGCGCCGGTGTCGGCCTCCAGCGCCAGCATCTCGCGCGCAGGCTGGCCGTCCACGATGCCGGGCTTGACGAGATTGCTGATCGCGAGCGCGAGCAGCACGGCGATCAGCGTCGTGACGACATAGAAAGACAGCGTCTTGAGGCCCAGCCGCCCGAGATCGCGGCCCGACCCGAGGCTTGCGACGCCGGTGATGATCGACGCCATGACCAGCGGAACGATCAGCATCTTCAGCAGGTTGATGAACAGCGTGCCGAGGAAGTCGAACAGCCGGATGAGCTCGAAGCTGCCGATGCGCGTGTCAGGACCGCTGAGCCAGCCGACCAGCGCGCCAATCGCCATCGCAATCAGTATCGGCGCCACCGGGACCGCGCGCGATGCAGGTGCTTGAGTCGTGGCCAAGTGCTCCCCCTCGCTGCCGGGTTCTGCTCTAATTGGATTCGTACTCATTGTCTGTGAGCGACCCGTGCCACGCAATGGCGCGGCCGATTCAATTCGGAGGATGCCGGTGTTGAACAGCGATGCCGACTGGATGCGTCAGGCACTGGCGCTTGCTGCCCGGGCGGAGGCGGAGGGCGAGGTTCCGGTCGGTGCGCTCGTGGTGCGGGACGGGCAGCTGCTGGGCGAGGGCTGGAACCAGCCGGTGGCGCTGCGCGACCCGACGGCACATGCCGAAATTCTCGCGCTGCGGACCGCCGCGCAAAAAGTCGGCGATTACCGCCTCGGCGGCGCGACGCTCTACGTGACGCTGGAACCCTGCCCGATGTGCGCCGCGGCGATCGCGCACGCGCGCGTTGCGCGGCTCGTGTTCGGCGCCTGGGATCCGCGCCAGGGCGCGGCAGGCAGCGCCTTCAATCTCGTCACCGCCGAAGCGATGAATCATCGCGTGGATGCGTTCGGCGGCGTGCTGTCGGAAGAATGCGGAGCGATCCTCAAGAGGTTTTTCGCGACCCGTCGCTAGGCGCGGGCTTGCCCGACATCCACTCGAGTATCTGGAGGTAGGTCTGCACGTTGCGGACGAAGCCGACCGGCTCCCAGCCGCGCGCGTAGCCGCGCTGCGTCCGGGTGAACCAGCGTTCCTGCGCGAGCAATGGCAGCGAGTCACGTACCGCGTCCCAGTCGTCCGGATCGCGGCCCGCGCTCTGCGCCAGCACGCGGGCGTCTTCCAGGTGACCGTAACCGATGTTGTAGGCGGCGAGCGTCAGCCAGGTCCGGTCCGGCTCCGGGATCCGTTCGGGGATCGTTTTCTTCATCAGGGCGATGTAACGCGCCCCGCCCAGGATGCTGCTGCGCGGGTCGGTCCGGTCGCTGACATTGACGCGCTGCGCCGTCTCTGCGGTCAGCATCATCAGGCCGCGCACGCCGGTCGGTGAAACCGCGCTCTCGTCCCAGCGCGATTCCTGGTAGCCGATCGCCGCCAGGATGCGCCAGTCGATGCCGGTCTCCGCGCCCGCTTCCTCGAACCAGGCCTGGTATTGCGGCAGGCGCTCATGCACCGCGCTGACGAAAGCCGGCGCATCGACACGCCGGAAACGCGAGAGCGAGCGTTCATGGCGCGTGAGGATCTGGTCCAGCTGGCCGACTGCCTTCAGTTCGGCGAAATGGCGCTCGACCAGCGGCAGCAGGTCGGTGCTGCGCGGCGCCAGTGCCCACGCGATCGCCTCGGACTCCGCGAGCTTGAATGCCGGGCGCAGTTCCGGATAGAAACGCCGCCCGAGCGTGAATTCCGTCGAGTCGGCGATGGTCACGTCGGCCGCGCCGCTCGCGACCTGTGCGAAGAGATCCAGCTGGTCGGCGTCGTGCACTTCGGTCCAGCGCAACCGGGGAATCTTCCTGGCGAGCCGCCTGAGGCTCGCCGAATGCGTCGAGTTTGCGATCACGACGATGCGCTTGCCAATCAGGTCGCGCGGCTCCGCGGGCAGCGGATCCTGGACGCGATAGACGATGTGCTGGTCTATGTGCAGGTAGACAGGCCCATAGAGAGCCTGCTGTCTGCGCCGCTCGCTGACGACGATTCCGGCCGCTGCGATGTGGGCGCGATTGCGCAGCACATCCTCGAGCGCGGCGGAGTCGGAGCTCGCGACCATGAGTTCGAGCTTTACGCCGAGTCGCCGCGCAAATGCGGCGGCAAGCTCGTACTCGGGGCCTTCCTTTCCGGAGGCTCCCTCGTAATAGGCGAGCGGACTGTTGCGTGTGGCGACCTTCAAGGCCCCGAGCAGGCGAATCTGCTCGTAGGTGCCCGGCATGCGCGAACAGGTCCCGATCATCAGCGACAGCACGATGATGGCGGGCACGCCGAAGCGGCTTCGAATGTCCCTCCGCCGTCCGCCGGTTTGGGCAGGCTTCGGCTGCATTGCTGTAGAATACCCGCTCCGGTGGTGGCCGAGACGACGGCCGGCCGGTATCCCGCGCGGAGAGGTACCGAAGCGGTCACAACGGCACCGACTCGAAATCGGTTGGGGGCATTACGCCCCACGTGGGTTCGAATCCCACCCTCTCCGCCAAATTCCCCGCAGCTACACTAGCCGGCATGAGCGCCAGGGCCCCGCCAGGCATTGACCGGACGGCGCGCGACATCTCGCTGCTCCGCTGGGTGTGGCAGGCCTATGTCCGCAATGCGCTGATTCCGCTGCTGGTGGTCGAACTGCTGCTGGTGGCCGTCTACCTCACGAGCCACGCGTGGTCGCTGCGCAAGAATGTCGCCGCCATGCGCGAGGTGGCCCGGCAGGAAATCTCGCGGATCGCCGGCGACGAGTCGGCAATCATCGAAAGGCAACTGGGCCAGGTGGCGTCCCTCACCGAGGTCCTGCGCCGGCAGGCGGAACTGGCGATCCGGACGCCCGCCACGCGAGCGGCAGACCACACGCGGCTCAAGCTGCAGCAAAACGGCGCACTGACGACCGCCGCCGATGACGGCGGCGCAGCCGTTTTTTATTCGGCAACTACGCCGAAGGGACCCGCGCAGTACGACAGGCTCGCCCGGCTTGCGGCGATCGATCCGCTGTTACGCGACATCACCGACGCGAATCCGCTGATCGTGCAGGCCTACATCAACACCTGCGATTCGATGACCCGGATCTGGCCCTGGATCGACACGGCCGCGCGCTTCGATCCGCGCATGGACATGCGGGCGTTCAATTTCTATTACGAGGCGGATGCCGCCCACAATCCGCGGCGCACGGTGGTCTGGACCGACGCCTACGTCGACCCGGCAGGCCAGGGCTGGATGGTCTCTGCGATCGCACCGGTCTATCGCGGCGATTTCCTCGAGGGCGTGGTCGGCGCCGACGTGACGCTCAACCGCATCATCGAGAGCGTCCTCGGCACGGACATTCCCTGGGAGGGCTTCCTGCTGCTGATCGGCAAGGACGGCACGCTGCTGGCATTGACCAGCCAGGGCGAGCGGCTGTTTTCGCTGAAGGAACTGACCGCGCACGAGTACGTCGACGTGATACGCGCCGATACGTTCAAGCCGGAGGAGTTCAACGTCTACCGGCGCAAGGATTTCGCGGCGATCGGCGAGCTGCTTGCGCGCGAAGCCAGCGGCGCAGGACGGATCGACGGCCCGCACCCGCACCTCGTGGCCTGGCAGACCATTCCTTCCGCCGGCTGGAAGCTGATGGCGCTGGTCCCGGAGGAAAGCGTCTTCGGGCCGTCCCGCGCGCTGTCGAACGACCTGGCGATCATCGGCTGGATCATGCTGGGCGGGCTCATCGCCTTCTATGCGATCTTCTTTACGTTCCTGTATCGGCGCGCACGCTACGTGAGCCGCTCAATCTCGATGCCCCTCGAGCAGATCGAGCGCATGGCGCACCGGATCGCAGTGGGCGAGTATGAGCATGCGTCGCCGGAATTCGGCGTCAGCGAATTCCGCCACACGGTCGGCGAACTACAGCGCATGGGCCGGTTGCTCGGAGACTCGGACCAGGCACGCCAGGCCGCGGAGGCGCGCCTCACAGAGCGCAATGAGGAACTGTCAACGATCCTGAGCCTGTCCCCGGACGGCCTTGTCTCGTTCGATGGCGCGGGCAGCGTCACCGAGACCAATCCCGCCTTCCTGGCGCTAACCGGCTGGCAGCGCTCCGACCTGATCGGGCTGTCGCGAGCGGAGTTCTGGGCGCGATTTGCGCAGTTGGGCCCGGTGTCGGAACCGCGGCCCGGCGCGGCCGCAATCCTGCGACTGCTGCATCCGCGGCCACTGGTGCTGGAATGCCGGGTCGTCAGCGCGGCGGGCGGCGCCCAGGTCGCCTACTTCCGCGACATCACGAGCGCCGATGAGCTCGACCGGATGAAGAGCCAGTTCGTGGCGACGGCGGCGCACGAACTTCGCACGCCGATCGCCGTGATCACGGGTTACACGGAATTCCTGCAGGCGAGCGACCCGCCCGCCACGCTCCGCGGCGAGATCCTGACCACCATGCGGCGCCACGGCGACCAGATCACGGGCATCGTCACGGAACTGCTGGATCTCGCGCGCATCGAGGCGCGTGCCGGCCGCGATTTCACGATGATCCGCCAGCCGCTGGCGCCGGCCGTGCGGCGTTTCGTCGAGACATTCAGGATCGGCGATGACGCTCGCGTGCCCTTGCTATCCGGCGACATCGGCGATGCCGACGTATTCGTCGATGCCGACAAGTTCTGCCAGGCCCTTGGCAATGTGCTGTCGAATGCCTGCAAGTACTCGCTGGCCGGGTCGCCGGTCATCGTGCGACTCGTCGCGGGCGGGGGCGAGGTGGGCGTCGAAGTCCGCGATGAGGGCATCGGCATGGCGCCCGACGTCGTCGAGCGCATATTCGACCGCTTTTTCCGCGGCGACCATGCGACCGATATTCCAGGGAGCGGGCTTGGCATGACCATCGTCAAGGAGATCCTGGACATACATGGTGGACGCGTCGAAATATCGAGCCGGCCGGGCCTGGGGACCACGGTGATACTGTGGCTGCCGCGGGCCGCGGCGCGCGGTTGACGACCCACGGGGGCGACCTTACGATGCCCGGCCCGGCAACATCGATGGTGGCTCGCGTCGGTTCCTCCGCGACGATCAGTCGTGAATCCCGCCAGGCCCGGAAGGGAGCAACGGTAACGGCGGCATCGGGTGCCGGAGGGGTGCTGGCGCGGGCCGCCTCCACCGGTTGTTGGGGAGAAAGGAGTCCATGAGCTACCTGGTCCTGGCGCGCAAGTGGCGCCCCCGTACATTCGGCGAACTGGTGGGCCAGGAGCACGTGCAGCAGGCGCTGGTCAACGCGCTGGACAGCGGCCGCATCCACCACGCGTTCCTGTTCACCGGCACGCGCGGTGTCGGCAAGACGACGATCGCGCGCATCCTCGCGAAGTCGCTGAACTGCGAGCGTGGCGTCAGTTCAAAGCCCTGCGGCGAATGCGGGGCCTGCCGCGAGATCGACGAGGGCCGCTTCGTCGACCTGATCGAGGTCGATGCGGCCTCGCGCACCAAGGTGGACGACACGCGGGAGCTGCTCGACAACGTGCAGTACGCGCCGACGCGCGGCCGCTACAAGGTCTACCTGATCGACGAAGTGCACATGCTGTCGAGCCATTCCTTCAATGCGCTGCTGAAGACGCTCGAAGAACCGCCGCCGCACGTGAAGTTCCTGCTGGCGACGACCGACCCGCAGAAGCTGCCGGTCACGGTGTTGTCGCGCTGCCTGCAGTTCAACCTGAAGCGGTTGCCGGCGTCGTTGATCGCCGGCCGGCTTGCAGCACATCCTGCAGGCGGAGGGCGTCGCCGCGGAGCCGTCCGCGATCGGGCTGCTTTCACGCGCAGCCGACGGCAGCTTGCGCGATGCGCTGTCGCTGCTGGACCAGATCCTGGCATTCGGCGCCGGGCGGGTGACGGAAGCCGACACGCGCTCGATGCTCGGCACGGTGGATCGCCAGCAGGTGGTCGGCGTGATCGAGCGCCTCGCGGCCCAGGACGCGCGCGGCCTGCTGGACAGCATCGCGGCGATCGACGAGTTCGCGCCTGATTACGCCCAGTTGCTCGACGAAATGGCGGCGCTGCTGCAGAAGGTCGCGTTGCGCCAGGCCGTCCCGGGCCTTCCGGACGACGAGGTTTACGCGACCGACCTGTTGCAGCGGCTCGCGGCGACGATCGCGGCCGAGGATCTCCAGCTCTATTACCAGCTTGCGATCATGGGCCGCCGCGACCTGCCGCTCGCGCCGGATCCCCGCATCGGTGCCGAGATGACGCTGCTGCGAATGCTCGCATTCAGGCCCCAGGATCCCGCGGCGCGCCAGCAGCGCGAGTCTGGCGCGGAGCGCGCGCGCCCGGCGCCGGCCGCGGCCAAGAACCCGGTAGCGGCGCCGCCGGCGATATCGCAGGCGGGCGAATGGCCGGAGATGCTCGCAAGCCTCGACCTGCAGGGCGCGGCGCGCCAGCTCGCGAGCCATTGCCGCCTGGTCGAACGCTCGGGCGACCGCTTCATGTTCCTGCTCGATGCGCGCGCCGAGGCGTTGCGCACCCGCCAGCTGGAGGAGAAATTCGCTCAGGCGCTCGCGCGCCTGACGGGCACGCCGGTGCGGCTCGAATTCGAGGTCGGCGCCGAGGCCGGGGACACGCCGGCGCGCCGCGAGGAAGCAGGCGCGCGAGCGAACGACTCGAACAGGCCCGGCTCGCGCTCGAGAGCGATCCCAATGTGCAGGCGATGCGCGACCGTTTTGGCGCGGTGATACAGCCGGATTCGATCAAGCCGGTCGGGTAGAATGCCGCGATGAAGCCGAATATCGGGCAATTGATGCGCCAGGCACAGCAGCTCCAGGCCAACATGCAGAAGGCGCAGGAGCAGCTGGGCACGCTCGAAGTGACCGGCGAGGCGGGCGGCGGCATGGTCAAGGTCGTGATGAACGGCCGTCACGAGGTGCGTCGCGTGCAGATCGACCCGACGGCCGCCGGCGATGACCGGGAGATGCTCGAAGACATGATTGCCGCGGCCTGCAACGATGCGGCAAGGCGCGTCGCAGAGGCGGTCCAGCAGCGCATGGCGGATGCCATGGGCGGCATGCAGCTTCCGCCCGGCATGAAGCTTCCACTCTAGACGGCAGCGTGAATTACTCCCCGGGACTGGCGCGACTGATCGAGGCGCTGCGGGTGCTGCCCGGCGTGGGCCCGAAGTCCGCCCAGCGCATGGCCTTTCACCTGCTGGAACGCAATCGCGAGGGCGGCCGCGCGCTTGCGCGCGCTCTCGAGGAAGCGACTGCCAATGTCGTGCACTGCAAGCGCTGCCGCATGCTGACCGAAGGCGAGTTGTGCGAGATCTGTTCCGCACCGCGCCGCGACCCTGCATCGCTGTGCGTCGTCGAATCGCCGGCCGACGTCGTCGCGGTCGAGCAGTCAGGCGGCTACCGTGGCCGCTATTTCGTGCTGATGGGACACCTGTCGCCGCTGGACGGCGTCGGTCCCGAGCAACTGGGAGTCGGCCAGCTCGAGGCCCTGCTCGACGAGGGCGAGGTGCGCGAGGTCATCCTGGCGACCAACCCGACGGTCGAAGGCGAGGCGACCGCGCATTTCCTCGGCGAGCTGGTGCTGCGCCGCGGAATCCGTGCGTCACGGATCGCGCACGGCGTGCCGGTCGGCGGCGAACTGGAATACGTGGACGGCGGCACGCTGGCGCATGCGCTGGCCGGGCGCCAGCTCATCGCCTGAACTTCGGATCGCGGCGCGACAATTCCTCGGCCTGGCTGACGAGCTGGCGGTAACTCGCCATGCGCCGCGCGGCGATCCTGCCCGCATTCGCCAGCGCAATGACCGCGCAGCCCGGTTCGCGCAGGTGCATGCAGTCCTTGAATCGGCAGCCGGGCGCCGCAGCCGCAATCTCGCGAAAACCGCCGCCGATGTCGCGCGGCTTCGGCAATGGCGGCGCGAAGTCGCGCACGCCCGGCGAGTCGACCAGGTCGCCGCCCGCGGGAAGGTGGTAGAGCGAGGACGCCGTCGTCGTGTGCTGGCCGGTCTCCGCCGCGCGCGATATCTCCTGCACCGTTGCCTCGACGCCGGGCACCAGCAGGTTGATCAGCGAACTCTTGCCGACGCCGGATTGCCCGACCAGCACGCTGACTTCATCCTTGAGCCGCTCTGCGATCTCCCGCTCGCCGCCGGGCGCGCGCTTGCTCGCCCAGGCAACGGGATAGCCGATGGCCTCGTATTCCGCGAGCGCTGCGCCGAGGAGCGCCCGCGCATCCGGCAGGTCGCTCTTGTTGACGACGACGCAGGCCTTGAGTCCGGCCCATTCCGCCCCCGCAAGGTATCGGTCGCAGAGCCCGAGATCGGGGGCGGGCAGCGGCGCAATCACCGAGACGAGCTGGGTCAGGTTCGCAGCGATGACCTCGGACTCGCCGCGCAGGTTCATGCGCGCGAGTTCGGTCGCGCGCGGCAAGACCTCCGTGATCATTCCCGCCGCGCCTTCGGTGTCCGCGTCGATCCAGTGCACCCGGTCGCCGCAGACGGCCGAAAGCCGGCGGCCCTGCAGTCTGCAATGAACGCTGCGGCCCGCGGCGTCCTCGACGACGGCATCGCGACCGTGGCTGGACACGACACGTCCCGGATGCACGGCCGCCTCAGACGAGCGCTGCTTCATGCACCTGCCCGCGCCGTCAGGCGGCCGATGCGATCGATGGCCGGCGGATGCGATGCATGGAAGGCGGTGTAGAGAGGGTCCGGCGTCAGGGTCGTCGCATTGTCGCGGTACAGCTTCACGAGCGCGTCGGCAAGCGCCGCCGCGTCCGCGTGCCGTGTCGCGAATTCGTCCGCCGCATACTCGTGACGGCGCGACAGCCATGCGCTGAGCGGCGCCGCCGGCAGCATGAATACCGGCGCCGCGAGCGCGAACAGCAGGAAAAGGGTGTGCGCGCTCCCGCCCTCGACACCGAGTGCGGGCTGGAACCAGACCTGCCCCGCAAGCCATGCCAGCAGCGCGAAGCCCGCGAAGGAGGCCACCAGCGACCAGGCGATGCGCCATGCGACGTGCCGCAGGCGGAAGTGTCCCAGCTCGTGCGCAAGCACGGCCTCAACCTCGCCGGGCGCCAGCGCCTCCAGCAGCGTGTCGAAGAAAACGATGCGCTTGGTCCGGCCGATACCGGTGAAATAGGCGTTGCCGTGCGCGCTGCGGCGCGAGCCGTCCATCACGAAGACGCCGCTCGGCTCGAATCCGCAGCGGCGTGCGAGCCCGATCACGCCGGCGCGCAGATCGCCGTCCGGCAATTCGCGGAACCGGTTGAAGAGCGGCGCGATCAGGCGCGGCCAGGCCCAGCTGAGCAGCAGCGAGAACGCCGCCCAGGCCGACCAGGCCCACAACCACCATTGATTGCCTGCGCGCCCGAAGAGCCAGAGAAGCAATGCCACCAGCGGGACGAGCAGGAATGCGGCGATCACGAGGCCCTTCAGGTGATCGGCGGCAAAGAGCGACGGCGTCGCGCGGTTGAATCCGAAGCGGGCCTCGATCCGGAAGGTCCGCCAGATGCCGAATGGCAGGTCGAGCAAAGCGAAGAGCAGCGCTACCGCAGCGATGGCTGCGACGCCGTGTGCGAGCGGCGGCCAGCCGGATGCGCCGATCGCCTCGTCGATGCGCCCGATGCCACCGCCGATGGTGAAGAGCAGCAGCAGGCCGGCGTCGAAGACGGCATGCAGCCTGGAGAATTTCGCCAGCGCGATCGTGTAATCGGCAGCCTTTGCGTGCTGCATGGCGGTGATCGCATTCGCGAACGCGGCGGGAACGCGGTCGCGCCGGGCAGCGACCGCCCGGACCTGGCGGCCGAGCAGCCACAGCCGCAGCACGAGACCGGCGATGAGCAGGGTGACGAACAGGACCGTGAAGGGATGCATGGCGTGCGGCAGGCTCGGACTCTAGCCTCTGCTAAGATCAGCGGCAACATGGCCCGCGCGGACTGTCTGATCTGGATTGATCTCGAGATGACCGGGCTGGTGCCGGAGACGGACCGCATCCTCGAGATCGCGACGCTGGTGACGAACGCCGACCTCGAAGTGCTGGCCGAGGGGCCCGTGATCGCCGTGCGCCAGTCCGAAGCCGCGCTCGCGGCAATGGACGCGTGGAACACGCGCACGCACGGTGCATCCGGGCTCGTCGCCCGGGTGCGCGCAAGCCAGCAGGATGACGCGGCGGCCGAGCGCGCGACGCTCGCATTCCTGGCGCAGCACGTGGATGCCGGCCAATCGCCGATGTGCGGCAACGGCATCTGCCAGGACCGCCGCTTCCTGGCGCGCTGGATGCCGGAACTCGAGCGCTTTTTCCATTACCGCAACATCGATGTCAGCACGCTGAAGGAACTGGCGCGTCGCTGGGCGCCCGAAGTGCTCGCCGGCGTCGCGAAGGAATCGAGGCACACGGCGCTGGCGGACGTTCAAGAGTCGATCGGCGAGTTGCGGCACTACCGGCGTCTGCTGCTGGCCGCTCCCTGGAACGCGCCACGCGAGGGCGGCACATGAGTGACGGCCCGTCGCGCTGGCACCGCGGCGGGTGTCACTGCGGCGATGTGAAATTCGAAGTCCGGGCGCCATCTGACCTCGAACTCCTCGACTGCAATTGTTCGATGTGCACCAGGAGCGCCTATCTGCACCTGATCGTGCCCGCTTCGGATTTCCGGCTGCTTACCGAGGCGGCCGCGCTCGTCGACTACCGCTTCGGCACCGGCACGGCACGCCATCTCTTCTGCCGCCGCTGCGGCGTCAAGTCCTTCTACGTCCCGCGCTCGCACCCTGACGGCTTCAGCATCAACGCCCGCTGTCTCGATCCCTCTGGAATTACTTCAATGCAGATCCGCCCATACGATGGGCGCAACTGGGAATCGGCGCGCGCAGGCCTCGAAGCTTCTTAGCTGGGCGGCCGGGGTCCCGAGCGAGCGAATAAAGATCGGCTGAGCGAGCGAGGGAGCCCCGGGCGCCCAGCGATCAAGCCTTCTTCGCCTTCCCGCCGTTCGCCAGGAACAGCCACGTCTCGACAACTGTGTCGGGATTCAGCGAGAGCGAGTCGATTCCCTGGTCAACGAGCCACTGGGCAAGGTCCGGATGATCCGACGGACCCTGGCCGCAGATTCCGATGTACTTTCCCGCGTCCTTGCAGGCCCGGATCGCCATGGACAGCAGCGCCTTGACCGCCGGATCGCGTTCGTCGAAGAGCCCCGCGATGATGCCCGAGTCACGGTCGAGACCGAGCGTCAACTGCGTCATGTCGTTGGAGCCGATCGACATGCCGTCGAAATGCTCCAGGTACTGCGCGGCGAGCAGGGCATTGGTCGGCAGCTCGCACATCATTATGACCTTCAGGCCTTTCTCGCCGCGCCGCAGGCCATTGGCTGCCAGCAGTTCCACGACGCGCCTGCCTTCGTCCACCGTGCGCACGAACGGGACCATCACCTGGACGTTGGCGAGGCCCATGTCGTCGCGTACGCGCGAAAGCGCCCGGCATTCGAGCTCGAAGCAGGGCATGAACGCCGCGTCCGTATAGCGCGAGGCGCCGCGGAAGCCGAGCATCGGGTTCTCCTCGTGCGGCTCGTAGGCGCGTCCGCCGAGCAGGTTGGCATATTCATTCGACTTGAAGTCCGACAGGCGCACGATCACCGGCTGCGGCGCGAATGCCGCGGCGATGCAGGCAATGCCCTCCGCCAGCTTCTCGACGAAGAAGTCGACCGGGTCGTCGTAACCGGCCATCTGCCGGCGGATCTGCTCCTGCAGGCCCGGCTCGAGCTTGCCGAATTCCAGCAACGCGCGCGGATGCACGCCGATCATGCGGTTGATGATGAACTCCAGGCGCGCCAGGCCGACACCGTGATTCGGGATCGAGGCGAAATCGAAGGCGCGGTCCGGATTGCCGACATTCATCATGATCCGGACCGGCGGCGTCGGCAGTGCGTCCAGCTCGACCTGCTGCTGCTCAAAGTCGAGTTGCCCGTCGTAGACGACGCCGGTGTCGCCTTCGGCGCAGGAAACGGTCACCGGCCGGCCTTCCTTGATCGCGACGGTTGCATTGCCGCATCCGACCACCGCCGGTATGCCGAGCTCGCGGGCGATGATGGCGGCGTGGCAGGTCCTGCCGCCGCGGTTGGTCACGATGGCGGCGGCGCGCTTCATGACCGGCTCCCAGTCCGGATCGGTCATGTCGGAGACGAGCACGTCGCCCGGCTGGACGCGTGACATCTCGCGCGCACTGGTGATGATGCGCGCGGCACCGGCGCCGATGCGCTGGCCGATCGCGCGGCCGCGGGCGAGCACCGCGGAGCGGGCTTTCAGCGTGTATCGCTGGATCGAGCGGCCGCTCTTGCTCTGCACCGTCTCGGGTCGCGCCTGCAGCACGAAGATCCCGCCGTTCTCGCCGTCCTTGCCCCATTCGATGTCCATCGGGCAGCCGTAGTGGCTTTCGATGACGAGGGCCTGTCGCGCCAGCTCCTCTGCATCGGCGTCGGTGATGCAGAAACGGCTGCGATCGGCCGCCGCGACATCGACGGTCTCGACCCAGCGGCCTGGGGAGGGGTTGTGGGCGTAGACCATCTTCGACGCCTTGGAACCGAGCGTGCGCCGGATGATCGAGCGCTTGCCCGCCCGCAACGCGGGCTTGTAGACGTAGAACTCGTCGGGATTGACCGCGCCCTGCACGACCATTTCGCCGAGGCCCCAGGAGGCCGTGATGAGGACCGCGTCGCGGAACCCGGACTCGGTGTCGAGCGTGAACATCACGCCGCTCGCGCCGAGGTCGCTGCGCACCATGTGCTGCACGCCGACCGAGAGCGCGACCAGGCCGTGATCGAAGCCCTGGTGCACGCGATAGGCGATGGCGCGGTCGTTGTAGAGCGAGGCATAGACCTGGTGCATCGCCTCGAGCACGGGCTGGGGCCCGCGCACGTTGAGCACGGTCTCCTGCTGGCCGGCAAATGACGCGCCGGGCAAATCCTCGGCCGTCGCCGACGAGCGCACTGCGACCGCGGCGTCGCCGCCGCCCTCGAGCGACCTGCAGGCCTCCAGGACCTCCTGCTGCAGGCGCGGCTGGAAAGGCGTCTCCAGGATCAGTGCGCGGATGTTCGCGCCGATTTCCGCGAGGCGGGCGACGTCGTCGACATCGAGCCCCTTGAGCAGCGCACGAATCCGACCGTCGAGGCCGCCCTGGGCGAGAAAATCGCGATACGCCTGCGCGGTGGTTGCGAATCCGTCCGGGACCCTGACGCCGGCCTTGCTGAGCCTGCCGATCATCTCGCCGAGCGATGCGTTCTTGCCGCCGACACTGCCGATGTCCGCGAGGCCGAACTCCCTGAATGGTCTTGTATATGCGGTCAAGCCCGATCCTCGCGCGACTGGCACCTGCTACGATCACCGGCACTGCGATTCAGGCCGCGCGGCGGAAGGCCCGCGGAAGAACCCGTCATGAAACAGCGACGAACCGTCTTCTTCGTGTCCGACCAGACCGGCGTGACCGCCGAAACGATGGGGCACAGCCTGCTGACGCAGTTCGACGGCCTGGATTTCAGGCCGATCACTTTGCCATTCATAACCACGCTTGACAAGGCGCGGGAAGCTGTAGGGAAGATCGATCAGGCCGCGCGTGAAGAGGGCGTGCGGCCGGTCGTGTTTGCGACATTCGTCAACAACAATGTCCGCGATGCCGTGCGGCGCGCCGATTGCGTCTTCCTGGATTTCTTTGCGGCCTTTCTCGACCCGCTCGAGCAGGAGTTCGGCCAGCCATCGGCCCATGTGCTTGGCCGCGCCCATGGCATGACCGACCTCACGGCCTACACGCTGCGCATCAATGCGACGAACTTCGCACTTGCAAACGACGACGGTGCCCAGACCCGCGACTACGACCGCGCCGATGTGATCCTGTTGGGAGTTTCGCGATCCGGCAAGACCCCGACCTGCGTCTACATGGCGCTGCAATACGCCACGCACGCGGCGAACTACCCGCTGACCGAGGACGACCTCGACGGCGGCCGCCTGCCGTCCGCCGTACTGCCGTACCGCCGCAAGCTGTTTGGCCTCACGATCCAGCCGGATCGCCTGCAGCAGATCCGCCAGGAGCGGCGCCCCGACAGCCGCTACTCGTCGCTGCAGCAGTGCGCCTACGAAGTGCGCGCCGCCGAGCAGCTTTTCGAGCGCCACGGTGTTCCATCTCTCGATACGACGGACTGCTCAATCGAGGAGATCGCAAGCCGCGTGCTCGAGCGCCTGTCGATCCCCCGTCGCGTGCGCCCGTGATGCGTTTCGTGACAAACAGCACGATTCACGCGGGAAAAGGGCAAATAAGCGTGTGATATAGTCAAATCCATGATCTCGGATCACCTCTGCGCGGTGTCATGGCGTGCCCGCCCGCGGTCGTTCGTGAGCCTGATGACGCTGTATGAAAGCAACTTCATACGCTTCGGCTGGCTCGTCCCGGACCTGAGGCGCGTGTCGGGCTCGATGCGATCCATCGTGGCAGGAGAGCCGCCGCTCGAGCTTTCGGTCGTCGAGCAGTGCCGCTACACGACGACGCTCGGCATGTCGTACCTGTTCGACGGCACGGACGGCCAGGTGCGGGACCCGGAGCTCGAGATCCGCGTGTACCACGATGCGCGCCTCGCCGAAGCGCGCGCCACCTCCGTCAAACCCGCCCATCCGCAGTTGCGGAAGTTGTCGGCCGGCATTCCGCGCGAGGGCGACCGGCGCTGGTCCTGCAACATGCTTCTGAACAAGTGGCTGGAGTACTGCGCTGGCACCGGCCACCGTTTCTCGCCACGGACCTGATCCGGGAACGCCCTCATGGCCGTCACCCTCCCTGAAAAGTGGTCGCAGCTGAAGCTGCCGGCGATCGGCAAGCCCGATCCGCTGGAGGAAGAGCGACTGCTGAAGCTTTTCTGGAACCGCGCCGAGCTCAAAAAGGAGCTGCAGGCGCTGGACGACCAGCTGCACAACCTGCGCAACAAGCTGAAGCAGCAGGAGAACGCGAACGGGCGCCTGCAGCAGCAGCTGGAGCAGCTGGAGGTGCTGCTGGGCAGCCCGGAGCGCGGCCACGATGCGCTGGTGCACTTCGGGCTGAAGTCACTGTGGCGCGCCTGCCGCGAGCAGCTCGAGACATTTGCCGCCGACCTGAAGCGCCAGAAGCAGGACCGCGAACGCAAGCAGCAGCTCGAGGAATTCCAGCAGGACCGCAACGAGCGTCTCAAGGTTGCGGACGAACGCCTGCGCCAGGCCCAGGAAGTCGCCGACGCGGAGCGCGAGCGGCTGCGCCAGCGCGATGAGCGCATGGCGCAGCTGAAGAGCTTCTGGAATTACTTCAAGCGCCGCGAGCTGGCGACGGAGATCGTCGCGCAGCGCGAGCGCTGCGTGGTCGCCGAAAGGCAGCTGGCCGACATGCGCGAGGCGCATCGCACCATCGAGAAGGAGCCCTGGCCGGAGTTCCCGGGCCTGACGATCGAGGGCCGCCGGATGGTCAACCTGGCGGTCATCGCCTATGCGCAGTTCCTGTACGCGCGGCTTGCGGTCTCTGGCCTCGCGATGGATGCGCGGCTCGCAAACAACCGCAGCGTGGAAAGCGCCAAGCACGGCAGCCTGGAATCCTGCCTGGCCCGGCTCAAGGAAATCATGGCCGCACATGCGCAGGTCAAGGCGCAGGACGGGATCGTGGCCGAGATCAAGAAGCGCACGGACAAGATGGCTTCGGGCGCGACCTGGCGTTCGCAGAACGAGACCGTGCCGCAGCCCGCATCGCTGCCGCCGGCCGGCAGCGGCGGCGTCCCCGACGCCAATGTGCTCGTCGACGACTACTGGGACGTCTACAAGGTCCTGCTGCGCTAGGACTCCGCGGGCGCCGGGGCGCCGCTGCGCGAGAACAGCCCGATCCGGCGGCGCCAGTTGTTCAGGTCGTCGAGCCACACGTAGAACAGCGGCACGAAGAACAGCGACGTCGCGCTGCCGAAGAACAGCCCCGACATCAGCGCGCGCGCCATCGGGTAATACGCCGGGCCGTCGCCGCCGATCTGCGTGTTGCCCGCCGCGAGCGGCAGCATCGCGAGCAGCGTGACCAGCGAAGTCATCAGGATCGGGCGCAGCCGGTGACGCGCCGCCTCGAGTATCGCGTCATGCCGGCTCATCCCCTCGTTGCGCAGGTCGATGACGTGCGCGATCAGCACGATACCGATGTTCACGATCACGCCGATCAGGATCATGATCCCGAGCATGGCCATGAAGGTCAACGCTGTCCCGCTGATCGTCAGGCCCCAGAACACGCCGACGATCGCAAAGACGATCGACGTGATGATCGAGATCGGGTACAGCAGCGACTCGAACAGCGAGGCCATGACCAGGTAGATCAGCACCACGGCCAGCAGGATGTTGATCAGCATATCCTGAGCCGTAGTGTCGCTGTCCTCGACGCTGCGGCCGTACTTCCATCCGACACCGGGCGGCAACGGAAACTGGTCCATGACCGCCTCGACGCCCTTCTTGACCTCGTCGAGGCTCGAGTCGCTCGACACGATGCCCTCGATGGCGACCGAGGTCAGCCGGTCCACGCGCTCGATGGACCGCTCGCTCTGGTCGATCCGGAAGGTCGCGACGGCGCCCAGTGTGCTGCGCGAGCCGTCAGGCAGGTACAAGGGCGTGGCCGCCAGGTCCTCGATGGTCTGGCGATTGTCGGCGCGAAACGCCAGGCGCATCTGGATCTCGCGCTCGTCGGCACGGAAGTCCTTCAGCTTGTCACCGCGCATCGCGACCGCCACGGTCTGGGCCACGCCTGCTGGCGTCAGCCCGAGGCGCGCGGCGCGTTCCCGGTCGACGACGATCTGGACTTCCTGCTCGCCGGCCTTGGCGGTCGTGCGCACGGAGTCAAAGCCCTTCACGTCACGCAGCCGCTGCGCCACGTCGCGCGACAGGCCGACCAGCTCTTCGGTTGACTCGCCGGTCAGGTGCATGCTGAAACCGCTGCCATTGCCGCCCTGGTCCTGGTCGAAGCTGAAGCTCGGCTTGCCGATGATGATTTCCGGCAACCCCTTCTCGACCTCCTTGATCAAATCGCGCGGCTTGATCGGGAGCTGGTCGCGCGGCTTCAGCTTGATGACGGTGGAGGCGTCATCGGGCAGGTAGTAGCTGTAGATGAGGTCGATGCCGAACCGCTCCTTGTTCTCCTCGAGATAGGCCTCGACGCGCGTCACGGCCTCCTCGACGCGCGCCAGCGGGTAGGTGCCCTCGATGTGATACGGCAGGTACAGCTGCTCACGCGCGTCCTGCGGGAACATGTCGACCTTCAGCAGCTTGGTCGCGAACGGCAGCGCTGCGGAGGCGACCGTGCAGACGACGATCAGCGCCGCCCACCACTTGTGGTTGAACAGCCAGTCGAGGCGCCGCAGGTACCAGTCCTGGAAGCGCGCAAATTTCGAACCCGCGCTGATCGGCGGCGGCGCCGGGAAACGGGCGGTCAGGGTCGGGATGATGGTCTGCGCGACGAACAGGGAAGCGACCATCGCCACGATGATCGGCACCGCGACATGCACCATGAATATCGACATCTCGCTCTTCTCGCCGAACACGATCGGCAGGAACACGATGATCGTCGACAGCGTCCCCGCGAGCACCGCGAGCCCGACTTCGTCGACGCCGGTGAATGTCGATTGCACCGGGTCCGATCCCGGCACCTGGCGGTGGCGGAAGATGCTCTCGGTCACGACGACGGCGTTGTCCACCAGCAGCCCGATCGCGAGCATCATGCCCATCATCGTCAGGATGTTGAGCGAGAAGCCCAGGAAGTACATCGCCGCCAGCGTGATCAGCAGCGAGAAGGGAACAGCCAGGCTGACGATCAGCGTAGTTCGCCAGTCTCGGAGGAACAGGAACAGTACGACGAGCGCCAGGGCGGCGCCGATCAGTCCCGCATTGCGCAGTTCTCCCAGCGAGCTGCGGATATTCTCGGCCTGGTTGGCGAGGATCAGCACGTCGACGCCCTGCAGCTGCGGCAGCTTCTGGGCTTCCTCGACGACCTTCATCACGCGATCGGCGACATCGACGATATTGGCCCCGGTGGCCTTGAAGACGTCGAGCCCGACGCCCGGGCGGCCATTGAGGTGCCGCCCGACGGTCAGCTCCGGCGTCACCATGCGCACGTCGGCAATGTCCTTGAGCCGCACATTGCCGGTGACGATGAAATCGCGCACGTCGTCGATGGAGCGGAACTCGCCGATCGGCCGCACCAGGAAGCGTTGCTGGCCACCCGTCACTTCGCCCGCGCTGACCGAGAAGTTTGCGCCCTCCAGCGAGTCGCGCAGCTTCGCGATGTCGACGCCGTAGGCCGCGAGCCGCACCGGGTCGATCAGGATGCGAAGCTCCAGCGGCTCGACGCCTTCCAGCGAAACGCGCGCCACGCCGTCGAGCCTCTCGAGCGGCTTCTTCAGGTAGCGGTCGAGCATGTCGTACTGCCGGGAAAGGTCTTCCTGGCTCGATATGCGCACCACGACGACGCGGTCGTCGCCGGCGGCGAACATCCGGGTCAGGATCCGGTTGGCGCTCGGCGGGAATTCATGGCGTATCGACTCGAGCTTGGTGCGGACCTGGAAGCCGATTGCGGCCGTGTCGCGGCCCCATTCGAACAGCACGACGATTTCCGAGCCGCTTTCCGACGAGGTCGAACGGATCTCCTTGATGCCGGAAAGCGTGGCAATCGCCTCCTCGGCGGGGCGCGTGATCAGCTGCTCGACTTCCTCCGGCGTGGATCCGTCGTAGGGGATGTTGACCAGCAGGCCCGGGAAGCGGATGTCCGGGAACAGCTCGAGCGGCAGCATCCAGGTCGAGATCAGGCCGATCAGCGACACCGCGACAAATGTCATCAGCGTCGTGACCGGGCGGCGCAGTGCAAATCGGGTGTGCAGCATGACTCAGCCTCCGCCGGACTCCGTCGCCACGCGCGGCACGGCGCCTGCGGCGGTCGCCGTGAAACGCTTGCGGTCGAGCAGGGAATAGACGACCGGGATCACCAGCAATGTGAAGAAGCTCGCGACCGCGACGCCGCCGATCACCGTGATCGCCATCGGCTTCCTGATCTCCGCGCCCTCGCCGAGGCCGATCGCCATCGGCAGGAGGCCGAGGATGGTCGTCAGCTTCGTGATGATGATCGGGCGCAGGCGCAGGCGCGCCGCCTCCATGATCGCGTCGTGCTTGGCGAGGCCGCGTTCGCGCGCCTGGTTGACGGCGTCGATCAGCACGATGGACTGGTTGACGACGATGCCCGCCAGCATGATCAGGCCGATGTAGGCGACCACGTTGACCGTGGTCCCGGTCAGGAACATCGCCCACACCGATCCGGTCAGCGCCAGCGGAATCGTCAGCAGGATCACGAATGGGTGCAGCAGCGACTCGAACTGCGACGCCATGACCAGGTAGACCAGGAATACGGCGAGCAGCATCGTGAACTGCAGCGAACGGAAGGAATCCTTCATGTCGTCGCTCTGGCCGCTGACCGCTGCCGTCGTGCCGACCGGCATCTCGATGCCCGCGACGATGGTCTGCAGTTGCGCGACGGCGGAGCCGAGGTCGCCGGAAGCGAGGTTGGCAGTCACGACTGCGACGCGCTGCTGGCGCGTGCGGCGGATCTCGGCCGGGCCGGTCGCGACGACCACGTCCGCGACCGCGGAGAGCGGAACCGGGCGCGCGCTGCCCGGATTGACGATCAGCGAGCGGATTTCATCGACCGAAGAGGCGCGCGTATCCACGCTGCGCACCAGCACGTCGATCTTCTTTTCGCGCAGCTTGTAGCGGGTCGCGACATTGCCGCGCACGCTGGAGACGACCCGATCGGCGAATTCGCGCACGGTGATGCCGAGCTGCGCGGCGCGCTCCTGGTCGAATACGATCTGGATTTCCGGGTTGCCGGCTTCGACCGTCGACTTGATGTCGCTGAATGTCGGGCTCGCCTGCATGCCGAGCCGGACCTGCTCGGCGACGGTGCGCAGCCGCTCGAGCTCGTAGCCGGTGATGGTCACTTCGAGCGGCGAAGCAAAGCTGAAGAGCGCAGGGCGGCTGAACTGGTACTGCACGCCGGCCAGCGAGTCGAACTTGGCGCGCAGCGCGTCGATCACGGCGGGCTCGTCGTCAGGGCTTGTTCCCGGCTTCAGCGTGACCGACAGCCGCCCGGTGTTCTCGCCGGCATCCGTCGGGCTGGCGTCGAGGCGGTTGCCGGTCCCGGTAACGGCGTAGGCCAGCGCGACCTCCGGCAATTCCATCGCATATCCCTGGGCGGCCGCCATGGCCTGGTCGGTCTGCTCGAGCGGCGTGCCGGGCGCGAGGCGCAGGTCGGCGATGAATTCGCCCTGCGAAAGCTGCGGGATCAACTCCGAGCCGAGCCGCGGGACGAGTGCGGCCGTCGCCACCAGCACGACGAGTGAAATGAGCACCACCCGGCCGCGGTGCTGCAGCGACCAGGCGAGTGCGGGGACATAGGCGCGGTTCACGGCTGCGAAGCCGGCCTGGGTCGGGCGCACTGCCCAGCCCAGCAGCCAGTGCATGCCGGAAGAAACCTTCGCTGACAGCCAGCGCGAGCCGCGCATGACCTTTCCGATCGCGCGGCCAGCGCGTCCCGGCTGCCTCTCGGGATCCGCGACAGGCGGCACTTCGCGGCCCGCGGCCAGCATCGGAACCAGCGTCATCGCGACGACCAGCGAGAACAGCAGCGCAAAACTGACAGTCAGCGCCTGGTCCTTGAAGAGCTGTCCCGCGATGCCGGTGATGAACACCATCGGGAAGAACACGGCGACCGAGGTCAGGGTCGCCGCGGTGATCGCGGTCGCGACCTCGCGCGTGCCGAGCTGCGCGGCCTCGAGCCGCGACAGCCCGCGTTCGCGGTGCCGCACGATGTTCTCGAGCACGACCACTGCGTTGTCCACGAGCATGCCGACCGCGAGGGCGATGCCGCCCAGCGACATGATGTTGAGCGACAGGTCGAAGGCGTACATCAGCACGAAGGTGCCGATCACCGAGACCGGGATCGCGATGCCGGTGATCATGGTCGCGCGCGCATCGCGCAGGAACAGGTACAGCACCAGGATTGCGAGGATGCCGCCGAACAGCGCCGCCTGGCGGACTTCGCCGATTGCGGAGGAAATGAACTTCGACTGGTCGTAGACCAGGGCCAGCTCGCTGCCGGCCGGCAGCGACTTGCCGAGTTCCTCGATACGGTCGCGCACCCCCTTGGCAAGCTGCACCGTGTTGGCGTCGCCCTCCTTGTACACGGCGAGTTCGACCGATTCGCGCCCGTCCAGGCGGGTGATCGCCTCGCGGTCCTTGTAGCCGCTGGTGACGCTCGCGACGTCGCGCAGGTACACCGGCTTGCCGTCGACCGTTGCGATGATCGCGTCGGCCATCTCCTGCACCGACGTGAATTCGTTCAGCGTCCGCACCAGGAAGCGCTGGGTTCCCTGCTCGAGCCGCCCGCCCGACAGATTGACGTTTTCCTCGCGCAACCGCCGCGCGATGGTCTCGATCGAGAGGTTGAGCTGGGCGAGCTTTTCCTGGTCGACGAAGATCTGGATCTCATCCTCGTAGCCGCCGCTGACCTTGACCGCCGCGGAGCCGTCCACGGCCTCGAGGTCCGGCTTCAGGCGGTCATCGGCGAAGCGGCGCAGCGACTTGAGGCGCTCGACGCTGCCGGCGTCGCTGCCGGCCTGCTTGGCGTAGTCCTTGGTGTCTACGAATGCGAGCCGCATGACCGGCTCGGTCGAGGGGTCGAAGCGCAGCAGGATCGGGCGGCTCGCCTCGATCGGCAGCTGCAGCAGGTCGATCTTCTCGCGCACGTCGACGCCCGCGAGGTCCATGTCCGTGCCCCAGGCGAATTCCAGGATCACGTCGGCCTGGCCGGCGCGCGACACGGAGCGCACCTGCCTGACGTTGCGGATGATGCCGACGGCCTCCTCGATCGGCCGCGTAATCAGCGTCTCGAGCTCGAGCGGTGCGGCGCCGGTGAGGTCGGTGCGCACCGTCAGCGTCGGGTACGACAGGTCGGGCAGCAGGTTGAGCTTCAGGCGGGTCAGCGACACGAACCCGAACAGGATGACCGCGAGCGTCACCATCAGGATGGTCACGCGCCGCCGCGTGGCGAATTCTACGATCTGCATCGCGGGGACCTCCGCGCGATCAGCCCGCAGCAGAGGCGGGCTGTGTGCGCGCGGCGGGCCGCGCTGGCGTGTTGACGATGCGCACGGTCGCGCCCGGCTTCACGGCAGCCTGGCCGACGACGACCACCTGCTCGCCGTCCTTGAGGCCGGTGACGATCTCGACATAGGCGCCATTGCTGAGCCCGAGCTGTACCGCGCGCTCGGCGGCCTTGCCGTCCTTGACGACAAAGACCTTGGGCGGGCCATCGCCGTCCAGCAACGCGGTGCGCGGGATCTGCAGTGCATCCATCTTGCGCTCGTAGACGATCGCGACACGCGCGAACATGCCGGGGCGCAGCAATTCGCCGGTATCCGTGACCCGTATCCGCACGCCGAAGGTCGCGGTTGCCGCGTCCACATACGGGCTGACCAGTGCGATCTTGCCGGTGAAGGAGCGGCCGGGGACTGCGTCGAAGGAGAGTTCGACCAGCTGGCCCACGGCCAGCTTCGCGAGTTCGCGCTCCGGGACATTGACCCGCAGGATCAGCGAATCCAGGTCCTCGACGACGAACAGCGCGCTGTCCGCGCTGTCGATGACGCCGCCGACCGGTGTGACCGTGTTGCCGACCTTGACGACATCGAGGCGCTGCGTGACGGTGCCGTCGATCGGTGAGCGAATGTCGGTGTAGGAGAGCTGCAGCCGCGCGAGCTCCCAGGAGGCCTTGGCCGCTTCGAGCTCGTACTTGAGGTTGTCGATCGAGACCGCGCTGATCAGGCCCTTGGCCTGCAACTCGGTGTTGCGCGCATAGTCGCGCTCGAGCTTGCGCATCGTCGCCTCGGCGAGCGCGACCTCGAGACGCAACTGGTCGCCGTCGAGGCGCGCAAGAACCTGGCCCTCGCGGACACGCTGTCCTTCGTCGGCGAGCACGTGACGAATCTCGCCCTTGACCTTCGGCATCACGAAGGCCTTGCGCTCGGATTCGATGGGTGCGGTGCCGGTGTAGATAGCCGCCATCTCGGCGCGCCGGGTGGCCGCGACCTCCACGGGAACGGCCGGCACTTCGGCCTTGGCATCCTTGCCATCCTTGCCGGCGCTGTCGCCATTGGCCTGGTCACAGGCGGCGAGGGCGAGCAGCGCGACAACCATCATCGCCGTCAGCCAGAATCGCGCGGTTTGTGTGACGTGGCTCTCGGTCCTGCAATTGCTGCGGGTCACTGCGGGGTCCTCCCGTTCAATTGTAGGCTATGCTACGGTCCCTTAGTGTTGTAGTCAAGTATAACAGTAAAATAATGACGCAACGCTCAAGTCGTTGAATATAATAGAAAAAGTGAAATTTAGCGCGGTGCAGCTGCGGTCAGGTGCGCCGGATCCTTGGGAGCAGGCGACTGGACCGCATCGACTGCGATCTCAACCGCTTCGTCCAGGATCGTGTCCGGCTCGTCGGCCTCGTCGAGCGCCGCAACAGTTGCGAGCGGCGCGAGCCCGTGCGCGACGCGACGCGCATTCTCGCGCGCCAGCCGTTCGGCTTCGAAGGCGTCGCGCTCGGCGCGGCGCTTGTCGAGATTCAGCGAGATGTCGCGCTGCGTGCGCAGCTTTTCCATCGCATCAACGTCGCCCAGCAGCGCGACGAAGTCGGGATTGTGGGCGACGCGCACCTCGTGTTCATGTTCCAGCAACGGCAGCACCGGCGCCTCGGACGGCTCCGGCGTGAATTGCGCGGGGCTGATCCGGTCCCAGGGCAGGGCGCTTTCGCGCGTGCTCTCGCCGACATCCGCTGTGCTCAGCAATGATGGCAGCGTGATGTCGGGCTCGACGCCGCGATGCTGCGTGCTGTCGCCGGTGACACGGTAGTACTTGCCGATCGTCACGGTCAGCTGCCCGAAGCCCGCCTTGGGCCCGAGCGCATAGCGGTCGAGCGGATAGAGGTTCTGGACCGATCCCTTGCCGTAGGTCTGCTGGCCCACGACCAGGCCGCGGTGATAATCCTGGATCGCGCCGGCGAAGATCTCGGATGCCGAGGCGCTCGCGCGATTGACCAGCACGACCAGCGGCCCGTCCCAGGCGACGCCTGGCTCCGGGTCGTCGAGGACTTCGATGCGGCCGCTCGTCTCGCGCAGCTGCACGACGGGTCCGCGCTCGACGAACAGCCCGACCAGGCCAGTCGCCTCCGACAGGTGGCCGCCGCCGTTGTCGCGCAGGTCGAGGACCAGCGAGTCGATTCCTTCCTTGCGCAGTTCCTCGATCAGGCGGCGCACGTCGCGAGTGGTGCTGCGGTAGTCCTCATCGCCCGCGACCCGTGCCTGGAAGTCCTGGTAAAAGCTCGGCACCTCGATGATGCCGATCTTGTATTCGCGATCGCCGCGGTGGATCTGATGGACCTGTTTCTGCGCGGCCTGGCCTTCGAGCGTGACCTTGTTGCGTGTCAGCGCGAGGATGGTTTCTTCCGCGCCCGGGTTCGCGCCGTCAGGCAGGATTTGCAGGCGGACCACGGTCTTGATCGGCCCGCGGATCAGCTGCACGACGTCATCCAGGCGCCAGCCGACGACATCGGCCAGCGGCCCGTCATTGCCCTGGCCGACGGCGGTGATGCGGTCGCCGGCCTTCAGCTGGGCCGAAGCCGCGGCCGGACCTCCCGGCAGGACATTCATGATCGTCACGTAGTCGTCGACCAGCTGCAGGGACGCGCCAATGCCCTCGTAGGACAGGCTCATCGCGATGTTGTATTCCTCGGAATTGCGCGGCGACAGGTAATTGGAATGCGGATCGTAGACATGCGCATACGCATTCATGAAGGTCTCGAAAACGTCGTCCGCGGTGATCTGTTCGATGCGCTTGCCGACGCGCTCGTAACGCTTGCGCAGGATGTCGCTGGCCTCCGGCCAGGCCTTGCCGGCCAGTATCAGCTGTAGCGCGTCGTTCTTGACCCGCTTGCGCCACAGCTCGTTCAACTCGTCCTGGGAGGCAGGCCAGCCGGCGTCGCTGCGGTCGAACCGGAAATTTTCGTCGAGCGTGAAGTCCGGTGCGACGTCGAGCAGGGCGATCGCGTGCTTCAGCACTTCGCGATTGCGCTGGCGATAACGCGTGAAGATCTCGAATGCGGGCGAGGCATCGGCGTTCCTGATCGCATCGTCGAGCCCGTAGCGCAGGTGCTCGAATTCCGCGATGTCCGATGCCAGCAGGTAGCTGCGGCTGCCGTCCAGGGCCTCGAGATAGAGCTCGTAGATCTGCGAGGACATGTCGTCGTCCAGCACGGCCTGGCGGTAGTGCTGCCGATCGACGACTTCGGAGACCAGGCGCATGACGCGGCGGTGGCGTTCGCTGGGGACCAGGTCGCCGGACGATGCCACGGCCGGGACAACGGCGACGGCGCGCTGGGTCCCGGAACCGCCCAGCGCGACGACGGACAGCACCAGGAGGGCCGCCATCACCAGCTGGCGGAATCGGGACGGCCTGGCCTTGGGGATCAATGCGATCATGGGCTGGTAAACTGCCTCGTGCGGCCCCCGGCGGGCCGCATCCTGATTACGAGGCTAGAGGCGCTGGGTCGCGGTAGCAAGTACCGCCGTCACGGCGGGCGGAGGTTTGCCGATGGGCCCACTGGGCTTCCTGACCGGGGTGGTGCTGGGTTCCGCCGTTTCGATCGGCCTGGTCCTCACGATGGTGGTTGTCATATTCGCGCTTTCTCCGGGGGCCGGGCCTGCGATTGGCACGGAATACCCCCGTTTGCTGGTGACCGCCGGGCTCTTCGCCGTGCTGGCCGCCCTCGCCGGCGTGGCATTCGCCGGGCTGCAGCGGCAGCGGCCCTGGCGCTGGTACGCGCAGGCGGCCATGTGGCTCGCGCTGGCGCTCCTCGGCTGGTATTACTGGCCACAGGGTGCCGGGTGATCGGCGCCAATTCGTGGGTGCAGGGGACGGCATGATGCGATTCGACAGGTGGGGGCCGATTCTGTTCGCGGCACTGGTGGCCGCGCTGGTTTCCGGCGCCAGCGGCGCCGCCAGCAAGGACATCAAGAAAGCCTCCGCTGCGATCGCCGAGGCCGGATTTCGCGCGCAGGTGCAGGCGATTTCCAGCGACGAGATGGAAGGACGGGGCATCGGCACCAAGGGGGAGCAGCGCACGATCGAGTATCTCGAGCAGCAGTTCCTCGAACTGGGACTGCAACCGGCGGCCGGGGGCAGCTTCCGCCAGGAGGTTTCACTGGTGGAGATTACCGGCGCCGACCAGCACCTGTCCTT
Organism: uncultured Gammaproteobacteria bacterium; assembly: GCA_963746545.1. Lineage (GTDB taxonomy): Bacteria > Pseudomonadota > Gammaproteobacteria > Steroidobacterales > Steroidobacteraceae > SCUD01. Next base: position 290,726 of record CAVVBV010000033.1, read on the forward strand.
CGCGAAGGGTGCCGCCGGCATGACGCTCGCCTTTGGCGACGACATGGTGCTCGGCACGCGGCGGGTGCAGCCGGAATCGTCTATCAAGGACAGCGAAGTCGTATTCGTCGGCTACGGCATCGTCGCGCCCGAATATGGCTGGAACGATTACGCCGGCATCGACATGCACGGCAAGACGGCGCTGATCCTGGTCAACGATCCGGGTTTCGTGACCGGCGATCCGGCGCTGTTCCGCGGCAAGGCGATGACCTACCACGGACGCTGGACCTACAAATTCGAGGAAGCCGCGCGCCAGGGCGCTGCCGCCGCGATCATAATTCATGACACGGCGCCAGCAGCTTACGACTGGCAGGTGGTCCGCAACGGCTGGTCGGGGCCGCAGTTCTATGCCGACCGCCCCGACGGCAACGCCGGGCGCACGGCACTCGAGGGCTGGATCACTCAGGCCCGCGCCCAACAGTTGATGGAACTGGCAGGCCAGGATTTCACCGCTTTGCAGGCCGCCGCAGTGCAGCGCGGCTTTCGCCCGGTGCCGCTCGGGGTCACCGCGACCGGTGGCGTGCGCAACCAGATACGCCATGCGAATTCGCCCAATGTCGCGGGCGTCATGCCGGGCAAGGAACGGCCGGACGAGTACGTCATTTATGTCGCGCACTGGGATCACTTCGGGCGGTCGCCAACGATATCCGGTGACAACATCTTCAATGGCGCCGTGGACAACGGCACGGGCATCGCCGGTATCCTGACGATCGCGCAGGGTTTCGGCGCGATGAGGCCCGCACCGGCGCGGTCGGTGATGTTCATCGCGGTGACGGCGGAGGAGTCCGGGCTGATCGGCTCGGAGCACTATGCGGAGCAGCCGCTCGTGCCGCTGGAAAAGACCGCCGCCGTGATCAATATCGATGCGATGGTGCCGCTCGGCCGTGCCAAGGACATCGAAGTCATCGGTTCCGGCGCGTCGCAACTGGAGGACTTGCTGGCGAGCGCCGCGAAGTCCCAGGGTCGCACGCTGGTGCCGGATCGCCGCTCCGAAGCCGGTTACTTCTACCGCTCCGATCACTTCAATTTCGCCAAGGCCGGCGTGCCGGCGCTCTACATCAAGTCGGGAACGACACTGCGAGACGGGCCACCGGGCGCGGGTCTCGCGCGCTATGACGAGTATTACGCCCTGCGCTACCACAAGCCTGGCGACGAGTACCAGGCGTCCTGGGATGTCAGCGGAACGATCGAGGACCTCAGGCTGCTGTTCGAGGTCGGTGCCGGGATCGCCAAGGGCAAGTCCTGGCCCAATTGGTACGAGGGCAATGAATTCCGCGCAATCCGCGACGCGAGTGCCGCGGTCCGGGAGCCGCACGAGTGATTCGGGTCAGGCCTGGCGCCGGAACGGCCTGGTGAGGAAGCGCACGGCGCTGAACAGCAGGTAAGGCCCGATGACCAGCAGCCAGGCCGACGGCTTGGCCGTGAAAAAGGCGCCCAGCAGCGAGCCGAAGAACGCCAGCAGCCCGCCTTCGTAGGGGCCGAGCGTCATGACGCCGGCAAGATAGATCAGGAAGGGCATGACTAGCAGCCCGAAGCCGAACAGCAGCGCGAAAAACCCGAGTTCCCGGCGCCAGAATGGCGACAGCCTGTTCAGGTATCTGGAAAGCAATCCGCGTCCGGCCATCGGCGGGAGTCTGACCGTGCCGCCGGCTGGCGGCAAGCTGGCTATACTGGCGCCCGTTCCGCGGGCGGCAGGGGTCGACAAGTCGATGCGCAAGCTGTGGTGGCCTGAGGCGCTCTATGAGATGAAGCCCTTTGGCGCGCTGATGATCGGATTGCTGGCCACGCTGGTGGGCGCGGCCGGCAGCTGGGCGGAGCGCGACTGGCGGGGCGGATTCGCCGCCGTGCTGCTGCTCGCACTGGCGGGCTTTGCGTATGCCGCCACGGTGCTCGGCATGCGATACCGCTACCGGCGCCGCAGCCGCTGGAACCGGGAGCGCCGCAACTGACGATGAACCGACTGCGCTGTGCCGTCATCGGCGCCGGCTACCTTGGCCGCTTCCACGCCCAGAAATATGCAGCGATCAGGCGTTGCGACCTGGTCGGCGTCGTCGATCCCGATGCCGCAGCGCGCGAGCGCATCGTTGCCGAACTGGGCGTTCCAGTGTTCGCAGACCACCGCGAGTTGCTGGGACGCACCGATGCCGTGAGCGTCGCGACGCCGACCGCGACGCACCACGCGGTCGCGCGAGATTTCCTCCAGTCGGGCGCCCATGTGCTGGTCGAGAAGCCCATCACCGCGACCGAGGACGAGGCCCGTGAGCTGATCCAGGTCGCGGCAGAGCAAGGCCGCGTACTGCAGGTCGGTCACCTCGAACGATTCAATCCGGTGATCCTCGCGGTCGCCGGTGAACTGGCGAATCCGCGCTTCATCGAATCGAACCGCCTGGCGCCATTCAAGCCGCGCGGCACGGATGTCAGCGTGGTGCTCGACCTGATGATCCACGACATCGACCTGATCCAGAACATCGTGCATTCGCCGATTGCATCGATCGACGCGGCGGGCGGGCCGGTATTCACCGACGAGATCGACATCGCAAACGCGCGCATCCGCTTCGAGAATGGCTGCGTCGCCAACGTGACCGCGAGCCGCATCAGCCTGAAATCGGAGCGCAAGCTGCGCGTATTCCAGGCCGACGCCTATCTGTCGATCGACCTGCAGCAGAAATTGCTGACGGTCGTGCGCCGCCCGGCCGTGATCGCCGATGGCGTGCTGCCAAAGGTTGACGTCGAGGAACGCAGCTTCGAGCAGGGCGACGCCCTGCTGGCGGAAATCGAGTCCTTCCTCGACGCCATCGAGCAGGGCCGCCCGCCGGTCGTCTCGGGCGAGGACGGCCTGCGCGCCCTGATGACTGCGACCCGCATTGCGGAACTGGTCGGCTGACGCCCGTTATACTGGCAACCGATGCAGCCGACAGATACCCGCGACCCCGACTACTACCACAAGGTGGTGGACTGCCAATGGGCCTGCCCGGCGCACACCGACGTGCCCGAGTACCTGCGCCTGATCGCGCTCGGCCGGTACTCCGACGCGTACATGGTCAACCGCGAATCGAATGTCTTCCCGGGGATCCTGGGGCGCGTCTGCGACCGGCCCTGCGAGCCGGCCTGCCGCCGCGGCCGGGTCGAGGAGAAGCCGGTCGCCATCTGCCGCCTGAAGCGCGTCGCCTCGGACCTCCGTGACGACGTCACGCCGCGGCTACCGAAAGCGCCCGCACAGAAGAACGGCCGGCGCATCGCCTGCATCGGCGCGGGCCCGGCGACGCTGACGGTCGCGAACGACCTGTTGCCGCTCGGATACGAGATAGTGATCTTCGAGCAGTACGCCATCGCCGGCGGCCTGATGCGCACCAACATCCCGTCGTTCCGCCTGCCCGCACAGGTGCTGGACGAGGAGATCGGCTATGTCGTCGGCATGGGCGCCGACCTGCGCCTCGGAACGCCGGTCGCGAGCATGCGGAAGCTGCTCGACGAGGGCGGTTTCGATGCCGTGTTCGTCGGCAGCGGCGCGCCGAAGGGCAAGGAACTGAAGCTGCCGGGCCGAGGTGAGACCGACCGCATCCACATCGGCATCACATGGCTGGAGTCGGTCGCTTTCGAGCACATCGACAAGATCGGCGAGCGGGTGCTGATCATCGGCGTCGGCAATACGGCCATGGATTGCTGCAGGACGTCACTGAGGCTCGGCGCGAAGAACGTGAAGGTGATGGCGCGCAAGCCCCGCGGCTTCTTCAAGGCTTCCACCTGGGAACTCGAGGACGCCGAGGAGGAGAACGTCGAGATCATCGTCAATCACGCGCCCAAGGCCTTCGTCGTCGAAGGCGGGAAGCTCAAGGGCATGAACTTCGAACGCCTCGAGTACGTGATGGACGGCGACGAGATCAGGGACCAGCGCATCGTCGAGGAGGTGTTCATTCCCTGCGACGACGTGATACTCGCGATCGGCCAGGAGAACGCGTTCCCGTGGGTCGAGCGCGACCTCGGCATCGAATTCGACAAGTGGGACGTGCCGAAGATCGACAAGCTGACGTACCAGTCGACGCGCGCGGGCGTGTTCTTCGGCGGCGACGCGGCGTTCGGCCCGAGGAACATCATCTGGGCCGTCGAGCACGGTCACCAGGCCGCGATCTCGATCCACAAGCATTGCAGCAGCCAGCCCCTCGCCGAGCGCATGCCGCGCGGCGTCAACCTGCAGAGCCGCAAGGTCGGCATGCAGGAGTGGTCGTACAAGAACGACTACGATGCCGCAGCGCGGCGCCTGATGCCGCACGTGAGCCTGAAGGACCGCTTCAAGCGCCTGAACATCGAAGTCGAGCTCGGCTTTGACGCTGCGCGCGCGGCGGAGGAAACCTCGCGCTGCCTGAATTGCGACATCCAGACCGTGTTCCACGCGCCTCTCTGCATCGAGTGCGACGCCTGCATCGACATCTGCCCGACCGACTGCCTGACGATCACGGCGAATGGCGAGGAAGCCGAAGTCCTGGCGCGCCTGAAAGCCCCGCGCCGCAACCCCGACCAGCCCCTGTTCGTCTCCGAGGCGTTGAAACAGACCGGCCGCATCATGGTCAAAGACGAGGACCTGTGCGTTCACTGCGGCCTGTGCGCGGAGCGCTGCCCGACGGATGCCTGGGAAATGCAGAAATCCTGGATCAAGATTCCCTATGCAGAGGATGAGGCCCGATGCCTGAGCGAGCCAGCGCTTCGCCGCGCGTAAACGATTTCACCGTCAAGTTCGCGAACGTCAATGGCTCGGGATCCGCCAGCGCCAATGCGCTGGTCATGAAGGCGATCTTCCGGATGGGCGTGCCGGTCGTCGGCAAGAACTTCTTCCCGTCGAACATCCAGGGCCTGCCGACCTGGTACGAGATCCGCGTGACGCGCGACGGCTGGCGCGCGCGCGCCGGAAGCGTGGACATCATGGTGGCGATGAATGCCGAGACCTACTCGCGCGACGTGCGCGAGGTCAGCGCCGGCGGCTACCTGGTCTACGACTCGACCTGGCCGAGCAGCACGCTGCTCTCGCGCGACGACATCAGGACCTTCGGCGTCCCGTTCGCGCAGCTTTGCAACGAGAACTTCGAGGGCTCGCGGGCCCGCACGCTGATGAAGAACATCATGTACGCGGGCACGCTTGCGGCGTTGATCGACCTGGATCTCGAGGTCATCCGCGGGCTGCTGGCCGAGACATTCGCGAAGAAGCCGGCGCTGGTCGAGTCGAACATGAAGGCAATCGAAATCGGCTACCGCTACGCGCAGGAGAAGTTCGACTGCCCGCTGCCGATACGCATCGAGCGCATGAACGCAACGGCGGGGCACGTGATGATCGACGGCAACACCGCGTCGGCGCTCGGCTGCCTCTATGCGGGCGCGACGGTCGGCGCCTGGTACCCGATCACGCCGTCCACGTCGTTGATGGACGCATTCCGGGCGCTGTGTGCGCGCCACCGCGTGGATCCAGAGACTGGCAAGAAGAACTTCGTGGTGGTACAGGCCGAGGACGAGTTGGCGGCGATCGGCGTCGTGATCGGCGCCTCGTGGAACGGCGTGCGCGCCTTCACGCCGACCTCCGGCCCGGGCATCTCGCTGATGCAGGAGTTCATCGGGCTCGCGTACTACGCCGAAGTGCCGGCCGTCATATTCGACGTGCAGCGCGTGGGGCCCTCGACCGGCATGCCGACACGCACGCAGCAATGCGACCTGCTGTCCTGTGCCTACGCTTCGCACGGCGACACGCGCCACGTGATGCTGTTCCCGGATTCGCCGGAAGAATGCTTCCAGATGGCGGTCAAGGCCTTCGACCTTGCCGAGCGGCTGCAGACGCCGGTGTTCGTGTTGCTCGACCTCGACATCGGCATGAACGACTGGATGGCGCCCGACTTCAAGTGGGACGACGGCTACAGGCCGGATCGCGGCAAGTTGCTGACCGACGAGCAGGTCGCGGGGCTCGGCAAGTTCCATCGCTACCTCGACCCGGATGGCGACGGCATCCCATATCGCACGCTGCCGGGCGTGAGCCCGAAAGCGGCTTACTTTACGCGCGGCTCCGGACACAACCGTTATGGCGGGTACACGGAGGATTCCGCGGAGTACCAGGATGTCATGGACCGCCTGACGCGCAAGTTCCACACGGCTGCCCGGCTGGTTCCGCCTGCGGTCGTGGACTCGCGCGGCGCGCCGGCGGCCATCGTGAGCCTCGGCTCCTGCGATGCGCCCGTGCGTGAAGCGCTCGTCAAGCTGCGCCGCGCCGGCACGGCGATCGACTACCTGCGCGTGCGCGGTTTCCCTTTCGGAGCGGAAGTCGAGGAGTTCCTCGCGGCGCACCAGACGATCTTCGTCGTCGAGCAGAATCGTGACGCGCAATTGCGCTCGCTGCTGACGCTCGAGACGGCAGTGGACAAGAAAAGGCTGCATTCGATCCTGCATTACAACGGCCTGCCGATGGCGGCGGACTGCATCGTGGACGGCGTCAACTCGGCGCTGGCCAAGGGAGTCGCGGCATGAGCGTCACCACCAAGCCGAAGGTCGGGAATCCCGGCCTGCCGCTGAACACGCTCGGCCTGAACCGGCGCGACTACGAAGGCAGCATGTCGACGCTCTGCGCGGGCTGCGGCCACGATTCCGTGACCGCCGCAATCGTCCAGGCCGCGTACGAACTGGCACTGCCCCCGCAAAGCGTCGTCAAGCTCTCGGGCATCGGCTGCTCGTCCAAGACCACCGCGTATTTCGTCGCGGGGGCGCATGGCTTCAACGCCGTGCACGGCCGCATGCCGTCCATCGCGACCGGCGCGAATGCCGCCAACCGCACGCTGCGCTATATCGGCGTTTCCGGCGACGGCGACTCGCTCTCGATCGGCGTCGGCCAGCTCGCCCACGTGATCCGGCGCAACATCGACATGGTTTACATCCTCGAGAACAACGGCGTTTACGGGCTGACCAAGGGCCAGTTCTCGGCGTCGGCCGACATCGGGTCGAAGTCGAAGAAAGGCGTCGCCAACGAGCAGATCCCGATCGACCCGGTGCTGCTTGCGCTGGCGCTCGGCGCCTCGTTCGTCGCGCGCAGCTTCTCCGGCGACAAGGAGCAGCTCGTGCCGCTGATCAAGGCGGGGCTCTCCCACGGAGGCTTCGCGATCATCGACGTCCTGTCGCCCTGCGTGACCTTCAACGACCACGAGGGCTCGACCAAGAGCTACGCCTACGTGCGCGAGCATTCCGAGGCGCCGGTGGCGGCGGACTACGTGGCGCCGCAGCGGGAGATCAGCGTCAGCTACGCACCGGGCGAGGTGCTGCCCGTCTCGATGCACGACGGCAGCAACATCCTGCTGCGCAAGCTCGACCCGACCTATGACCCGACCGATCGCGCGCGCGCGGCCGCCTACGTCCAGGAACGGGCGATGCGCAACGAATACGTGACCGGGCTGATCTACGTGGACCAGAAGCGCCGCGATTTCCACGCGCGGCACAACACACCCGACGCCGCCCTCAACAGCGTGCCATTCGAACGCCTGTGCCCCGGCGGCGCGGCGCTCCCGAAGATCCTCGCGTCATTCCGCTGAGGCGCGGCAGTCAAGCACGGTCAGCGCACCGCGCTTCAATGTGAGTGATACGGGCGTCGACCCGAAGTCCTGCCCGTCCACCTCGACGCCGCAGGCCGGTGTCGCGCGTATCGCCACCGACCGACAGCGCAGCACCCGGACGGCTGGATCGCCTTCGAGCCGGCCATTGAAGAGTTTCGGTAGGCGGCGCAGCGCCGCTGCAATCGACATCGGCTCGATCATGACCAGGTCGAAGTATCCATCGTCGGCCTGCGCGCTCGGCGCCAGGCGCATCCCGGCGCCGTAATGGCTGCCGATCGCCGCCAGCGCAATCAGGTAGCGCCCGGATCGCAACTGCCCATCGGCGGACACTTCGAATTGCGGCGCCTGGTATCGCATCAATGCCCGCAGCAGCCCGATGAGATAGGCGAGGGCGCGCGGGCCGCCGCGGGGCGTGAGTCGCAGCGCCTCCGCATTGATGCCGGCGCCGGCATTGTTGTGGAATGCCGATCGTCGCGCTGCTCTGCCGGGCGCTTCGTCGACCTCGACGACCCCGAGATCGACGCGGCGGCTGCGGCCGCGGAGCATCGCCCTGGCGAGCAGGTCCGGATCGTCGGGCACCTGCATCGTGCGCGCCCAGTCATTGCCGGTTCCGAGCGGGGCGACCGCCGCAAGCAGCCGCTCGAGCGGGATCTCCCGCTGGGCGAAGAGCCCGTTGACGAGTTCATTGAACGATCCATCGCCGCCCAGCGCGAGCAGGCGGCGGTGACCCTGCGCTATGGCCCGCTGCGCCAGCTCGATTGCGTGGCCCGCCTGTGACGTGGTCGCCGATTCGTATACGACGCCATGCCGGTCGAGCGCCGCGGACAACCGCGGCCAGCGGCGCAGCGCGCGCCCGCCGCCGGAAACCGGGTTGATGACGACAAACCAGCGCGAGGACTCGGACATAACGGACATCATGCGTGACTCTGGAGCCGCTGTGAAAGCGGGGCCATAATGTCCGGCAATGCCAGATTCGGTCGTACCGGTCAGCTACCAGCTTGCGAAGCGCGATCCAAGGGCGTTCGTGAAGCACTTCGCCGGCAGCTTCGAGCGCTACGGCTTTGCGGTCGTCAACGATCACGAACTGCCGCAGGCGCTGATCGACGGCTGCCTCGACCGCTTCAAGAAATTCTTTGCGCTGCCAGAGGAAGAGAAGCTCCGTTATCGCGTTCCCGGTATCGGCGGCGCGCGCGGGCTGACGCCCTTCGGCGTCGAGACCGCCAAGGGCGCGACGCACTACGATCTGAAGGAATTCTGGCAGATCGGCCGCGAACTGCCGCCCGGCCATCGCTATCGCTCGTCCATGCCGGACAACATCTGGCTTGAAGGGGACCCGGGATTCAAGCGCGCGGCGCTCGCGCTCTGGGAGTCCTTCGACGCGATGGGCCGCAGGCTGCTCGAGTCGATCGCGCTCTATCTCGGCCTGCCGCAGCACTGGTTCGACGACAAGGTGGGCGAGGGCAACAGCGTTCTGCGCGTGCTGCATTACCCGCCGGTCAAGGAGGGCTCCACCGGCGTGCGCGCGGGCGCGCACGAGGACATCAACGTCATCACGCTCCTGCTGGGGGCCGAGGAGGGCGGCCTGGAACTGCTCGACCGCAATGGGCGCTGGCTGCCGATCAATCCGCCGCCGGGCTGCCTGGTCTGCAATGTGGGCGACATGCTGCAGCGGCTGACAAACCACGTGCTGCCATCGACGACCCACCGCGTCGTGAATCCGACCGGCGAGCGCGTCAACCGGCCGCGTTATTCGATGCCGTTCTTTCTGCACTTCAATTCGGATTTTCCGATCGCGACGCTGCCTGGCTGCATCACGCCGGTGCGGCCGAACCGGTATCCGGAGCCGATCCTCGCGGACGACTACCTGCGCGAACGGCTGCGCGAAATCAAGCTGCTCTACTGAGGCCCGCGGCAGACGGCATTGGCGAAGCTCTACTTCTACTACTCGACGATGAATGCGGGGAAGTCCACGTCCCTGCTGCAGTCGAGCCACAACTATCGCGAGCGCGGCATGCGCGTGCTGGTGTACACGGCAAAGCTCGACCAGCGCGGCGGCGGCAAGGTGCACTCACGAATCGGGCTCAGCAGCGAGGCCCTGCATTTCGGCGAGGACACCGATCTCTTTGCTGAGATTTCTGCCGAGCATGCGCGCGAAGCCGTCAGCTGCGTGCTGCTGGACGAGGCGCAGTTCCTGACGCCCGCGCAGGTCGAGGACCTCGCGATCGTCGTGGACCGGCTCTCGGTCCCGGTGCTTTGCTATGGGCTGCGGACCGATTTCCGGGCCGACCTGTTTCCGGGCAGCGCGCGCCTGCTTGCGCTAGCGGACGAACTGTCGGAACTGAAGACCATCTGTCATTGCGGGCGCAAGGCGACGATGAACGTGCGGGTCGGCGCCGACGGCGAGGTCGAGCGCGACGGCGCGCAGGTCGAGATCGGCGGCAACGAACGCTACCTGTCGCTGTGCCGCAGGCATTTCTTCGAGGTCACCGGACGGCGCAAGCCGTGATGAAGGGCCGGCCGGCTTCCCGCTGCGTGGCCGGTCTGCTGCTGTTGCTGCTCCTGCCGCCCGTCGCACGTCCGGAAGAGGAGAAACCTGCCGATGATGCGGAAAGTCCCTGTCGTGGCGAGCAGCCAGCCGATGCTGGCGGGCTCGAGACCATGCGCGCGGGCGTGCAGCGCGGCGTCTGCAGCACGGCCCGGTTCGTCGATCGCCTGTTCGGCGGCGAGCATGAATACTCGGAATTCGAGGACGACAGCAATGGGCGGCTGGGCCTGACGCTCGGCTGGAACGAGCAGGACGGCGCCGATGCCGATGTGCGTTTCCGCACCAGCGTGACGCTGCCGGCCCTGAATGAGCGCCTGAATGCGACCATCGGCCGCGCAAGCCGCGACGAATTCGTCGCCGACCAGGCCTCGAACATCGGCCCCCTCGGCGGGCAATTCTCGGACGACGATCCCGCCGAATGGTTCGCCGGAATCGGCTACCGCGTTCACCGCGGTCGCGACAGCCGCTTCGATCTCGGAGCCGGCGTGCATCTCGAGTCGCCGCTCAATCCCTACCTGAACGCCCGCTATCGTCAATATCTTTACCGGAGCAAGAGCGTGCTGCTGACGATGCGGAGCACGGCCTTCTGGGAGCACCAGGAAGGTTTCGGCGTCACTGAAGCCCTCGACGTGGACCGGGTCCTCGGGCCACGACTACCTGCTGCGCTGGGGCAACTCCGCGCGGCTGTCGGAGCAGACACTGGGCGTGCGCTGGCGCTCGCGCCTGGCGCTCTACCAGGCCATCGATTACCGGCGCGCGATGCGCTATGAGGTCAGCGTGCGCGGCGAGACCGACGGCACCCAGCCGGACCGCATTGGCCTGCGCGTGACGCACCGGCGCTCGGTGTTGCAAAAGTGGCTGTTCGTCGAGATGGGCGCTGCGCTGTTCTGGGCCGACGGCCCGACGCCCGCCGATCGCTGCCATGGATGCCTCGGGGCGAGCCTGGGATTCGAGATCCTGTTCGGCGAGGCCTACGACCGGGCCCTGCGCCGCGATGCCCGCGAGCAGGCAACGGCGGACAAGGCCCAGTAGGACCGCTCAGCCGTCGAGCTCGAGGAGCGCGAGCTTTGCCTCGCGCAGAAACGACCGGTCGCCGGGCCGGCCGCGCATGTTTTCGGACTCGGCTTCGCTGATCAGCTGCGCGTCCAGAGCCCAGGATTGCAGGATCCGGCGCTTGTCGTCGCGGCTCAGGGCCGCGACGTCGAGCACCTCCGCCGGCCGCGCGAAATACCGGGTCGGATCCATGACCGCATTGTCAACGTCGATTGTCGTGCCTTGATTCATGGTCAACAACACATTAGTGCCCAGTAAAGCGCGATAGGTTCCCGGGAGCAAGAACGACAAAGGCCGGAGCGCGATCCGGCCTTCGGTTCAATTGGTCGAGCAGACCGATCAGCGCAGGTACTGTACCTGATGATCGAGAATGATCACGCGATCGCCGACTCGCAGGCTGTTCTTGTCGACCTGCGTCACCTGCGCCCAGCGGCCGTCGTCGAGGCGAACGTCGAACTGGTAGCCCTCGGTCGCTTTCTGGTTGTTCTTCTGGATTTCGTGGCCGATGACGCCACCGGCGAGTGCGCCGGCCGCGATGGCGGCTGTCTCGTGGTCACGCGTGTTGATCTGGCTGCCGGCCACGCCGCCGATGATGGCGCCAAGTACCGCGCCTGCGCCGATGTCCATATGTTCATCCCGGAGGCGGACCTTTTCGATGCGTTCGATGTTGCCGCAGGTCTCGCAGCGGCTGCGCGTGTCGTAGGCGTTATTGTAGCGGGGCTGGCTGCTGCAGGCGGCGATCAGCAGCACTGTCAGTACCGCGAGGCTGGTTTTCAGGGAATGACTGGACATGGAAACCTCTTCTTCAGTGAAATCGTTTATGTCGTCATGACCTTACCGGTGCAGCCCGCCCACGTCGGTACGGCAACGAACACAGCAACGCAGACGGGAGAGCGAATGAAAGGGACCCGATGGCGCAATCAACTGCGACATCGGGTCAGGCATGGATTCGCGCGACGGGATCACCTCAGGGATGGGGTGATTGGGATCAGGGAGCGTCAGCGCGGATCCGGTGCATCAGTTTGCGTACGCTCGAAACATGATCCGTCCGGAAATCGCGATCTGTTCGGTAACGCACATAAGGGACACCGGCATCAATCGGCTTTGAATCGAATGTGTCAGGCGAACAGACGCCTGTAGTCGTCGATGACCGCCTGGTAGCACTCGCAGGACACTGCTTCGATCCCCCGGCGGTCGAGAATCCGGATGTCGCCGCGGCTATAGCGAATGAGCTTGCGTCGTTGCAAGGCGCCTGCGGCGATTGTTATCGCACTGCGCTGTACGCCGAGCATGTCGGCCAGGTACTGGTGAGTCAGGTGAAAATGATCCGCGTGCGCGCGGTCATGCGTGAGCAGGAGCCAGCGCGCAAGCCGCGCCTTGATTTCGTGGAAACGGGTGCAGGCGGCTGTTTGTGCAAGTTGCGCGAGCAGGACGAACAGATAGCGCTTCAGCGTGCGACGCAATGCGAGGCTTAGCTTCAGTTCGCGCTCGAGCTGCACGGCACTCAGTCGCAATGCCGTGCCGGATCCCTGCACGACGCCACGCAGGCGGCCCGAATTGACGCCGAGCACCATGGTCGTGCCGAGCATGCCTTCATTGCCGATCAGTCCCATTTCGAGCGACGGGTGGCCGGCTACCGTAGCGACCAGCGATATGAAACCGGTGAGCGGAAAGTAGACGTAGCGCAGTCGCTGGTCAGGTTCGCAAAGGACTGTCCCGAATGTCAGTTCAACCGTCTGGCAGCGCTTCAGGATCCGTTCGCGGAGCCTGTGCGGCAGGCCCTCGATCAGGAGATTGACTACGGGTGCCGCCTTGACGGCAGTCACGGCCCGACGCCCCTCAGCCCTTTACCCGCACGACCAGCAGCATCACGCCCGCTATGAGCGCTCCCGCGCCCGCCCAGACCGGGATGTTGACCGTTTCGCGATCCTTTACCGTCAACTCGATCGGCCCGATCTTTGTCTCGTGCGTCTCTTTCGTGTAGGTAAAGCCGCCGTAGGCCAGGCCCAGTACGCCTGCGACGATCAGCAGTAGCGCAGCCAGCTTTCGTCCATCCATGTGTAACACTCCCGGTTCCGATGCGAACGGCTGAAATTCAGGGGCAGCGGCAAGTGCCCGGCTACCCCCGAATTGCAGCTACCGTTTCGGACAGCAGCGAAGTTCAGGGCTTCAGCTGCATGTCGTTCTTGACGGTCGTCACGCCCTCGACATTCTGGGCGACCACGACCGCGTGGTTGATGTCGGACTGCGAATTGACGAAACCGGAGAGCTGCACGGCTCCCTTGAAGGTCTCGACATTGATCTCAGCCGACTTGAGGGCCTCATCGCCCAGGATGGCGGTCTTCACCTTCAGGGTGAGGACGCTGTCATCAACGTACTGGCCCGCGGACTCATGGGTGCGCGTGGACGCGCAACCCATGAAGCCGACCAGGACGAGGGGCAGCAGGAACGCAAACCGATGCAATGACTTCGACATATCCGGACTCCTTTGGAAATCGAGCCAACGATCTCAAGAAGGAGATCCGGCCAGTGAAAACAAGCCTAAAGCACAGCGCGGCATTCAATCTGTTCGGTGGCGAACACAGACCGCGCTCATGCCCAACAATTCTCAGGTGCTCGTGCCGCCGCGGACCAGTCGCACCAGCGCCAGCAGTATCACTGCCCCAAGCAAGGAAACGACCAGCCCGGACAAGCTGAAATTGCCCTGATTGATCGTCGATGATCCGAAGAGTCCGCTCAGCAGCCAGCCGCCGAGAAATGAGCCGACGATGCCGACGACGATATTGAGGAGGAGCCCCTGCCGGCCATTCGTGCCCATGATCATGCTGGCAATCCAGCCAATCACACCGCCAATCAAGAGCCAGATGATGAAGTTCATGTGCCGATCCTTCGCAGAAATGAGTATGGATTGAGGCTAGCGCCAACCGCGGTCCCGATCTGTGCGGTGGCGTACGCAACGGGTTTCACGCCGCGCCCCTGAGATAGGCGTAATGTATGCAAGCGCACATAGGGCACGCTCGAACCGGATCCGGCGGGTGCCCAGGGAGAGCTACGATCCCGAGCCCCGAATCGCCACTGCAGAACCACCTGCTGGCGGCCCTGCCCGCGGAGGAATGGGAACGCCTCAAGCCCAGGCTCGAGTTGAGACCGATGCCGCTCGGCCACGTGCTCTACGAGTCCGGCAGCCGCTTGCGGCACGTCTACTTTCCGACCACTTCGATCGTGTCGCTCCTGTACGTGATGGAAGACGGCGCATCGGCCGAGATCGCCATCGTCGGCAATGAAGGTGTGGTCGGCGTCGCGCTGTTCATGGGCGGCGAGACGACCCCAAGTCGCGGCATCGTCCAGAGTGCGGGCGAGGCCTATCGGATGCCGGGGAAATACCTGAAGGAGGAGTTCTTCCGGGCCGGCCCCTTCCAGCGTCTGTTGTTGCGCTATACCCAGGCGCTGATCACGCAGATGTCGCAGACGGCAGTCTGCAATCGGCATCATTCCGTGGACCAGCAACTGTGCCGTTGGCTGCTGATGAGTCTCGACCGCCTGCCGTCGAACGAGCTGACGATGACGCAGGAGCTGATCGCCAACATGCTCGGCGTCCGGCGCGAAGGGGTCACGGAATCGGCCGGCAAGCTGCAGAAGCTCGGATTGCTCAGTTACAACCGCGGCCACATCGTCGTGCTCGACCGGCCGGCCCTGGAGGCCCACGCCTGCGAGTGCTATGCCGTCGTCAAGAAGGAATTCGACCGGCTGTTGCCCTGGATTGCCGAGCAGGCAGCCCGCCTCGGCGTCAGCACGCTACGCACGGGCTATGATCTGAACAATCGCGCGCGGACCAGCCGCATCAGAAGGCGCATCGTCAGGCTGCGCGGGTAACCGCGAGCCGCGCCCTGGCCGTATCCGAGCCGGCCCGCGATCAACTGCCGCTGAACCAGCATGCTGTCGCGCAGCGCCTTGCGCTGCTCTGCGAGCGGCGTGTTCGATGTCGGGGTCAAAGCGTGCTCCTGATGAGGGCCAGGTCCGCAGCCAGCTCCTCGCGCGTAGCAGCGAAGGCCACGCGGGCCGAAAGCCCCTTGAACCAGCGCCACGCGAGGGCGGTGCCGAGCGCATAGACGGCAACCAGGATCACTGCGACCGGTATCCGGTACGCGGAGTCCCAGCTGAAAGCGAGCACCGCCATTCCAGCGAACAGCAGGAAGCAGAGCAGGCCGACAAAGCCGAGCAGCACAGCCACGAGCATCTTCAGAAGCCTGATCTTCTCTTCTTGCCATTCGACGCGCGCCAGTTGCCCATGCAGCCTGGCTTGTGCGAACAGGGCTCCGCCCGCTGAATTCAGGATGCGGATGGCGTCAAACGGTTTCATTGCAGAAGCGAAACCCGGCTAATTCCGGCGCGCCAATGTGATCCCGAGCAGCAGTCCCAGGGCCGCGCCGATGCCGACCGCCTGCCAGGGATGCTCGCGCACATAGCTGTCCGTCGTCTTGACTGCGGTCTGGGCCTGATCAGAGATCGCGCCGCCGATGGCCTGGACAGACTCCTTTGCGTCCGCCACGCGTTTGCCGAGCTTTGCCCTGGCCCGGGCCAGTTCCTCGCCGGTCAGCGTGGAGGTTGCCTTGGCCAGGTCCTCGACATCGGCGATGAAGTCCTGGAATTCGCGCGCCAGGCCTGAAGCAGCGCGATCGGCGCCGGCCGCGATGGCCTGCCCGTTGGTTTCTAGTTCGGAAATCCCTGGATTGGCTTGCATGGTTGACTCCGTTTGTGCTCTCTCGCAGCCCGCCAGGCAGGCCTCCTGCGAATATGCAAAGGATGATCGCCACCGACGCCTGCGTCTGTACGTAAACGTACTTAGCGGAAATCCCGATCGATCAGCGGTCAGCACGCGCGCTAGAATGCGCGGGCGTCCCCGAAGTCGATACGAAGGAACCGAATTATGAAATCACACACGTTGGCCAGTGCCATGTCCGTGGCGCTGGCCGTCCTGCTGATGGCCACGGCTTGCTCCAAGAAGGAGCCGGAGGCGGCGGATACCGCCGCAACGCCGGCGCCGGCCGCGGAAGCCGCCACGACGGCACCGGCAGCCGAGGCGACCACTGCGGCGGCTGATGCCGATGCCGGCGCGACCGTTTACGCGACCAATTGCGCGACCTGCCATGGGGCGAAAGGCGCGGGTGACGGAGTTGCGGCCGCGGCACTGAATCCGAAGCCTGCGAACTTCGCCGCCGGCGCATTCAAGTACGACGCCAATGGCAACGGCGCGCCGGGCGATGTCGACGACATCAAGGCGATCGTTCATGACGGCGCCGCGCAGCATGGCGGGTCGCCGATGATGGCGCCCTGGCCGATGCTGTCACCGGAACAGTTGCAGGCAGTTGCCGAATACGTGAAGTCGCTGCACGGCAACTGATTCTTCCGGGTGCAGTCAGGAGAGGCGCAGGCCGGCCTTGGGCAGGCAATGTCTCGCACGCAATTCCCGGGATCGATCCGGCGTCGGCGAATGCTGATTGCTGCAAATTGACGCTCGAAATCACCGCGCTCCACACGCAGGGCATCGTCATATTTGCCATTACGCGGAGTCAGTTCGACGTAACGTTCCAGAACCAGCCGGGCGCGTTCGGCTTTGTAGGACCTGAGATAGGGAGTGACCTGCGCCAGCACGGCGAGAGCTTGGCGATTCGCAACCGTGTACGTAAGGCCGGGCGCATGGTGCGGCGACGACGTGCGTTTGGACGTGATTTTTCCGACGCGCGTCGACTGCAGCACCCACTCAAGGAGCGAGTGCTCGGTATTGCTGACAGAAATCACCAATTGGCGGTTGTGACCGCAATGCAGGCGCGTCAATGCAATCGTGCCCTCGCCGTCAATCAGGCCCGCGAGATATGCGGCGTCGGTTTCAGAAAGTCTTGCCGTCCGGCGCGGTGGCATGTCGGCTACCTCCAGCGGCCTCTATAGCAAAAAAATGGGGTCCCCGGCCTTTCGGCTGGAGACCCCGGTTGGTGGAGGCGGCGGGACAGCTGTTCCACCGCTTTCGCGGCGGGCTGGACTATGCCATCACCCCGGCCAATGCCGGGGGCGGGGCGTGTTATCCGATGCATAAGCCCTCGGATCCTGGGTGTTGCCCCGGCACTTGCCTCGGCAACTCCATAAGTCTCTACAGGGCAGGCCTGAGGTTAGCCCTCTTCCTACCCCTCGGCGTTACCACTGGTCACCGTTGCCGGCGCCGTCAGGTTTCACCGATGTGAGCCCCGTTCTCATTTCACCCTTGCGAGTGAAAGCGACCCTCATTGATCGAACCCGCGTCCGCAAGCCCTACGCTACAGGATCTACGTGCGTGTCCACGCCTATTGATCTCGCTTCATGCTACCCGGCGGGCGGGGAAAACATGGAGCCAGCTCAGGAACGTTTTAGCGGTTCCGGCCCGGAGCACACCGGTTCCGCGATCCTGTGAGCGCGTCCCCCGGGTCTGGATGCACAGGCACATGCCAGTCGGGGGTTAGGCGGGATTAAGCCGCCAGAGCGTAGTTGTCGTCGTTGGCAACTAGTGTTTGCAAGCTGATTAACGAGGAGGCCTGCACCTCGGCACGCCCCTGGAGTTTCGCAGCCCACGTCGAAGCCGATCGCCCCCAGAAGTCGAGGGCATTCTAGCAAATCGGCCCGGTCGCCAGAGCGGTTTCGCGGCTGGCCCTATGTGGTCGACCGCACAGACGTCTGGCGGCAAGACCGGGATCAATGGCGCTCGCCTGGCGAGAGGCGCGGCTTTTTCCTGACTGTGCGCGGTCGCAGCCCTCGGCTGCAGGCCCGGCAAACGCAGTTCCCGCTCCGCATTGCTGCAAGTACTTCACGGAGATTGGTCATGGCCGAGACAGGAAACAGCCCAGCAGTCGCCGACCACGCCGGCAAGGCCGTTCGCATGACCGAAATGCGGCGCCAGGAGGCCCTGCTCAAGACGGGGGCCTTGCAGAACGCCATTCTGACCAGCGCCAATTTCTCGATCATCGCCACCGACGAAAAGGGCATCATTCAGCTCTTCAATGTCGGCGCCGAGCGGATGCTGGGTTATCTGGCCGCCGAGGTCGTCAACAAGATAAACCCGAGCGACATCCACGATCCGCAGGAAGTGATGGCGCGCGCCCAGGCGCTGAGCCTCGAGCTCGCAATCACGATCAGGCCCGGCTTCGAGGCCCTGGCCCACAAGGCCTCGCGCGGGATCGAGGACATCTATGAATTGACCTATATCCGCAAGGACGGCAGCCGCTTTCCGGCCATCATCTCGATCACGGCGCTGCGCGATGACTACGGCGAGATCATCGGGTACCTGTTGATTGGCACCGACAATTCGGTGCGCAAGCAGGTCGAATTGGAACTGAACAAGGCAATGGCCGCAGCAGAGAAGGCCAACCTGGCGAAATCGGATTTCCTGTCCAGCATGAGCCATGAGCTTCGGACGCCGCTGAGCGCGATACTCGGCTTCGCCCAGTTGATGGAATCCGGATCGCCGCTGCCAACGGTCTCCCAGAAGCGAAGCATCGATCAGATCCTCAAGGCCGGGTGGTACCTGCTGGAACTGATCAACGAAATTCTCGATCTCGCGCTGATCGAGTCCGGCAAGATGTCGCTGTCGCCGGAACCGGTTGCGCTGACTGAAATCATGCGCGAATGCCACGCGATGATCGAGCCGCAGGCGACAAAGCGCGACATCCGGATGACCTTCCCCGAGCTCAAGTTCCCGTCCTTCGTCAAAGCCGATCGGACGCGCGTGAAGCAGGTTCTCATCAACCTGCTTTCCAATGCAGTCAAGTACAACAGGGTCGGAGGCGCCGTCGTGGTGGACTGCACCGCGAGCACCGCGGGACGCATTCGCATCAGCGTGAAGGACACCGGCGAAGGAATGCCGCCGGACAAGCTGGCGCAGCTATTCCAGCCATTCAATCGGCTTGGGAAAGAAGCCGGCATCGAGGAGGGCACGGGCATCGGCTTGATGGTGAGCAAGCGGTTGGTCGAATTGATGCATGGCGAAATCGGTGTGGAAAGCATCGTCGGTGTGGGCAGCGTGTTCTGGATCGAACTGAATCTGACGGCTGAACCGCAACATGCCGTTGTCCCGGTCACGCCCGCGACGGCCGGCCGGACGCAAGTTGATGGCGATGCGCCGTTGCGCACCTTGCTCTATGTCGAGGACAACCCGGCCAATCTGATGCTGGTTGAGGACCTCATCGCGCGCCGGCCGGACGTCCGCCTGCTGAGTGCGATCGACGGCAACAGTGGCGTCAAGATTGCGCGCGAGTCCCTGCCGGACGTGATCCTGATGGACATCAATCTGCCCGGCATCAGCGGTGTCCAGGCGCTGCAAGTCCTGCGCTCAGACCCGGCGACAGCGCACATCCCGGTGGTGGCGCTCAGCGCCAACGCAATACCGCGCGACATCGCCAAGGGGCTGGAGGCGGGATTCTTCCGCTATCTCACCAAACCCATCAAGGTCAACGAGTTCATGGATGCGCTGGACATGGCGCTCAAGTCCGCGAATACGGAGTCGGCCCGCGCGAAGACAGAGGACAAGCATGAGGCTCAGTGAGTCCGACATTCTTGGCGCCAGCATCCTGATCGTCGACGATCAGGAGCCGAATGTCATTCTGCTGGAGCAATTGCTGGCCAATGCCGGCTACACCAGTGTTACCTCGACGATGAATCCGCGCGAGGTTTGCTCGCTGCACCGCAAGAACAACTACGACCTGATTCTGCTCGACCTCCAGATGCCCGGAATGGATGGATTCGAGGTGATGGCAGGCCTCAATTCGAACGATACAGACGGCTATCTGCCGGTCCTGGTGAGTCACTGCACAACCTGGCCACAAGCTGCGGGCACTGCAGGCGGGCGCAAAGGACTTCGTCAGCAAGCCGTTTGACCTGGTCGAGGTCAGGACGCGCATCCACAACATGCTGGAAGTGCGGCTGCTCTACAGGAAACTCGAGAATTACAACAGGCTGCTGGAACAGGCGGTGCAGGAACGGACTGCTGAATTGCGCGAAAGCGAGGCACGTTACCGCAGCCTGACCGAGCTGGCCTCCGACTGGTACTGGGAGCAGGACGAGAACGGGAATTTCAGCAAGGTCTCCGGCCCGGTCCTGGAAATGCTCGGCATCCGGGTCGATCCGCTGGCGGGAAATGCAGCCGGCGTCGAGGTGACCGGGTGGAACGAGGCGGAGCGCGAGACGCTGCAGGCAACCATAGCCGCCCGCCAGCCTTTCCTGGATTTCGTCTTCAGCCGCGTCGCCGCCGATGGCTCGACGCAAAGATTTCAGGTGAGCGGGGAACCGATGTTCAACAAGTCCAGCCGCTTCATCGGTTACCGCGGCATCGGCGTGGAACTCCCTGCAAGGAACTAGAGGCCGGCATCCCGACGATTCACGATGTCATCACCCGATAGTCCGAATCAAAACCATCTTCTCGCCGCCCTGCCGACGGCGGAATTCGAGCGCCTGGCGGCGCATCTGGAGCTGGTCCCGTTGCCGCTCGGCGAGATGCTCTACGAGCCCGGCGGACAGCTGCGGCATGCCTATTTCCCCACCACCGCAATCGTGTCACTTGCACTACGTCATGGAGTCCGGCGCATCGGCCGAATCCGCGGGAGTGGGCAATGAGGGCGTAGTGGGTATCTCGCTGTTCATGGGAGGCGATACCACGCCCAGTTCGGCCGTGGTGCAGACCGCGGGCCGCGCTTACCGGCTGGAAAGCAGCTTGCTGCTGCGCGAATTCAATCGCGCCGGCTTGCTGCAACGCTTGCTGCTGCGCTACACCCAGGCGCTGATTACACAGATGACCCAGACGGCGGTCTGCAATCGCCACCATTCGGTGGAGCAGCAGCTGTGCCGCTGGTTGCTGTCGACCCTGGATCGAATCCCCTCGGGCGAGCTGGTCATGACGCAGGAACTGGTCGCCAGCCTGCTCGGCGTGCGCCGGGAGGGAATCACGGAAGCCGCCGGGAAACTGCAGCATGCCGGTTATATCCGCTACCGCCGTGGCCACATTGCGGTACTCGAGCGGGACGGACTCGAGACACGTGTGTGCGAGTGCTACGCCGTCGTCAGGAAGGAATTGAGCCGCCTGCTGTCCGATGTGCAGTACCGCCAGGGCATCTCCAGCGTCGCCTGATCACGGCCTCCGGCCAGCAGGCTTGCCTGGCGATCCGCCGGTTCAATCCGGCGAGCGGTTTGCCTTTTCCGGGCGCGGCGGCCAGGGAAAGAAGGAACTGGTGCGGCGCTGGTAATCGGCGTACCCGGGCTTGTCCGAGACGAGCGATTTTTCCAGCAGCGCGACCCCGGACACTTTCAACAGCAGGAAAGTCATCAGTAGCGGCCCGATCGCGGTCCACCAGAGACCGGGCGCATCGCAGGCGACGAGCCACAGTCCCCACCACAGGCAGGCGTTGCCGAAGTAATTCGGATGGCGCGTATAGCGCCACAGGCCGCTGTCCAGCAACTTGCCGCGATTCGAAGGATCGGCCTTGAATCGGCGCAACTGCCAGTCGCCGATGGCTTCGAAGAGAAAACCCGCGAGCCACAGGAGCGTGCCCATCATGGCCGTGATCCCGGGCGGCCTGCCGGTGATCGCAAGCTGTCCCGCCTGCACGGGCAGGGACACGACGATGACCAGCAATCCCTGCAGGAGAAAGACCATCGGCAGGCTGCGCAACGTGAAATTGCCGCCGGCATCATCGATGCGCTTGCGCCAGCGCGCATAGCGCAAATCCTCGCCGTGGCCGAGATTGCGGAGCGCAAGATACGCGCCGAGGCGCAGGCCCCAGGCGCCGGTCAGCGCGGTGAGCAGCGTGCGCCTGTCGTGATCGCCGTCGCCGATGTACCAGCCGACCAGGGCCACGACCGCAAATGCCGGGCCCCAGAAGATGTCGACGATGCTGGCGTTCCTGATCGGGATGCTGACGAGCCACAGGAGCAGCATGGCCGCTGCGATCACAGCAAAGTTGGTCAGCAGCAGTTCGACGAGCGTCATGCCTTGCCCTCAGCGGCGGCCCTTCATCACCCGGGCTTTTTCGCGAGTGCCAGTCCCGTTCGCGTTCGTCGGCGCGCTTGTCGTGCTGTTTCTTGCCGCGTGCAAGGCCGATTTCCAGTTTCGCCTTGCCGGTCTTCCAGTACGCCGCCAGCGGCACGATCGTGTAGCCCTTGCGTTCGACCGCGCCGATCAGCGCGTCGATCTGGCGGCGGTGCAGCAGGAGCTTGCGGCTGCGGGTCGGGTCGGGCAGCTGATGGGTCGACGCGGTCGAGAAGGGGCGACACATGGGCGCCGAACAGCCAGGCCTCGCCATCCTTCAGCAGCACGTAAGCCTCCTGCAATTGCAGCCGGCCGGCACGCAGGGCCTTGACCTCCCATCCCTGGAGGGCAACGCCGGCTTCATAGCGCTCGTCAATGAAATAGTCGTGCCGCGCCCTGCGGTTTTCGGCGATGCGCCCCGCGCTGTCTTCCTTCTTCCTGGCCATCGGGCATTCTAGCGGCATCGCGCGGTTGTCCGCGCCGGCGCTGCCTGTGACAATCGTGCCGTGAGGCCAGTCAACCATGCGTGAGGTGCGCCGCAGCGCGCTCTTGCCGTACACGGCGGGCCAGATGTATGGCCTCGTGATCGACGTCGAGCGCTACCCGCAATTCCTGCCGTGGTGCAGCGGCGCGCGGATCCTGACCGCCGAAGGCGAGTTCGTGACGGTCAGCCTCGGGCTTTCGCGCGGTCTGGTGCGCGGCAATTTCACGACACGGAACCGCCATGTGCCGGACCGCTCGGTCGAAATGACGCTCGTCGAGGGCCCATTCAGCCTGCTCGAGGGCCGCTGGGATTTCCGGCCGATCGAAAGCGCCGGTACGCGAGTCGAGTTGCAGGTGCGCTTCCAGACACACGGGCTGATCGATGCGATCGCACTCGGGCCCGCGTTCGAGCACATCTGCAACCAGATGGTCGATGCCTTCGGCAGGCGCGCGCACCAGGTGTTCCGTGGCGGATGACCGGATCCGGATCCGGGTTGTCTGCGCCGAAGCCGGGCGCCAGACGGTGTTGAGCCTCGATGTCGAGGCCGGTTGTACGGCGGGCGAGGCCCTGCGGCGCTCCGGCATCCTCGCGATCCACACCGACGTGGATGCCGACGCCTGCGGCATCGGGATCTTCGGCCACGAGGTGGCGCGCAATTACCGGCTGAAGGACGGCGACCGGCTCGAGGTGCTGCGCCCGCTGCAGGAGGATCCCCGCGAGCGCCGCAGGCGGCTCGCGAAGCAGGGCGCCAGCGGCAGGAAATCAGCCCGCAGCGGCTGACGGGGCGGGCGGCTTGCGCGGTACGGGAATCAGCTCCTCGACGCGCGTGACCTTGTCTTCCTCGAACCAGACCACGAGGTGGTGCTTGTCGACCTTGCGCTTGTGGCCGCGCTGCAGCCGATAGACATAGTCCCAGCGGTCCGGATCGAAGCTGTCGATGACCATCGGCGTGCCGAGCAGGAACCGCACCTGGCTGCGTGTCATGCCGACCTGCACCTGGTCGATCTGTTCGGGATCGAGCAGGTTGCCCTGCTGGACGTCCATGCGGTAGATGCAGGCGCTTGCGAGCAAGGCCAGTGCCAGCACCGTGGCGATGCCTGAAATCCTGCGCAGTGGTCGCATGGTCCGGAATCCTGGGCGATAATTCACAAGGGGCATATCATAATCGGATTCGCCGCTTGAGACGGCGCCGGAGTGCTGCAGTGGAATCGAATGACCTCCGCAAGGCGGGACTCAAGGTCACGTTGCCACGCGTCAAGATCCTCGAGATCCTGGCCGGCAACCACGGCCGGCACCTGTCGGCCGAGGACATCTATCGCGCGCTCCTCGAGCAGAGCGATGACATCGGGCTCGCGACCGTGTACCGCGTACTGACCCAGTTCGAGGCAGCGGCGCTCGTCAAGCGCCACCACTTCGAGGGTGGGACTGCCGTGTTCGAGTTGAATGAAGGCGAGCACCACGACCACATCGTGTGCATGGACTGCGGGCGGGTCGAGGAGTTCCTGGATTGCGGCATCGAACGACGGCAGCTGGACGTCGCAACCAAGCTCGGCTTCTCCATCGAGGAACACAACCTTATCCTGTACGGGCGCTGTCACCGCGACGCCTGCCCGCACCGCCGCAAGCGGATCTGATCGATCAGCCTGCCGTTCGCAGCATCTCGCGCGCGTGATCGCGCGCCTTGCGCGTGATCTCGACGCCACCCAGCATGCGCGCGAGTTCCTCGATCCTCTCGTCCGGGCCAAGGCTCGTGACGGTCGTCCGGCTCGAGCGCCCGTCCGTCAGCTTGCTGACGCGCAGCTGGTGATGGGCCTGGCTCGCGACCTGGGCCAGGTGCGTCACGCACAGGACCTGGCCCCGGCCCGCGAGGTCACGAAGCTTGCGTCCGACGATTTCCGCGACGCCGCCGCCGATGCCGGCATCGACCTCGTCGAAGATCATGCAGCTGCCGCCCTGGCGATGGGCAGCGGCGACCTGAACGGCGAGGCTGATGCGCGACAGCTCGCCGCCGGACGCGACCCTGGCGACCGGCTTCACGGGTTGTCCGGGGTTTGCGCTGACGAGGAATTCGAGGCGATCGGCGCCGTCCGCCGCGGGCTCCGCCGCTGAATCCGAATCGATCGAGATCTCGAAGCGCCCGCCGGGCATGCCGAGCTGGCGCATCAGGCTCGTGACGGTCGTGGCCAGACGCCTGGCTGCCGTGCGCCGGCTGGCCGAGAGTGCGTCGGCGGCGACGCGATAATCGGCCGCAATCCTGGCAATGCGCTGTTCCAGGTCCCCAAGGGCGAGTTCGGAATGCTCGAGCGCGGCCAGCTGGCGCTGCAGCTCGGCCAGTTGCGCCGGCAGCTCTGCAGGCTCCACGCGATGCTTGCGCGCGAGGTCCTCGATTGCCGCGACCCGCCGCTCGACGAATTCCTGGCGCGCCGGATCGGCATCGAGCGCCTCGAGATAGGCGCCGAGGGCACTGCCCGCTTCGCCAAGTCCGATGACCGCTTCCTCCAGCATCCGCAATGGTTCGGCCAGGCGCGCATCGAGTGCTGCGGCGCCCCGCAACTGGCTCACCGCGCGAGCGGCCAGCGCATGCGCGTCCGCACCGTCGCCCTCGAAGGCGAGCGCGACCGCATTGCGCGCAGCCTCGGCGAGGCGGCCGCGATTGGCGAGGCGCGAACGCTCATCGAGGAGTCCCTCGACCTCGCCGTCGGCGAGATTCAGCGCCTCGAGTTCGCCGGCCTGGTAGCGCAGCAGTTCGAGGCGCGAGCCGCGGTCACGGGCGAGCGCCGCCAGCGCGTCGCGCTCGCCGGTCAGGCGCCGCCACTCGGCGGCGAGGCCCCGGACCGGTTCGAGTTGCGCGCCGTGGCCGCCGTGCTCGTCCACGAGGTCGCGCTGCATGTCGCGGCGCACCAGCGACTGGAATTCCTGCTGGCCGTGGATGTCGATCAGGCAGTCGCCCAGCTCGCGCACGGCCTGGGCGGGCAGCGTCTGGCCATTGACGTATTGCCGCGAGCGCCCGTCCTTGCCGATCACCCGGCGCAGCACGATTTCATCGCCGTCATCGGCCAGCGACTGTTCCTCCAGCCAGCGGCGCACCCGCAGGTCGTCCTTGACGTCGAAGCTGGCGGTGATTTCGGCGCGCTCGGCGCCGTGGCGCAGCATGTCGGCGCTCGCGCGGCCGCCGATCGCCAGCATGACGGCATCGACGATGATCGACTTGCCGGCCCCGGTTTCGCCGGTGAGTGCCGTCAGGCCGGAGGCGAGTTCGAGCTCAACGGAATCGATGATCGCGAAGTCGCGGATCTGCAGGTGCACCAGCATTCAGGGTTCCATGCCGCCGCTGCGCGCGCTGCGGCCCCAGTGCAGCTTCGAGCGCAGCAGGCGGAAGTAATCGTGGCCCGGCGGGTGCAGCAGCGTGATACCGACGCCGGCCGGCTCGATCACCAGGCTCGAATTGGCGTCCAGGTCGCCGAGCAGCATGCCGTCGCAGGTGACCTGCGCGCGAGTCGCGGACCGCTCGACGAGGCGCACCTCGATGCGGTTGTTGCAGCCGATGACGATCGGGCGGTCGGAGAGCGTATGCGGGGAGATCGGCGCGATGACCAGCACCTCGAGCGACGGGTGGATGATCGGTCCGCCGCAGGACAGCGCATAGGCGGTCGAGCCCGTCGAACTCGCGATCACGATGCCATCGCCGCCGTGCGTGTTGACGAACTGGCCGCCGATCCAGGTCTCCAGTTCAACCATGCGGCCGGATTCGTGCCGTTGCACGACGACGTCGTTCAGGGCGCGACGCACGGCGACCGCAGCGCCAGCGCGCGTCAGGCGCGCTTCGAGGAGTTTCCGGACATCGGTTTCATAGCGTCCCTGCAGCACCGTATCGAAGCTCTCCAGCATGTCGTCGGGCGACACATCGGTCAGGAATCCGAGGCGGCCGCGATTGATGCCGAGCAGCGGGATGTCGCGCCCGATGGCGAGCTGCGCCGCGTAGAGCATGGTTCCGTCGCCGCCGATGGCCACGATCAGGTCAGCATCCTTCGCCAGCTCGCCGACCGTCCTGCGCTCGACGTCTCGCGGGAGGTCGGCTACGGCAATGCTCGTGTCGACCAGCACCACGAGACCGCGCGAGCGCAGGTGGCGCGCGAGCGCCACCATCGAGTCGGCGACGCGCGCGTCCTCGACCTTGCCAACCATTGCGATCCGGGAGAAGCGCTTGTTCATCTGGTTTTGCGACCTTTTAGCACGCGCGGGAGCGCATGGGCCAGACAAGCGCCGCGCAGGCGCATATGCTCCTTGACACTCGGCAAGCCTGATTGCTAGTTTCGCGCTTGCGGCGGCATGGATTGCTAATTTCCTTGTTTAACAAATACTTATGACAGAACCAGCGCATGGCGTCGAGGAACCGCCCAATGACCGGGCGCAACTGCTGCTGCGCACGCTGATCGAGTGCTATATCCGCGAAGGCGAGCCGGTCGGTTCCCGCACGCTGTCCCGCGAATCGGGCCTCACGCTCTCCGCCGCGACGATCCGGAATGTCATGGCGGACCTCGAGGAACATGGGTTCGTCAGCTCCCCGCATACATCCGCCGGGCGCATTCCCACCGACAAGGGCTACCGCCTGTTCGTCAACACCCTGTTGCGCTACCAGCAACCTGGCACGACCGAGATCGCCGAATTGCGGCGGATGCTGGACTCGCGGGCCGGCGACCCGAAGGCCCTGGTCACGGCAGCCTCTCAGCTCGTCTCGGGCCTGACCCATCTGGCGGGCGTGGTGACCGTGCCGCGCGAGACCCACGCGTCGCTCTCGCAGATCGAATTCGTCGGGCTTTCCGGCAATCGCGTGCTCGCCATCCTGGTCGTCAACGGCCGCGAGGTGCAGAACCGCGTCCTGCAGCTCGACCGTCATTTCACGGCCGACGAACTGCGGCGCGCCGGCGCCTACCTGAACGACCAGTTCCGCGGGCAGGAGCTCGCGGGCGTTCGCTCGCAGCTCGTGACGCAGTTGCAGGAGACGCGCGAGCAGATGAATCGCCTGATGATGGACGCGATCACGCTGGCGCAGCATGCCTTTGCCGTGCATCCGGGCGATCACGAGGCCGATATGGTGATCGCGGGCGAGACCAACCTGATGGGCTTCGCGGAACTCTCGAATGTGGACCGGCTGCGCCGCCTGTTCGAGGCATTCAACGAAAAGCGCGACATCCTGCACCTGCTGGACCAGAGCCTGCACGGCGAGGGCGTGCAGATCTTCATCGGCCATGAATCCGGCTACACGATCCTCGACGATTGCAGCGTGGTCGCGGCGCCATACACGCAGGCTGACCGCGTGGTCGGCGTGCTCGGCGTGATCGGGCCGACGCGCATGGCCTACGAGCGCGTGATTCCGCTGGTCGACATCGCGGCCCGGATGCTGAGTTCTGCCTTGAATCTGCGCGATTGAGCCCAAGACTGCAGTTTCCCATGACAGACACCGATCAACAGGCGCAGGCCGGCCAGGCGCAGGAAGCGGAGCCTGCGGCGTTGTCGCCGGAAGAATTGCATGCCGAGGCCGAGGCGCGCGCGGCGGAATACCGGGCCAGCTATCTCCGCGCCGTGGCCGAACTCGAGAATTACCGCAAACGCGCGTCGCGCGAACTCGAGGCCACCCGCCAGTACGGCATCGAACGTTTTGCCGCGGAGATACTGCCGGTAGCCGACAGCCTCGGGCTCGGACTGGACGCCGCCGGCACTGCGGATCCCACGATCCTGCTCGAGGGCCACAGGGCGACGCTCCGCCAGCTGCAGAAGGCATTCGCGAATGCCGGCATCACGGAAATCGACCCCTCCGGGCAACCCTTCGATCCGCAGCTGCATGAAGCCATGACGACCCATCCGACGACCGACCGGCCCCCGGGGACGGTCATGGCGGTGGTCCAGAAGGGTTACCTGCTGAACGGACGCCTGCTGCGCCCCGCCAGGGTCATCGTTTCGAAGGCCCCGGAGCCTGCGGCGGATGGTTGAAACAACCGGGGTCCGGCCCCAGATCCGGAGCCAGTCACACATTTTGGAGCGAGCCTGATGGCCAAGATCATCGGAATCGACCTGGGTACGACCAACTCCTGCGTCGCAGTCATGGAGGGCAGCACGCCCAAGGTCATCGAGAACAGCGAAGGCGATCGCACGACGCCTTCGGTCGTCGCCTTCACGAAGGATGGCGAGGTGCTGGTCGGCCAGTCCGCCAAGCGCCAGGCGGTCACCAATTCGCAGAACACGTTCCACGCCATCAAGCGCCTGATCGGGCGCCGCTTCGACGATGCCATGGTGCAGAAGGACATCCCGCTCGAGACCTACAAGATCGTGCGCGCCGAGAACGGCGATGCATGGCTCGAGGCGCAGGGCAAGACGATGGCGCCGCCGGAGATCTCGGCGCGCGTGCTGTCCAAGATGAAGAAGACTGCCGAGGATTACCTCGGCGAGACGGTGACCGACGCCGTGATCACGGTGCCGGCTTATTTCAATGACGCGCAGCGCCAGGCCACGAAGGATGCGGGGCGCATCGCGGGCCTGAACGTGCGTCGCATCATCAACGAGCCGACCGCGGCGGCGCTTGCCTATGGCATGGACAAGAAGGGCAAGGACCGCAAGATCGCGGTCTATGACCTCGGCGGCGGCACCTTCGACATCTCGATCATCGAGATCGCCGATGTCGACGGCGAGCGCCAGTTCGAGGTGATGTCCACGAATGGCGACACCTTCCTCGGCGGCGAGGATTTCGACCGCCGGATCATCGATCACGTCGCGGCCGAGTTCCAGAAGGAAAGCGGCGTGGACGTGCGCAAGGACCCGCTGGCCGTGCAGCGCCTGAAGGAAGCCGCGGAGAAAGCGAAGATCGAGTTGTCATCGGGCCAGCAGACCGAGATCAATCTGCCCTACATCACGGCCGATGCCTCCGGTCCCAAGCACCTGACGCTGAAACTGACGCGCGCCAAGCTGGAATCGCTGGTCGAGGACCTCGTGAAGCGCACCGTCGAGCCCTGCAAGGTCGCGCTGAAGGATGCCGGGCTCTCGATCAATGAAGTGGACGAGGTGATCCTCGTCGGCGGCCAGACGCGCATGCCGATGGTGCAGAAGGCGGTCAAGGACTTCTTCGGCAAGGAACCGCGCAAGGACGTGAACCCCGACGAGGCCGTGGCCGTCGGTGCCGCGATCCAGGGCGGCGTGCTGGCCGGCGACGTCAAGGACGTCCTGCTGCTCGACGTGACGCCGCTGTCGCTCGGCATCGAGACGCTGGGCGGCGTCATGACGCGGCTGATCGACAAGAACACCACGATTCCGACCAAGGCCACGCAGGTGTTCTCGACGGCGGATGACAACCAGACCGGCGTGACGATCCACGTGGTGCAGGGCGAGCGCGACCGCGCGACCGACAACAAGTCGCTCGGCAAGTTCGACCTGTCCGACATTCCGCCGGCGCCGCGCGGCATGCCGCAGATCGAGGTGACCTTCGACATCGACGCGAACGGCATCCTGAACGTATCGGCCAAGGACAAGGCGACCGGCAAGGAGCAGAAGATCGTCATCAAGGCCTCGAGCGGGCTCTCCGAGGAGGAGATCAAGCAGATGGTGCGCGATGCGGAGGCCCATGCCGAGGAAGACAAGCGTTTCCGCGAGCTGGTCGACACGCGCAATCGCGCGGATGCGCTGCTGCATGCCACGGAGAAATCGCTGAAGGACCTCGGTGACAAGGTGTCTGGCGAGGAGCGCGCCGCCATCGAGAGTGCGTTAAGCGACCTGCGCAGCGTCCTGAAGGGCGACGACAAGGCAGCGATCGAGCGCAAGGCGGAGGCACTTGCCAAGGCCAGCGCCCCGGTCGTGCAGCGCGCCTATCAGGGCGAGGCCCCGCAGCCGGGCGCCGCGCCGGGCGCGGAAGCGGGTCCCGGCAAGGCGAACGAGGACGTGCTCGACGCCGAGTTCGAGGAGATCAAGGACAAGGGATCGAAGCCGCACTAAAGGGCATCGACTCCCGCATGATGGATCCGGCCGGACGCCGGGTGACCTGGTGTCACCCGGCGTTCTCGCCTGTGGAGAGCCATGTCAAAGCGTGACTACTACCAGGTGCTCGGCGTACCGAGAAATGCCACGGAAGATGCCGTCACCAAGGCATACCGCCGCCTGGCCATGAAGTATCACCCGGACCGCAATCCCGACGACAAGGAAGCGGAGGAGCGGTTCAAGGAGGCCAAGGAGGCCTACGAAATCCTGACGGATTCCCAGAAGCGCGCGGCTTACGACCAGTACGGGCATGCCGGCCTCGATGCTGCGCGCGGCGCGGGACAGGGCTTCAGCCCGTCGGACGCATTCGGCGACATTTTCGGCGACGTGTTCGGCGACATCTTCGGCGGCGCCCGCCGCGGCGGCGGCGCGCAGTACGGTGTTTCGCGGCGCGGACCTGCGCTATGAGATGACGCTCGACCTCGAGCAGGCCGTATTCGGGACGAACACCGAGATCGATTTCCAGACCGTCGCAGACTGCAAGGAATGCGGCGGCAGCGGCGCCGCCAAGGGCCATGCCCCGGTCACCTGCGACACCTGCTCGGGCACCGGCCAGGTGCGCATGAGCCAGGGCTTCTTCACGGTCCAGCAGCCCTGCCCGCGCTGCAAGGGCCGCGGCACCATCATCAAGGATCCCTGCGGCAACTGCGGCGGCCACGGCCGCATCAGGGTCAACAAGCGCCTGGCGGTCAAGGTGCCGGCCGGCGTCGACAACGGCGACCGCATCCGACTTGCCGGCGAGGGCGAGGTGGGTCGCAATGGCGGGCCGCCAGGCGACCTGTATGTCGAAGTCGTGGTCCGCGAACATCCGATCTTCGAGCGCGACGGCGCACATCTCTCCTGTGAAGTGCCGGTCAGCTTCGTGACGACGGCGCTCGGCGGCTCGGTCGAAGTCCCGACGCTCGAAGGCCAGGCGACCATCAAGATCCCCACCGGGACCCAGTCAGGCCGGGTCTTCCGGCTGCGCGAGAAGGGCGTCAAGCCGGTGCGCGGCGGAGCGACTGGCGACCTGTTCTGCCGTGTCGTTGTCGAGACGCCGGTGGACCTGACGGCCGAGCAGAAGGATTCGCTGAAGAAATTCGAGGCTTCGCTGAAGGCGGGCGGCAAGCGGCACAATCCGCGCGAGCGGTCCTGGCTCGAGGGCGTCAAGCAGTTCTTCGGCAGGATGGGAGGCTGACATGATCAATGTGGCCGTCCTTGGCGTCAGCGGCAGGATGGGGCGCTGCCTGGTGCGGGCGATCCGCGAATCCGCGGATTTCACGCTGACCGGAGCGCTTGCCTCGCCGGAAAGCGCGTCACTCGGCCGTGACGCGGGCGAAGTGGCGCAGGCGGGCCCGGTCGCGATCGAAGTCACGTCGGATCGCGCACGCGCGCTCGCGAATGCCGCGATTGCCATCGATTTCACGCTGCCCGAGGCGACCGCGGACAACCTGGCCGCGGCCGTCGCCCGGCGCATCCCCATCGTGATCGGCACGACCGGGCTCGATGCCGGACGCCATGCGCTGATCCGGCACGCGAGCGAGAAGCTGCCGGTCCTGGTCGCGCCCAACATGTCCCTGGCCGTGAACCTCTTCTTCAGTCTGGTGGGCAACGCCGCGGCCGCGCTGCCCGGCGATTACGACATCGAGATCGTGGAAGCCCATCACCGCCACAAGGCGGATGCACCGTCGGGCACCGCGCTCCGGCTCGGCGAAATCGCGGCCGGGGCGCGCAATACCTCGCTCGGCGATGTCGGCGTCTACGGCCGGGCGGGCAGCGAAACCACGCGCCTGCCGGGCGCAATCGGATTCTCGAGCATCCGGGCGGGCGATATCGTCGGCGAGCATCACGTGCTGTTCGCGGGCAGCGGCGAAACACTGGAACTCGTGCACCGGGCGACCGACCGGATGACTTTCGCCCACGGCGCGCTCGCGGCCGCGCGCTGGCTAGCCGGACGGCAACCCGGGCTATACGGCATGGCGGACGTCCTCGGCCTCTGAACCGGTCCGACGGCCGTGGAACGGGCACCGCCTCTCTGGTAGAATTCCGTTCTGGGTTGCGGCCCCCTTTGAGTGAATCGAAATGCGCGGGTGGAGTCCGGAACGGCTCCGCTCGCCTGAATGCTGCACCCTGCTTCGGCAGGGCGGCCTGGCCGGGCAGGGGAGAAACGACCGGTGACAGCGACGCCAGCAGTGCTCGCCCTCGAGGACGGCACTGTGTTTCGCGGGGTCTCGATTGGTGCGCCGGGCAGCACCACCGGCGAAGTCGTTTTCAATACCGCGATGACGGGCTACCAGGAAATCCTGACGGACCCGTCGTATTGCCGCCAGATCGTCACGCTGACCTACCCGCACATCGGCAATACCGGCGCGACGCCCGAGGACCTCGAGTCCCCGGAAATCCACGCCTCCGGCCTCGTGATCCGCGACCTGCCGCTCTTGCATTCGAGTTGGCGCGCGAGCCAGCCGCTGGCCGGATTCCTCTCGGAGGGCGGGATCGTCGCGATCGCGGGCATCGACACGCGCCAGCTGACGCGCATCCTGCGCGAGAAGGGGGCGCTCGCTGGCTGCATCATGACCGGCAGCGACGTGGACACCGCAGTCGCGACCCGGGCCGCCCGCAAGTTTCCCGGCCTCAAGGGCATGGACCTTGCCAAGGTCGTCACCGTGCGGGAGCCCTATCAATGGAATGACGGGAGCCTCGGCCGCGAACCGGGACGGACCCAGCGGCCGGGATCCCGCCTGCACGTCGTCGCCTACGATTTCGGCATCAAGCGCAACATCCTGCGGCTGCTCGCGGATCACGGCTGCCGGATGACGGTCGTGCCCGCCGAGACCTCGGCAATGGACGTGCTCGCGCTCGCGCCGGACGGAATCTTCCTCTCGAACGGACCCGGCGATCCCGCGCCTTGCGATTACGCGATCGAGGCGATCAGGAGTTTTCTCGAGACGGACATCCCGGTATTCGGCATCTGCCTCGGCCACCAGCTGCTGGGCCTCGCCTGCGGCGCGCAGTCGGTCAAGATGAAGTTCGGGCATCACGGCGCCAATCATCCGGTGCAGGAACTTGCCGGGGGTCACGTCATCATCACCAGCCAGAACCACGGCTTCGCCGTCGATGAGGCCTCGCTGCCGCCGCGGCTCAAGGCGACCCACCGGTCGCTGTTCGACGGATCGCTACAGGGCATCGCCTGCACCGACCGGCCGGCATTCGGGTTCCAGGGCCATCCCGAGGCGAGCCCCGGACCGCACGACATGCGCCCGCTGTTCGAGCACTTCATCTACCTGATGGCGCGCCGGCTGCAGCTGCAGATGCGCAACCGCGCCGCCGTCGCCACGGACGACGACCTGGTGGCCGGCTGATGCCGAAGCGCACCGACATCAAGAGCATCCTGATCATCGGCGCGGGTCCGATCATCATCGGCCAGGCCTGCGAGTTCGATTACTCGGGCGCCCAGGCCTGCAGGGCGCTCCGCGAGGAGGGCTATCGCGTCATCCTCGTGAACTCGAACCCCGCGACGATCATGACCGATCCCGAGATGGCCGACTCGATCTACATCGAGCCGGTCGAATGGCGCACGGTCGCGCGGATCATCGAGAAGGAGCGTCCCGACGCCCTGCTGCCGACGATGGGCGGGCAGACCGGGCTCAACACGGCTCTCGACCTGGTGCGCGAAGGCGTGCTCGAGCGCTTTGGCGTGGAGCTGATCGCCGCCTCGCGCGAGGCGATCGACATGGCGGAGGACCGTGAGCTGTTTCGCAATGCGATGCGCGGCATCGGCCTCGAGTGCCCGCTCGCCTACATCGCGCACAGCCTCGACGAGGCGCTCGCGGTCCAGGGCGAGGTCGGCTTCCCGACGGTGATCCGGCCGTCCTTCACATTGGGCGGCTCGGGCGGCGGCATCGCGTTCAATCGCGAGGAATTCGAGGAGATCGTCGCGCGCGGGCTCGATGCTTCGCCAACCGGCGAGGTGCTGATCGAGGAATCGGTGCTGGGCTGGAAGGAATTCGAGATGGAGGTGGTCCGCGACCGCAAGGACAACTGCATCATCGTCTGCTCGATCGAGAACCTGGACCCGATGGGCGTGCACACGGGCGACTCGATCACGGTCGCCCCGGCGCAGACGCTGACCGACAAGGAATACCAGCGCATGCGCGACGCGTCGATCGCCGTGCTGCGCCAGGTCGGCGTCGAGTGCGGCGGGTCCAACGTGCAGTTCGCGCTGAATCCGAAGGACGGGCGCATGCTCGTGATCGAGATGAACCCGCGCGTGTCGCGCTCCTCCGCGCTCGCATCGAAGGCGACCGGATTCCCGATCGCCAAGGTCGCCGCCAAGCTCGCCGTCGGGTACACCCTCGACGAGCTCAGGAACGAGATTACCGGCGGCGCGACGCCAGCCTCCTTTGAGCCGACCATCGACTACGTCGTCACCAAGGTGCCGCGCTTCACTTTCGAGAAATTTCCGGGCTCCAACACGCGCCTGACCACGCAGATGAAGTCGGTTGGCGAGGCGATGGCGATCGGGCGCACGTTCCAGGAATCGCTGCAGAAGGCGATGCGCAGCCTCGAGACCGGCTGCGACGGACTGACGCCCGTGATGAAGCTGCCGCTCGACGCCGATGGCGAGCTGCGCCTGGCCGAGGAACTGCGCCATCCGGGCGCCGACCGCATCCGCTACGTGGCCGACGCGTTTCGCGCCGGCTGGATGCTGCCGCGGATCGCGGCCGAGTCCGCGATCGATCCCTGGTTCCTGGCGCAGATCGAGGACCTGGTGCGCGAGGAAGAGACGGTTCGCGCCGAGGGGATCACGGCCCTGACGGTGGAGCGGCTGCTCGCGCTGAAGCGCAAGGGCTTCTCCGACGCTGCGCTCGCGCGCGCGATGGGCGCGCCGGAGACACGTATCCGTTCGAGGCGCCTGGCATGCGGCGTGCACCCGGTATTCAAGCGCGTGGACACCTGTGCGGCGGAATTCGCGACCTCGACGGCCTATCTGTATTCGACCTACGAGCAGGAATGCGAGGCGGCGCCGACCGAGAACCGGAAGATCATGATCCTCGGCGGCGGCCCGAATCGCATCGGCCAGGGCATCGAATTCGACTATTGCTGCGTGCACGCTGCGCTCGCGCTGCGCGAGGACGGCTACGAGACCATCATGGTGAACTGCAATCCTGAGACGGTCTCGACCGACTTCGACATCTCGGACCGCCTGTACTTCGAGCCGCTGACCTTCGAAGACGTGATGGAGATCATCGCCAGGGAAAAGCCCCTTGGAGTGATCGTGCAGTTCGGCGGCCAGACGCCGCTGAAGCTGTCGCGCCAGCTGGCGGCGGCGGGCGCACCGATCATCGGCACGAGCCCTGATTCCATCGACGTCGCCGAGGACCGCGAGCGCTTCCAGCAGCTGTTGAAGCAGCTCGGCCTGCGCCAGCCGGCCAATGCGACGGCCCGCGATGAGGAGCGCGCGATCGAGCTTGCGCGCGACGTCGGGTTCCCGCTGATCGTCCGGCCGTCCTACGTGCTGGGCGGCCGCGCGATGGAAGTCGTGTACGAGGAGGACGACCTGCGCCAGTACATGCACGATGCCGTGGAGGTCTCGTACGAAAGCCCGGTGCTGCTCGACCGTTTCCTGGACCTCGCCATCGAAGTGGACGTGGATGCGATCTGCGACGGCGACGACGTGCTGATCGGCGGCATCATGGAGCACGTCGAGCAGGCGGGCGTGCATTCCGGCGATTCCAGCTGCTCCTTGCCGCCGGCCAGCCTTTCTGCCGAGGTGCAGGACGAACTGCGCGCCCAGACGCGCAAGATGGCGCATGCGCTCAATGTGATCGGCCTGATGAACGTGCAGTTCGCAATCCAGAACGGCGTCGTGTACGTGCTCGAGGTCAATCCGCGCGCCTCGCGCACGGTTCCCTTCGTGTCGAAGGCGACCGGCGTGCCGCTGGCGAAGATCGCGGCGCGGGTGATGGTCGGCGGCAAGCTCGCGGCGCTCGGCGTGCTCGAGGAGCGCGTGCCGCCCTACTACTCGGTCAAGGAAGCCGTGTTCCCGTTCAGCAAGTTCCCGGAATCCGACCCGATCCTGGGCCCGGAGATGAAGTCGACCGGCGAGGTGATGGGCACGGGCCGAACCTTCGGCGAGGCCTATGCGAAGGCGCAGGCGGCGAGCGGCGTGCGCCTGCCGATCCGCGGCGTCTGCCTGTTATCGGTGCGCGACCGCGACAAGGAAGGCGCCGTCGCGATCGCGCGCCGGCTTCACGGGCGCGGATTCGAGATCCTGGCGACGCTCGGCACGGCAATCGCGCTGGAAGCGGCGGGCATTCCCTGCCGCAGGGCGCTCAAGGTCCGCGAGGGCCGGCCGCACATCGTCGACATGATCAAGAACGATGAGATCGACCTGATCGTCAACACGACCGAAGGCAAGCGCGCGATCCGTGAATCGCGCTCGATCCGGCGCGAGGCGGAATTCCGCAAGGTGACCTACTACACGACGGTCGCCGCGGCGCACGCGACCTGCGAGGCCCTCGACCATCTCGAGGACCTCGACGTCAACCGGCTGCAGGACCTGCACGACGAAATGGGTGCCGCGTGAGGGCGCCGATCACGCTGCGCGGCGCGGAGAAGCTGAGAGCGGAAATGCGCAAGCTGAAGGGCGAGGACCGGCCCGCGGTCATTCGCGCGATCGCCGATGCGCGTTCGCACGGCGACCTGTCCGAGAATGCCGAATATCACGCCGCGCGCGAGCAGCAGGGCTTCATCGAAGGCCGCATCAACGAGATCGAGAAGCGCCTCGCGAACGCCCAGGTGATCGATCCGGCCGCGTTGCCTGCGAGCGGCAAGGTGGTTTTCGGGGCCACCGTCGAGCTCGCGCCGGTCGACGGCGGAGCCGAGGTCCGTTACCAGATCGTCGGTGACGACGAGGCCGACATCAAGAACGGGCTCATCTCGATCAACTCACCGATCGCGCGTGCGCTGATCGGCAAGGCGGCCGGGGACGAAGTCGAGGTCGCGGCGCCGGGCGGCGCGCACAGCTTCGAAATCCTCGCCGTGCGCCTCGAGTGACTCAAGAATCGGGAAGAAGTATCCTATTTAACTTATTGTTTTTCTTGTAGAACAAGCCTACATTCCCGATCTGGGCCACAAGTTCCGCACCGCTGTCCGCGGCCAGTTTCGCCAGCACCAGATCGCGATTTTCACGATCGCCGACACGAGCCCGGACCTTGACCAGTTCATGATCATGCAGCGTCTGCCGGAGTTCGCCGAGGACGCCCTCGGTCAGGCCGCGCTGGCCGACCAGGACCAGCGGATGCAGGTCGTGACCCAGGCGCCGCAGGTGTTTCTTCTGACGATCCGTGAGTGCCACGCGTTGATTATAGGACCGCTTGCAGGGATTCGTTCATGACACGCCGCAGCAAGTCGAGCGGCCGTTGGCTGCGCGAGCATTTCGACGATCCGTTCGTCCAGCGCGCCCGGCAGGAGGGCTGGCGGTCGCGCGCAGCCTTCAAGCTGCAGGAGATCGATCGCGCAGAACGGCTTGTTTTCCCGGGTGCGGTGATCGTTGACCTGGGTGCCGCTCCGGGCGGCTGGAGCCAGTATGCGTCGCGGGCGCTCGCCGGCCGCGGCACCGTGATCGCAGTGGACGTGCTCCCGATGGACCGACTGCCGGACGTGTCCTTCCTGCAGGGCGATTTCCGCGAGCAAGCAGTGCTGGACGAGCTGCTTGAAGTTGCTGGCCGGCCGGCGCGCGGACCTTGTGATGTCGGATATGGCCCCCAACATGAGTGGCGTGGACGTGGTGGACCAGGCGCGGGCGGCGGATCTCGAGGCGCTCGCGCTCGATTTTTCACGTTCGGTGCTGGGACCCGAAGGCGCGCTCGTGATGAAGCTGTTCCAGGGCGCCGGATTCCAGGAGCTGCTGGCCGATGCGCGCCGTCAGTACGGCCAGGTACGCATCCGCAAGCCGAAGGCCTCGCGGCAGCGCAGTTCCGAGGCCTACTTGGTGGCGAGGAAACCCCGGGCGTAGTAATGTCCAAATACCCCTTTTGCGCTGCAGTCCAGCCGATGTTCTGGGCCTCAGCGCAGGCGATGCCAGGAGTGGCAGCTTGAATGACCTGACCCGCAATATCGTCCTCTGGATCGTCATCGCGATCGTACTGGTCGCGGTGTTCTCCAATTTCGGGCAGCGCGCGAGTGCGCCCGAGCCGCTCAAGTATTCGCAGTTCCTCGCCGAGGTCGAGACCGGCGCGATCAAGAGCGCGACCTTCCAGGGCGATACGATCACCGGCACGCTTTCCAGCGGCGAGAAGTACGTCACCTACAATCCCGAGACCGACAACTCGTCGGTGATCGGCCTGTTGCACAAGAAGAACGTCGCATTCGATGCGGCGCCGCCCGAGCGCCAGTCGTTCCTGCTGCAGCTGTTCGTTTCCTCGTTCCCGATCCTGTTGCTGATCGGCGTCTGGATCTACTTCATGCGCCAGATGCAGGGCGGCGCCGGCGGGCGCGGCGCGATGTCGTTCGGCAAGAGCCGGGCGCGACTGCTGTCCGAGGACCAGGTCAGCGTGACATTCGCGGATGTCGCGGGCGTCGACGAGGCGAAGCAGGAGGTCGGCGAGATCGTCGACTTCCTGAAGGACCCGGCAAAGTTCCAGAAGCTCGGCGGCAAGATCCCGAAGGGCGTGCTGATGGTCGGCGCGCCGGGCACCGGCAAGACGCTGCTTGCGCGCGCGATCGCGGGCGAAGCGAAGGTTCCGTTCTTCACGATTTCCGGCTCGGATTTCGTCGAGATGTTCGTCGGTGTCGGCGCCTCGCGCGTGCGCGACATGTTCGAGCAGGCCAAGAAGCACGCACCCTGCATCGTGTTCATCGACGAGATCGACGCGGTCGGGCGCCATCGCGGCGCGGGGCTCGGAGGCGGCCACGACGAGCGCGAACAGACCCTGAACCAGCTGCTGGTCGAGATGGACGGCTTCGAGGGCAATGAAGGCGTCATCGTCATCGCGGCGACCAATCGTCCGGACGTGCTGGACCCGGCCTTGCTGCGCCCGGGCC
This sequence comes from uncultured Gammaproteobacteria bacterium, assembly GCA_963746545.1. Lineage (GTDB taxonomy): Bacteria > Pseudomonadota > Gammaproteobacteria > Steroidobacterales > Steroidobacteraceae > SCUD01. Next base: position 330,511 of record CAVVBV010000033.1, read on the forward strand.
GCTTCGATCGCCAGGTCGTCGTGCCGCTGCCGGACGTGCGCGGCCGCGAGCAGATCCTGAAAGTCCACATGCGCAAGGTGCCGATCGCCGACGACGTCAAGCCGTCGATCATTGCGCGCGGCACGCCGGGCTTCTCCGGCGCGGACCTGATGAACCTGGTCAACGAGGCGGCGCTCTTTGCGGCGCGCGCCAACAAGCGCCTGGTCACGATGGACGAATTCGAGCGCGCCAAGGACAAGATCATGATGGGCGCGGAACGGCGCTCGATGGTGATGAGCGAGCAGGAGAAGCTCAATACCGCGTATCACGAGGCGGGCCACGCGATCGTCGGCATGAGCCTGCCGGAGCACGACCCGGTCTACAAGGTGACCATCATCCCGCGCGGCAGGGCGCTCGGCGTCACGATGTTCCTGCCCGAGGAGGATCGCTACAGCTACAGCAAGCGCCGCCTCGAGAACCAGATCGCAAGCCTGTTCGGCGGGCGCATCGCCGAGGAACTGCGCTTCGGGCCGGAGGCGGTGACCACGGGCGCGTCCAACGACATCGAGCGGGCGACCAACCTCGCCCGCAACATGGTCACGAAGTGGGGCCTGTCGGAGCGGCTCGGCCCGCTGTCCTATATGGAGGACGCTGGCGAGGTGTTCCTCGGCCGCTCGGTCACGCAGCACAAGCAGGTTTCGGACGTCACGGCGCACGTCATCGACGAGGAAATCCGCAAGGTGATCGACACCTCCTACTCGCAGGCGCGCGGGATCCTGGTCGAGCATCGCGCCAAGCTCGACACGATGGCGGCCGCACTGATCAAGTACGAGACGATCGACGAAGAGATGATCAAGGACATCATGGCCGGCCGCGAGCCGAGGCCGCCCAAGGACTGGGAGGAGACCAGCACTCCCGCCGGCGGTCACGCCGCGAAGCCGGAACCGGTCATCGGGCCGCCGGCCAGCCAGACCTGAAGCCGTCGCACGGCTGGCGGGAATCGCGGTGCGCCCCGCATACGATGCCGGCCCGATGCGCCTCCAGTGCGGCCGTCACGTCCTGGACCTGACCAGTCCCGTCGTGATGGGCGTGCTCAACGTGACACCCGACTCTTTCTCCGATGGCGGGCGCTACGCCGACCTGAAGGCTGCGCTTGCACATGCTGAACGGATGGCCGAGGAGGGTGCGGCAATCATCGATGTCGGCGGCGAATCGACGCGGCCGGGCGCCGCGCCAGTGAATGTCGACGAGGAATTGCGGCGCGTGATCCCGGTCATCGAAGGCCTCGCCGGGCGCCTGGCCATTCCGGTCTCCGTGGACACCAGCAAGCCGGAAGTGATGCGCGCCGCGATCGCATCCGGCGCATCGATGATCAATGATGTCGCGGCATTGCGCGCGCCGGGCGCGATCGATGCGGCGGCGGATTCGGACGCCGCGATCTGCCTGATGCACATGCAGGGCGAGCCCCGGACGATGCAGAAAGAGCCCCGTTACACGGACGTGCTGGCGGAAGTACGGGATTTCCTGCGCGGCCGCGTCGCCCGCTGCGTCGAGGCCGGCATTGCGGTGTCCCGGCTCGTCATCGATCCCGGCTTCGGTTTCGGCAAGACCCTCGAACACAATCTCGAGCTGCTGCGGAGGCTGCCGGAGCTTGCGGCGGACGGCTATCCGGTGCTGGCGGGACTTTCGCGCAAGAGCATGATCGCCGGCCTGACCGGGCGCGCGGACGGCGATCGCCTCGGCGGCAGCCTGGCGCTTGCGACATTTGCGATACTGTCCGGCGCGCGCATCGTGCGCGCACACGACGTGGCCCCGACCGTCGACGCCCTGCGGGTCGTCGCCGCGATCGGCGGCAGGAACGGGGACTCTTGATGGCGAGGCGGTACTTCGGAACGGACGGTGTCCGCGGTCGCGTCGGGACGCATCCGATGACGGCGGAATTCGCGCTGCGGCTTGCCGGTGCCGCCGCGCGCGTGCTCGCGCCCAATGGCGGCAAGGTCCTGGTCGGCAAGGACACGCGGCTGTCGGGCTACATGTTCGAGTCCGCGCTCGAAGCGGGATTTGTCGCTTCCGGCGTCGACGTGTTGCTGGCAGGCCCGCTGCCGACGCCCGGCATCGCCTACATGGTGCAGCGCCTGAACTGCGACCTCGGCGCGGTCATCAGCGCTTCGCACAACCTGTTCGACGACAACGGCATCAAGTTCTTCGATCGCTCCGGCGGCAAGCTCGCCGACGACCTCGAGGAGGCCATCGAATCGCACCTCGACGAGCCGGCAATTACGCGCGAATCGGGCGCACTCGGGCGGGCGACCCGCGTCGACAGCGAGCGCAACCAGTACGAGGCGTTCTGCGCCTCGACTTTGCCGACCGGCATGAAGCTCGCGGGGCTCAAGCTCGTGATCGATTGCGCGAACGGGGCCGCCTACAAGGTTGCGCCGCGCGTGCTCGCCGATCTCGGCGCGGAAATCGTGCCGATCGGCTGCTCGCCGAATGGGCGCAACATTAATGACGGCTGCGGTTCGACCGATCCGGGCCTGCTGAAACTGACTGTCTCCGGCGTGCGCGCAGACGCCGGCATCGCGCTCGACGGCGACGGCGACCGGGTCGTCATGGTGGATCACCTGGGCCGCAGTCTGGACGGCGATCAGCTCCTCTACGTGCTGGCGCGGGCGCGGCTCGCGGCAGGCGAACTGAAGGGACCGGTGGTCGGCACGGTGATGACGAATCTCGGCCTCGAGGTGGCGCTCGGCGACCTCGGCGTGCCCTTCCTGCGCGCGGCGGTCGGCGATCGCAACGTGCTGCAGCTTCTGCGCACCCACGGCGGCAGCCTCGGCGGCGAATCGTCCGGCCATTTGCTGTGCCTCGACAAGACGACGACCGGCGACGGCCTGATCGTCGCGCTGCAGGTGCTCGCGGTGATGAAGGCAACCGGCAAGACGCTGGCGGAACTCGCGGCCGGCATGCAGAAATTTCCGCAGCAGCTGATCAATGTCCAGGTCGCGCGGCGCTTCGACGCCGGTGCCGACAAGGACGTCGCCGCAGCAGTGGCGAAGGTCGAGAACGCGCTCGGCAAGCGGGGCCGTGTGGTGCTGCGCGCATCGGGTACGGAGCCGGTCATCCGCGTGATGGTCGAGGGCGAGGATGCGCAGGCTGTCGCCCAGCACGCGGCGGCGCTTGCGGATGCGGTGCGTGCGGCGGCTGCGGCGAACTGACATGCGACGTCCTTTGGTAGCGGGCAACTGGAAGATGCACGGCAGCCGCGCCGAGGCCGGCCGCCTCGTGGACGAGCTGATCGCGATGAATGCCGGCGGCGGCGCCGCCGAAGTGGTCGTCTGCCCGCCGTTCGTCTACCTGCCGGACGTAGCCCAGCGCCTGCGCGGCAAGGCGATCCTGCTGGGCGCGCAGGATGTCTGCGCCGAAGAGGCCGGCGCCCATACCGGCGAGGTATCGGCCGGGATGCTCGCGGATGTCGGCTGCCGGTTCGTCATCGTCGGGCATTCCGAGCGGCGCGCGCTGTATGGCGAAAGCGACGCGCTGGTCGCGCGCAAGTTCGCGGCGGCCCTGCGCCACGGCCTGGTGCCCATCCTTTGCGTGGGCGAGTCCCTCGAGGAACGCGAGCGCGGCGCGACCCACGAAGTCGTGACGCGGCAGTTGCGCGTGGTGCTCGAAGGCAGCGGTGCCGGGGGATTCAGCGCGGCCGTCGTCGCCTACGAGCCGGTCTGGGCAATCGGCACGGGACGGACCGCGACACCGGAACAGGCGCAGGAAATGCACGCCCTGATCAGGGGCCGGATCGCCGAAAAGGATGCTACAATTGCGGCTTCCCTTCGGGTCCTGTACGGGGGCAGCGTCAAGGCGTCGAACGCCGCGGAGCTGTTCGCGAAACCGGATGTGGACGGCGGCCTGATCGGCGGTGCATCGCTGAAGGCGGATGAATTCGGAAGGATCTGCGCAGCGGCCGGCGAATGACCGCGACGCGATCGAATTGCAGGCAATCATGCTCCAACACCTGATCACCATACTGCACGGGATACTCTGCGTCGGGATCGTCGGGCTCGTGCTCCTCCAGCGCGGCAAGGGCGCCGACGCAGGCGCGGGCTTCGGCTCCGGCGCCTCGGGCACCGTGTTCGGCGCGCGCGGCTCCGCAACCTTTTTCTCGAAGCTGACCGCGGTGCTGGCCACGCTCTTCTTCATGACCAGCATGTCGCTCGCGTGGTTCGCGAACCGGCCGCAGGCGCGGCAGCCGGACAGCCTGGTCGATCAGCTCACGACTGAGCCTGCTACGTCAGCGCCAGCGCCGACGTCAGCGCCGGCGCCCGCAAGCGCACCGGCACCAGCACCTGCGGGCGTGGACGGCGATGCGGTGCCGAAACTGACGGAACCTGCACCGGCGCCGGCCGGGCAGTGATCGGGACGCATTCTTATTCCCTGTTGCCGACGTGGCGGAATTGGTAGACGCGCTAGCTTGAGGGGTTAGTGGGGTAACCTGTGTGGGTTCGAGTCCCACCGTCGGCACCATTCAGATTTCCAGGAAAACGCGCGCAGGGGTCCCAACCGGCCCCGCGGACGGTTACAATGCCGCGTGATTTTTGCGGGCCCGGAAGAAGCCCGCCACGGTCGGCATCGTGCTCCATAACTATCTGCCCATACTGATATTTCTCGCCGTCGCCGGAGCCTTCGGGCTCCTGCTGCTGGTGCTTGGTTTCGTGCTGGGACCGCGGCGGCCGGATCCGGAGAAGCTCTCGCCATACGAGTGCGGCTTCGAGGCCTTCGAGGATTCGCGCACCAAGTTCGACGTGCGCTACTACCTGGTCGCAATCCTGTTCATCATCTTCGACCTCGAGATCGCCTTTCTATTCCCGTGGGCGGTTTCCCTCGACTCGATCGGCGGCTTCGGCCTGCTGTCGATGGGCGTGTTCCTGGGCATCCTCGTGATCGGCTTCGCCTACGAATGGAAGAAAGGGGCGCTCGAATGGGACTGAGCGCCGATTCGCCCGTCATCCAGGGCAGGGGATTCGTCACGACGACGGTCGACAGCCTGATGAACTGGGCGCGGACCGGATCGCTCTGGCCGATGACCTTCGGCCTTGCCTGCTGTGCCGTCGAGATGATGCATGCCGGCGCATCGCGTTACGACCTCGATCGATTCGGTGTCGTGTTCCGCGGCAGTCCCCGCCAGTCCGACGTGATGATCGTCGCCGGCACGCTGGTCAACAAGATGGCCCCGGCGCTCCGCAAGGTCTACGACCAGATGCCGGAGCCGCGCTGGGTGATTTCGATGGGCTCCTGCGCAAATGGCGGCGGCTACTACCACTATTCATATGCAGTCGTGCGCGGCTGCGACCGCATCGTGCCGGTGGACGTGTACGTGCCGGGCTGTCCGCCGACCGCGGAGGCGCTGGTCTACGGGATCATCCAGCTGCAGGACAAGATCCGCCGCACCAGCACCATCGCGCGCGGTTGAGCATGAGCAGACTCGCGGCAACGGCACAGGCCCTCGAATCCAGGATCGGCGCAAGAGCGAGGCGCGTGCCATCGCTCCCCGACGAGCTGACGATCGAGGTCGCGCCAGAACAGCTCCTGTCGGTGTGCCGCGACCTGCGCGACCTCCCGGACCTCGCCTTCGAGCAGCTGGTCGACCTGTCCGGCATCGATTACCTGGAGTTCGGCCGCGCGGAATGGACGACCGAGGCCGCGACTTCTTCGGGCTTCAGCCGCGGCGTCGAACGCGAAGCTGCAAGCGAGTCTTCGGGCGAGCCGCGGTTCGCCGTCGCTTACCACCTGCTTTCAGTTTCACGGAACACGCGACTGCGGGTGCGCTGCAAGTGCCCGCCCGGTGAGCCGCCGATACTCGACTCGGTGACGGACATCTGGGCCTCAGCCGCCTGGAACGAGCGCGAGGCCTTCGATCTGTACGGCATCCTGTTCCGTGGCCACCCCGATCTGCGCCGGATACTGACCGACTACGGATTCATCGGGCATCCGTTCCGCAAGGACTTCCCGCTGTCCGGGAATGTCGAAGTGCGCTACGACCCGGCCAAGGGACGGGTCGTCTACGAGCCGGTCAGCATCGAGCCGCGCGTGAGCGTGCCGAAGGTGATCCGCAGGGAGCGCGTGCGCACGGATGCCGCGCCGGGCGGGAAGAACGATGGCTGAGATCCAGAATTTCACGCTGAATTTCGGCCCGCAGCACCCGGCGGCCCACGGGGTCCTGCGCCTGGTGCTGGAGATGGACGGCGAGGTCATCCAGAAGGCGGATCCCCACATCGGCCTGCTGCACCGCGCCACCGAGAAGCTCGCGGAGTCGAAGCCGTTCAACCAGTCGATCGGTTACATGGACCGGCTCGATTACGTATCGATGATGTGCAGCGAGCATGCCTACGTGCGCGCGATCGAACGGCTTCTCGGGGTCGAGGCGCCCGAGCGCGCACAGTACATCCGCGTGATGTTCGACGAGATGACCCGCATCATGAATCACCTGATGTGGATCGGGTCGCATGCGCTCGACATCGGCGCGATGACGGTATTCCTCTACGCATTCCGCGAGCGCGAGGACCTGATGGACTGCTACGAGGCGGTCTCGGGCACGCGAATGCACGCAACCTACTATCGCCCCGGCGGCGTCTATCGTGACCTGCCGGACAGCATGCCGAAGTACAAGGCATCGCGCTGGCGCAGCGAGCGGGATGTAAGGCGGCGCAACGAGGCCCGCTCGGGGACGCTGCTCGACTTCATCCAGGATTTCACCGAGCGCTTCCCGAAGTGCGTCGACGAGTACGAGACGCTCCTGACCGAGAATCGCATCTGGAAGCAGCGCACGGTCAATATTGGGGTCGTGACCCCGGAGCGCGCGCTGCAGCTCGGGTTCACCGGCCCGATGCTGCGCGGTTCCGGCATCGAGTGGGACTTGCGCAAGAAGCAGCCTTATGCCGCTTACGACAAGGTCCAGTTCGACGTGCCGGTCGGCGTCAACGGCGATTGCTACGACCGTTACCTGTGCCGCATGGAGGAGTTCCGGCAGTCGAACCGGATCATCCGGCAGTGCATCGACTGGCTGCGCGCCAATCCCGGTCCGGTGATGCTGGACAATCACAAGGTCACGCCGCCGCGCCGCGGCGAGATGAAAGACGACATGGAATCGCTGATCCACCACTTCAAGCTGTTCACCGAAGGCTACTGCGTGCCGGAAGGCGAGGCCTATGCGGCTGTCGAGGCCCCGAAGGGTGAATTTGCGGTCTGGCTCGTATCGGACGGCGCCAACAAGCCCTACAGGCTCAAGTGCCGCGCACCGGGATTTGCACACCTTTCCGCGATGGACGAGATGGTCCGCGGCCACATGCTGGCCGACGTCGTCGCGGTGATCGGGACGATGGACATCGTGTTCGGGGAGATCGACCGGTGAGCGAGACGGGCACGGGCATTCTGTCGGAGCACACGCGCCAGGAGATCGATCTCTGGCTCGCGAAGTTTCCGCCGGAGCGGCGCCGTTCCGCAGTGATCGCGGCGTTGCGCGCCGCCCAGCACCAGAATCACGGCCACCTGACGTCTGAACTGATGGATGCCGTCGCAGGCTATGTCGGCCTGCCGCCGATCCAGGTGTATGAGGTGGCAAGCTTCTATTCGATGTTCGAGACCAGGCCAGTCGGCCGCATCCACGTCTCGATCTGCACCAATATCAGCTGCATGCTCTGCGGCGCCGACCGCGTTGTCGCGGCGATCGAAAAGCACCTCGGCATCAAGACCGGCGAGAGTACGCCCGATGGAAAGATCTACTTGAAGCGCGAGGAAGAGTGCCTGGCGGCCTGCAACAACGCGCCGATGATGATGGTGGACCACGTCTATCACGAGAACCTGACGCCGGAGTCGGCGATCAAGGTGCTCGACGGGCTGGAGTGAGCCGATGCCGCGGTCCATGAACCAGGTCGTGTTCGAGCCGCTGCAGCATGCGCACAGCTGGACGCTCGATGTCTACCGCAAGTGCGGTGGCTACGAGGCCTGGGAAAAGATCCTGCGCGAGAAGACGCCGCGCGAGGCGATCATCGAGGAGGTCAAAGCCTCCGGCCTGCGTGGCCGTGGAGGCGCGGGTTTCCCCACGGGTGTCAAGTGGGGTTTCATGCCGCGCAACGCGCCGGGGCAGAAGTACGTGGTCTGCAACTCGGACGAGAGCGAACCGGGCACCTGCCATGACCGCGACATCCTGCGCTTCAATCCGCACTCGATCATCGAGGGCATGGCGATCGGCGGCTATGCGATGGGCGCGACCGTCGGATACAACTATGTGCGTGGCGAGTTCCTCGCCGAGCCCTGGCCGCGATTCGAGGGCGCGCTGAAGGAAGCCTACGCCGCCGGCCTGCTCGGCCGCGACATCAAGGGATCGGGGATCGATTTCGATCTCCATGGCGTCGCTGGGGCCGGTGCCTACATCTGCGGCGAAGAGACGGCGCTGCTGGAGTCGCTCGAGGGCAAACCGGGCAAGCCGCGCTTCAAGCCGCCGTTCCCGGCGAGCTTCGGCCTCTATGGAAAGCCGACCACGATCAACAACACGCAGAGCTTCGCGGCCGTGCCGGCGATCCTGCGCAAGGGCGCGAAGTGGTTCGCCGAGCAGGGCGTGCCGAACTCGGGCGGCACGGCGATCTTCTCCGTCTCGGGGCACGTCAGCCGGCCCGGCAACTACGAGCTGCCGATGGGCATCCCGTTCCGCGAACTGCTGGATATCAGCGGCGGCATGCGCGGCGGCCGCCGGCTGAAGGCCGTGATCCCCGGCGGTTCCTCGGTGCCGGTGCTGCCGGCCGCACTGATCATGGACTGCACGATGGATTTCGACGCGCTGCGCAAGGCCGGTTCCGCGGTCGGCTCGGCGGCGGTCATCGTGATGGACGAGACGACCTGCATGGTGCGCGTACTGGAGCGGATCTCGCGCTTCTACATGGCGGAGTCCTGCGGACAGTGCACGCCCTGCCGCGAGGGCACGGGCTGGCTCACGCGCATGCTGCGCCGCATCCTGGCCGGGGAAGGGCGCTACCCGGACCTCGACCTGCTGGTGCAGGTCGCGAACCAGATCGAGGGCCACACGATCTGCGCGCTCGGCGACGCGGCCGCGTGGCCGGTGCAGAGTTTCCTGCGCCACTTCCGCCACGAATTCGAATACATGATCGACCACGGCGGGCGCAGCATCGTCGACGCCCCGGCGGAGGCCGTCGCATGAGCGACGAACTGGTCAACATCGAGGTCGACGGTCGGCCGCTGAAGGCGCAGAAGGGCCAGATGGTCATGCAGGTGACCGACACCGCGGGCATTTACGTGCCGCGCTTCTGCTATCACGAGAAGCTGTCGATCGCGGCGAACTGCCGCATGTGCCTGGTCGAGATCGAGAAGTCGCCGAAGCCGATGCCGGCCTGCGCGACGCCGGTCGCCGAGGGCATGAAAGTCTTCACGAAGTCGCCGCGCGCCATTGCCGCGCAGAAGGCGACGATGGAATTCCTGCTGATCAACCATCCGCTCGACTGCCCGATCTGCGACCAGGGCGGAGAATGCGAGTTGCAGGACCTCGCGCTGGGCTTCGGCAGCGCCTCGTCGCGCTTCGACGAGCGCAAACGCGTGGTCAAGGACAAGGACCTCGGGCCGCTGATCTCGACGGACATGACGCGCTGCATCCACTGCACGCGTTGCGTGCGCTTCACGGCCGAGATTGCAGGCCTGCAGGAGCTCGGCGCCACCGGCCGCGGCGAGCACATGGAGATCGGCACCTGGATCGAGCGCAGCGTCGATCACGAGCTTTCCGGCAACGTCATCGACCTGTGTCCGGTCGGCGCATTGAACTCGAAGCCCTTCCGGCATCGCGCGCGTTCCTGGGAGATGACCGAGCACGAGCTCGTGTCGCCGCACGACGCCACCGGCACCAACTTGTACGGCCACGTCCTGCGCGGCCGGCTGATGCGGGTCGTGCCGCGCCGGAACGACGACATCAACGAGACCTGGATTGCCGATCGCGACCGCTTTTCCTACGAAGGCATCTATTCGGCCGACCGGCTGCCGGCGCCGATGCTGCGCGTCGAAGGGCGCCTGCGAGAAGTCAGCTGGGACGTCGCGCTGGCGGCAGCCGCCGACATCCTGAAGGGCGCGGCGCCCGACGGCGTGGACAGGCTCGGCTTCCTTGGATCGCCCGGCTCGACGACCGAGGAATTGTTCCTGCTCGGGCGCCTGGCGCGCGGCATGGGATCGCACAACATCGACACGCGGCTGCGCCAGCAGGACTTCGCGGACCAGGAGCAGGATCCCGGCTATCCCGGACTCGGAATGGCATTGCGTGACGTCGAGACGCTGGATTCGCTGCTGCTGGTCGGCTGCCATGTGCGCGAGGAGGCGCCGCTCGTCGCCCATTGGGTGCGCAAGGCGGCTTTGCGCGGCGCACGCGTGAATTTCCTCGCGACTGCGGCGCAGGAATGTCACTTCCCGGTGGGTCGCCAGATCGTCGTGCCGGCCACCGAAATTGCAACCGAGCTCGCCGGGCTGCTGCAGGCGGCAGTCGCCCGCAGCGGACAGCCGGCACCTGCGCCGATTGCGGCACTGACCGGAAAGACCAAGGCATCGGATGCGCAGCGTGAAATCGTCGATGCGCTCGGTAGCGGCCGTGGCGCGATCATCCTGGGCGCCGTCGCGATGCGCCATACGCGTTACGCCGATCTGCGCGCTGCCGCGGCGGCCCTCGCGAGCCTGACGGGCGCAACGCTTGGCTATCTGCCGGATGGCGGCAATGCCGCAGGCGCTGCGCTCGCCGGCGCGTTGCCGCACCGGCTGCCCGGCGGCCGCCCGGATCCGCAACCCGGCATGAATGTCGGCCAGATGCTCGAATCGCCGCTGGCGGCCTGCCTGATGTTCGGGGCGATCGAGCCGGAGCACGACTTCGGAACCGGCAGTTCGAAACTGCTGAACGGCCCGCAGCTCGTCGCGATCACGCCGTTCGCGAGCGCATCGCTGATGGCGAGCGCGCAGGTCCTGCTGCCGATGGGAACGTTCGCGGAGACTTCCGGCACCTACGTCAATGGCGAGGGGCGCTGGCAGGAAACGCGCGGCTGTGCGCAGCCGGTCGGCGAGGCGCGTCCCGGCTGGAAGATCCTGCGCGTGCTCGGCAACCTGCTCGATCTCGACGGATTCGACTACGGCAGCTCGACGGACATCCTGGAAGAGCTGCGACGCCAGATCGGTGAGGTTCCCTACGACGGCCGGTTCAACAGCCGGCGCGCGATCAACCTCGGTCCAGGCGGCGCGACCAGCGAGGTTGCGATCTACCAGTCCGACGCCATCGTGCGCCGCGCGATGCCGCTGCAGAGGACGCGCGCCGGGCAGGCCGCGGCCACCGCGGGCCGATCCTGATGGACAAGCTCATCGCCATGTGGAGCGCGATACCGCCGGACCTGCAGGCGGTCATCATCGTGACGCTGGAGATCGTCGGCGTGATGATGACGGTCATCATCGCCGTCGCGATGCTGACCCTCGCCGAGCGCAAGGTGATCGGCTACATGCAGCTGCGCATCGGGCCGAACCGGGTCACCTTCTTCGGCCTCAAGCTGTTCCGCGGCATCGCCCAGCCGTTCGCCGACGTCTTCAAGCTGGTGCTCAAGGAAATCATCGTTCCGGACGCCTCGTCGCGCCTGCTGTTCCTGATGGCGCCGCTGATCGTGCTGGTGCCCGCGCTCGCGACCTGGGCCGTCGTGCCTTTCTCACCGGTCTTCGTGCTGGCGGACATCAATGCGGGCCTGCTGTACGTCCTCGCGCTGACGTCGCTCGGCGTCTACGGCGTGATCCTCGCCGGCTGGGCCAGCAATTCGAAGTATGCATTCCTCGGCGCGATGCGCTCGGCCGCCCAGATGGTGGCCTACGAGATCGCGATGGGCTTCGCGCTGGTCGGCGTGCTGATGGCGGCGGGCAGCCTGAATCTCGGCGAGATCGTGCGCTCCCAGCAGGGTGCGTTCCTCAGCTGGAACTGGTTCTGGCTGTTCCCGCTGTTCATCGTCTATTTCGTGTCCGGCCTCGCCGAGACCAATCGCGCGCCATTCGACGTCGCCGAGGGCGAGTCGGAAATCGTCGCCGGCTTCCACGTCGAGTATTCCGGGGCCGCATTCGCCTCGCTGTTCGCGTTGCCCGAGTACGCGAACATGATCCTGGTCTCGCTGCTGTGCCCGGTGTTCTTCTTCGGCGGCTGGCTGTCGCCAGTCCAGGGTTATGTGCCGGACGACTGGTTCATCGCACAGCCCGGTTTCTACTGGCTGTTCCTGAAGACCTGCATCTTCCTGTTCGTGTTCCTGTGGGTGCGCGCCACCTTCCCGCGCTACCGGTACGACCAGATCATGCGGCTCGGCTGGAAGGTGCTGATTCCCGTGACATTGGTCTGGATCGGAGTCGAGGCCGTGCTGGCCTGGCTGCACGTCGGGCCGTGGGCGCATTGAGGCCGTGATGAAACGCATCGGCTCGATATTCCGCACGCTGTTCCTGTCCGAGCTCCTGGTCGGGCTGTCGGTGACGCTGCGCAACTTCTTCCGCCGCAAGGTCACGCTGCACTACCCGGAGGAGAAGACGCCGCAGTCGCCGCGATTCCGCGGGCTGCACGCGCTGCGGCGCTACCCGAACGGCCAGGAGCGCTGCATCGCCTGCAAGCTGTGCGAGGCAGTCTGCCCGGCGCTCGCGATCACGATCGAGTCCGATGTCGGTCCCGACAACACGCGGCGCACGACGCGCTACGACATCGACCTGTTCAAGTGCATCTACTGCGGTTTCTGCGAGGAAGCCTGCCCGGTGGACGCCATCGTCGAGACGCGCATCCTCGAGTACCACATGGAGAACCGTGGCGAGAACATCATGACCAAGGACAAGCTGCTCGCGATCGGCGAGCGCTACGAGGCGATGATCGCGGCCGACAAGGCCGCGGACGCGCGCTACCGGTGAGCTGAGATGCTGGTGACCATACTCTTCTATGCATTCTCGGCCGTGCTGGTCGGCGCCGCGCTCGGCGTGATCCTGTCGCGCAATCCGGTCCACGCCGTGCTGTTCCTGGTGCTGTGCTTCTTCAATTCGGCCGTCCTGTGGCTCCTGATCGAGGCGGAGTTCCTGGCGATCGTGCTGGTGCTCGTCTATGTCGGTGCGGTCATGGTGCTGTTCCTGTTCGTCGTGATGATGCTCGACGTCAACATCGAGAAGCTGCGCGAAGGATTCATGAAGCACGCGCCGCTCGGGTTCCTGGTCGCATTGATCGTGATCGTCGAGCTGTATTACGTACTGTGGGTGCGCCGCCTCGGCCTCGACGTGACTGGCGGCACGGCAGCGCTGCCCGAGCACTACAGCAACACCGGGCAGATCGGCGCCGTGCTCTACACCGAGTACGTTTACCCGTTCCAGCTCGCCGCGGTCGTGCTGCTGATAGCGATCATCGCGGCAATCGCGCTGACGATGCGCCAGCGCCCGGGCCACAAGGTCCAGGACATTTCGAAGCAGGTGTCCGTCCGTGCGAAGGACCGGATGCGGATCGTGCAGATGCCGACGGAGCGCGAGCCGTGATCACGCTGACGCATTACCTGATGCTGGCAGGCCTGCTGTTCGCGATCGCGGTCGCCGGCATCTTCCTGAACCGCAAGAACGTGATCCTGCTCCTGATGTGCATCGAGCTGATGCTGCTCGCGGTCAATTTCAACTTTGTCGCGTTCTCGCGCTTTCTCGGCCTGCTGGACGGCCAGGTGTTCGTGTTCTTCATCCTGACGGTCGCCGCGGCGGAGGCGGCGATCGGGCTCGCGATCCTCGTCGTGCTGTTCCGGCAGCGTCAGAGCATCAACGTCGAGGAACTCGACGTGATGAAGGGTTGACGATGGAGATGCAGCAGCTCTGCCTCCTGATCGTGCTCGCGCCGCTGGCCGCCGCCGTGCTCGCGGGCCTGGGCGGCCGCTATATCGGGCGCGCGGTTTCGCACTGGCTGTGCATCGGCGGTGTCGCCGTTTCATTCGTGGCTTCCGCCTGGATCCTGAAGCTGATGGTGGATGGCGCGCCGGTCCTGAATGCTTCGGTCTACACCTGGGCGGTCAGCGACGGGATCCGGATGGAGATCGGGTTCCTGATCGACAACCTGTCGGCGCTGATGATGACGGTCGTCACGTTCGTCTCGCTGGCGGTGCACGTCTATACGGTCGGTTACATGCGCGAGGATCCCGGCTACCAGCGGTTCTTCGCCTACATCTCGCTGTTCACGTTCTCGATGCTGATGCTGGTGATGTCGAACAACTTCCTGCAGCTCTTTTTCGGCTGGGAAGCGGTCGGCCTCGTCTCCTACCTGCTGATCGGATTCTGGTACAAGCGCCCGAGCGCGATATTCGCGAACCTCAAGGCGTTCATCGTCAACCGCATCGGCGATTTCGGCTTCATCATCGGCATCGCGGCAATCGTCTATTACGCCGGCAGCCTCGACTACAGGGAGGTATTCGAGCGCGCGCCCATCATGTTCGCGAGCGACATCTTCGTCACGCCGGGCGAGCCGACCAGGGCGGTGACGATGATCTGCGTCTGCCTATTCGTCGGCGCGATGGGCAAGTCCGCGCAGGTGCCGCTGCACGTCTGGCTGCCGGATTCGATGGAAGGCCCGACGCCCATCTCGGCGCTGATCCACGCCGCAACCATGGTGACGGCCGGCATCTTCATGGTGGCGCGCATGTCGCCGCTGTTCGACCTGACCGACGACGCACTGCATTTCGTGCTCGTGATCGGCGCGACGACGGCGCTGTTCATGGGCTTCCTGGCCATCGTCAACAACGATATCAAGCGCGTGATCGCCTACTCGACGCTGTCGCAGCTCGGCTACATGACGGTCGCGCTGGGGGCGGGCGCCTATGGCGCGGGCATCTTCCACCTGATGACGCATGCCTTCTTCAAGGCACTGCTGTTCCTGGCGGCGGGCTCCGTGATCATCGCGATGCATCACGAGCAGGACATGCGCCGCATGGGAGGCTTGCGTCGCTACATGCCGATCACTTACTGGACCTGCCTGATCGGTTCGCTGGCGCTGATCGGGTTCCCCGGCATGTCGGGCTTCTTCTCGAAGGACATCATCATCGAGGCGGTCAATCACTCGAGGATCGAGGGCGCCCATTTCGCCTACTGGAGCGTGCTGGTCGGGGTGTACGTCACCGCGTTGTACAGCTTCCGCCTGGTGTTCATGACCTTCCACGGGCGCGAGCGCATGGACGAGCACACGCGCGAGCATTTGCATGAAAGCCCCTGGGTCGTGACGCTGCCGCTCATTGCGCTTGCGATACCGTCGGTGGCCATCGGCTGGTTCACCGCGGGTCCGGTCGTGTTCGGCAAGTTCTTCGCCGGCTCGATCACGCAGGGCGCGCACGGGCCGTTTGCGGTCCCGAACGACGAGTTCCACGGTCCGCTGGCATTCCTGACGCATGCGTTTACGTCGCCGGAGGTTTACCTCGCGCTCGCCGGCGTCGTCACGGCCTGGTACCTGTACCTGAAGCGTCCGGAGCTGCCGGCGCTGATCGCAGCGCGTTACAGCCGCCTGTACCGGCTGCTGGTCAACAAGTACTACTTCGACTGGTTCAACGAGAACGTCGTGGCGGCGGGGGTCCGCAGCTTCGGTACCGGCCTGTGGCGGCGCGGTGACGAAAGCGCGATTGACGGCGTGCTGGTGAATGGCACGGCGCGCGCGATCGGTGCCATCGCGGCAATTGTCCGCAATGTGCAGACCGGATACCTCTATCACTATGCCTTCGCGATGATCATCGGCCTGGCACTGCTGCTCGGCTGGATGCTGCTGCGATGATAGGCGTGCAACCGATGGACCACCCGCTGAGCTGGCTGACGTGGCTGCCGATCGCGGCGGGCGCGGTCGTGCTGCTGCTCGGCGATCGCCGCATCGGCATCGGCCGCTGGATCGCGCTCCTGGCCTCGCTCGCGACACTGGCGCTGTGCGTGCCCGTGTGGATGGACTTCGACCGTACGACACATGCCCTGCAGTTCGTGGAAAACCAGTCGTGGATCGGGGCCCTGAACGCCTGGTATCGGCTCGGCATCGACGGCATTTCGCTGCCGTTGATCGTCCTGACCGCGTTCACGACACCGCTCGTCGTCATCGCCGCCTGGACCACGATCGAGAAGCGGCCCGGCCAGTATTTCGCCGCCTTCCTGGTGATGGAAGGCCTGATGATCGGTGTGTTTTCGGCGGCCGATGCGCTGCTCTTCTACGTTTTCTGGGAGGCGATGCTGATTCCGATGTTCCTGATCATCGGGATCTGGGGCGGCGCGCGGCGCGTCTACGCGACCATCAAGTTCTTCCTGTACACGTTCCTGGGCTCGGTGCTGATGCTGGTGGCGTTGATCTACCTGTACCTGAAGGGCGGCAGCTACGAAATTGCCGCGATGCAGCGCATGCCGCTCGGCATGACCGAGCAGCTGCTGATCTTCCTGGCCTTCTTCGCCGCTTTCGCGGTCAAGATCCCGATGTGGCCGGTGCACACCTGGCTGCCGGATGCCCACGTCGAGGCGCCGACGGGCGGCTCCGTCGTGCTGGCCGCGATCATGCTGAAGATGGGCGGATACGGTTTCCTGCGCTTCAGCCTGCCGATCACGCCGGACGCAAGCCGCGAACTCGACTGGCTGGTCATCACGCTGTCGCTGATCGCGGTCGTCTATATCGGCTGCGTTGCGCTCGTGCAGCGCGACATGAAGAAACTGATCGCCTATTCGTCGATCGCGCACATGGGCTTCGTGACGCTCGGGTCATTCATCGCCTATGACATCGTGGTGAACACCGGCTCCGTCTCGGGCGCCGAGATGGGCCTCGACGGTGCGATGGTGCAGATGATTTCGCACGGCCTGGTCTCGGGAGCGCTCTTCCTCTGCGTCGGCGTGCTGTACGACCGGCTCCATACGCGCGAGATCAGCGCCTACGGCGGCGTCGTCAACACGATGCCGGTCTTCGCTTTCTTCGCCGTGCTGTTCGCGATGGCGAATTCCGGCCTGCCGGGCACCTCGGGATTCGTCGGCGAGTTCCTGGTGATCATCGCGAGCTTCAAGGCCAATTTCTGGTATGCGTTCGTGGCCGCGCTGACACTGATTCTGGGCGCCGGCTACACGCTGTGGCTGGTGAAGCGGGTGATCTGGGGCGACGTCGGGAATGACGGCGTTGCCTCGCTGAAGGACCTCAATGCGCGCGAGTTCCTGGTGCTGGGCGTGCTTGCGGGAGCCGTGCTGCTGGTCGGCGTCTGGCCGGCGCCGCTCCTGGACGTCATGCGCCCGACGCTGGAATGGCTCGTGCAGCAGATGATGGTCAGCAAGCTATGAACGTTTTGACATTCGCGGACCTGACGCCGGCACTGGCGGAGGTCTTCGTTGCGGCAGCCGCCTGCGTGATCCTGCTCGTGGACGCCTTCCTGCCCGCGAGCCGGCGCAACTGGACCTTCGTGCTGTCAATTGCGGCACTCGCCGGCGCTGCCTGGGTGACTTCGGTGATCGCGGTGCCCGAGCGGACCGTTGCGCTGTACGGCCATTTCGTCGCCGATCCGATGGGCACCGTGCTGAAGCTCTTCACCTATGGCGCCGCGGCCGTAGCGCTCCTGTATTCGCGCGATTACATGGCCCGGCGCGACCTGATGCGCGGCGAATACTTCGTGCTGGCGCTGTTCGCGGTCCTCGGCATCCAGGTCATCATCTCGGCCGGCAGCCTGCTGACGCTCTACATGGGCATCGAGATCATGTCGCTGTCGCTGTACGCGATGGTCGCATTCGACCGCGACAATGGCGTCGCCGCCGAGGCCGCGATGAAGTACTTCGTGCTCGGCGCGATCTCCTCCGGCGCGCTGCTCTACGGTATTTCGATCCTCTACGGCGTCACCGGCACCATCCGGCTGGATGAACTTGCCACGGCGGTCCGCGGGGCGGATGTGTCCAGCATCGGACTCCTGCTGGGGCTCGCATTCATCGTGGTGGGCGTCGCATTCAAGTTCGGCGCCGTGCCATTCCACATGTGGTTGCCGGACGTTTATCACGGGTCGCCGACGGCGGTCACGCTGTTCATCGGCTCGGCGCCCAAGATCGCGTCGTTCGCGCTCGCGATGCGCATTCTCGCCGAGGGACTGGGCGGCGCCGTGGACGCATGGCAGGACATGCTGATCGTGCTCGCCGTGCTCTCGATGACCATCGGCAATGTCGTCGCGATCGCCCAGTCGAACATCAAGCGCATGCTCGCGTATTCAACGATTTCGCATGTCGGCTTCATCCTGCTCGGCGTCCTCGCCGGCAATGCCGTCGGCTACCAGGCCGCGATGTTCTACACGCTGACCTACGTGATCCTGGCGACCGGCGCCTTCGGCGTCGTCCTGCTGATGTCGCGCAAGGGATTCGAGGCGGAACTGCTCGATGACTACAAGGGTCTCAACCAGAAGAGCCCATGGTTTGCATTCGTGATGTTGCTGCTGATGTTCGGCATGGCGGGCGTGCCGCCGACAGTCGGTTTCTGGGCCAAGGTGCAGGTCGTCTCGGCAGTGCTGGACGTCGGACTGACCTGGCTTGCCGCAGTCGCCGTGGTGCTTTCGGTCATCGGCGCCTACTACTACCTGCGCATCGTCAAATTGATGTACTTCGACGAACTGGCCGGGCGCGAAGCGCTGGTCGCGGGTGGGGCATTCCGGCTGGTATTGAGCCTGAATGGGCTGGCGGTGCTCGCGCTGGGCCTGTTCCCGGGCCTCTTGATTTCCCTATGCGGGCACGTGATACCTTAGCGGCAGCCGCCTGGACGATACTCGGAGTGGGCCGATGCGCAGCCTGATTTTCGCGGTCCTGATCGCCTTTGTGGCCCTGCCGGCGATGGCGGAGGACAACGAAAAGACGGCGATGGCCGAGAAGGCCGACAAGGCGCAATCGGCGGAGCAGGCGGCGACGGAGTACGTGCCGCCTCCGGGCTACAAGACCCGGCGCCGTGGCGCTCACACGGTCTATTGCCAGAAGACCACCGATATCGGATCGCGATTCAAGGTCGAGAAGTGCTTCTCGAAGGAGCAGCTCGAAGTGGAACTGCAGCGGATCGAGGCGGCCAAGGAAGACTTCGAGCGCCGCCGCCGCATCTGCTCGGATGGAACACTGTGCGGCAGCAGCTGAGGCCCCGATGCGCGTACTGATTCTTGCGATCTTGCTTGCCATTGCCGCGGTTCCCGCTCAAGCAGGGGACAGCGAGAAGCCCGTTGCCGAGGCTAAGGAATTCAAGCCGCCACCTGGCTACAAGACCAGGAAGCGGGGTGACGAGACTTATTACTGCCGCAAGGCCGTCGAGATCGGGTCGCGTTTTCCGGTGACATCCTGCTACTCGCAGGAGCAGCTCGAGGCTCTGTTGGTGGAGAACGATCGGCAGAGACGGGAAATCGAACAGCACCGCAGCATCTGCTCGAATCCGGCAATCTGCGTCATCCAATAGGCCCCCGCGGCCGACTTAGCTCGTTGAATTCACTTGTGCTAACGTTTAGGTTCGGAACTGAAACTCGCATGGAGAGATTGAATGCGTAGCTGGATGCTGATGCTTCTGATCGCCTTCGCGGCTGCTCCTGCCCTGGCTCAGGACGCGTACAAGTCCACGAGCAATGAAACTCCCGCTGCTGATGCGCCGCCGGTGAAGCCGGATCCGGAAGCCGTGACCGAGGTCAAGGAAGACAAGCCATTCAAGATTCCGCCTGGCTTCAGGACCAAGACGCGGGGCGAGAAGACGGTCTATTGCCGCAGCGACACGGTCAGCGGCTCGCGCTTTGCCAAAGAGCAATGCTTCACGGAAGAGCAGCTCAAGCAGAAGGCGGCGGAAAACGAGGCGGCCAGACAGGAAGTGGAAAGGTCTTTGCGTGTCTGCTCAAACGCAGCCACCTGCGGGACCACCTGAAGCATTTTTGAGGGCTGCCAGGACGCGGCGCGGTTTGTAAACCGCGAGACCCGCGTCTATAATGCGCGCCCCTGTTGCGGGGTGGAGCAGTCTGGCAGCTCGTCGGGCTCATAACCCGAAGGTCGCAGGTTCAAATCCTGCCCCCGCTACCAAATTCATACGCAACCCCGGCCCCGCGCCGGGGTTTCTGTTGCTGCATCCACGCCGCGCCATGGAGCTGCGCCATTGGCGACCTGCCATGCATGATAGCTTCCGGGTGAATCGCAGGAAGATCGGATCAGTCGAACAATGACTTCGAGGCCTCGAAGTGCGTGTCTGCAACTCCGTCCAGGCCAGGGCGGGGACGCATGTAGCTGAAATACGCTACCCAACGCTCCTGCTCGCTGGTGTTGGCGAGGCCCCGGTGCAGGATCCGATCGTCGAAGATCAGGCAATCCCCCGCCGACATCGCCTGCACGGCGGGCTGCACAGCCCCTGCGCCCTCATGCTGCTCGGCGCGGTCCAGGGCCGCCGGCGTAACCTCGGTCTCCGACTGATATAGAAGGCTGTCCCGGTCCAGCCACGGTCTCGCCAGATGATTGGTCTTCAGGTGCGTGCCACGCGCCACCTCGGTCGGGCCCGCGGCGAGCGGGATATCCGCCAGCGCCAGGAGCACATTCACCGCATGCGCCGGCCGGGCCTCCGCCGATTCGTGAGGAGAGTCGATGTGCCAATGCTGCGCGGGCGAACCCGGACGCGAGAATACGACGCCGCAGAACGACGGCCGCGCATCAGGGCCCAGCGCCGCCCGGACCAGCCCCACCCAGGGCACCTCCGGCGCAATCGAGCCTTGCGCGCCCCAGATCGGCATCAGGTTCTGTTCGCTCATGGGGACGTCAAATCTGCCGGGCGACCGCTGGACAAGTTCGTAGTAGCCATTCCTGCTGCCGATACCGATCGGCTTGTTGCCGAGTGCGTCCATCACGCGCGTTGCTCGCGCGCGCATCACATCATTGATCGTGCGAAGAAGCGGCGCACCGACGAGGCCGCGCGCCAGTGCAACGCCGTCTGCGGCGAATTGCCGGAGCCAAAGTTGTATTGTCACGTGTCTGATCCTGCTCGTAGGCACTGCACACCGCGTGTAGCGGTTTCTCCGGCCTCCAATGGCTCCGGGCCGATGGAATCGCCGGTGCGGTGTCGGCGAGCCCGATTGTAATCCACTCGATTGATTCGTATTGCAACGCCTCCGCTCCGAATCTAGAGTCCGTTCTTACTGTGCTGGAGTCAGTGCCATGGTCATCGTGCCTTCAACAGAAGCCCAGGCCCGCACGGATCTGGCCGCGGCGTTTCGCTGGGCGGCGCGTCTGAATTGGCATGAGGCGATCGTCAACCATTTCAGTGTTGTCGTCTCCGAGGACCGGTGCAAATTCCTGCTGAATCCGAACGGGCGACATTTCTCGCGCATCCGTGCCAGCGAATTGCTGTTGCTGGACGCGCGCGATGAATCTTCGGTCGAAGGCCCTGACGCACCGGACCCCACCGCCTGGCATTTGCACGGGCAGCTGCACCTGCATCTGCCACATGCGCGCTGCATCCTGCACACACATATGCCCCATGCGACGGCGCTATGTTGCATCAAGGGTTTCGAATTCCTGATGCTGGATCAGAACGCCTGCCGTTACTATCAACGCGTTGCTTACGACCGCAACTTCGACGGCATGCTGCTCAACGCATCGGAAGGCGCGCGCCTGGCCGGTCTGCTCGGCGAGGACAAGCGCGTGCTGATGATGGGCAATCATGGTGTGCTGGTGATAGGCGCTTCGGTAGCCGAGGCGTTTGACGATCTGTATTACCTGGAGCGCGCCGCCAGGGTGCAGATTCTGGCGCTGTCCACCGGGCGTCCGCCGGCGTTGATACCGGAGGCCATCGCGGCGAAGACCTGCTCGGAATGGTTCTCTTACCCCAGCGAATTGGCCAGGCTGCACTTTGACGCATTGAAGGAGATTCTGGACGAGGAGGAACCGAGCTATCGGCAATAGCAGCGCCGATCCAGCCCGCGCCTGGGATCAATCGGCTATTCCTTTACCGCCACCTGGAACTGCTCGAGCTTGCTGTCGGGCATTTCGTAGGTCCACACGCGCAAGGTCCGGTCGGCGAATTTCGCGTCATACGAGCGGCCGGTCATGCCGCCTCGCAACCAGACCCGCGTCAGCTTGAACTCGGTGGGTGCGCCGAGAGGGCCAAGGCTCGCCTTGAAATCCGCGATCGCCTGCTCCGAGAAGTAGAAGTTGGCGTTGGATGTCAGCAGGCTGCGGTCGAGGCGGCCCTGCTGCAATCCATCGAAGATCGCGCGAGCCTGCGCGGTCTTGACCGCGTCGGTTGACTGCGCCTGTTCGAACACGATGTCGGCGAGTTTCTCGGTCAGCTGGTCGATGGCGCGCGAGGCATCCTGGTTCACCAGCACGACGATTGCCGTGCGGTCATCGGGATAAACCGAGTTCAGGGCCGTAAAGCCATTCACCTCGCCGCCATGCGCGATCTTGCGCCGCTGCTTGTCGATTTCGACGTCCACGCCCAGCCCGTATTCCGTGCCAGCCCCGTTCTTCAGCAGTGTCTCGGTCTCGAGCGCGCGATAGGACGCTTCGCTCAGCAAGCTGCGGTTGATGATCGAGATGTCCCACTTGGCAAGGTCTTCGGCCGTCATGGCGAGTTCCCCGGCGCCGAACAGCCAACCTGCGCCGCTCGCCTCGGCTGGCCGCGGAGGGCCAAGCGCGTAGGCCACGTAGCCCGACGCGTTGCCGGGCGCGAGTGGCTCCCGGTCGAAATCCTGCGCCGTGGTCATGTCCAGTGGCTCGAAGATGCGCTCGCGCAGGAACTGGAAGAGCGGCTTGCCGCTCGCCTTCTCGACGATGCGCCCGGCGATGACGTAGCCCGTGTTGCTGTATTGCCATTTCGTGCCGGGCTCGTAGTCGAGGGGCTGGCGCGCCCAGCGCTCCATGATCCCCTCCGGTGCGATCGGCTGAACCATCAAGGGAAACATATAGTCCTGCGGCCAATAGTCCTGGTAGCCGGAGGTGTGCGACAGGAGCTGCCGAATCGTGATCTCACCGGCGCGCGTGAGTTCCGGCAGGTATTTCGCCACTTTGTCGTCGAGCGAAAGCTTGCCGTCCTGCTGCAGCATGAGGAGGGCAGAGGCCGTGAATTGCTTCGAGATCGAACCGATGGCGTAGCGCAGGGCGGGGACCGCCGGCATGCTTGGTTCGAGTTGCGCGCTGCCGTACGCGTGCAGGTACACGATGCGGCCATCACGCACCACCGCAATGGACGTGCCTGGCACGGCGGACTTCCTCAGGACCTCGGCTGCGGCGTCATCGATCTTCTGGATGGCCTCCGGTGAGAGACCGCCCGCAGGCTGCTCTCCAGCCGCAAACGCGGACTGAGCGATGAGGACAACTATCAGTGCGGCTGCCATGCGAAGGTGAGCGGCGCGAAGTAACTGGTTCATGGTGCCTTGCTGCCAGTCGGAAATTGGCTTCATGCAAATCATTCAGCGTTTGAGATCCTCACGACACTGCCTCTCGCCTGCGGGTCGTTCGGATCCTTCGCCACGGTGACGTACAGGTCCTTCTCGCCGTCGCCGAGTGCGACATTCGTCGTGCCATTGCCTGCGGCGATCTCGAATACATGCAGCAGCTTGCCGTCAGGGGATAGCTTCAAGATCTTGCCGCCAGACCATTGGGCAACGTAGACATTGCCTTTGCCGTCGACCTTCATGCTATCGGGCCCAATCCACCAGGAATCGACCTTGTTCTTCGTCAGGAGATTCAGCAGGGCGAAATTGGATCTGTTGCTTAACGAGCCATCGAAACCGATGGAGAACTTCAGTATGCAGTTTCCGACTGTCTCGCTGACATAGAGCGACTTCTGGTCCGCAGAAACGCCAATACCGTTCGCGTAATTCAGGTCGTTTGCTACCTCGATCCATTTCTGGCTGCCAGGTGCCAGATAAAGGATCTTTCCCATGACAGAGGTTGGCGGGTCGACGAAGGGGCCAAAAACCGTAGCGTAGACACCGCCATTGGCGGTCACTACGACATCATTGATCCCGCCGTCGAACTTCCGGCCATTGCTATCGGCAATCCACCGCCGAAGCTCCTTCCCTGCCATGTCGACTTCAATGATTGCACCGGGGTCATTGGTGCACGCGATCATGAATGTGTGCTGCTTGGTAAGCGCCAATCCGTTGTGACCGCAGCCCGGAGCATCATTCAAAACAGTTACCGTCCGGCCATCCCACTTCGACAGCGTGTTTCCGATCCACGCGACGTAATAAAGGTTGCCATCAATGAAGAGAGGACCCTCAGGCCCAAGGACATCGCTCACGATGGAGACTTCGTCGGCAATCGCGGTTGCGGACATCAGCATTGCAGCGCCGGCCAGACAGGCAATTCTATGAGCCTTCATTGTGATTCCTTTCCGGGTAGCGACGGAATACATTCTGGAACGGTAGAGCGTCAGACTTATCGCTGGCGAGGATTATGCCGGTTTCAACCTACCACACGCCGCCGAGAGCCACGGTGATCGCCTCGCCGTTGACGCCGCCGGCAGCGTCGCTGCACAGGAACGCGATCACCTGCGCGACCTCGCGCGGTTCCAGGACACGGTTCTGCGGATAGATGGCGGCGCGCTCGCGCCACACCTGCTCGGCACTGACGCCACGCCGTTCGGCTTCTGCCTTCGCCGATCGTTCGGCCATTGCCGTTCGCACCCAGCCGGGAAGCACTGCGTTTGAGGTGACTCCGAACGGCCCGGCATCCTGGGCGACTGCACGTGCAAGTCCGATCACCCCATGCTTGGAGGCGGTGTACGCGCTGCCGGAGCGTTCCGCTTTCTCTCCAGCGGTCGAACTGGTGAATACGAGCCGGCCATGGCCGCGCTTGCACATGCCGCCGACCGTCAGCCGCGCGAGCTCAAACGGGCCGTCGAGGTTGATGCGCATCGTCTCGCGCCAGACCTTGGGATCCTGCTCCCAGACCAGCCGCTCGTGGGCTGAGCCGATGCCGTGGTTCACGACCAACACATCGATTGGACCCAGTCGCCGTTCGGTCTCGGCAACAGCCTGGGCGCAACCCTCGGCGGTGCCGAGGTCGGCCACAACGTATTCGAGGCCAACGGCCGCCAGTTCCGCCGCGCTGCGCGATACGATCATCACGCGCGCCCCCGCCGCCGACAACAGCAGCGCCGCCTCGCGCCCGATCCCGCGGCCGCCACCCGTAACCAGTGCTACACGTCCTTTCATCGCTCAGCTTTCGCATTCATGCTTGCGGAATCGTCGCACGCTCGCCTGGCGTGCACAATCGTTCCAACTTCCCCGGCGCCTCCCTTGAGCCAATTCCACCGCACAGACCGTCACGGACAACATGGGGCAGTTTTCCGCTACGCGCGGGCGTCTTCGGGGTGATTCGTGTACGATCACCCGGCGCCGCGTGGATCAACAAGTCAATCTTGAGCACGTCTGACCAATCTCAATTCTCCATTACTCACGGTGCAGTCGCCGAGCCGCCGTTGCGTCTTTTGCTCACGCCGTTTGCCCGCGCCGACGATCGTCGCGCCTGGTTCCAGCTGCTGACCACGGGCCTGCTGTTCATCGCGGGTTGGGGTGCCATGGTTCTCAGCCTACGGATGGCGTGGAATTACGGTGTTGTGCTGCTACTGGCGCTTCCGGTCGCAGGCCTTTACGTTCGGCTATTCATCTTTCAGCACGACTGTGGCCACGGCTCGTTCTTCGGCAGCAAGCGTCTGAACGACGCAGTTGGCCGTGTGCTCGGCGTTGTGACGCTGATGCCATATGCCTATTGGCGACGCACCCATGCGATCCACCACGCGACGTCCGGCAATCTGGACCGTCGTGGGGTCGGGGACATCGTCACCTTGAGTGTGAGCGAGTATGTCGCTGCAAGCTGGTGGCGGCGCATGGGCTATCGCTTCTACCGCAGCATGCCCGTGCTTCTGGGCCTCGGGCCGATCGTCCAGTTCTTCTTCAAGCAGCGTCTACCGCTCGACCTGCCGCGCTCCTTCAAGAAAGAATGGGCCAGCGTCTGGATCAACAATGGCGTACTTGCGCTTGTGTTCATTCTTGTATCGCTGACTCTCGGCTGGCAGACGGTGCTGCTAGTGCATCTGCCGGTATTTCTCCTGGCGGGAGCGACAGGCGTCTGGCTTTTCTACGTTCAACATCAGTTCGAGAAAGCTTACTGGACCAGGAGTGACGACTGGAGTATCGAGCGTTCGGCGATCGAGGGCAGTTCCTATTACGATCTGCCAGCGATCCTGCACTGGTTCAGCGGCAATATCGGCTATCACCACCTGCATCACCTGGCGACCAGGATTCCGAACTACCGGCTTCGCGAGTGCTTCGAATCGCACTCCCGTCTTCAAGGGGCTCCGCGCTTGACGCTCTGGACCAGTCTGCGCTCAGCACGGCTGCGGCTCTGGGATGCTACGGCGCAGCGCATGATCCCGTTTTCTGCACTCATCAGGAATACGCATGCGTGAAATGCCCCAATGCCGACACGTCACATTAAGGCCGCCTGCGGGCGGCCTTCTTCGTCATTGAGGCTTTGGTTCTCGATCTTTCGTCGAGGCGAGATCGGGGCTGAGGCGCGACAGATAATCGGCGACCGCTTCGCGCTCCTTGGGCGAAAGCGCACCGATCAGCTTCACGTGCTCGACATCCATCCCTGGCCGCATGCGGTCAGCCGTTTCCTCGAGCTGACGCAGGAGGTACTGATAGCGCTGACCGGCGAGGCGCGGTCGCATGCGACGCAACTCGCCAAGCCCGAGCGGGCCGTGGCAGTCCGCGCAGTCACGGTGGTAAACGGCACTTCCTTGGTTCGACGCCGAAGCGTTCCCCATGTCGCCTCCGAGCGGTGGCCAGCGCGGAAGACTCTCGGCATAGGCGGCGACATCGAGCAGGTCCTGCGGGCCGTCAAGATTGTGTTGGGAAGCGAAGTTCCGCATCCGCTCGTCCCAGCGCCGGTCATGGCGGAAGTCAACGAGCTGCTTGACCAGTACGGAAACATGCTGACCCGCGATCGCCGGAACGCTTCCATCCTCGGCGCCGAGCCCGTTAGCTCCATGGCAGGCGGCACATGTCGTGAAGAGCTCAGCCCCGTGCACCAGACTGGGATCGAGCTTCATTGCGCTGCGAAAATCGGCAATCGCCGCTTCCGTCCGCCCCTCGATTGCGCCCGGTTCGACTTCCACCGTGCCAGCCGTGTCCGTCAGCAGGAATGTGCCGCAGATTACTGCGACTCCGATGGACCTGCGACGTCGTGTACGGCCAATCACGAGGTTAGTCTGCCTCGGATGATGCAAAGCAGCAAATGGACCGATGGCACCTCCGTATTAGTGCGTATTGTGCGGCCAGTCGAGCCATGTTTAATTGACAGTATGACGGGCGAACGCCCGCCATTCATGAGGAGGACAGCCATGTTTGCAAGGCTCGTTACAAGTCATCTGAAGCCAGGGAAATTTGACCTGGTGACTCGCAGATTCGAAGAAAAGGTCATCCCGACGCTGAGGAAGCAGCCGGGTTTCCGCGATGAAGTGTCTTTCTTCGACGCCGATCGCGGCGATTCGATCGCGATCAGCTTCTGGAACACGGAAGCGGATGAGCGCAAGTATGACAAGGAAGTCTATCCGGAATTGATCAAGACCCTCAGTGACACATTCGAGGGCACTCCGCTTGTCAGGCGCTTTGAAGTCGCCAATTCAACGATGTACAAGATTCACGCCAACTAGCGTCGACTGAGTGCTGACTGGTGCGAGGGCGGCCATGGGGCCGCCCTCGCCGCAATGCGCCCAAGCTTCCGCCGCGTATACTCGAAGCAGTGTTCTCAGTCCGATTAGGGGGAGGGTGATCGTGAGTCAGGAAAGGTGGTTCACGAGGCTCTTCCTGGTCTTTGCCACCGGCCTCCTGATGGGCGCTGTGGCGGCGGTCGGAGCTGACGCGCCCCCAGGTCCGCCCAATGGCTGCGACCCATGCAGGGCCAACGACCTGGTAGAACTCGTGAAGCTGGATCCATCCATCAAGCTCGAGATCACGTATGCCACGACTCACAACTTCGTTGGCAAAGCGGTCTATCCCGAGGCACGTGCTTTCCTTCAGCGTCCGGCGGCCGAGGCGCTTCTTGCGGCGCACCGGTGGTTGAAGGACCAGGGCTACGGCCTTGTCATCTACGACGCCTATCGCCCGTGGTCGGTCACGAAGCTGTTCTGGGACATCACGCCGCCAGACAAGCGCATATTCGTCGCCGACCCGTCGACCGGCTCCATGCACAATCGCGGTTGCGCGGTCGATGTCGGGCTATTCGACCTGAAGACCGGGCAAATCGTGGAGATGCCGGGCGCCTATGACGAAATGACGGAGCGCTCATTTGTCACCTATACGGGCGGGACGGCCGACCAACGTGCAAGGCGGGATTTGCTGCGGAAAGCCATGGAGCAGGATGGCTACTTCTTCGTGCTCCCGGAGGAATGGTGGCACTACGATTTCAAGGATTTCCGGGAATATGCGATCGAGAATATCCCGTTTGCCGCGATCCACTGAGCGTCGGCGGGCCAGTGGTCTGGGCCCGGAAGGAACTCATTGAACCGCGTCCGGTCATAGCGAACCGGGCATTCACCGAATGGAGGTTGCGTCGATGAACAGCAAGCATGTTGCGATTGGTTTCCTGGCGGGCGCCACGCTATTCGGCGCAACGCTCATTGCCCAGGCGGGCGAGCAGGCAACCGCGACCGCCGCCGCGCCCACCGACCAGCAATTGATTCAGAGTGCCGCGTCCGCGGCGCCGGCAGCCGTTGGCAAGGCTGCGTCAGTCGTGGCGATGAAGGCAGACGGCACGATGCGCACGCTGCGCAAGGGCACGAATTCGTTTACTTGCATGCCGGACAATCCGGAGACTCCCGGTCCCGACCCGATGTGCTGGGACAAGAGCTCCGACACCTGGATGGATGCGTACATGCACCACGGCAAGCCGCCTGCCGGCAAGGTCGGCCTGATGTACATGCTTGCGGGAGGCACGGACGCCAGCAACACCGACCCGTATGCCTCGAAGCCGACTGCGGCGAACCACTGGGTCAAGACCGGGCCACACGTCATGATCGTCGGAGCAGACGCCGCGTTCTATGACCAGTATCCGAAAAACGCAGACCCGGACACTTCGGCACCGTATGTGATGTGGGCGGGTACGCCGCTGCAGCACCTGATGGCGCCGGTAAAGTGATTTCGAGGTTTGCCCGGTAACACCTTCAGGAACCCCGGCCTCGAGCCGGGGTTCCTGTTTCATGCGTCGTCAATCGCGATCTCATCGACCCAAAGAACGCGGGGTATTTCTCGACTACCTGTTTGTTTAAGCGCACTGTGGCCCTCCTCGAAGAAGAGGCCGGCCTGCGAGTTGGGGCCTGCCGCAACAATCACCGGGCGCCAGCCATTCCTGACGCCTCAATCTTTCACAATTGGAGGTTCCACATGTTGGGTAAGTATCGGTTAGCCGCCTGTGCGGCATTTGCGACACTCGCTTGCACGAGCTTTACGGCCCTTGCGGATGATCATGCCTATACCGAAGGTCCGATCGTCAATGTGTCAAGGATCCGGACGGTGGACGGCAAGTTCGACGAGTACATGAAGTGGCTCGACACGACCTGGAAGCAGGAGCAGGAAGCCGCCAAGAAGGCCGGCTACATCATCGGCTACGAAGTCGTCTCGGTCGAGCCGCGGGAGCCCACCGATCCGGACCTGCTCTTGAGGATCACTTACAAAAACTGGGCGGCCCTGGACGGGGCGCTGGCGAAGGGGGACGAGATTGCCAAGGCGATCGAAGGCTCCGTGTCCGGTGCCAGCCAGGCACAGTACGAGCGCGCGAAGATCAGGACCGTGCTTGGCTCGTCGACGATGCAGGTGCTTCAGCTCAAGTAACTTTGCGAGTCGTCTGCTACAGCACAGAGAAAGCCGGGCCTTGCGCCCGGCTTTTTTTGGCCTGCCGGCGTCATCTCACCTCCGTATTAGTGCGTATTGCGCAGGCAATCGACCCGTGATTGATTGCAGAAATCAGGGGCGGCCATGTGGCCGCCCCTGCAAGAGATTCCACGCGCGAGACAATGCCTGACTGATATACGGGGGATTTGCCATGAGTAAATCGCCTTACAAGCCTGCACGAATCGTCGCCGTTGCTTTGGCACAGTTGCTTCTCACCGCGCCTTTCGCCGCGCACGCGGTTCCGAGTTTCGCGCGGCAGACAGGCATGGCCTGCGAAGCCTGCCACACGGTGTTCCCCGAGCTGACGCCATTCGGCCGGCGCTTCAAGCTGAACGCGTACACCATCGACAACCTGCCGCAAGTGAGCGGCGTGACCACGGACAAGGAGCAGACGCTTCTGCTGAACCAGCTGCCGCCGCTGTCGTTCATGTTTCAGGGATCAGTGACCAATACCAGGAAGGCCGTGCCAGACTCCTCGGTGCCAGGCGCGAACGCCCAGAACGGGCAAGCGCAATTTCCGCAGCAGGCGAGCCTGTTCTACGCGGGCAGGATCGCGCCAAACCTGGGTGCGTTCGTCCAGATGACCTACGACGGCACCGAGGGCGCCTTCGGCTGGGACAACACTGAAATCCGCTACGCCAGGATGGCGAGCACCAAGTTCCTGTGGGGCCTGACCTTCAACAACAACCCCACGGTGCAGGACGTGTGGAACAGCACCACTGCATGGCAGGTACCGTTCGACCAGCGCAGCGCCACAGCGCCGACGCCTGGCGCCGTCACCATGATCGACGGGGGCCTGGCCGACGCGGGCGTGGCGGGATTGAGTGTCTACGGTTACTGGAACGACTCGATTTACGCGGAGTTGGGCGTCTACAGGTCGGCGCCCGCCGCGGCACAGATCGACAGTACCAGCGAGAATGTGGTGAAGGGCGTCGCGCCGTATTGGCGGATCGCCTACGAGCGCCAATGGGGCCGCAAGTCCTGGATGTTCGGCGCCTACGGTGTGACCGCCAAACTGTACCCGGGTGGCGATGCCGCGCTCACTGGCCCGGCCAACAAATTCAGCGATTGGGCACTGGATACGCAATACCAGTTCATTGGCGACGATCACCTGTACTCGATCATGGCAACCTACATCGACGAGAAGCAGAACTGGGACGCAGGCGGCGCGGTTAATCCCTCCGATACGCTGAAGACAACCAGGATCGGTGGAAATTACTTCTACCAGCGGAAATACGGTGCCGCGCTGGGTTACTTCTCGACTACCGGCAGCGCGGATGCCGAGCTGTACCAGCAGGTCGATCCGGTCACCGGCTTCGCCAACAACAAGCCCGACAGCAGGGGCGCGATCGCCGAACTCGACTGGGTGCCTTACCAGAACACCAAGATCGCGCTGCAGTACACGCTGTACGACAAATTCAACGGCGGCAACAAGAACTACGATGGGCTGAACCGGAGCGCCTCTGACAACAACACCCTTTACCTCCTTGGCTGGCTCAACTTTTAGGCGCACTACGATGAATACGATCATTGTGTTTGTAGTTGGCACCCTGTTGGCAGCCGGATCCGGCACGGGGCTCGCGCAGAGTAACGAGGCCGCGCCCGCACTTGCCACGGGCGTGTGCGCCGCTTGCCACGGTCCGGCGGGCCGCAGCGTATCGCCGGTATTTCCTCACCTTGCCGGGCAGCAGTCGGCCTACATCACCCTGCAGCTCGACGCATTCCGGGGCCACTTGCGCGGCGATCCGCTCGCACAGGCCTACATGTGGGGAATGGCCTCGCAGTTGAGCGACGATACGATCAAGGCCCTGTCGGACTACTACGCGTCACAGAAGCCATTGGCCGGGGAGCCGGGTGATTCCGCGCTGATCGCCGAAGGGCAGAAGATATACGCGCTGGGGATCCCGGCGAAGAATGTGCAGGCCTGCGCAACATGTCATGGACCGAAAGCCGAAGGCGCGGCGGCATTCCCGCGGCTCGGCGGGCAGCACGTGGAGTACCTGATCGCCCAGCTCGAAGGCTT
The DNA here is from genome assembly GCA_963746545.1 of uncultured Gammaproteobacteria bacterium. GTDB lineage: Bacteria > Pseudomonadota > Gammaproteobacteria > Steroidobacterales > Steroidobacteraceae > SCUD01. The sequence goes on from CAVVBV010000033.1 coordinate 362,437, forward strand.
CCGGTCGGGCACCCGCACCAACGCCCCGATCATGCAGGCCGTAGTACACGACATGACCGAAGCGGAGCTCAAGGCTGCGGCTACCTACGCGGCGTCCAGGTAGTCGCCGTCATGGCTTCACTTCGCCGGTGGGCAGCATTCATGCTGTGCGGCTGCGCACTCCTGGGCTCCGCGTCCGCGTTCGCCGAGGAGCCCGACGTCGCGGCGCTGCGCCGGCAGGTGGCCGCGCTCGAGCAGCAGCTGCGTGAAGTGCAGGCGCAGCTAGCGCAACTGGAAGGCGCGACCCCTGCGGCTGCGCCGGAGCGTCCGCCGGCGCTCGTCGCGGCGCCGACGCCCGCCATGATCGAAGCGGGCACTATCAGTCCTGAAGCGGCCCTCAAGCAGAACTGGTCCAACATCAAGCCGGCAATGGCGAATTCGAAGGTCGCAGAACTGCTGGGCGAACCAACGAAGAAATTCAAGCTCGACGGCAGGGACGTCTGGTACTTCTACTATCCGGGCACCGGCGGGGGATCAGTATTCTTTACTGACGAAGGGCGGGTGACGAGCAGCAAGTCGCCATTCGGCTGGTGGTAACGGCAGCGCTGCGCTAGTCTCGTCGCGCTGAGGTCGTCGAGAGCGGCGAGCAGACCGGGGGTAGGTCATGAAACGCGTGTCTGCTTGGACTGGGGCGTTCATCGGGGCTTGCTGGCTTTCAGCATGCTCCGGTGGGTCCGCGCAGTCCGCGCCAATCGATCAATCGAGCAATACAAACGGCGGACTGACGTCAACGACGACGCAGGTCGGCGAGCCTCAGTCCGCGCCTGAGCTGCCTGATGCGAAGACCGGCATCTTCATCAACGGTCTAGAGCTGAACCGCGACCAGGTGGCCGCGCTCGCAGCAACATACGGGTATTCGCCACCTGCTGGCCGGTTCTGGTACGACACCCTGAGTGGAGCGTGGGGTGTCATCGGAAGAGAGCCAGCGGGCTTCATCTTGACCGGTCACGATTTCGGTCCCCTGCCGGCAGACGCCTCCGGCGGCGATACCGGTGTCTTCATCAATGGGCGCCAGATCAACATGGTTGAAGCCATCGCGATCCAGGGCACGTTCGGTGCCGTTTATCAGGGCCGCTGGTGGCTCGATGGGCGAACTGGATACTTTGGCCTGGAGGGCAACCCGGTGCCGCTTGGCAACCTCATCGCCATGATCCAGGCGCAGAGCAACGCGGCAGGAAGTGGAGGCGGCGGGGACAACTTCTGGTCCAGCCGCACCGCGGTCGGCAACTCGAGCGGAGGCTGTTCCTACGTGAACGTCGGCGGTACAACAGCCTCGAGCGGCTGCGACTGAGCCTGGGATCACTCCACCAGGAGGCCAGCCTAATGCGCGATTTCGTTCGCGACGTAGCAGACGAGACTGGCTGCAATCACCAGGGCTGTAACGATCATGGCTCGGCACCTCTTTCCAATGGACACAAACAAGGTTCGTGAGCCAGTTGGCTCACGATTGATTCAGGGCATCGTGGTAGGCCGGGCAGCGAAGAGCACCCGGCTCGGCCAGATCCGTGGCCGCTTGGCCCTCAATCCTGGAGGGCCTTCAATGCGGCGCGGAGTATGACACGGCCGACGCGCCGTAATGCGTCAATCCGAGACAAAATCGGGCACAAGTGTGAAGTCGCGCGCCTTTCGCTCATTGTCCCTTCAGGGGATTGAACGCGCGCACACCGGCGAGACCTCGCTTCCGCCGCAGGAAACTCCATGCTTCATTTCGCAGCGGGGCGTGTCTTCCACGCCAGCTTGCGGAGACGGCGCATGAAGGTGTTGTTCGTCAACGAGGCAGGTGTCAAGGATCTGCTGCCCATGAAGTCTTGCGTGGGGCTCATGCGCGATGCGCTCACCGCGTTTGCGCGAGGCGACGCCGTGCTGCCGCTGCGCAGCATGCTGCGGCTTCCCGATGGCTCGGGCATCTTGGGCCTGATGCCCGGTTATCTGGGGCATCCGCAGAGCTTCGGGCTGAAGGTCGTGAGCGTCATGCCCGGCAATCACGGCACGCCATACGATTCGCATCAGGGCGTGGTGATGTTGTTCGGCCTGGTGCACGGCGAGCCGCTTGCCATACTCGATGCCACCGCGATCACTGCCATTCGCACGGCCGCCGCCTCGGCGGCCGCGACCGATGCGCTCGCGCGCGAGGACGCGGGCGATCTCGCAATCATCGGTTCCGGGGCGCAGGGGCGCAGTCACCTGGCGGCGATGCGTGCGGTCCGGAAACTGCGGCGCGTGCGCGTCTGGAGCCGTACGCGTGCCAATGCCGAGCGATTCGCACGCGAAGAAGCGACGGCACTGGGATTCCCGATCGAGGTGACCGCGAGCGCCGAGGAAGCCGTGCGCGGAGCCGATCTCATCTGCACGACCACTTCTGCCAGGGATCCGGTGCTGCGCGGGACGTGGCTATCGCCGGGCGCGCACGTGAATGCCGTGGGCGCCTGTTTCGCGGCGACGCGGGAACTCGACACCGATGCGGTGCGGCGCGCACGGTTCTTTACCGATTGCCGGGAATCCTGCCTGAACGAAGCAGGGGACTTTCTGATCCCGCGAAAGGAGGGCGCAATCACCGACTCGCATCTGCTCGGCGAACTCGGCGAGGTCTTCCTCGGCAAGGTCGCGGGGCGCATCTCGGCGGATGATGTCACCGTCTACGAATCGCTCGGCATTGCGCTCGAGGACCTGGCCGCGGCGCATGACATTCATCGCCGTGCGCTGGAAAGTGGCGCAGGCACGTGGCTCGACTGGGGCGGCCCGCCGTGAGTCATCGGCAATCGCTCGCGCGGCCCGTCAGTTGATGTTCATCCTGATGATCTTGCCGATCGAGGGGACTCCCTGGCCGTTGAAGACGAACAGCAAGTAGAAACCGGGCGTCGCGACATTCGCGTTCGGCGGTATCTGCACGAACAGAGTCCCGTTGTCTTCCGTGAATGACAGCTCCAGGAATCGCTGATCCATGTTGAAACTGTGGGTCACCGCGCCAGTCTTCACGAGCGTCACGCGACTGACACTTGCAACGTCGGCGCCCATCGAGAATGTCTCGCCGACATTCACCGTCGTAGGCCAGGATGTAATGGCCGGTCGCGGGGCAAAGTCGCCCGAAGAATTGTAAAGGTACGGCGGGTAATAGATCTCCGCCTGAAGGTTCGTCACCGGCCCCGGCAATCCGCCGCCCGCAACCAGCACGGATGCGTCCGGCAACATCAGCGCGGTCGAGTGATAAAGGCGCGGCTTCGAGCCGCTCGGACCGACGGTCCAGTGCCCCGTGTCTGGATCCCAGATTTCCGCCTTGTTGTTGACCCCGATCAGCTCATTGGCCTTCTTGCTGCCGCCGGTCGCGAGCACGCGCCCATCGGCCAGTACCGTCGCTGTCACCCACTTGCGCACCGACGACATCGACTGGGTGGCCGTCACCACCGGCGTGGGTCCGTTGATGTCGATGACGGCGGCGCCGGCCGAGGCCCCGCTCAGCTGCAGGATTTTGCCGGGACGAAACATCGCGGCACTCCCTTCACGTTTATTGTAAGTCGAAGGGATCGATCCAACAGTTGTGATCGAGCCGTTGCCGGCGGTCGTCACGTAGTACATGCGCCCAGACGCCGTATCGAAACCAAAAATACGGCCGTCTGGCGCAAGGAAATTGCGCGGATACCAATAATTGACCAATCCGCTGGTCTTGACATTGGCCAGCTTCCGAAAACCGCCATTGACCGTGCGCACCTCGGCGAAGGCAGTGCCACCCAGGCCCCCCTGGATGTAGACCTCGCCATTCGGCAGCACGGTCGTCGTCGCGTACCAGCGCGGCTTGAACATGTTGTTGCCGCGGGACAGCGTGTTGTCAGAGTACTTGAAGATATTCGTATTGTTGTTGCCGACGTTCTCCGTCGAGGTGCCGTTCCAGATGTCGCCGCCAGCGAGAAACACGTCGCCGCTCGCGGGCAAAAGCACCTGGGCACTGCAGAAGAGGTCGGTCAGCGTCAGGTTGTCGAGCGTAAGGTGGCCCGCCGAGAGGCCCTCGGAAGGATCCCACACGTCGTAGACGAAGAATCCGGTTTGCCGCGTGGCGGTGCCGGCACTGTCGGACCCGTAGGTCAGCACGCGTCCGTCAGGCGTCAGGATCGCGTGGATCGCGACGAGCGGCCAGTTGTCATCGGATGGTGACAGCCAGTCACCGACAACGTCTTTTCCGGTGGCCGCCGCGGTGCCGGCAATCAGCAGCGCAAGCAGGGCGGCAATTGCCCTGGCTGGCCGGCCTTGGCAATATTTCCGCGCGCGACCAGCGGGTGGACAGTTACGCATTCGCGTCGACGCCCGTACGGGCATTACGCCATCCCCTCGTTCCTGGTCGGCGATCGAACAATGCGCGACTCCTGCGCACACATACTCTAGACCAATCTCGGGCCGGACAAAAGCGCCCGCCGTCAACACCGCACTGGAGTCTTTCCGGATCGGGCCAGCGCCATCGATACGCGCGACGTCGTTGATTTTCCCCGCTTTCGGCGGTCGGGCTATCATGTTTGCCGCCGGCCAACCGGGAGTTCCACCATCACCGACTTCAATCGCGCACGCGCTGCGTTCGATCGCGCCGTCGCCTTCCTGCGCGCCGGAGACGGCGTAATGGCCGAGCAGCTCTGCCGCGGCGCACTGCTGGACTTTCCCGGGGAACCCAATTTCCTGTCGCTGCTCGGCGCAGCGCTGAATCGCCAGGGCCGTGCCGAGGAAGCCGAGCCGCTGCTGCGCCGCGCCCTCGAGGAGGAGCCAGGCTACGCCAAGGGTCATGAGGAACTCGGCCGCAGCCTGCTTCTTCTTGGCCGGTCCGATGAGGCCATTGCGCGCCTGCGCCGGGCGCTGGAGCTCGATCCGAAGCTGCAGTCGGCGCAGCTGACGCTGGTCCACGCCTTGACGGAGTCAGGTCGCGCGGAGGAGGCAGATGAACTCATGCATGCATTCCTGCGCGCTGATCCGGCCCGCGAATGGATCGCGAGGGCGGCGGAGCATCACCGCGCCGGCCGCCTCGAGGAAGCCGAGGCGATCTATCGCGAAATCCTGAGTCGCGATCCGAGCAATCTCGAGGCAATGCGACTGCTGGCATTGATCGCGATGAAAACCGAGCATTACGGCCAGGCCGAGAGCATGCTAAAGCGGGCCGTCGAGATTGCGCCGGATTTCCTCGCCGCATGGATCGACCTGAGCCGGGCCCAGCTGGAGCGCCAGGAACTCGATGCTGCGCTGGCCAGCATCGAGCGCGCCGTGCAGCTGAATCCGCGTTCCGCAAACGTGCGCATCAGCCTTGCCAACGTGCAGGCCCGCTCGGGCCATCACGATGAGGCGATCGCCAGCTATGGGCGCGCAATCGAGCTGGATCCCGGCCAACCGGGTGGCTACCTGGGACTGGGCAATACCCTGAAGACGATCGGCCGGCAGGCCGAGGCAATCGAGGCCTACCGTCGCGCGACCGCAATGCGCGCCGACTTGAGCGAAGCCTGGTGGAGTCTTTCCAACCTGAAGACTTTTGGCTTCGATGACCGGGACATCGAGGCCATGCAGCGACAACTCGAGACACCCGGGATTCCAGACGAGGCCCAGGTGCAATTCTGTTTCGCGCTGGCCAAGGCCCGCGAGGACCGCGGCGAATATGCGCCCGCATTCGGGCTATACGAACGCGGAAACCGCATACGCCGCACGCTGGAAGACTACGATCCGGTGCAGACGGAAGTGATCAACGAGCGAATCATGGCGGTGTTCGACGCCGAATTCCTGGCGCAGCATGCCGGGCTCGGTCACCCGGATCCCGCGCCAATTTTCGTCGTCGGCCTGCCGCGATCTGGTTCGACGTTGATCGAACAGATCCTCGGCAGCCACTCGTCGGTCGATGCGACCCACGAATTGCCCGAGGCGGGGCGGATCATTCAGCAGATCAACCGCGATCGAACCGACAGGATCGCCTACCCGGAAGCGGTGCGCGATTTCGCCGACGAGACCTGGGCAGCACTCGGCCGGACCTATGTCGATTTGACACGGCGGCACCGGCGCGGCGCGCCGCACTTCATCGACAAGATGCCGAATAACTTCGCGAGTATCGGGCTGCTGAGCCTGGTTCTTCCGAATGCCAAGTTCATCAATACGCGCCGTCATCCGCTGGACACCTGCCTGTCCTGCTTCAAGCAGTTGTTCGCCCGGGGCCAGCCATTTACGTATGACCTGATGGAGCTCGGCGAGTACTACCTGCAGTACGACCGCATGATGGCGCACTGGCATGCCGCGCTGCCCGGCCGGGTGCTGGACGTGCGGTACGAATCCGTTGTTGCCGACCAGGCAGCAGAGACGCGGCGCCTGCTTGATTTTTGCGGATTACCCTGGGAGGACGGCTGCTTGCGTTTCTACGAAACAGAGCGCGCCATTCGCACGGCCAGTTCCGAACAGGTACGCCGCCCGATCTACAGCGGCTCTATCGGCGTCTGGAGGCATTACACCCGGCAACTCGCCGGCCTGATCGAGATTCTCGGGCCCTTGTTGTCGTCGTTTCCGCCGGCAGAGCGTCCGTGATCAGCCGTCCGCGCGTCGTGCGGCAGCCGGACGCGACGCGGATTCGCAGTAGTGGATGGATTCGATTTTGGAGTTGGTCTATTCTCGGGCTATTCGCCACTTGCGGAGAGGGGAGAACATGAGCTCGAAAGATGCCGCGAAAGCGCCTGTGAACACGGTTGCATACGCGGTGTCGGTCGCCCTCGCCGGCAGCTACGCGCCCGTTGTCATCGCCCAGACCAGTACCGTCGGTCTCGAGGAGATCACCGTCACGGCCCGCAAGCGCGAGGAATCGCTGATCGACATCCCACAGGAGATACAGGCGATCAGCCAGCGGGAGCTTGAACGGGCCAATCTCGACAGTATCGATGATTACGCGCGCTTTGTTCCCGGCCTGAGTTACAACTCAACGACGCCCGGTCGCGGCTCGATTTATTTTCGCGGCGTCGCCGACGACTCGGCCTCTTTCATTGCCGACTCTTCCGCGGCGATCTATCTCGACGAACAGCCGTTGACGCAGAGTGCGCTTACGCCGGAAGTCCGTCTGGTCGATATTGAACGCATCGAGGCGCTGCCCGGGCCGCAGGGCACGCTGTACGGTTCCAGCTCCGAGTCCGGGACCCTGCGCTACATCACCAATAAACCAGATCCGGCGGCTTTCGAGTCGGTGGTCAATGTCGACGTGAGTTCCGTCCAGGACGGAGACCAGGGCTACGACGTGAGCGGCGTGCTCAACCTGCCGGTAAGCCAGAATATTGCAATCCGCCTGGTCGGGTTCTCGGCGCGAGACGCCGGCTTCATCGACAACGTGCTGGGCACCAGCCTCGGCGGCACGTTCGACAACGCAGATGTCGTCGGCAAGGACATCAACAGCGTCGACTATACGGGCGGCCGTGCGGCCATGCGCTGGCTGATCAACGATGCATGGACTGTCGATGCCGGGTTTGTCTACCAGAAGATGAAAGCCCACACCTATTCGGAAGACAACGTGTTGCGCTCAGGCCGCACGCTCGAGGTGGTCCGATTCCTCGACGAGACCCGGGACGACGAATGGGGCCAGGTATCGCTCACGTTGCAGGGAGACCTCGGCTGGGCCAAGTTCACGTCGGCGACGAGTTACTTCACACGCTCGATTGCGTATCACCAGGACAACACCGACTACACCTTCTATCTGAGCCAGAACCTGGGCGCGACGAATCCAATTTACGACCTGGGCCCGGATCCGCGCGGGCTCGGTTGGGATGATTTGGACTCGGAGCAACGTGTCGCCCAGGAATTCCGCCTGCAGGGCGCCACCAGCAGAATGACCTGGCTGGCCGGCCTGTTCTACGAACGCATTCACGGAGGCTTCGACTTTCGTTCACCCGCGTCGAGAACTACGAGAGCTCACCGTCGTTCAACAATTGGGTGACTTACTACAACGTGCAGCCGGGCCGGTCGGATAACGTGTTTTACCGTTCGAACAACGACCAGATTACGCGAGCAGTACGCCGCATTCGGGGAATTGGGCTTCTCGTTGAGCGATCGCTGGACATTTACCGCGGGACTACGCTGGTTCGATCATACGCGTACGCGCAAGTATTTCATTCAACAGCCGAAGGGTCACTTCACGGCAAACCTCGCCACCGCGAAGAACTCGACCAGCGATTTCACCAAGAAACTCAGCCTGCAATACCGCGTCGCCGACAATGCCATGATTTACGCGCTGTTCTCGGACGGATTCCGCGCCGGCGGCCGCAATGTTGTGCGACTTGGCACCGTGCTGCCGCCTGACTACGACCCGGATTTCCTCGACAACGTTGAAATCGGCTTCAAGAGCCAGTGGCTCGATGACCACATTGTCTTCAACGTGACCGCTTTCGACATGAAGTGGAAGGACTACCAGGTCGAAGTCGTTGATCCGGGTCCGCTGTATGACGTCGTGGTCACGAACATCGGTAATGCGGAAATCAAGGGGCTCAGCGCTGAATTCAGCGCGCTGTTGTGGGATTCCGTCGAATTCGGCCTCAATATGCAATTCCTTGATCCGAAGACCACTTCGGACAATGCCATTGTCGGGACGACCAAGGGCTCGCGCCTGCCATTCTCGGCGAAGGACAAGGGCGCGGCATGGATCCAGTACACGTACCCGAGGCAGTTTGCCGGCGGCAAGTTCTACGGTCGCTATCAGTGGAGCTACAACGGCAACTCGCTGAACGCTGTCCTCGATCCCAACGTCCAGCCCGCCTACGAAATCTCCGACGTGAAATTCGGTATCGAGTCCGATTCCTGGGAGATCTATGCCTACATCGACAACCTGAACAATGAAAGGGCAATCCTGTTCGACCAGCAGAGCGCGCCTCCCGGGACGATCACGATCAATACGCCGCGCACCTGGGGCATCGGCTTCTCGAAGAGCTGGGGCGGAAACTGACCCGCGGGGAATGGGCGAAAGGGGTCGGGATACATTCCGGACCCCGGCCTGCGGCATTCAAAGCGTGAAGCCGCAGCGGATTTCAGCAGCGGAATAGACGGGTCGGCACACAGGCGGTACTTGTGCGTGGCATTACCGGTCTCCTGATCGCAGCCAATGTGGCCGTTTTCCTGCTGCAACTGCAACACCCGGACGCACTGCTGGTGCGCTACGCATTGTGGCCGATCGGCGCCCACGAAGTCCCGGAGCTCGGCCATGTCGCCTTCGAGCCGTGGCAACTGGTCACTTCAGCGTTCCTGCACGGGGGCTTCGCGCACCTGTTCCTGAACATGTTCGCCCTGTGGATGTTCGGTCGCGACTGCGAGCGTGTCCTGGGCGCGGCGCGGTTCCTGGCGCTTTATTCCTGCGCCGTGCTCTCGGCAGCGCTCACTCAGCTCTCGGTCGCATCGCTGGCCGACGTGGCTTACCCGACGGTCGGAGCCTCAGGCGGAGTCTTTGGCGTCCTGCTCGCCTTTGGGATGCTGTTCCCGAACCGACGGATCATGTTGCTGTTTCCGCCGATTCCCATGCCCGCGTGGCTGTTCGTAACGCTATACGGTGTGGCGGAGCTCGCGAATGGCGTGCTCGGGACCCAGGCCGGTGTCGCTCACTTTGCGCACCTGGGCGGCATGCTCGGCGCGTGGCTGCTGCTGCGCCATTGGATTGCGCAGGCGCGTTGACACGCGCGGCAGGCAGGTCCCGCTCACATGAGCGGCGCGATGATGCGCAAGGCACCGCTCAAGGCGGTGCGGGCAAATCCCGCGGGCCGCAGGTCCTCGGCTGCCCCGGCCATGTATTCCGCGGCAATCGCAGCAACCGTTTCGATGTCTGCCTGACTGTAGAGCACAGCAGCCACCTCGTGATTGATGAACAGGCTGCGCATGTCGAAGTTGGCGGACCCAACCAACGCGACCCGGTCATCCAGGATCACGATCTTGGCGTGAAGCATCGTCGTCTCGAACACGAAGATTCGTCCGCCAGCCGCGCCGATCTCCCTCAGATAGCTTGTACGCACCCAGTCCGCCTGCCGTTGGTTGGAACGGCGCGGCACAACGATGCGGATATCCAGTCCACGCCGGCAGGCCAGATGCAGCGCCGATTGCAGCGCATCATCCGGAACGAAAAATGGAGAGATGATCCAGATTCGACTTCGTGCGCCCATGATGCCGGCGAGCAGCATCGCGTGCAGGGTGTCATCCGGCAGGTCCGGTCCTGAAGCCAGAACCTGGACACAGGAACCGCCGGTGGCAGCCTTCGCGAGGCCCGGGCTTTCGTCGGGAACGCTTTCGCCGCTGGCCGTCAGCCAGTCTGACCGGCAGACGGACTCGAAGACCGAAGCAGCGGGACCTTCGATCAGCAGCGAAATGTCGGCCCAGTGCGATCCATCCGGATTGGTGGCGAGATACTTTCCTGCGATATTGCGTCCGCCGACCCATGCCGTGCACCCGTCCGCGATCACCATCTTGCGGTGATTGCGGTAGTTGAAGGCACCACGGAGGGTTCCGGAAGCCACCAGAGGGCGGAACCGCGCGATCCGCCCTCCGGCCGCCTGCAATTCCCGCAGTGCCGGCAAGGCCAGATTGAGCGAGCCATAGCCATCGACCAGCATGCGCACCTGCACGCCAGCCGCAGCACGCTCCTTCATCGCGTCTATCAGTTGGCGTCCGATCACATCGGCCTCGAACGAGAAAATCGACAGGAAGAGTCGTTTGCGAGCCGAGCGAATCAATGCGAACAATTCCTGTGCCGCATACTCGTTGTCGCTGCAGACGCGTACGCGGTTGCCGATCGTGGCGCCAGGCAGCCCGAGCGCGCGCAGCAATCGCTCCGTGTCCGGACAGTAGGTCTGCGCGACACCCGGTGGTTCATGGACGTGCATTCGGAGGAATTCCGCGAGCCCCGAGCCGCGCTTGCGCGGAGCGCCACCCAGGAAATACAGGACGATGCCGACGTAGGGCAACAGAAGGAGGATCGTCATCCAGGCGATGGTCGCCGCAGTGCTGCGGTGCTGGCGCAACAGATCGACGACAAAGGCTCCTGCAATCAGCAGGTGGAGGCCGGCCAGAAGCTGCAGCAGGAGGTGCGGTAGGGGCACGCGCAGAGTCTAGTACCTTTCCGCCTGGCTCCGTACCTTCCCGATCCGCGGCGCAGAGCTCGCGCCGCGGATCGGGATTGAAATCTCAGGTCATCACGATGAAGCGCCGCTTTGTCGGCACTGCGAACAGGTCCTCAAGGCGTGGGCAGAGATGCGCAGAGACTGTTGAAGTTGCAATTCACCAGCCTCGTGATTTCGCCGGAGTCCGGGTTCGTCTCGAGGAAAGTGCCGATCCCCGGCGCGTAGTACTTGCGTTCGACGACGCCAGGTTCCAGCAGCGAGACATTCTCGGTCACGACGCAGTCGTGATGGCAAAGCAGCTTTGCGAGTTGTCGCGGCACGAGGCGATCCAGTTCCGTGTCCTCCCCGTAGTGATAGGTCCTGGAGAGCACCTGGGCGATGTCTTCGGCATTGCCAAGCGAGAACTCCTCCAGGTACGTCTCGCCAACGACGGGATTTGCCTTGAAGATGATTCCCGCCTTTGCACCGTCGACATCCGCCTTGAACAGGCCGTCGATGCTGACGAGTTCCGGGTTCTGCGGCTGGTCGCCTTCGAAGGACTCGTAGCTTTTTGCCTCTTCGCCGCAGTACCAGACGTCGCCATTCTTCGCCTGCGCAAACCAGTCGTCAGTGGCCTCAATCAGTGCACCATCGGCTTCTGAGACGAAGTCCCGCGCGACGATGCAAGTCACTTCGTCGATGAGCTTGGTGTCGCTCAGGACTTCGACGACATCGCTCTCGGACTGGACCCCATGCGATCCGGTCCAGTACTCCCAGCGATTGCCGATACCGAGCGGAAAGTAGCGGTTTGGCCTGGTCAGACTGGCGAAGTTCTTGTCGAAGAGCCGCGGCTCAAAGAGAGGGTCGTAGCGACCTTCGCCGAGCGCTGCGCAGGCGTCCAGGCGGCCCGCCAGCTGCTCCGCGCAGCTGTCCTTGGCGTCGCTGCGCTCGGTCGCGGCGTCGGCGAAGCACTGCTTGCGATCCGCCGGGTCCGTTTCGTTGGTGCAGATCGCCACTGCCACCCAGTAGTTGTCCTGCAGGTCATAGCCACAGGCACGATTCAGCGCGGAAGCTGTGTCCGAGCAGTAGTTGCTGGCGGCGACCGCCTCGGTCGGAATCACGCCGGCAAGCGAGAGGATCAGCAGGCTGGCGGCCAGCACGCTGCTGGCATCAGTTTTACGGTTGCTACTCATGGCAATCTCCTGGATTGACTACGCATTTCTCCGGATACGCAATTAGACGCTTCAGGACGCACAATCCTTCGCGCGCTGCTACCGTCCACAAGGGCAAGCATATGCTGGCCTTGAGACAAGTCGAACAGCGCCTGTTACCGGGCGTTGGAGTAGAGGAGTCGCAAATGAACACAATTCGACCGAGCAGAGCCGGGCTGGTCTTCGCGATGCTGCTGGGCGGGTATCACCTGTTTTGGTCGCTGCTGGTCGCGATCGGCTGGGCCCAGACCCTGATCGACTTCATTTTCCGCATTCACTTCATCAAGCCGGTCTACGTAATCGAGCAGTTCAACGCGGGCACAGCGCTGCTGCTGGTTGCCGTGACCTCCGCCCTTGGCTATATCGTGGGCTGGAGCTTCGGCGTGCTGTGGAACAGATTGCACAAGTAGGTATTCAGCGTGAGGTCGCCATGCTGAAACCGCGGTTCCAATGCCCGCGGGGACGGTAGACTATTCGCCCACCAACGCGCTGACCGACTTCAGGTCCTCCCCGTGGTTCGCAGCACGGTGGCGGCGCTTTAGACGGTGGTCCCGCAGCCGAATGAATGCGAAGATCACCGGGCCCCCGCGGCCGGCCAAGGCGCCAGACTTGATGAGCAATACGAAACGCGTGATCGTCGACTCTTCGCACATGGAAGAGCCGATCCGCGCCGAGCTCTTTGGCGTCGAGCGACTTGAGCAGCACGCCGAAAGCCTTGCGGCTGCCGATCGCGTAACGACGAAGCCCAGCGGTGGACGCGACCTCCTGCCGAGAGTCCGCGATAACGGGCGCGCACTTCTCAGCGCCTATCACAGTATTGTCGAGGCGGTAAGCGCGAAACGCGACATCACGCTGGCCGAGGAATGGCTCCTTGACAATTTTCACGTTGTCGACGAGCAGGTCCGGGAAATCCGAGACCACCTGCCGAGAAGTTTTTATCGCCGATTGCCGAAAATTGCTGCAGGTCATCTCGCAGGATGCCCGCGCGTCTTTGGCATCGCCTGGGCCTATGTGGCGCACACCGATACGCGGTTCGATGTTGAAACGCTCGCCCGTTTCATCCGGGCCTTCCAACACGTCCAGCCGCTCGGTATCGGCGAAATCTGGGCGGTCCCCATCCATCTGCGCATGGCGCTGCTCGAGAACTTGCGGCGCCTGTCGGACCAGGTGATTCACGCTCGTCATGCGCGGGCAAGCGCCGATGAGCTGGCGGATCGCCTTCTGGGCCTGAGCGGCAGACTGGCTGAAAATGCTGAGGGTCTGCTTCGCGAGCTCGACGACACTCCGTTGGCGGGTGCATTCGCAGTGCAGTTGCTCCAGCGGCTCCGCGACCAGGACGAATCGATCACACCGTCCCTTGACTGGCTCAATCGCAAGCTAAATGCCCAGGGAACCTCGTCCAGTGAGGTGGTTGCGAGGGAACACCTCTCGCAGGGCGCGGCCAACGCGACCGTCCGAAACATCATCACCAGCATGCGCTGGATGTCTTCCATCGACTGGCTCGAGTTCTTTGAGAGCGTCAGCCTGGTGGATGTGGAATTGCGCACCAGTCCTGCTTTCGGGGCGATGGATTTCGCGACGCGGGACGAATATCGGAAGCAGATTGAATTCCTGTCGCGTGGTTCGGGCCGATCGGAGATCGAGGTGGCGCGGGAGGCCGTGGTACTGGCCCAAAAAGCGGTCGACGAGCGGCTGCGCTCGGCAGTCCCCGTGGTGGATGATTCTTCGGGGATCATGCCGAGGCTATTCGGCGGTCCCGAACGCGGCGCGGAGGATCCCGGCTACTACCTCATCTCCCGCGGCAGAAGACAATTTGAACGGCAGCTGGGCTTTCGCGTGCACCTGCGCCTTTGGCTGCAGCGGATCTACCGTGCCCATGCAGTCGTGGGTTACCTGGGAGTGATCGTTGTTGTCACTGCGATCCAGCTCTACGTTCTACTGATGATCGCCGGAGCCGCAGGGGCAGGGCCCCGGAGCCTGGCCTTGCTCGCAGTGCTTGGCCTCGTTCCCGCATCCGATGTCGCAGTGGCTCTGGTGCACCGCCTGGTTGCGGCTTTGTTTCCGCCCACAAGGCTCCCAAAGCTCGAGCTTGCCCAGGGCGTGCCTCCGGAAATGCGAACCCTGGTCGCGGTGCCGACACTGCTGATGAACCATTCCGGCATCGAGGAGCAGCTCGAAAGGCTCGAGGTGCACTACCTGGCGAATCCGGAAGGACACTTGCACTTTGCCCTCGTCACGGACTGGCCGGACGCGCCCAGCGAGCACATGCCTGGCGACGAGGAACTGGTTGCTGCGCTAGCCGACGGCATCAGCCGCCTCAACGCTCGGCACGAAGGCCCGTCCGGAGGCGGTGAACGGTTCCTGCTGCTGCATCGTCGGCGCCTGTGGAACGAACAGGAAGGCAAGTGGATTGGCTGGGAGCGGAAGCGGGGCAAACTGCACGAGCTCAATCGGCTTCTGCGCGGCGCCACCGACACGACATTCATTCCGATTCGAGGGCAACCGCTCGCGGTGCCGGAGGGCGTTCGTTACGTCATTACGCTGGATGCCGACACCCGGCTTCCCAAGGGTACTGCCTACCGCCTGATCGGCGCGATGGCTCACCCGTTGAATCGACCGCGTTTCAATCCCCGGATCGGGCGTGTCGTCGAAGGCTACGCGATCCTGCAGCCGCGGATCACGCCATTCCTTCCAACGGGCCCCGGCAGCACCGCCTATCAGCGAATTGTTTCAGGTCCCGGTGGCGTGGACCCGTACGGAGCCGCGGTTTCTGATGTGTACCAGGACCTCTTCGAAGAGGGGTCCTACACCGGCAAGGGAATATACGACGTAGAGGTCTTCGAAGCGGCACTCGATGGGAAGGTTCCGGAGAACTCGTTGCTCAGCCACGATCTTTTCGAGGGTTTGTTCGCGCGCGCCGGGCTGCTGACCGATGTGGATCTTTTCGAGGAATTCCCCTCCAACTATGAGGTGGCAGCGCGCCGCCAGCATCGATGGGTGCGCGGCGACTGGCAGCTCCTGCCGTGGGTGCTGGGTCATGCACGCACTGCCGCCGGCGGAAGATCGAAGGTCCGCATTCCCGGTCGCAGCCGGTGGAAGATGGTGGACAACCTGCGCCGAAGCCTGGCGGCGCCTTCGTCGTTTCTGCTGGCGGTCGCCGCGTGGGTCCTGCCCGGCATTCCGCCGTACCTTGGAACTGGTCTTTTCGTTGGATCCATCGCGGTGCCGGCTTTCATTCCAGTGCTCGACGATCTGGTCCCAAGGCGATGGGGCGTCGCGCGGCACAGTCAGCTTCGAAACTTCGGCCAGGATGTCTTCCTGGCCGTATCGCAGATGCTGCTTTCGATCACGATGCTGGCCCACAAGGCCTGGCTCATGACAGACGCCAGCCTGCGCGCGCTCGGGCGGATCTACATCACTAAGCGGCACCTACTCGAATGGGTACCGGCAGCGCAGTTGGGATACGGTGCTGATCTCAAGCTACCGCATTTCTACCGCCACCAGGTCTGGGGCATCGTTCTCGCCGCAGTGGCGGCACTGCTCCTTGTCGCGTTCAAACCGGCCGCATGGCCGGCAGCCGCACCGTTCATCCTGCTCTGGATGCTTTCTCCAGCCATCGCGTGGCGGATCAGCCTTCCGCCCGGCCTGGTGGAAGAACGGACTCTGACATCCGGGGAAGTGCGCTCCTTGCGCCTGGTGGCCCGCCGCACCTGGCGTTTCTTCGAGGCGTTCGTGGACGTGAAGGGGCATGCACTTCCGCCGGACAACTTCCAGGAAGACCCCGAGCCGACCGTTGCCTACCGCACTTCGCCGACGAACATGGGCCTCTATCTGCTCAGCACAACTGTGGCCCATGACTTCGGCTGGATCGGGATCCTCGACACGGTCAAGCGGCTCGAGGAGACGTTCGAGGCGATGAAGAATCTGCGCCGTTTCCGCGGCCACTTCTTCAATTGGTATGGCACGCAGGACCTCCGGCCGCTAGATCCGGTCTACGTCTCCACGGTCGATAGCGGAAATCTTGCAGGCCACTTGATCGCGGTGGCGCAAGCCTGCCGGGAATTCGTGTATCGCCCGGTGTTCCGCTCAGAGATCCTGGAAGGGATCCGGGATTCGCTCGAGCTCCTGATCGATGTGGAAAAGAAGGTTGAGCACCCTGGGCGCGCTCAGACTGTGACTGTGGCAAATCTGCATGAAGCCACGGAGGCGATGCGCGACCTGCTCGACGTCATCCCGGCATCGAGTCCCGAATGGGTGAGCAGGCTGGAAGTGCTGGGGGTGCAGGCGGACAACATCCTCGATATCGCTCGCACACTCGAGAGCGCCATTCAGGAGAACTCGCCATCCGAAGTCCTGACCTGGGCGACGAACGTGAGGGAATGCGTGCGGAGCCACGCTCGCGACGTCGAGGCAGCACAGCTACTGGCAGATCTGGAAGAGTCCCAGGAGGTTGAGACCGCCCTTGGGCATCGCCTCTCTGCGCTTGCACTGCGTGCCGAGCGGATGGCCCAGGCCATGGACTTCCGGTTTCTGTTCGACACTTCACGCAAGCTGTTCGCCATCGGCTATCGCGTTGCCGATGGCACGCTCGATTCGAGTTGTTACGACCTGCTGGCATCCGAGGCGCGGCTTGGAAGCTTCGTGGCCATCGCCAAGGACGACGTTTCGCCCCGGCACTGGTTCCTGCTTGGCCGTGCCCTGACGCCGGTGGGGCATGGTGCCGCCCTCGTTTCCTGGTCGGGCTCCATGTTCGAGTACTTGATGCCGCTCCTGGTGATGCGGCAGCCCGATCGCAGCATTCTGGATCGCACCTGCCGTCTCGTGGTGACGCGACAGATTCAGTACGGCGTGGAGCGGGCGGTCCCTTGGGGCGTCTCTGAATCAGGCCAGAATCTTCGCGACGTCGAACTCACATATCAGTATTCGAATTTCGGCGTGCCTGGCCTGGGCCTCAAGCGCGGACTCTTCGAGGACGTGGTGGTCGCACCTTACGCAACCGCACTCGCGGCCATGCTGGAGCCGAGGGCCGCACTGACCAATTTCGCGCGTCTTGAGAGGGCCGGGGCCCGCGGAGCCTACGGCTTCTACGAAGCACTCGATTACACGCCATCGAGGCTACCAGAGAATTCCCGGGTGGCCGTGGTGCGGTGCTACATGGCACACCACCAGGGAATGACCATCGTGTCCCTGGGCAATGTGGTTCACGCCGGACTGACCCCGAGGCGTTTCCACACCAATCCGATGGTTCAGGCGGCGGAGTTGCTGCTTCAGGAACGGACGCCGCGTTCGGTGGCCGTGACACGGCCCCGGGGCGAAGAGGTACGCGTGGCCCCGCTGGTCCGCGACTCCGTCATTCCCGCCCTGCGTCGATTTGCGTCGCCGCACGACATCACACCGCGGAGCCATTTTCTCTCCAATGGCCGTTACACGGTCATGATCACGGCGGCAGGCTCGGGATTCAGCCGATGGGAAAATCTTGCGGTCACGCGCTGGCGGGAAGACTCGACCCGTGACTGCTGGGGCACTTTCATCTATCTGCGCGACACCAAGAGTGGCGAGGTCTGGTCCGCAGGTTTCCAGCCGAGCGGAACGGAAATGGACCACTACGAGGTCGTCTATTCCGAGGACCGCGCCAAGATCCTGCAGCGCGACCGGTCCCTTGCGATCACGCTCGAAATCGTGGTCTCGACCGAGGACGACGCGGAGTTGCGCCAGTTGACGGTGACCAACATCGGGAATCGGGACCGTGAAATCGACATCACGTCCTATGCAGAAGTCGTGCTCGCATCCCAGGCCGCGGATGAAGCCCATCCCGCCTTCTCGAATCTTTTCGTGGAGACAGAATTCGTTCCCGAACTCGGAACCCTGCTGGCAACCCGACGCCGGCGCTCGGCGGACGAGCGGCAGGTCTGGCTGGCGCACGTCGTCGCGGTCGAAGGCCAGCCCGCCGTACCGTTGCAGTGTGAAAGCGACCGCGCGCGCTTTCTGGGGCGGGGACGCGGGATACGGTCCCCACTTTCCGTGAACGACGGCGGGCCCTTGTCGGACACCTCGGGAGCGGTACTCGACCCCATCATAAGCCTGCGTCAACGGCTGGAGATTCCGCAGGACGGAACGGTCCGTCTCGTATTCACGACGCTCGTGGCATCGTCACGCCAGGAGGCACTCGAGATCGCGGAGAAGTACCGCCAGCCGACGACCTTCGAGCGGGAGAGTTCGCTCGCCTGGACACAGGCGCAGGTCCAGTTGCATCACCTGAGGACCAGCCAGGACGAAGCGCATCTTTTCCAGCGTCTCGCCAACCGCCTCCTGTACACGGATCCAACGCTGCGCGCAGCACCCCAAGTACTTGCTGCGAACCGCGGTGGCACGTCCGGGCTCTGGCCCTATGGCATCTCGGGCGACCTTCCGATCGCGATGGTCCGCATCGAAAGGGACGAGGAGCGCGACCTGGTGCGCCAGTTGCTGCGGGCGTGGGAATACTGGCACCTGAAAGGAATCGCCGTGGATCTGGTGATCCTCAACGCCAGCGGCGCCTCTTACACGCAGAGCTTTCAGGAATCTCTCGAAGGGATGGTGCGCGCGAGCCAGGCGGTCGGACAGGTGCAGCTCACGCAACGCGGAGCGGTGTTCCTGCTGCGGGCAGATCTCGTGTCTCCACGCGACCAGCTCCTTCTGAATGCAACGTCTCGCGTCGTGCTTTTCGCAAACCGCGGTACGCTCGCAGAACAGTTGGTTCGGCTCGAGGGACCACGGCCGGGGCCGGTTCCGTCGCGCCCGCGAACGCCGCGCGAGACACCCGACGTTATTGTTGCGCCTTCACTGGACCTGGAGTTCTTCAATGGCCTCGGCGGCTTTACTCGAGGTGGCCGCGAATACGTCACGGTCCTGGGCGAGGGGCAGTGGACACCTGCTCCGTGGATCAACGTGGTAGCGAATCCGAATTTCGGGTTCCAGGTCTCGGAATCGGGCTCCGGCTTCACCTGGTCCGTGAACAGCCGGGAGAACAAGCTCACACCATGGGCGAACGACCCGGTCAGTGACACGCCTGGTGAGGCGTTCTATGTCCGGGACGAGGACAGCGGGTTGATTTGGGGACCGACCAGCCTTCCTGTCCGCGAGGAGCCTTGGCCGTATGTCATTCGGCACGGCCAGGGCTACAGCCGCTTCGAGCACGCTTGCCACGGCATCGCACTGGATCTCCTGCAATTCGTACCGCTGCGGGATTCCGTCAAGATCTCCCGTCTCACGCTGGAGAATCAGTCCGGGAGCAGGCGTCGCCTGACGGTTACGGCTTATGCGGAATGGGTGCTCGGCGTCGCGCGGAGCAGGACCGTGCCATTCGTGGTCACCGAGATGGAACCAGCATCTGGAGCCATGTTTGCGCGCAATGCCTGGAACGGGGAGTTCGCGGACCGAATCGCATTCGCAGACATGGCCGGGCGCCAGACCTCCTGGACCGGCGATCGTCGAGAGTTCCTGGGCCGAAACGCGAGCCTCGCACATCCCGCATCGCTGGAGCGTGGGGAGAAGTTGTCAGGAAAGACCGGAGCCGGTCTGGACCCTTGCGCCGTACTCCAGACGGAACTGGAACTTGAACCGGGAGAACGCACTGAAGTGCTGTTCCTGCTGGGTCAGGGCGCCGATCGAGAGGAGGCACGTTCCCTGATCGAACGATATCGCGCGCTGAATTGCGACGCGATCTTGGGAGAAGTCGCGGACCATTGGAACCACGTGCTGGAAACGGTCCAGGTCGAGACGCCGGACCCTGCGATGAATCTGCTCTTGAACCGATGGTTTCTGTATCAGACGCTGTCCTGCCGCATGTGGGCTCGCTCTGCGCTGTACCAGTCCGGGGGCGCATACGGATTCCGCGATCAACTCCAGGATGTAATGGCGCTGGCGGTGGCGAAACCGGCGCTCGTGCGCGAGCACTTGCTAAGGTCCGCTGCGCGGCAATTCCGCGAAGGAGATGTGCAGCATTGGTGGCACCCTCCGACGGGCCGAGGTGTTCGTACTCGCATCACCGATGATCGTCTTTGGCTTCCATATGCGGTCACGCACTATCTGCAGACGACGGAAGACTGGGCCGTGCTGGACGAAGAGATTGCGTGGCTCGAAGGGCCGACCCTGAAGAAGGAGCAGGACGAAGCTTACTTCCAGCCGACGGAATCTGACGACCGGGCAACATTGTACGAGCACTGCGCGCGGGCCCTGGATTGCAGCCTCGAAATGGGCGCACATGGCCTCCCGCTGATTGGGGCCGGCGACTGGAACGACGGCATGAACCGCGTCGGCCACGGGAAGCGCGGCGAAAGCGTCTGGCTGGGATGGTTCCTGATCGCGAATCTCCGGGAATTCGCGATGCTCGCCGACTTGCGCGGCGAACAGAAGCGCGCGGCGATCTGGCGCACGACAGCCGCTTCTCTCGCGGCGTCGCTGGACGCCGAGGCATGGGATGGAGAATGGTACAGGCGTGCCTTCTTCGACGATGGCACGCCGCTCGGGTCGGCGCAAAACGAGGAATGCCAGATTGACTCGATTTCCCAGTCCTGGGCAGTGATCACTGGAGCTGGCGACAAGCAGCGCGCGCGCCAGGCGATGGAGTCGGTAGAACAGAGGCTGATTCGCCGGGACGACCGCCTGATGTTGTTGTTGTCCCCGCCGTTCGACCGGACTCCCCTGGATCCCGGCTACATCAAGGGATATGTCCCCGGCATCCGTGAGAACGGTGGGCAGTACACGCACGCTGCAGCCTGGTCAGTCATCGCGTTTGCGATGCTTGGCGAGGGCGGCAAGGCCATCGAGTTCTTCAACCTGCTGAGCCCCATTCATCACGCAAGTCGCCGCGCGAACCTGCACCGCTACAAGGTGGAGCCCTACGCCGTGGCCGCCGATGTTTATTCCCAGCGTCCGCATGTGGGCCGTGGAGGGTGGACCTGGTACACCGGCGCCGCAGGCTGGCTCTACCGCGCAGGCCTCGAGTGGATCCTCGGATTCCGCAAGCACGGTTCCGCGCTCTCGATCGATCCCTGCATTCCCGCGGAGTGGAAGGGCTTCGAGATCACCTACCGTCATGGCAGTGCCCGCTACCGGATCAAGGTCGAAAATCCGCTAGGTGTGTCTCGTGGGATATCGCGGATTAACCTCGACGGCGCGCTGCTCGCGGCCGGTGCGCCCATCCCGCTGGTGGACGACGGTTCGGAGCACAGCGTGCTGGTCGTACTCGGTTAGAAGCGGGGTCCTTGCGACCGACCGAATGGCATTACCGGCGCGACCCGGGCAAACTTGCAGTACAAACAGGCGTACGGGTTACCGGGAGCGTTCTCAATATGCGTGGCATTGACAGTGTCCTGCAGTCTGGCGAATCGAGTCCACGAGTTGCGAATCGGGTCATCAAGGCGGCATTGCTGATCACGATCATGCTGGCGGCACTCGCATGTGGAGTGGCATCCGCCGCCGAAAATGCGGAAACGCCGGCACCGGTCGCGGCAGCTAAAGCGGATGCCGCGCCGCCGCCCGTGCCACGGTCGCAGAGCACTCAGCATCAGTTGCGCCTCGGCGGACAGGTCCTGAAATACACCGCGACCGTCGGCTGGCTGATCATGAAGGACGACAAGGACAAGCCGATCGCGCGTTTCGGCTACACGGCTTATACGCTGGACGGCACGAAGGACCTGTCGCACAGGCCCATTACGTTCGCCTTCAATGGCGGCCCGGGTTCTTCCTCGATCTGGCTGCACATGGGCGTCCTCGGGCCGCGGCGCGTCGTGATCAACGACGCCGGCTACGCGCCGCCACCGCCGTCGCAATTGGTGGACAACGAGTACAGCATCATCGACGCGACCGATCTCGTGATGATCGATCCGGTCGGCACCGGGTTCAGCAAGCTGCTGGGAGAGGCGAAGGGCACGGATTTCTGGGGCGTGGACCAGGACATCAAATCGGTCGGGGCCTTCATCAAGCGCTACGTCACGGAGAATGGCCGCTGGGGCTCGCCCAAATACGTGCTGGGCGAGAGCTATGGCGGCGTGCGGGGCGCGGGCCTTGCGATGTACCTTCAGTCCGCCCTCGGCATGAACCTGAACGGCCTGATATTGGTGTCGCCGTTCTTCAACCTCGTCTCGGGTGAAGATGGCATCGGGATCGATCTGCCGCACGTGCTCTATCTGTCCACATTCGCTACGACGGCCTGGTACTACGACGCGGTCGCCGACAAGCCCGCGTCCCTCGACGCCTACATTGCCGAGGTGGAACGATTCGCCTATCTGGAATACGCGCCGGCACTGCTGAAAGGCTACGCGATCCCTGACGACGAGAAGGCGGCCATTGCCGCCAAGCTCGCGCGCTACACCGGCACGAGCGCCGATTTCTGGGAAAAGGCCGACTTGCGCGTGAGCCACGTTCAGTTCCTGCAGGAGCTGCTGCGCAAGCGGGGGTTGATTGCCGGTCGGATCGACGCGCGATTCTCCGGCCCGTCGCTGAATCCTCTCAATGACAAGATGGACTATGACCCGTTCTTCCCCGCGATCGGACCTGCGTTCACGGCGGGATTCCGCGAGTACCTGCATTCGGAACTGAAGTTCGACGAGGCCGACGACTACGTGGTCTCCGGCAATCTCTTCAAGGACTGGGACTGGAAGCACGCGCAGCCGGGGGTCAGCGATGAAGACTTCACGCAGGTCCCGACGCCGAACCTGCTGCCGGACCTGGCGATCGCCCTGACGATGAATCCGGGCCTGCACCTCTTGGTCGAGCAGGGCCGCTACGATCTCGCGACTCCGACATATGCCCTCAAGTACAACCTGGATCACCTGCGCCTGACACCGGAGGCGCGCCAGCGCATTCACGTCAACTATCACGAAGCGGGCCACATGATGTACCTCAACGCCGACGTGGCGCGGCATTTCCGCGAGAACGTCGTTGGCTTCATCCGCGACACGGACCGCCTGTAACACACAATTGCCGGGAGGCGCTTTGTGACTTCATTGCTGATGCGTAGGGGAATGGCTGCGGCCTTTGCGATCTCAATGCTGGTCTGCAGCGCCGTCGCAATGGCCGACGCGCCCGTGACCAGCCTGCCAAGCGAGACGCCGGAAAATTTCGTTCCGAAGACCGACGACTTCGACTACGTCAAGCGCGAGGAGATGATTCCGATGCGCGACGGCGTGAAGCTGAAGACCTTCATCCTCGTTCCGAAAGGCGCGCAAGCCGCCCCGATGCTGCTGACGCGCACGCCCTACAACGCGTCGGAGCGGGTGCTGCGTTTCAACAGCCCGCATCTCGCAGCGGCGGTGCAGCAGATGGCGGACACGGCGGTCGCGGCCGGCTACATCATCGTGTACCAGGACGTGCGCGGTAAGTACGGTTCCGAGGGCGATTACGTGATGAACCGGCCGCTGCGTGGCCCGCAGAATCCGACGGATAACGATCACGCCACCGATACCTACGACACCATTGATTGGCTGGTCCACAACGTGCCCGAGAGCAACGGTCGTGTCGGCACGATCGGCGGTTCCTACGAAGGCTATACGACGGTGATGTCGGTCGTGAATCCGCATCCGGCGCTCAAGGCCGCCGTGCCATTCGCGCCGATGGTGGATGGCTGGATGGGCGACGACTGGTTCCACAACGGCGCATTCCGGCAGGACGGCGCGCTGCAATATGCCTACGACCAGGAAGCGACGCGCAAGAACGAAAAGAAATGGTGGTCCGGGGCCTACGACACCTACGACGAATTCCTGAGGGCGGGTTCAGCGGGAGCGATGGCGGCTTCGCGGGGACTGGAGCAGGTGGGTTTCTGGCGCCAGCTCGCCGCACACCCGAGCTACGACGCGTATTGGCAGGACCAGGCGGTGGACAAGCTGCTCGCGCGGGAACCGCTGAAGGTTCCGATGATGATTGTCTCCGGCCTGTTCGACCAGGAGGACATCTACGGCGGGCCGGCCTTGTACAAGGCGCTTGCGCCGAAGGATCCCAAGGGCGAATTCGTGCATCTCGTTCTCGGTCCCTGGAATCACGGCCAGGGCAGGCGCGAGGGCCGCGGCATCGGCATGGTCCAGTTCGAAGGGGACACGGCGGCCTGGTTCCGCCGGAACGTCATGCAGCCCTTCCTCGACTATTACCTGAAGAACGGGCCCAAGCCGGACAGCCCGCGTGTACTGGTTTATGAAACAGGCGCGGACCAATGGCACCGCTACGACAGCTGGCCGCGCTCATGCGTCGAAGGATGCGCGGAGAAAGCGCGCAGCCTATATCTGCTCGCTGGCGGGAAGTTGGGCTTCGAAGCGCCGCCGGCGAGCGGACAGTCCTACGACGAATACGTGTCCGATCCCGCGAAGCCCGTTCCCTATCGGGAGCGCCCGACCCTGGATTCCGGTTCTCCGGATTCCTCCTGGGGCGAGTGGCTGGTGGACGACCAGAGATTTGCCGCATCGCGTACCGACGTGCTCGTCTACACGTCCGGGCCGCTAAAGGAGCCGTTGCGGGTTGCCGGCGTGCCGATGGTCGATCTCTATGCCTCGACCAGCGGCAGCGATTCTGACTGGATCGTCAAGATCATCGACGTGTGGCCCGATGAAGTGCCGGATCACCCGAAGCTGGGTGGTTACCAGCAGATGCTTTCGGCGGACGCTTTCCGCGGGCGCTACCGCGAGGACTTTGCAACGCCGCACCCGCTGAAGCCGAATGCGGTGCTGCCGTATCGCATCCGCTTGCCGAATGTCAGCCACACATTCCTGCCGGGCCATCGGATCATGGTGCAGATCCAGTCGAGCTGGTTCCCGCTCTACGACCGTAATCCGCAGTCGTACGTGCCCAACATCATGTATGCGAAGCCCGAGAGCTATATCAAGGCGACGCAGCGCGTCTGGCACGCGCCCGGCAGCGCGACGGCGATCGAGCTACCGGTCATCCACTAGCTTCTTGCCGTACCGGGCATCCAGGTAGGCCACGATCTCGGCGACGTCTTCGGGCGAGAGCGGGGCGCCCATCACGTTGACCATTTTCTTGACGGTCTTCTCCCAGGCGGCCTTGTCCTGGAATGGCGAGTTCATGACGATGTAGTCGAGGCTGTGGCAGGCCGAGCAGATTGCCTGCACGCGATCGCGGCCCGGTCCATCGGCGAGCTGGACGCTGGACTCATCGGCAATCGCAGCCAGGGGGCATGCGAGCATTGCCCCGATCAACGTCAAGCCGATTCGCCGCCTATGCAATCTGGTATTCCATTGTCTGAATCACGTTGTGGTGATAGCCGGCCGGGTTGGCGATCAGCGATTCCGGCTGGGTCGAGCCGTCCCGGGCCGAGGCTCGGGCCATCAGCGTGAGCACGCCCGCCCGCATCGGCTCGATTCCGAATCGCCATTGCCGCCAGGAATATCGGCCAAGGTCGCGGCCGAGTCTCGCCTTGCGCCAGCTGGCGCCTCTGTCGAGTGAGACTTCGACGTGGCGGATCGCGGAGCCGCCGTCCCAGGCGATGCCCATGATTTCCGCGCGCCTTCCGGCCTTGAGCACCGCAACAGGTGCCGGGTCCACGATCAGCGAATTGACGCGAATGGCGGTGATCGGCGAATTCTGCTCAGTGTCCTGCGTCTCGAAGCCGCTCGCGCCGAACAGACCCTTCGGCACGCGATAGGCCGTCTTCATCCAGAAGCCGTCGAACGGGCGGTCGAGCACCGAGAGTTCGGCCAGCGCCTTGACCCAGTAGGTGGCGGTCCAGCCGGGCACGACCAGTCGTGCAGGGAAGCCGTTCCAGCGCGACAGCCGCTCGCCGTTCATCTCGAAGGCGATCAGCGTGTCTTCGTCGAGTGCCTTCCACATCGGCAGGCTTTTTACGAAATCGGGTCCGGTCAGCGTGGGCAGATCAGCGCCGTCAGCCTTCACCTCGAGTGCGCCTGCGGCGACGCCGGCATCCTCGAGCACATCCTTCAGGCGCACGCCGCCCCAGACCGCGTTTCCCATCGCGCCGTAGCCCCATTGCACGCCGGGCACGTGCGGGGCAAACAATCCACGACGGCTGCCCGAGCATTGATTGACGGCGGCAACTTCATGCCACCGGAACTTGCGCCGCAGCTCAGCATGGGTGAACTCGCGCGGCGACCGGGCGGCGGCGCCCGCGATGCGCAGGCGCCATTCCGCGAGCGCGACATCCGGTACGCCCATGTGCCAGCGCACGTAGAACGCATCGTTGGGCGTGAATGCATTTCGGAACAGGGCGACGGGCGTTTCGTAGTTCGGCGGGCGGAAGGTCCGCTTGATCAGCGGCCGCTTGCCGGGCAGGGCATCCATCACCGAGGACGCGATCGCGCCGGCAGGCAGTTCGCCTGCTTCCGCTGTCGCGAGCGACGCGGGCAGGATCAGGCTGCCAGCCGCCAGGGTCGAGGAGTCGAGCAAGAATCGCCGCCTGTCCACGGCGTGAGTCTAAGGTGGCATGCGGCGCGGTTCCACAGGAGCTTATTGCGCGTCGCCTTGTCGAGTCGAATGATGCAGCCCTAGAATCGGGCAGCATGTTGCGCTCTCCCGCTTGAATCAGCGGCCCTACTGGTGGGACACGGTCGCGATGCCGGCCGTCGAATCGCTGCCGTTGCCGGCGAGCGTGGATGTCGCCGTCATCGGCGCCGGCATCACGGGCCTTTGCGCGGCGCTCGCGCTCGCGCGGCGTGGTGCAACCGTTGCGGTACTCGAAGCGCGAACGATCGGCTGGGGTGCCAGCTCGCGCAATGGCGGCATGGTCCTGACCGGCCTCAAGCTCGGTGCCGCGACGCTGATCGAGCGCTATGGGCGGGATCTTGCGCGGCAGCTCTTCGATGCTTCGCTCGCCTCCGTGGACGCGGTCGAGACGCTCGTGAACCGGGAACGGATCGAGTGTCACTTTGGACGCTGCGGACACCTGGCGCTCGCGTCCAAGCCAGGGCATTACCGGGATTTCGAAAAGGCGGCGAGGCTTCTCGACGCTGAATTTTCGCACCAGGTTCGCCTGGTGCCGCGGTGCGAGCTCGCTGTCGAAATCGGCTCCGACATCTATCACGGCGGACTGCTCGATGCGCTGAGCGGCAGCATCAATCCGGCGCAGTATGTGGCGGGACTCGCGCGCGCGGCGCGCAGGGCGGGCGCAACACTCCATGAGTCAGCGCCGGTGCAAGGCCTGGAACGCCAGGGACCCCGCTGGCGCCTGTTGACGCCGGGTGGCGCGGTCGAGGCCAAGGATGTACTGGCCGCCACGAGCGGCTATACGGGGGACGTGACGAAGGCCTTGCATCGCAAGATCGTTCCGATCGGCTCCTACATCGTCGTCACGGAGCCGCTATCCGAGTCACTGGCGCGCGGCGTCAGCCCGCGCGGGCGCATGCTGTACGACTCCCGCCATTTCCTGCACTACTTCCGCCTGACACCGGACCGGCGGATGCTGTTTGGCGGCCGCGCGCGGTTCGTGCCGGAGACGAAGGCGGCGGTGGAAGAGAGTGCCGGCGTACTGCGCGACGGGATGCTGAAAGTCTATCCGCAGCTGCGCGACGTACGCGTCGAATATGCCTGGGGCGGAACGCTCGATTTTGCCTTCGACACGATGCCGCACGCGGGCCAGGTGGACGGCTATCACTATGCCCTGGGGTATGCGGGCCACGGCGTCGCGCTGGCGACGCTCCTGGGGACGCGGATGGGCGAGGCCATCGCCGGCGGCGACGCGCGCACTGATGCATTCGCGAGGATCCCGTTTCCGGGCGCGCCGCTCGGCCTGTACTGGGGCCGGCCCTGGTTTCTGCCGCTGGCGGCCCTGAAGTACAAAATACTTGATTGGGTCAGTTGAGACTCTCGTCAGGCACCGGATTTCCTCCCCGTTTGGATTTGGGCGTACGATGCTGCCGGGCTGAGACAAGAAATCTTCCGGGGGGTCGCGCCATGGTTACTGCAATTCGCAGAATCCTGCTGATCACGGCGGCATTCGTTCTGGCGATCGCCGGATGCTCGCAGAAGGAAAAGGAAAAGCCGGCAGAAGTCGCACAGACCAGCGGCGATCTCGCGGTCATCGAGTGGGCGGGTTATGACGCGGCGGACTTCTGGACCGACTTCAAGGGCAAGTACCCTGACGCGAAGGTCAGCTTCGAGATCGGCTCGTCGGATGCCGACGTTTACGGAAAGATCAAGGCTGGCACCAAGGCCGACATCTTCCATGCCTACACGGGCTGGCTGCAGTTCTATGTCGATGAAGGCCTGGTCGAGGAAATCGATATTTCGAAGCTCAAGAACTGGGACAAGGTGCCCGAGAGCTTCCGGGCCATGGGACGCTTCAACGGCAAGCAGTATTTCCTGCCCTGGGACTGGGGCTTTTCTTCGATCCTGTACCGGACCGACAAGGTCAAGGGGACGATCGACTCCTGGGCCGCATTGCTCGACCCGAAATACAAGGGCCACATCTCCACCTGGGACGACGGGCCGGGCATGGTGACAATCTCCTCGTATATCCATCACTACGACGAAACCAATATTTCCGCGGAACAGCTCGCCGCGATCAAGGCCGAGTGGATCAAGCAGCGGCCACTCAACCTTTTCTACTGGGCGGGCGAGCCGGAATTGATCGATGGAATGACGAACGGTGATATCTGGGTTGCCTATGCCTGGCAGGGAACCTATGCGACGCTCCTGGGCAAGGGCGTGCCTGTCGCATATGCCGATCCGAAAGAGGGCCGCAACTCCTGGGTGGGCGTTTATGGAATCCGCAAGGGCACGCCGAACAAGGATCTCGCGCTCAGGTTCCTGGACGAAAAGCTCTCGAGCGCCACGGCCAATAATGTCGTCAACCAGTTTTACTATGGCGTCGCCAACGATGAAGTCATGAAGGCCATCACCGATCCGACGCTCAAGCAGGCCTTTTCGGTTGATGACCCGACCGTGCTGCAGCGGACCAACTTCACGCCGAACCTGACCGCCAAGCAGCGCGACGACTGGACCGCGATGTGGACCGAGGTAAAAGCCGCGCCGTGAACTAGCGGGCGTGCACCCTCGACGCGCGACTTTCTGGGCCCTCTATGTCCCACCCGTCGCCTGGGTAGGGATCTTCTTCCTCGTTCCGCTCGTCCTGATGTTCGCGCTCAGCTTCCGCGCGGACATGCAGGGCGAGTTGCTGGGCCTCTGGCGGCCGAGTCTCGACCAATACGAAGCGATCTTCGCGATCGGGAGCTACTGGCGGCTGCTCGCGATCTCGATCGGCATGGCCTTCGTGGTCGCGCTGGCGTCCGTCGCATTGGCCTATCCCGTAGCCTACTTCCTCGTGTTCCGCGCGGGCCGCGCGGCGAATCTGTGCCTGATGATCCTGATGATTCCATTCTGGACCAGCTTCCTGCTGCGGGTGATGAGCTGGAAATTCCTGCTCGGATCGGAAGGGGTAATCAATTCCCTCCTGACCTATGTCCACGCGATCTCGGAACCGCTGGGCGGGCTGCTCTACAGCCGCAATGCCGTCATCATCACGCTGATCTACGTCTGGATTCCTTTTGCGGCCCTGCCGATCTATGCCGCGCTGCACCGGATAGATACCGAGATGCTCGAATCGGCCGCCGATCTCGGCGCGCGGCCCTGGGCCAGTTTCTGGGCCGTGACATTTCCGCTGAGCATGCCAGGCGTGCTGGCATCCTTCTTCATGGTGTTCATCCCGACCGTGGGTGAATAC
Organism: uncultured Gammaproteobacteria bacterium; assembly: GCA_963746545.1. Classification (GTDB taxonomy): domain Bacteria; phylum Pseudomonadota; class Gammaproteobacteria; order Steroidobacterales; family Steroidobacteraceae; genus SCUD01. The sequence continues at coordinate 392,406 of CAVVBV010000033.1, forward strand.
GTGACGCCGCTCCTCATCGGCGGCAGCCGCGGCAGCATGTTCGGCAACATCATCCAGGATTTCTTCACCAAGGCCGCCAACTGGCCGCGTGGCGCGGCGCTCTCGATGGTGATGCTCGCGGTGACGCTGGTCCTGGTCGCGATCGCTGCGCGCCTCGTCAACCTGCGGCGATTGCTCGAATGACGACGCTCGCGCTTCCGGTTGCCGCGCGGCCAAGGCCCAAGGCCCTGGCCACTTACTTTGTCGTGCTGGTCGTCCTGCTGTACCTGCCGCTCGGAGTGCTGCTGCTCTTCTCATTCAACGCAGGAACCAGCCTCACCTTTCCGGTACAGGATCTGACGCTGCACTGGTATCAGCGCCTGTTCGAGTCCCCGGAGATTCTGCGCGCGGCCCGGAACAGCATCATCGTCGCGGTGGCCAGCGGAACCGCTGCCACCGTGCTGGGGACGGCCGTCTCGATCCTGCTGACCCGCTTCCGGTTTCGCGGCGAGTCCTTCCTGTTTGCCCTCGCGATGCTGCCGCTCGTCGTTCCGGTCGTCGTGGTGGCGGTCGCGCTCCTGGTGCTGTTTCTTGCCATTGGCATCGACCGGTCGCTGGGGACGATCGCGATCGGCCATACGGTCGTGGCGCTGCCGTTCGTGGTGTTGATCGTGACGGCACGGCTCGCCGGTTTCGACCGCGATCTCGAGGATGCGGCAATGGACCTCGGCGCGCACTATCCAAAGGTCATCGCCAGGATCGTGCTGCCGCTGATCCTGCCGGCGGTCGTCTCTGCGTGGATGGTGGCGTTCACGGTGTCGCTCGACGAGTTCGCGCTGGCGCTGTTCCTCGCCGGAAACGACGCGACATTTCCCGTCTACCTGTTCAGCCAGCTGCGCTTCGCGAGCCGCCTGCCCGTCATGATCGCGCTCGCGGTATTGATGATGGTGGGTACCCTGGCGCTGGTCCTGCTCGCGGAATGGATCCGGCGGCGCGGGCATCGCGGCCAGAATCCGTAAAAACGGCAACAAGAACCAGAATACCTGCTTGCAGTGGCCGGGAATGAGGCATATATAAGTCTGGCGGTATCCGAGGATGCCGACGGAGTGGTTCAACAATAATGAGACGGATCTTCCCGCTGTTGGCGATGCTTGCGTGCGCTGCGCCCGCATGGGCGCAGAGCAGCGCGATGACAATCCCGCGCAATCTGGATCAGCTTGCCCATCGGTCGGCGACCATCGTGCGCGGTACCGTGATCAGCGCGCGCGTCGAGAAGCACCCGCAGCTAACCGCCCTCAATACCGTGGTCGTCACGATGCAGGTCAGGGAGACACTCAAAGGTCAGGCGGGGAGCACTTTTACTTTCAGGCAATACGTCTGGGACCTCCGCGACGGCAAGAATGCGGCCGGTTACATGAAGGGCCAGGACCTGCTGCTCATGATGATCGCGCCGAGCGAATACGGGCTCTCGAGCCCGGCGGGCCTGGATCAGGGACGCTTCGTGATCTCGCGCGACAGAAAGGGCCGCGAGGTCGCAGTGAACGGCCACGGGAACTTCAAGTTGTTCGACGGCATCGGTGCGCAGGTCGCAGCGAAGGGAATCCCGCTGTCGGCGAGGACTGCGAGCCTGGTCCAGAAACAGGTCACGGGGCCGGTCGAGGTACGCGATTTGACTGCCCTGATCCGCGAATTGGCACAGGCGGGTGAGTAGGGTGCACAGGCATGGCAAAGCGGTGGCGATCGCGACGCTGCTGGCGGGGTTGCTGACGGCAAGCGCGGCTTTCGCGGGTGGTCCGCTTACCGTCGCCGACGATGGAACGCCGTACGTCTGGAGTACTGCCGCGCCGATTCCCTATCGCACCGACAATGGCCCCTTGAGCGCGACCATCAATGAAGCCACCGCTCGCTCGCGGGTCACCGGGATGTTCAATGTCTGGCAGAACGTAGCGACAGCCAACATCGCGTACAACCGGGCCGGATTCATCAATGCCACCGCCGGATTTTCCGACGGGGACGTGAGCACGGTGGCTGAATTCAACGCAATCGAGACGGACTGCGGCAATGCGGTGCAAAGTCCGATCGTCTACGATGTTGATGCCACGATTTTCATCGGCCTCGGATTGGACGAGACCTCGATCATCGGTTTCGCCGGGCCGTGCACCATCAGCACTGCCGCGCCGTTCCAGTATGGCTCCGGCCATGCGGTGATGAACGGCATGTTCCAGGACGGCCAGCCCAATCCTGCGGACATCACTGTCGCCGAGTTCGATGGCGCCTTCATTCATGAGTTTGGACACTTCTCCGGTCTCGATCATTCACAGATCAATGTGAATTGCTTTGCGGGGCCGTCTTGCAGTGCGGACGACCTGGTTGGGCTGCCGACGATGTTTCCGTTCCTGCTCGATGTCTCGCAAAACGTATTGTCCGATGACGACATCGCCTGGATTTCGCGCCTCTATCCGCAGACGACCGGTGGCACCACGTTTGCGAATACGCACGGCACGATCACTGGCACGGTCTTTTTCTCCGATGGCCTGTCGCACGCCCAGTTCGTCAATGTGATCGCAAGGCGAGTGGATACCGGCGCGAATGAAGATCGCAGGAGCGCGGTATCGGTGTCTTCCGGATTCAAGACCCGGGTTTTCCGCGGCAATCCGATCAATGCGACTGCCCCAGGTGATATCAGCCCGGGCTCCGCAGCCGCAGCCGATATCGGCTACTTCGAGATTCCGGTGCCGGCGGGCAGCTACACGCTCGAAGTGGAGGGCATTGACCCCAATTTCACCGGCGGATCGAGCGTGGGCAATTGGCCGTACGACACTCGTATCGCGATGCCGGGAACGGCGCCCGCACCGACGGGACCCATCGTGGTTGCCGCAGGAGCCACGGTGTCGGGCAACAACATCACGCTGATCGGCACTGATCCCCGCTACGACCAGTTCGAGGGCCCGTGAAGAAATACCTTCGAATCGCGAGGGTCACGATCGGCACAGCCCTTCTGGCGTCGTTAGCCGCCTGCGGCGGTGGTGGCGGGCAATTGCAGCCCGTGGTCCTGAATATCACCATTGCGACCTTGAATGACGGTGTCGTGGGCGTCGCCTACAACCAGACCGTCACGGTGCAGGGCGGCAGCGGGGCCAAGACTTTCAGCATCAGCGCCGGCGCCCTGCCGGCGGGCCTGGCATTGAATCTCGGGACGGGCGCGATCACCGGGACGCCGACCGCGCCCATCGGCACGGCGAACTTCACCGTGACGGTCACCGATTCCGGCTCGACGGTGCAGACGGACTCGCAGGCGCTCAGCATCGACATCGTGAATCCATTGCTGATCACGAGTGGCGCATTGCCGGGAACGGCGATCGGCGCGGCGTACAACCAGACGGTCACGGCGAGCGGCGGCACGACGCCTTATGCCTTCAGCGTCAGCGCGGGCGCCTTGCCTGCGGGCCTGACGCTGAACGCCACGACGGGCAACATTACCGGTCCGGCGACTGCAACTGCCACCAGTCAGAACCTGACAATCAGGGTTACGGATAATTCATCTCCGCAGTTGGCCACCACGCAGAACCACAGCATTGCCATTGCACTCGAAGTCACCACGACCTCGCTGCCCGATGCCACGGCCGGCGTGGCATACAGCCAGACATTGCAGGCGCGTGGCGGCACACCGCCCTATGTGAGCTGGGCGCGGACGGCTGGTTCGATGCCTCCAGGTATTGCCGATCCGGTAGCGGGGACGGGTGTCGTTGCTGGCACGCCGAGCCTGGTCTGCAGCGCGGCAACCGCGACATTCACGGCGCAGGTCAGCGATTCGGCAGTGCCTGCTGCATCTGACAGCCAGGCAGGAATTGGCATCACGGTCAACCCCGGTCCGGCACTCGCTGTAACGACCACAACGCTGCCGAATGGCGTCGTGGGAACGCCATACAACGTATTTGTGCAGGCCGCGGGCGGCGTGCCGCCGTACACCTTCTCGACGACTGGCACGCTCCCACACCTGCTGGGCCCGATCAATCCCTCGACCGGTCATATCACGGGCACGCCGGACACGGTCGAGACCAGGAATTTCACCGTCAACGTCAGCGATAGCTGCGGCGCGACGGACAGTCAGGCCCTCAGCATCACCATCAACGCAGTTTCGCTGGGACGCAACGACTCGACCGCGACGGCCACGACCTTGGGTAACGGCACCTTTGCGGCCTCCATCAGCCCGAGCGGCAACCCCAACACCGTCGTGGACCCGGATGAGGATTACTACCGGATCACGACGACAGCCATCTCGACCGTCACGATCGACATCGACGCCCAGAGCATCGGTAGCCCGCTGGATTCGGTCATCGAGATCGTCAATGCAGGCGGTACCCAGCTCAGCACCTGCGACCCCACGACTGGATTCAACTCGCCATGTGAAGATGATGACGAGGTGGCCGGAGTCAGCCTCGATTCCCTGCTGCAGATCCAGGTCGCGGGCCCGACGATCTTCTACGTGCACGTCGTGGACTTCCGCGGCGATGCGCGGCCCGACCTCAAGTACAACATCACCATCAGCGGCGTGAACTGATCGCTAGCCCTTCGCGGGCATCGTCTCGTCCGGATTGATTCGCGCCTTCACGAATTCTTCGCGCGCCTCGCAGCGCTTCGCCAGCGCCTGCAATTTCGCGTACTTGCCCGCCGGGAATGCCTCGGGCAAGCGCAGGTGGAAATAGCCGACCATGCAGCCGGCCATGAAGTCCGCATGGCTCAGATTGTCGCCGAAGTACCAGGGCGTGCCGCACTGGCTTTCGAGGCGGGCGAGGCCCGCTTCGAGCTGCGACAGGCATCGCTGCTCCCATTCCTTGCTGAGCGCCTGGCCTGCATGGAAGTGACGCTCGTAAACGACTTGTCCGGCCTTCTCGGTGGTGCCCTGAGCCAAAGCCGTTGCCTGCAGGATCTTTCGGCGCTCGGGACCGCGCGGCGGCACAAGCGCGCGGGCGGGGCCAGCCATTTCGTCGAGCGCATCCACGATCGCGACGCTGTCGATCAGCGTTTCGCCGTCGTCCAGGATCAGGGACGGAATGCGGACCAGCGGGTTGATCCTCTGCATGTCCTTCACGTCGCCGAACACGGACATCGTGTTGCGGATGAAGGGCATGCCGTAGTGATGCAGGGTCACGGCGACGCGGCGGACGAAGGGCGAGTCGTACTGCCCGACGAGGATCATGGTCAATTTGGCGCGAAAGTGCCACGCGCTCAACCCGGGCGATTCGGTCCCACACACACGAACGCCATGTCGGACACCACCCCACGTCGCGGTGCAGAGACAGTCGAATCCTGCCGATTGGCTGTCGTCGTGATCCAAACTCCTGCTAGATCGAACCGAATCGGTGAAGGAGTGGTCATGAATTTCCTGAAGCCATGCCTGCTGCTGCTAATTGGACTTCTCGCGGGATGCGCGGCGACTTCGAGCCTCCATACGGCCGCAAATCGCCTGGACAATTCGGCGGAACGATTCTACGAGCAATTGCGGGTGGAACCGGTAGCCCGCCATTCCGCCGAAGACGCGGCGCTGCTGGTCGATGCCACGCGCGATTTCGACAGGGCGGCCAGTGAGGGCAGGTCGCGGGAGTACCTGCGGCCGGCTTTCGACCGGGTCGCGGAAAGGTATCACCATCTGCGCATTCAGCTGGACGATCGGGCGTACGACGGCTGGGTTCGTCGCGACGGTTTCGCCAGCGTCACCGAGGCGTATCTCGACGTCGATCGCGTGATGAACTACCCGGAGAGCCGATACCACGACTGATTGATGTGGCGTAGGATTGGCTGCATGAAGCGGGCTCGTCTTCGTATCTCAATGGCCGTCGTCGCGGCGACAATCGTCGGCTGCGCCACCAATCCCGTCACCGGCAAGAACGAGCTGATGCTGGTCGGCGAGGGCACGGAGCTCCAGATCGGCGAGAAGAATTACGCGCCGATGCGGCAGTCCGAAGGCGGAGACCAGCGGCTGGACCCGGCCCTGACGGCCTATGTGCAGGGAATCGGGCAGCGCATCGCCGCGGTCAGCGACCGCAAGCTGCCCTATGAATTCACGGTCCTCGACAATTCGATCCCGAATGCCTGGTCGCTGCCGGGCGGCAAGATCGCGGTCAATCGCGGGCTCCTGACCCAGCTGCAGTCGGAATCGGAGCTGGCCGCCGTGCTCGGTCACGAGATCGTGCACGCGGCGGCGCGGCATTCGGCGCAGGCGATGAGCCGTGGCATGCTGCTGCAGGGCGGATTGGTCGTGGCGCAGGTAGCGGCCCACGACAGCGATTACGGCAACATCGCGATGATGGGCGCCGGCATCGGTGCGCAGCTGCTGACGCAGCGCTACAGCCGCGAGGCGGAGCTCGAGGCGGACAAGTACGGCATCGACTACATGAAGCGCGCGGGCTATGACGCGCAGGGCGCGGTCAGCCTGCAGGAAACCTTCCTGCGCATGCATGACAGCAAGGACGCGAGCTGGCTGTCCGGCCTCTTCGCGAGTCATCCGCCGTCGCAGGAGCGGCTCGACGCCAACCGCCGCAAGGTGGCGAAACTGCCGCCGGGCGGGGAGAACGGCGTCGATCGCTATCGCGCGGCGATGGCGCGCACGATGCGCGCGAAGCCCGCCTACGACGCCTATGACGCGGGGCGCAAGGCGCTCTCGGAGAAGCATCCGGACGTCGCGCTCGCCAAGGCTGCGGAAGCGATCCGACTGGAGCCCGACGAGGGCCATTTCTACGCATTGAAAGGCGACGCACTACTGGTGCAGAAGAAGGATGCTGCCGCGACCGAGGCCTACACGGAGGCGATCCGGCGCAACGACAACTTCTTCTATTACTACCTGCAGCGCGGCCTGATCGCCGAGCGGCGTCATGACGATGAGTCGGCCCGACGCGACCTGGAGACGAGCATCAAGCTGTTGCCGACCGGGCCGGCGTATTACTCGCTCGGCAACATCGCATTGCGCGCTCACCAGTCCGATGCGGCGCGTCAGTATTTTGCAGCCGCCGCAGGCGCCGAGGGCCCCGTGGGCGAGGCGGCGACGCTGTCGCTGATGCGGCTTGAATTGTCTTCGAGCCCGGAGAAATACCTGCGCAAGCAGGCCGCACTCGATGCGAGCGGAAACCTGGTTGTCGCGATTGGGAACGCGACGAAGGTTTCTGTGACCGGACTGGTGCTCGCGGTTCAGTACGTCGATAGCGGCGGCAAGACGCGTGAATTCCGCAGGGAACTCAGCGGAACGCTGGCCGGCGGCCAGCAGGTGCAGGTCGCAACCGGCCTCGGGCCATTCCAGAACAGCAACCAGTTCCGCGTCGCGATCGTCGGTGCCAGGGTCGCCGAGTAGCGGCGACCCTGCACATGAGATTGACTAGGAAGCGTTGCCGAGCACTAGCGCGCCGTCCTTGACGAGGATTCGCTGGCCGGGATCGTGATCCATCTGGACCACACCCTGCTTGCCGTCAAGCAGGTAAGTCACCACGTATCCCGCCGGTGTCTTCTGGCTGTCGTAAACAGTCTGGCAGTGCTCCTGCATGACGGTTTCGGTGTTGCCTTCCTGCATCTGCTTCTGGACCTTGTTGCCCGCGTAGCCGCCGGCAGCCGCGCCCGCGACCGTCGCGAGCTTCTTGCCGTCACCACCGCCGACCTGGTTACCCAGTACGCCGCCGATGACCGCGCCAATGGCCGTGCCGGCAATGCGCCTTTCGTCCTTGACCGGCGCCTGCTGGGTCACCGCTTCGTCCCTGCAGGCCTGCCGCGCGACCTTGTTCGTGTCATACGCTGGCGCGACCGACACGACGGTGGCGTAGTCCTGCATGGCGCGAGTGGTGGCGTAAGCGCCGAGTGCCGTCACTGCGACTGCACCGGCAATCACGCCGATCAATGTGTTCCTGTTCATCGGTTTCTGCCTCGAAATAATTCGTCCGGGAATGGACCGGCAGGGTATCGGGCTTCGATTTGCCCGTCTGTGCGCAAACGAACATGGCATAACGCCCGGAAAAGCAGGCGTCGGCGCCAGGGCCGCCGGGTAACGGCGACCCTGGACACCCTGTAGATCAGGATGCGTCGCCCGTCACGGGTGCGCCGTCCTTGATGCGGATGCGCTCGCCAGGATCGCGGTCCATGACGATCACGCTCTCCTTGCCGTCAAGGCGATAAGTGACCTTGAAGCCCTCCTGCGAGGTAACGGAGTCGTAGACTGTCGTGCAGCGCCGCTCCGAGACCTGCTCGGTATTGCCTTGCTGCATCTCCTTCTGGACCTTGTTGCCCGCATAACCGCCGGCAGCCGCGCCCGCGACCGTCGCGAGCTTCTTTCCGTCGCCACTGCCGACCTGGTTGCCCAGGACGCCGCCGATGACGGCGCCAATGGCCGTGCCCGCGATCCGCCTTTCATCCTTCACGGGCGCCTGCTGAGTCACGGTTTCGTCCCGGCAGGACTCGCGCGGAACCTTCGTCGATTCCATGTTGGGCACGACGGAAATCACGTCTGCGTATTCCGCGAGCGGATTCAGGCCGTACTTCGTCGTCGCGACGGCGCCGATGGCGGTGACCGCGATGGCGCCCGCGATCAGACCGGTCAATGTTGACCTGTTCATCGGATCTCTCCTCTATGGCTCACAAGGCCACTATCCGCGGTCGCTCTGCAGTGGCAAATTCAAGCCGTCGCCTTTAGGCGACGCGCATTCTTGTGTGCCTGGAGAGCGCTGGAAGCGCAGGAATTCCCGGTGTTTTCGCGGCAGCCGCGCATCAGCAGCCGAGTACGGAACGCAATCTGTGGTGATGAAGCAATTGCCGCAGAAATGTCCGCTCGTTCGACGCGGCCTTGGCGAGGACGATCCGCAGCAGGCGATTGCGGTCCGCCGCGCTCCAGCGGCCTTTCGCCGTCGATGCGAGTGCCAGCGGTGCCCAGCGGGCGAGCATCGCGCGCTGTTCCGCTGTCATGCGCGGCGCCCTCGTGCGCCCTAGTCGGGCGAGTGCGTCCGCGACCAACGCATCGCGGCGCATCCCTGGATCGTGCTGCCCATAGCGGCGCGCCACGACCGCCGACGCTTCGAGCCAGTGCAGAATCCGCGGCAGCCTTGCCTGTCGGCCCGGGACGAGCGAATAGAACAAATGCGACTTGGCCAAGCAGGCGCAGCGTGCGCGGTGAACTGCGGTGGCGTGGGTTGGCGGCACGCCGGGCGAGTTCGCGCGCGGCAATGCTGCGCGCCTCCGTTGTCCGTGGCCGGAACCCTAGCCGGTGATAGAACCACCAGGCGCCGCTCTCGATCCCTTCGTCATTGCCCGCGCCGAGCTGGTAGGGCTCGACGCTGAAGTCCGTGCAGCCGAACAAGTGCCGAGCGGTGGCAATGAACTGCGCGAAGATCTGCGCGGCCTCGCCGCCGCGGAAGGTCTCAAACGTGTTGAAGGACAATGCCCCGTGCCGGCCCAAGATCTCGATCTGGACATAGCCGACGGGCACGCCGTTCTTCAGGGTCAGGGCGGTATAAGTTGCCGGAAGTGTCGCGCGCCGCTCCGGGATCATTCCCATCAACGCGAACGCGAGGCCGCGATCCGCGTCGACCAACAGCACATCCCGCGGTTCGGGGAACTGGAACGCGGCGACATCCCGCTCGCGCGTGATCATCGAGATACGCGCAAGCCGTATCGCGGCAAGGGCATCCACGCGACCAAGCGCCAGGATCTGTCGCGGCGCGCGTCGTGCCGCAGCCCGCAGGTCTGGATAGCCGCCCTGCATTGCGGTGTCCTGGTAATGGACCGCCAGGCGGTCCAGGCGGGTCGTGGTGCGTTCCGGTGTGTTGCGTCCTGCGCGCAGGATGTAGGAGAGATCGAGACGATCGCCGAATGCCTCGCGGCTGAAACCATTGCCGGGCATCGCGGCGATCAAGCCGATGATGAAGTCGGCATCGGTCATTCCGTGTGGCACGAGGCGATCGACGGGTGCGAGATCCTTCGCGTGCCGGGCGATGAGCCATTCGGACTGCGCCGGCTCGAGCAATGGAGGCAGGGCCGCGAGAATCTCGCGGATCGCTTCTTCATCGTCCCGGTCCAGCACCAGGGCGCCGGGCCAATGTTCGGCAATCCACTCTGCGGTCGGCCAGAAGAAGCGATAGGGGATGTCGGTGCCGGCGATGCCGCTGCCGGCCAATGCGCCGCGATGCCGGCGCAGGTCCGGCCGTGCCGCAAATCCGCGCAGCATGCGGCGCACGCGCGCGCGCAATGGGCGGCTGTCCGGATAGGCGTCCAGGAAACACAGGAGTTCGTGCAGCTTTCGCAGCTCTCTGGCTGACTCGAGCCGGGCGACCGCGAGAACTGCGAGCAGGGCCAGTTTGTCCGCGGCCAGCCCCGGGCCATAACGGCGTGCAATCCGTTCCAATGACCCCAGCGCAGCTGCGGTCTTTCGCCTTGCCACGGCTCGATCCTAGCAGGCCAGCTGCGCTAAAGTGGCCGCAATGCCAGTGAAGAAGATCCTCCTGTTCCTGGTTGCGATTGCTGCCTGGGGCGATGCCGGCGCGCAATCGCCGGCGCCGCTCGACGAGGCTGCCGCGGCCCGTTTTGCGAACCTGGCGCTCGCCTGCGTCCATCTCGAATATCCGAACAAGATCGGCCACGTACTCGCGAGCGATGCCGACGTACACGCTCCCAGGGACCTGACGCCGGTATTCTTCGGCTGCTTCGACTGGCACTCGGCGGTGCATGGGCACTGGTTGCTCGTGCGGCTCGCGCGGATGTATCCGGACGCGGAATTCGCGAAGGCCGCACGCGCTGCGCTGGATGCGAGCTTCACCGAGCCGAGGATCGCCGCTGAGGTCGCCTATCTGCAGGGCCCGGGGCGCACCTCGTTCGAGCGGCCCTATGGACTTGCCTGGCTCTTGCAGCTGGTTGCGGAGTTGAGGAGTTGGCAGGACCCGGACGCACAGCGCTGGGCGGGCTTGCTGCACCCACTCGAAGTCGAGGCCGCGGCCCGGATTCGCGACTGGCTGCCGAAATTGCATTATTCGATCCGGGTTGGCGAACATTCGCAAACGGCGTTCGCCTTCGGACTGATCCGCGACTGGTCCGTCACGGCGGGCGACCCGGCGATGACTTCGCTGATCGATGAGCGCAGCCGCGCGTACTACGGCGCCGATCGGGATTGCCCGCTCAGCTACGAACCCTCAGGCGAGGATTTTCTGTCGCCCTGCCTGGCGGAGGCGGACCTGATGCGGCGCGTGATGCCGCCGGCGGAGTTCTCCGGATGGCTCAGGAAATTCCTGCCGCAGATTCCGCGCAACGGGCATGGTGACTGGCTGGCACCGGGCGTGGTGACGGATCGCTCCGATCCAAAGCTGGCGCACATCGACGGGCTGAACCTCAGCCGCGCCTGGATGCTGCGGGGCATCGCCCTGGGATTGCCTGCGGGCGACAGGCGTCGCGCCTCACTCGAGTCAGCGGCCGATCTCCATGCTGCCAGCGCGTTGCCCGCTGTGACCGGCGAGCACTACGAGGGCGGCCACTGGCTCGGCAGCTTTGCGGTTTACCTGCTGGGCGGCTCCGGCCGGATCGACCGGAACCGCCGCGCAGTAAGCGGTTATTTGAATTCGATCTTGCGGAAGGCCATCTCGCCCCAGAACGTGCGCAGCTCTTCGTAGCCTGCAACCAGCTTGTCCTGCTTGGCTTGCTCAAGCTGGGCGCGGGTCTCGGCCTGGATCTGCTTGAACATGGCAGCATCCGGATCGGAGACCGCAGCGCTCGGGAGCTTCATCACGAGCATCATGTTGAAGTCGCGATTCGCAGCCGTTTCGCTCAGGAAGATGGAGCAGTCCACGACGACGCCGTGCTTCTTGCCGATGTCGCAGCCGGCCATCCAGGTCTGCTTGAGACCCGCGAGATAGTCGTCGATGCGGTTCGGATTCACCTTCACCATCGTGACATCCCAGACTTCCTTGCTCGGCGTGTAGTCGGTGTAGACCTCGAAGGCCTGCGCCGTTGACGCCAGCATCAATCCTGCCGCAGCTGCGGCATAGCCAATCTTCTTCATCGTCAATCTCCCCTCATGAATGGGTGTAACACCCGATAAATTCTTCGCACGACATTATGGACTCTTGCCGGATCCGCCGCCCTGCAAATAGTCCACGGCGACGTGCAACGTCGCCCGGAGCGCGATCGCAATGCCGCTCTCGTCGATGTAGAACCGGTCTGAATGATTGTCGGGCGCGGTACGCAGGTCCTGTTCGGGCGGAGTGATCCCGACCCAGTAATAGACGCTGGGTGCCTCGCTCGAGTAATAGGAGAAGTCCTCCGCCACGGTCTGCAGGCCGACCGACTTGACGGCGTCGGCTCCGAACGCCGCCTGCAGGGATGCCGTGACCTTCTGTGTCAGCGCCGGGTCGTTGTCCACCACCGGATTCGGCGCGGGCATCATCTCGAGGGTCGCAGTCGCCCCATTGGCTTCGGCCACATTGGTGACCACGCGCCGAACGCGGTCGATGATCTCCTGACGCGCCTCCGGGCCGAAGGTCCGCATGGTGCCCAGCATTTCGACGGAATCCGGAATGATGTTGTGGCGCACGCCGCCATTGATGGCGCCGATGCTGACGACCGCGGGCAGTGCCGTGATGTCGGTCTGCCGGCTGATGACGGTCTGCAGTGAGTTGATGATCTGGGCCGCCGTCACGATCGGGTCGATGCCGGCCCAGGGGCGGGCGCCGTGGCTCTGCCGGCCGGTAACGACGATACGGAAGAAATCCGATCCCGCCATGAAGGGGCCGGGCTTCACCCCGACCGTGCCCGCATGCAGCGTCGAAATCACGTGCAGCCCGAAGATGGCGTCCGGCTTCGCGATGTCGAACAGGCCTTCCTTCATCATCAACGGCGCGCCGCCTTCTTCGCCCTCCGGCACGCCTTCCTCCGCGGGCTGGAACACGAACATGACCGTGCCGGGCAGGCGCTCCCTCATCCGCGAGAGGATCTCGGCGGCTCCCATCAGGATGGCCGTGTGGGAATCATGTCCGCAGGCATGCATGACGCCGACCTGGCGACCGCGGAATTCGGCCATGGCCGTCGAGCGAAACGGAACGTCGGTGCGCTCGGTGACAGGCAGTGCGTCCATGTCGGCGCGCAGCATGATCGTGGGCCCGGGAAGTGCGCCGTGCAGCAGCGCGACGACGCCGGTGTGTGCGATGCCGGTCCTGACATCGAGGCCGAGCTTCTTCAGGTGTGCGGCGACGATTCCGGAGGTCCGGAATTCGCGATTGCCGAGTTCCGGATGACTGTGGAAATCCCTGCGCCATTCGATCACGCGCGGCTCGAGTCCCGCGACCGCCGTATCCAGCTCGGCGGACGACACGTCGGCGCGGGCGACCGCCGCCGAGACGGACCACAGGGCGACTCAATGGCAACCATTGCTTCATCGGGTTCTCCACGTTCAATTGGTCATTGCTTCGACTGTCACCGGCACGCCGCTGAATGCGGCATTGCCGCACACCGCGTCGATCGCCAGTTCGTCCGTCAGGTCATTAATGCTCGCGCCGGGATGCGCGTTCGCAACCGTAAGCTGCGTGCCGGGCCGGTCATGCCCCCAGCCGTGCGGCAGGCTCACGACGCCGGGCATCACTTCGTCGCTCAGTTCAGTGTCAACCGCGATCGCCCCGGCTCGGGACCGGACGCTGACTCGGGCGCCGTCCGCGATGCCCAGTCGCGCTGCATCCGCGGGGTGCATCAGGAGCGTGCAGCGCCGCGGACCCTTCACAAGGCGCTGGCTGTTGTGCATCCAGGAATTGTTGCTGCGCAGGTCGCGCCGGCCGATGAGCCGCAATCCGCTGCCGGTCGCAGCATTCGAGAGTTCACGAGCGAGGCGTTCGACATCCGCGACGAATGGGGCAGGTGCAAGCTGGATGCGGACGCCCGGTCCAAGCCGTTCCGGCAGGCAGGAATGCAGCGGTCCGAGGTCGATGCCATGCGGCGCGCTGGCGAGCCTCGAAAGCGTCAGTCCCTTTCCGAACGGATTCCATCCCGCTCCGCGCGGACCGAGGCGCAGGCCGAGCGCCAGGGCGCGCTTCGGCGTCAGCCACCGGGCCCGCAGGCGATCCATCAGTGCCGGCTGTCGCTTCGGGATCGTGCGCGGCCAGTCGCGTGGCGATTCCCCGCAGGATCTCCCAGTCGTGCCGCGTATCGACGCCGGGCTCGAACAGGGGCAAGGAGTACTTGGCGGTATTGCGGATCGCCAGCACGTGGAAGATCAGGTCGTAGTGATCGCGTTCCAGCGCGAATGTCGGCGGCAGGATGATATTCGCGTGCCGCGTTGTTTCATTGATGTAGAAATCGACCGAGGCCATGTATTCGAGCCCACCGAGCGCCTTCTCGAGCTTCGCGCCATTGGGCGTCGACAGGACCGGATTACCGGCCGACGTGATGAGCGCGCGTATCTGCCCCTTGCCGGGCGTGTCCATTTCTTCCGCCAGCGCCGCGACCGGAAATTCGCCGCTGAACTCGGGCAGCCCGCGCACGCGCGTGCGGCGGCGGTCGAAGTGTCCGGCCTGGCTCGTGCCCTGCGTGCGCGCGACCAGGTCGAATGCCGGCGCCGTGAACATCGCGCCGCCGGGCCGGTCGAGATTGCCTGTCAGCAGGTGCAGCACCTGGATGAGCCATTGGCAGAGCCCGCCGAAACTTTGCGTCGACGTCCCAACGCGGCCATGGCAGACGGCCGATGGCGCGGCCGCGAAATCCCGGGCGAGCGTGCGTATGTCGCCGGCGGAAATGCCGGTCGCATCCGCAACCGCTTCGGGCGCGAATGGCCGGGCCAGTCGCTCGACGGTTTCGATGCCGTCGATCGATTGCTGCAACCTGCCCGGGCGCCACGCGCCGCTCGTCGAACAGCACGTGGATCATCGCGAACAGCAGGAGCGCGTCGCTGCCGGGGCGGATGAACAGGTGACGGTCGGCGAGTGCCGCGGTCTCGCTGCGGCGCGGATCTACCACGACGATGCGGCCGCCGCGCGCGCGAATGGCCTTGAGCCGGTGCGCGACATCTGGCGCCGTCATCAGGCTGCCATTCGAGGCAACCGGGTTCGCGCCCAGCACCAGCAGGAAATCGGTGCGATCGATATCCGGGATCGGCAGCAGGAACTGGTGGCCGAACATCAGCCAGGACGCGAGGTGGTGCGGGAGCTGGTCGACCGAAGTCGCCGAGAAGCGATTGCGGCTGCGCAATGCGCGCGACAGCACCGCGCTCGACAGGAGTGCCGAGTAACTGTGCACGGTCGGATTGCCGAGGTAGAGCGCGACGGCATCGTGGCCATGCTCGGCCTGGATCGCGACGATGCGCGAAGCGACCTCGTCGATGGCTTCATCCCAGCCGATGCGCTGCCAGCCGCCGGCCGTGCGCTTCACCGGGTGACGCAGGCGATCCGGGTCCTCGTGGACATCCTTGAGGCCGAGCGCCTTGGGGCAGATATGGCCGCGGCTGAATGGATCGTCAGGGTCGCCGCGGACCGACAGAATCTCGTCGCCGCGCAGGCGGATCTCGACGCCGCAGATCGCCTCGCACAGGTGGCAGGTGCGGTAATGGCGCCGGACGCCGGCCTCGCTGTTCATCGCTCTATTCGCATGCTGGCGGTGCGCAGTCTACCGCAGGGCTGCGCCGAGTCCGGGGTCCTGAGTTGAGGCGGCGGAGACCCTGCGCTATCATGCGCGCCGGTCGGGGGGCGTGGCAGGCGCCACCGCAGTCGGGCAGCGAGGCCCGGTCGCGGTCCCCCGGAACCAGAAGGTCGATCAAGAGGCCCCCTCGCGGGGCCTTTTTGTTTCGGCCGGTCGCCAGGAATGGGCCTCGTGCCCATTTTTCGTTTCTGGGGCCGACGGAGGCTGCATGAGAGGCAGGTTGATCGGCTTGCTGGAGCCGGTGTTGGCGGGACTCGGCTACGAGCTGGTCGAGCTGGAATTCAGCCCGGCGAGCAGCCGTGCCCTGGTCCGGTTGTACATCGACCGGACCGACGGCGCGCCCGTGCAGCTCGACGATTGCGAGCGCGCGAGTCACGCGGTCGGAAAGGTGCTCGATGCAGAGGACCCGATCGAGCGGGAGTACCAGCTCGAGGTGTCTTCGCCCGGCTTCGACCGGCCGCTCAGGACCGCGGCGCATTTCGCGCGGTTCGCCGGCAGCGAGGCGAAGATCGAATTGAAGGAGCCGCAGGACGGCCGGCGCCGGTTCCGCGGCAGGCTGGGGCTGGTCGAGGATGGAATGGTGTCGATCGAAGTGGACCGGCGCGAATGGAAACTTCCGCTGGCAGGTATCAGCAAGGCGAGACTGGTGGGTTGAAGCATGAACAAGCAGATTCTTGAAGTCGTCGAGGCCGTCTCCAACGAGAAGGGCGTCGCACGCGAGATCATCTTCGAGGCACTCGAAGCCGCGCTCGCGTCCGCGACCCGGCGCAAGCATGGCGAAGACATCGACGTGCGCGTCGAAATCGACCGCAAGACCGGCGAATACAAGACATTCAGGCGCTGGAAGGTCTTCGCGGACGATTCCTCCGAACTCGAGTTCACCGAGCGCGAATTGCGGCTCGATGACGCCA
This sequence comes from uncultured Gammaproteobacteria bacterium, assembly GCA_963746545.1. Classification (GTDB taxonomy): domain Bacteria; phylum Pseudomonadota; class Gammaproteobacteria; order Steroidobacterales; family Steroidobacteraceae; genus SCUD01. The sequence goes on from CAVVBV010000033.1 coordinate 408,932, forward strand.
AGGACGTGGATCCGGCCGCCGTGATCGACGGTTTCGTCGAGGTGCCGATGGAGTCCGTGGCCTTCGGCCGCATCGGCGCCCAGACCGCCAAGCAGGTCATCGTCCAGAAAGTGCGCGAGGCCGAGCGCGCGCAGGTCGTCGAGGAATACAAGGATCGCGTGGGGACGCTGGTCTCCGGCATCGTCAAGCGCGTCGACCGGCACGGCGTGTACGTGGATCTCGGCGGCAATGCCGAAGGTTTCGTGCCGCGCGAACACATGATTCCCCGCGAGATCGTGCGGCCGCAGGATCGCCTGAAGGCGCTGCTGCGCGAGGTGCGCTCCGAGGCGCGCGGGCCGCAGCTCTTCCTGTCGCGCACCTCGCCGGATTTCCTGATCGAGCTCTTCAAGCTCGAGGTGCCGGAGGTCGGCCAGGGCCTGATCCAGATTCTCGGCGCTGCCCGTGACCCGGGCGCGCGCGCCAAGATTGCTGTCAAGAGCCTCGATCCGCGCATCGACCCGGTCGGCGCCTGCGTCGGCATGCGTGGATCGCGCGTGCAGGCCGTCTCCAACGAGATCGCCGGCGAACGCGTGGACATCATCCCGTGGGTCGAGAATGCCGCCCAGTTCGTGATCAACGCGATGCAGCCGGCCGAGGTGACCTCGATCGTCATGGACGAGGACACGCATTCGATGGACATCGCGGTGACCGAGGATCGCCTGTCGCAGGCGATCGGCCGCGGCGGCCAGAATGTGCGCCTCGCCAGCGAATTGACCGGCTGGCGGCTCAACGTGATGTCCGAGCAGCAGGCAACCGAGCGCAGTGACGAGGAAACCGGAAAGCTGCGCGAGATGTTCAAGATTTCGCTGGACGTCGATGAGGACGTCGCCAACGTTCTGGTACAGGAGGGCTTCTCGACGATCGAGGAAGTCGCCTATGTGCCCGCCAGCGAACTGCTCGCTATCGAGGAATTCGACGAGGATATGGTCGAGGAGCTGCGCAACCGTGCGCGCGACGTGCTGCTGACCCAGGCGATCGCGAGCGAAGAAAAGATCGACGAGTCCGGCCCCGCGGAAGACCTGCTGGCGATCGAGGGCATGGACAAGGAACTGGCTTACGAGCTCGCAGCGCGTGGCATCCGCACCCGCGACGAGCTGGCCGACCAGTCGCTGGATGAACTCGAGGCCGTGCCGGGACTCGATCCGGTGCGCGCGGGCCAGTTGATCATGGCGGCCCGTGCCCACCTGTTCGAGAGCGCAGGGCAGGCCTGAGGCCGCGGTAGAGGAAGGGAAAAATGTCCGACGTCACGGTCGAGCAATTCGCAGAAGCCCTGAAGGTCCCGGTCGACAGGCTGCTCGCGCAGCTTGAGGAAGCCGGCATCAGGGTGGACGGCCCCAAGGGCCACATCAGCGAGGATGCAAAGCACGAGCTGCTGACGCACCTGCGCAAGGCACACGGCAAGGCCGAGGACGGCGGCGCGCCGCGCAAGATCACGCTGCGCCGCAAGGCCCAGAGCGAGATCAAGGTCGCCGCGCCGATGGGCAAGGCACGCACGGTCAGCGTCGAGGTCCGCCGCCAGCGCACCTATATCAAGCGCGACGTGCTCGAGGAGCAAGCGCGCGTCGCGCAGGAAGAACTCGACCGTCAGCGCGAGACCGAGGACGCCGAGCGCCTGGCCGCCGAAGCGCGACTGAAGCAGGACGTGGAGCAGCGCGAGCAACAGCGCCGCGAGCGCGAGGAATCCGAGCGCCGCTCGGCCGAGGAGAATTCGCGTCGCGCCGCCGAGGAGCAGACCCGGCGCGAAGCAGAGCAGAAGGCCCGCGAGCAGGCCGAGAAGGAACGGCGCCAGCGCGAGGAAAAATCCCGCAAGACAGCCGAGGACGACAAGGGTCCGCGCTTCGGGCGCCAGGAACTGCACATTGCCGGCGGGCTTTCGGCCCGCCACAAGAAGGGCCGCACGCGCTCGGAGTCGCGCCGGCGCGCCGTATCAACGACCGGTGTCCGCGAGCACGGCTTCGAGCTGCCGACCCAGCCGCAGCAGCACGAGGTCAGCATCGGCGAGACGATCACGGTCGCCGAGCTCGCCCAGCGCATGGCGGTCAAGGCCAACGAAGTGATCAAGACGATGCTCAACATGGGCGTCATCGCGACCATCAACCAGCCGATCGACCAGGACACCGCGGTGCTCGTCATCGAGGAAATGGGCCACGTTGCCAAGATCCTGAAGGCGGACCAGGTCGAGGAAGAGCTGCAGGCCGGAATGAAGACCTCCGACGAGTCCCTGCCGCGGCCGCCGGTCGTGACGATCATGGGTCACGTCGATCACGGCAAGACTTCATTGCTCGACTACATCCGCCGCACCAAGGTTGCGGCGGGCGAGGCGGGCGGTATCACGCAGCACATCGGCGCCTACCACGTCGAGACGCCGCGCGGCGTCATCACCTTCCTCGACACGCCGGGCCACGCGGCATTCACCGCGATGCGCGCCCGCGGCGCACAGGTCACGGACATCGTCGTGCTGGTCGTGGCGGCCGACGACGGCGTGATGCCGCAGACCAAGGAAGCCATCCAGCACGCCAAGGCGGCCGGAGTCCCGATCGTCGTTGCGGTCAACAAGATCGACAAGCACGGCGCCGACCAGGAAAAGGTCCGCAAGGAGCTGGCGCAGGAAAGCGTGATTGCCGAGGAATGGGGCGGAGAGAACATCTTCGTTCCTGTCTCGGCAAAGACCGGCGAGGGCATCGACAAGCTGCTGGAATCCATCCTGCTGCAGGCGGAAGTGCTGGAATTGAAGGCCGTGCGCGATGCGCCGGCCGTCGGCGTCGTGCTCGAAGCGAGCGTCGAGCGCGGCCGCGGCGCGGTCGCGACCGTGCTGGTCAAGCGCGGCACGCTGAAGGTCGGCGACTCGGTCGTCGCCGGCGAGCAATTCGGCCGCGTTCGCGCGCTGGCCGACGAACTCGGCCGCGAAACCGATTCAGCCGGTCCTTCGATACCGGTGCAGATGCTCGGGCTGTCGAGCCCGCCGAACGCCGGCGACGAGTTGCTGGTCGTCGACAACGAGCGCAAGGCGCGCGAAGTCGCGATGTATCGCCAGGGCAAGTTCCGCGACGTGCGCCTCGCCAAGCAGGCGGGCCAGAAGGTCGAGGACGTGTTCTCGCAGATGGGCGAGGAGGGCAAGGCCGGCACGGTCAACCTGCTGCTGAAGGCGGACGTGCAGGGCTCGGCCGAGGCGCTGCGCGAGGCTCTGAACAAGCTCTCGACCGACGAAGTGGCCGTCAAGGTAATCTCGAGCGGGGTCGGCGGCCTGACCGAGTCCGACGTGATGCTGGCCGCAGCGTCCCGCGCGCAGATCGTCGCCTTCAACGTGCGCGCGGATGCCGCCGCACGGACCGCGTTGCGCGACCAGAACGTGCAGGTCCGTTACTACAGCATCATCTACGAGGCCATCGACGACATCCGCACCGCACTGACCGGCATGCTGGCGCCGGAGGTCAAGGAGCAGATCGTCGGCCTCGCCGAGGTCCGCGACGTGTTCCGCTCCAGCAAGTTCGGCACCGTTGCCGGTTGCCTGGTCGTGGACGGCTACGTGCGCCGCAACAACCCGATCCGCGTGCTGCGCGACAACGTCGTGATCTTCCAGGGCGAGCTCGAATCGCTGAAGCGGTTCAAGGACGATGCGTCGGAGGTGCGGGCAGGCACGGAATGCGGCATCGGCGTCAAGGGCTACAACGACGTCAAGGTCGGCGACCAGATCGAGTGCTTCGAGCGCGTCGAGGTTGCGCGCCAGCTCTGAGGCGAGGATTCCCGAATGCCGCGCGAGTTTCCCAGGGCGCGACGCGTCGAGGAGCAGCTGAAGCGGCTGCTGTCGGAGCAGATTCGCCGCGAGGTCAAGGACCCCCGGGTCGGCCTCATCACGATCACGGCGGTCGAGGTCTCGCGCGACCTGACCCACGCCAGGGTGTTCTTCACGCCGTTTGCCGGCGTCGGCGACCCCGAGGCGGCGCTCGAGGCGCTGCGCCATGCCTCCGGCTTCCTGCGCCACCAGATCCGCAAGCTGATGCGCCTGCGGGTCGCGCCGGAGCTGGTTTTCCAGGTTGATGATTCCATCGAACGTGCGGCCAGACTTTCGGCGTTGATCCACGACGCCGTCGAAAGCGACCGCCAGCATTCCGTCGAGCGCGAACCGGACGCGGAATGAACGCGGTGGCGGCGACGCGCCCCGCAAGCCGCTGGCGGGATATCGACGGCATCCTGCTGCTGGACAAGCCTGAGGGCTTGACCTCGAATGCGGCTTTGCAGCGGCTTCGCAGGCTGTTCAATGCCCGCAAGGCGGGTCACACGGGCAGTCTCGATCCCCTGGCGAGCGGGCTGCTCCCGATCTGCTTCGGGCAAGCCACCAAGGTCTGCGGCTTGCTGCTGGACGCGAACAAGACCTATGTCGTGACCGTGGTCCTCGGTGAGCGGACCGCGACGGGCGATCGTGAGGGCGAGATCGTCGAGCGACTCCCCGTGCCGGAGCTCAGCGAGACGGCCATGCGGTCCGTCGCGGCGCAGTTCCTGGGCGAGTCCGAACAGGTTCCTCCCATGTATTCGGCGCTCAAGCGCCAGGGCCAGCGCCTTTACCAGTTGGCGAGGCAGGGCATCGAAGTCGAACGGGCGGCGAGGCGCATCGTCGTGCATCGGATGGAACTCCTGGCAGTCTCGGGCAACCAGCTCCAGTTCGAGGTCGAGTGCAGCAAGGGGACTTATGTCCGGACCCTGGCCGAGGACTTCGCACGCGCCATCGGCACGGCAGGCCATGTCGGCAGCCTTCGCCGCCTGAGCCTTGGGCCCTTTGTGCGGCCCGCGATGCACACGCTGGCCAGCCTGGAGCAAGCCGCTGCGACGCCACAGGCGCTGGATGCCCTGTTGCTGCCGATCGACGCCGCCTTGCCGGAGATGCCGGCGGTACACCTCGGCACGGCGGAACAGGCCTGTGTGCTGCAGGGACAGGCGGTATTCGTCACCGGACCCGACGCTTCCCGCGTGAGGATGTACGGCGAGCGAGGGCTATTCCTCGGCACCGGCCGCATGACAGCCGACGGGCGCCGCCTGGCGCCTGAAAGGATCATGGTCGACCTCCTCCCGAGGGCGCCCAATCAGGCTTGAGACAGCATCGGGCCGCGGGTACAATGCGCGGCTCTTAAAGGGTTAAGTGCCTGAGTTAAAAGGTCGTATCTAGATGCCATTCACGAGTGCACAAAAGGCGGAGGTCGTCGGCAAGTACCGGCGCGCTCCGAAGGACACGGGGTCGCCTGAAGTGCAGATCGCATTGCTGTCCCAACGCATCAACGGGCTTGCCGAACATTTCACCAGCCACAAGAGCGACCATGCGTCGCGGCGTGGCTTGCTGAAGATGGTGGCACAGCGCCGTCGGCTGCTGGATTACCTCAAGGCGAACGCCCCCGATCGTTATTCCAAGATCGTCACTGATCTTGGCCTGCGCCGCTGAGGCGCATCAGCGATCCGGTGCCTGCCGATTCCGGCAGGCCTTCGGGACCTGACACCACTTTCAGATACCAGAGGGGATCCGCGTGAGCGTTTCCAAGCAGACATTCAATTACGGCGCGCACAAGGTCTCGATCGAGACCGGCCGCCTGGCCCGTCAAGCAGACGGTTCCGTTGTCGTCACGATGGGCGATACCGTGGTCCTGGTCACCGCTGTCGGTCGGCGTGAGGCGGTCGAGGGACGGGATTTCTTCCCTCTGACCGTCAATTACGTCGAGAAGACCTACGCCGCGGGCAAGATTCCCGGCGGCTTCTTCAAGCGCGAAGGCCGGCCCTCCGAAAAGGAAGTGCTGACTTCGCGGCTAATCGACCGCCCGATCCGGCCGCTGTTCCCGGACGGTTTCTACAACGAGGTGCAGGTCGTCGCGACCGTGCTGTCGCTGGATCCGGAAATCGATTCCGACATTCCTTCGCTGATCGGCGCGTCTGCGGCGATCGCCATTTCAGGCATTCCGTTTTCGAGCCCGATCGCCGCCGCGCGGGTCGGCTACAAGGACGGCAACTATCTGCTGAATCCGACGACGACCCAGGTCAAGACCGAGTCCGACCTGGATCTGGTGGTTGCCGGCACCGCGGACGCCGTGCTGATGGTGGAGTCCGAGGCCAACTGCCTTTCCGAGGAAGTGATGCTTGGCGCCGTGTTGTTCGGGCACGAGCAGATGAAGGCGGCAATCGACGCGATCAACAAGCTGACGGCTGAGGCCGGCAAGCCGCGCTGGGACTGGAAGGCGCCGGCGGCGAATGTCGCATTGAAGCAGGCGGTCGCCGCGCAGTCGGAAAAGGCGTTCACCGAAGCCTATGGCATCGTCGTCAAGCAGGCCCGCGTGGCGCGCCTCGCGGAAATCCGCCAGTCGGTGCAGGCGACGCTGTCGGGCGGCGAGAAGCCGCAGTTCACGAAGGACCAGGTTTCCACCGAGTTGCATGATCTCGAATACCGCCTGGTGCGTAACCTCATCCTGAGCGGAAAGCCGCGCATCGACGGCCGCGACCTGAAGACCGTCCGGCCCATTTCGGTCGAGGTCGGCGCACTGCCGCGCACGCACGGTTCGGCGATATTCACCCGTGGCGAGACCCAGGCCCTGGTGACGACGACTCTCGGCACCGGCCGCGACGCGCAGATCATCGATGCGCTGGCGGGCGAGCGCCGCGAACCGTTCATGTTGCATTACAACTTCCCGCCGTTCTCGGTCGGCGAGACCGGTTTCATGGGCTCGCCGAAACGCCGTGAAATCGGCCACGGCAACCTGGCCCGGCGCGGCATCAATGCCGTGATGCCGAATCTTCGTCGAGTTCCCGTACGTGCTTGCGCGTCGTGTCCGAGGTCCTCGAGTCGAATGGCTCGAGTTCGATGGCGACGGTCTGCGGCACCAGCCTCGCCCTGATGGACGCTGGCGTGCCGCTCAAGGGTCCCGTTGCAGGCGTCGCGATGGGTCTGGTGAAGGAGGGCGAACGCTTCGCCGTACTGACCGACATCCTGGGCGACGAAGACCACCTCGGCGACATGGATTTCAAGGTCGCGGGCACCAGGGATGGCGTCACCGCGTTGCAGATGGACATCAAGATCAACGGCATCACCGCCGAGATCATGAAAGTCGCGCTCGACCAGGCCAAGGTCGGCCGCCTGCACATCCTGGGCGAGATGAACAAGGTCCTCGACAAGCCGCGCGCCGAAATGTCGGAGTGGGCGCCCACCATCGTGACCATCAAGATCGACCCGGAGAAGATCCGCGACGTGATCGGCAAGGGCGGCTCCGTGATCCGCCAGATCACCGAGGAGACCGGCGCGACGATCGACATCGAGAACGACGGCACGGTCAAGATTGCGTCCGTCGATTCCGCTTCCGGTCGCGAGGCGCTGCGCCGCATCGAGATGATCACGGCCGACGTCGAAGTCGGGCGCGTCTACGAGGGCAAGGTCGTCCGCCTGATGGATTTCGGCGCTTTCGTCGCGATCCTGCCGGGCCGCGATGGCCTGGTGCACATCTCGCAGATCTCGGAGGAGCGCGTCGAGCGGGTCAGCGACAAGCTGAAGGAAGGCGATGTCGTCAAGGTGAAGGTCCTGGAAGTGGACCGCCAGGGCCGCGTGCGTCTCTCGATGCGGGGCGTCGCCTAGGCCAGTCGCAGTTCGCGACAGCCTGTCAGCCGTTCGGGGCGCCAGTTCTGGAGCGCCCAGTCCCAGATTTCACCGATCGGCGCAGTCGCGAGCTCCGCTGGCGGCTGCTGCCTGAGCAAAGTCAAAGCCTCGTACAGGCTTTCGGGAGCCCGGTCGGGATCGAGGGGAACCGCGTGCCGCGATTTCGCGAGCTTGCGGCCATCGGCCTCGAGGAGCAGCGGCAGGTGCGCGTACGCGAGCGTCCGGTACCCCAATGCCTGCTGCAGCAGGATCTGGCGCGGCGTCGAGGACAATAGGTCGCAGCCACGCACGACTTCCGTGACGCCCTGCAACTCATCGTCCACGACCACGGCGAGGTGGTAGGCAAAGAAACCATCCCGGCGCCGGATCACGAAGTCGCCGCAGGCCTTCCGGCATTCCTCGCTGACAGGTCCCTGGAGCCGGTCATCGAAGTTGATGACCGAAGGGCCATTGTCCGATCCGGAAACGCAGCGCGTGCGGGCCCTGGGCGGCCGCTGGATCGTTCCTGCAGGTGCCCGGGTACACTGGCTCCTCGCCTGGCTCCTGCGCCTGTGCGGCCAATTGCGAGCGGCTGCAGCGGCAGGCGTAACAAAGGTCCACAGCCCTCAGCCTGGCCAGTGCTTCTTCGTAAAAAGAAATTCGATCATTCTGGAATTCTACTTTTCCATCCCACTGAAATCCGAAGGATTCCAGGACCCGCAGCATCTGATCGGCGACGCCGGGAATTACCCGGTTACGGTCGAGGTCCTCGATACGGAGAAGCCAACGGCCGGACACCGACCGGGCGCTGAGATAGCTGCCGACGGCGGCCAGCAACGAGCCGAGATGCAGCGGTCCGGAGGGCGTCGGGGCGAAGCGGCCGCAAGGGCCGGGAGGATTGGAGGGCGGGGCGGGCGCGGGCAAGCCGGCGATCGGCTGGGATCTCAGCGGTACCAGTCGTCGCGGTCGCCGTACTGCTTTTCGCGCCGCTCGCGGCGTTCCTGGGCCTCGATGCACAGCGTTGCGACGGGACGCGCCTCGAGGCGCTTCACGCCGATCGGCTCGCCGGTTTCGATGCAGTAGCCGTAGGTACCGTCGTCGATGCGGCTCAGCGCCTCGTCGATCTTGCGGATCAGCTTGCGTTCGCGGTCGCGCGTGCGCAGTTCAAGGGCGAATTCCGATTCGAGCGTCGCACGGTCATTCGGGTCGGGCGGGTTGGCCGCCTCGTCCTTCATGTGCGTCATCGTCCGGTCCACTTCCTCCATCAGGTCGCGTTTCCAGGAGTTCAGGATCACGCGAAAGTGCATGAGCTGCTCCTTGCCCATGTACTGCTCGCCCTTGCGCTCGTGGTACGGGCGTACATTTCGCGGCCCCAGCAGCAGGTTGTGGCCGCCGCCGGAGGTCTCATCGTCCTCGTCAAACATGCCAGGGCGGCGCGCAAGGCGCCCCTGTGCGGCGAGAGGCGGCCGCGGCTCCGCGAACTGGGGAGGCGGCATCGGCGCATGCGGCTTCGTCGCGGCCGATGCGCGCGCCGGCGCTGCCACCTTGACGGCTTTGGCAGGGGACGCGGCAATGAATCGCGCGGCCGGTTTCGGCGCCGGGCGGGCGGCCTGCGCCACCCGCGGCAATTTGCCTGATTTCGCTTTGGCGGCGATCGAGCGGGATACCGCTGGTTTCGCTTTGCGCGGGGCGGGCTTCGCGACCTTTCGTGCCGCCGGGCGCTTCGGTGCGGCCTTTCTGGCGGCTGGCTTCCTGGTCTTCGAAGCCTTCTTTGCAGGCATCAGTTTCTCTCTCCCGGTTAAATCGAGCGCCGGATTATAGCCCCCGCACTTCTGCGGTCCAGTGGCACGATCGACGGATCAGGCGGGTTCGCGGCATCAGGGCAGGGTCACCGTCGCCGGGGCCTGCCAGCCGCTGCGCTTGCGCTCTGCCACGATTGTCGTGTAGATGCCGCCGCGCACGTTGAATCGAGCGGTCAGGCGCAGGAATCGCGGCTCGAGAGCGCCAGCCAGGCGATCCACGATCTCGTTCGTCACCGCTTCGTGAAATGCGCCACGGTCCCGGAATGACCAGATATAGAGCTTCAGGGACTTGAGTTCGACGCACAGCTGGTCGGGGACGTATTCCAGCTCCAGCGTCGCAAAATCCGGCTGGCCCGTGCGGGGACACAGGCACGTGAACTCGGGAATCTGCATGCGGATCGTATAGTCGCGGCCCGGACTGGGATTCTGGAAGGTCTCGATGTCTCCAGTTGGCGACTTCGCATTCATGCAGTTCGTTCCCCGGTCGTACTCAATCGCGGGCGGTTAATCTACACTAGCTGAAATGCGCCTCGCCAGGATCAAACTAGCCGGATTCAAGTCCTTCGTCGATCCGACCACTGTGTCTTTCCCGCGCAACCTGACCGGGGTCGTTGGCCCGAACGGGTGCGGAAAATCGAACATCATTGACGCAGTGCGCTGGGTGATGGGCGAGATATCCGCCAAGCACCTGCGCGGCGACTCGATGACCGACGTGATCTTCAACGGGTCACGCGGCCGCAAGCCGGTCGGCAGCGGTTCCGTCGAGCTGGTATTCGACAATGGCGACGGCAAGATCGCGGGCCCCTACGCGGGATTTGCGGAAGTCTCGCTGAAACGACTCGTCTCGCGCGACGGCAACTCGACCTATTTCATCAACGGCTCGAAGTGCCGCCGCAAGGACATCACCCACCTGTTCCTCGGCACCGGGCTCGGATCGCGCAGCTACGCGATCATCGAGCAGGGCATGATCTCGCGGCTCATCGAGGCACGGGCCGAGGACATGCGCGCCTTCGTCGAGGAAGCCGCCGGCATTTCGCGCTACAAGGACCGCAGGCGCGAGACCGAGAACCGCATCGCGCACACTCGCGAGAACCTCGAGCGGCTGAATGACCTGCGCGAGGAAGTGGACAAGCAGATCCGGCACCTGCAGCGGCAGGCCGGCGTCGCGCGCCGCTACCAGGAACAGACGAACCGGCAACGCCAATTGCAGGCCGAGCTGTTCGCGCTCAGGATCCGCGACCTGGACGGCGACATCGCGGCAAGACAGGCGCTCGCGTCCGAACGCGAGACCGCGACGCAGGCCGCGCTCGCCGAGCTGCGCTCAGCCGAGGCCGCGGTCGAGAAGGCGCGCGCCGCGCACGCGGAGTGCTCCGATGCGCTCAACGCCGTGCAGGGTCGTTACTACCAGGCCGGCGCCGATGCCACGCGTACCGAACAGGCGCTGCTGCACACGCGCGAGCTGCGCCAGCGGCAACGCAGCGACCTCGAGCGCGTCACGCTCGATCATGGCGAGTCGCAGGGCCTCGTGGTGCGCGACGAAGAGCAGCTGCGCGAGCTCGTGGCGTCGGTCGCGCGCGCGGAACCGGAGTTGCATGCGGCGCGCGCCGCCGAGGCGGCGGCACGCGCTGCACTGGCGGAGGCCGAGTCCGCCATGACGGACTGGCAGCAACGCTGGGAGACATTCAGCCGCGAGTCCGCCGACGCATCCCAGAGCACGCTGGTCGAGAAGGCCAGGATCGAACAGATTGAAGCCGGGCTTGCACGGCTTCTGGCGCAACGCGAGCGCCTGATGCAGGAGCGCTCGCAACTGGAGAAGATGGTCTCCGGCGCGCGCCCGGAAGAGTTCGCTACGGCGGAGAAGCAGGCGCGCGAGCGCGGTGCAGCCGCGCAACGCGAGCTCGACGAGACGCTCGCGCTGCTGCAGTCGGAGCGCGAATCCGAGCGCAGTGCGGCGATAGCCTTGGATGCGGCGCGCGCGGAGCTGCAGATATCGCGCGGCGAGCTGGTGGCGGTCGAGGCTGTCCAGAAAGCTGCCCTCGGCCAGGCGCAGGGGCGCGTGGTCGAATGGCTGGCGAGCCGGAAGCTCGAGCGCCACTCGCGGCTCGCCCAGTTGCTGACGGTGTCCCCCGGCTGGGAACGGGCCGTCGAGACGGCGCTCGGCAGCTATCTCGAGGCGGTGTGCGCCGACGGGATCGAGTCAATCGCCGAGGACCTCGGCCGGCTCGAATCCGGGCGCGTCACCTTTGCGGAATCTGCGCCGGCATCGACAGTCAGGCCTGCAGCGGATTCATTGCTGTCGCAGGTCTCGGGGCCGGCCGTCGTGGCCGGATTGCTGGAAGGCGTCATCGCGGTGGAGACGCTGCGCGAAGCGATCGCGCGGCGGCGGACCCTCAAGCCGGGGCAATCGGTGATCATCACGCGATGGCCTGTGGTTTGGGCGTGACTGGCTGCGGGTCTCGCGCCAGGAATCGGAGCACGCCGGGGTCATTGTTCGCGAGCAGGACATCCGCAGGCTGCAGTCCGTCGTTGCGGCGGGAGAAGCCCGCGTCCGTGAGTTCGACCATGGCCTTGCCACGAACAGGGCGCGGATCGCCGAGCTGGACGCGAGCCGCGATGACCTGCATGGCGCGGTCAACCGCCTGCACCACGACCTCGTGAACGTACGCGGCGCACTCGAGGCGATTCGTTCGCGCACGCAACAATTCAGCGAGCGGCTCGCGCGGGTCAGCGGGGAGCTGGAACAGACCGATGCCGAGATTGCCCGCGACGAGCAGGAAATCCGTGAATCCCGGCAACGGCTGGAGACCGGCCTTGGATTGATGAATTCGTTGCAGGACCGCCGTCCAGCGCTGGAGCGCGAGCGCGACTCGTTCCGTGCACGGCTGGCATCGGCGCGGGAGCGCAGTACGCTCGATATCGCGGCTGCCCAGCAGGTGGAAATCCGATTCGAGTCCCAGCGCTCGACGCTCGCGACGCTGCAGACCAGCCTCGATCGCGCCAGCGAGCAGGCACGCCAGCTGGCGGCCCGCCGCGCGGATCTCGAGCGCCAGCTCTCGGAAGGCGAAACGCCGCTTGCGGACCTCGAGCGCAAGCTGCAGCAATGCCTTGAACAGCGTCTGGTCGTCGAAAGAGAGCTCGCCGATTCGCGACGCCAGGTGGAAGATGCGGATGCGCAGGTCCGCGAACTCGATGCCAGGCGGCAGGTATCGGAAGGGCGCGTCGAATCCGCTCGGGCTTCACTCGCCGAGATCAGCCTCGGCATGCAGGAGGCCCGCGTGCGGCGCGAGTCGCTGATGGAGCAATTCGCGGCAACGCATTTCGACTTCGCAGCGGTCACCGCGGCACTGCCGCCTGAAGCGACGGTCCCCGACTGGGACCAGCAACTGGCCGAGACCAACGAAAGGATCGAACGGCTGGGCGCCGTCAACCTGGCGTCGATCGACGAGCTCAAGGAGCAGACGGAACGCAAGGAATACCTCGATCGCCAGTTCACCGATCTGTCCGATGCCCTCAATACTCTGGAGCAGGCGATTCGCAGGATCGACCGCGAGACCCGCGCGCGTTTTCAGGACACGTTCGACCGGATCAACAACGGCCTCAAGGAGAAATTCCCGCGGCTGTTCGGCGGCGGCGCGGCCTATCTCGAGCTCGTTGGCGACGACCTGTTGTCTGCGGGGGTCGCCGTCATGGCGCGACCACCGGGCAAGCGCAACAGCACCATCAGTCAGTTGTCCGGCGGCGAGAAGGCATTGACCGCGGTGGCGCTGGTGTTCTCGATCTTCGAATTGAATCCTGCTCCGTTCTGCCTGCTCGACGAGGTCGATGCACCGCTCGACGATAACAACGTCGGACGGTTCTGCGACATCGTCAGGGACATGTCGGAACGGGTGCAGTTCGTCTTCATCACGCACAACAAGTCGACCATGGAACTCGCGAATCACCTGATCGGGGTGACGATGGGCGAACCGGGCGTATCCCGCCTGGTCGCCGTGGATGTGGACGAGGCCGTCCGCATGGCCGCCGTCGGCTAGCCTGGGAGGCGCCCCAGTGTCGGAGTTGCGCTGGATCTTGCTAGGGGCGGGGGTCGCGTTGATCCTCGGTCTCTGGTGGTGGGAAACCCGCAAGGCCCGCCAGGCGGTCGATCCGACCGCGACCTGGCCGCGCGGCCGCGCGGAACCGAGCGTCGACGCCGAATTGCAGACTGGCGCCGGATCCGCTGCGGCGCCACCGAAGTTCAAGCCGACGATCGAGCGATTGCGCGCCCCGCGCAGACCGCCGCTCGTCGAGATTTCCGATGACGTCGAGGTGGATATTTCGGCCTACGTCGGCAAGGACCGGCGCCGGCTGCCGGAACCCGCGCCGATCGACATGACGGCGTCCAGTGCTCCGGATGATTCCGGGTCTGACGAAGAGGCGGCGCACCAGGGCAGTGACGCGGACCATCGCGCACCCTGGGTCAGCACGCAGCCGCTGGAACGCTCGGAGGTGGCGCCGCAACGAGTGGTTGAGACCGAAGACGCGAGGCCGATGGATCCGATCGAGCAGCACACTGCCGAGGCTTCAAAGCAGCGAATCGTCGCGCTGCGCCTGGTCGCCCACGACGAGCGATGGGAAGGCCGGCATCTGCGCGAGGCGATCGAAGCGGAGGGCCTGCACTTTGGCCGTTATTCGATATTTCATCGCGAACGGGAAGACGGCAAGACCATCTTCTATGTTGCCAGCATGATGGAGCCGGGATCCTTCGATATCGCCAAGATGGACAGCCAGCTGTATCCCGGAATCTCGCTGTTCGGCATCGTGCCGGGTCCGCTGGACGCGCCGGCAACATTCGATCTGGTGCTGGCGGCCGCGCGGCACCTCGCCGAGCGCCTCGGTGGCCAGCTGCAGGACGAGCAGGGCAGCACATTGACTGCACAGCGGATCCTCAACCTTCGCGAGGAGCTGGTGCACTTCGAGCACCGCAACAAGCGTCTGCGCCGCAACTGATGAAGCCGGCATCCGCAAGCCTGCGGCAGCGTGTCGAGCGGCTGCGAGCCGAGATCGAGCGCCACAACTATCTTTACCATGTGCTGGACAGTCCGGAAGTGCCCGACGCGTCCTACGACCGGCTGATGGCCGAGCTGCGCGCGCTTGAAATGCAGAATCCGGAGCTGGTCGTTCCCGAGTCGCCGACCCAGCGGGTTGGCGGCAAGCCGGTTGTGGAATTCGCGGAAGTGCGGCATCAGCTGCCGATGCTGTCGCTCGACAATGCCTTTGCGCGAGAAGACGTCGAGGCCTTCGATCGCAGGGTCCGCGAGCGCCTCGAGACCGACGGACCGATCAGTTACGACTGCGAACCGAAACTCGACGGCCTCGCGGTCAGCCTGACGTATCGCCGCGGGCTCTTGGCACTGGCGGCTACGCGTGGCGACGGCACGGTCGGCGAGGACGTCACGCACAATGTCCGCACCGTCCAGTCCGTGCCCCTGCGGCTGAGCGGGCGCGGATGGCCGGAACTGCTCGAGGTCCGCGGCGAGGTCTTCATGTCGATCGCGGGATTCGAGGAGATGAATCGCCGCGCGGCAGAGAAAGGCGAAAAGGTATTCGTCAATCCGCGCAATGCAGCGGCCGGCAGCCTGCGGCAGCTGGATCCCCGGCTGACGGCATCGCGGCCACTCGAAATCTACTTCTACGGTCCAGGGCAGCTCGAGGGAAAGGCGCTGCCTGGATTGCACAGCGAAATACTCAAGACACTGCGCAGCTGGGGATTGCGCACGTCGCCGGAGGCACGTGTCGTCAGCGGCGTCGATGGACTGCTCAAGTACTACGAGAATATGAGTCATCGACGCAGCAGCCTGCGCTACCAGATTGACGGCGTGGTCTACAAAGTGGATTCAGTCGAGCAGCAGCAAAAGCTCGGTTTCATTGCTCGCGCACCTCGCTGGGCGATTGCCCACAAGTTCCCTGCCGAGGAGGAAATGACCACCGTGCGTGCCATCGAGTGGCAGGTGGGGCGCACTGGCGCGCTAACGCCGGTGGCAAGGCTGGAACCCGTCTTCGTGGGTGGCGTGACGGTCAGCAATGCGACGTTGCACAACATCGACGAACTGCGGCGCAAGGACGTGCGCATCGGCGACACGATCGTGATCCGCAGAGCCGGCGACGTGATTCCCGAGGTCGTCCGTGTCATTGCCCAGCGGCGCCCTGCGAAAACCTCAAAGGTCCGGTTGCCACAAAAATGCCCCGTCTGCGGTTCGGCTGTGGAGCGGGAGGAGGGCGAGGCCGTTGCACGCTGCACCGGAGCGTTGACCTGCCCGGCGCAATTGAAGGAATCACTGCGCCATTTCGCGTCGCGGCGCGCGCTCGACATCGAAGGGATGGGCAGCAAGCTGATCGACCAGTTGGTGGACAGCGGCCTGGTCCGCAACGCGGCCGACCTGTTCAAGCTCGACGTAAGGCAACTGGCGGACCTCGAACGGATGGGCGAGCGGTCAGCCGCCAACCTGGTCGAATCTCTCGAGCACAGCAAGCAGACGACCTTTGCAAGATTCCTGCACGCGCTGGGCATCCGTGACGTGGGTGAGGCCACCGCCGAAGCGCTGGCGCGACACTTCCAGACCCTGGGCGCACTGCGTGACAGCGGCGTGGCGCAGATCGAAGAAGTGCCGGATATCGGCCCGGTCACGGCGGGACATGTCCACGCGTTCTTCGCCGAGCCGCGGAATGTCAGGGTCATCGATGCATTGATTCAGCACAAGGTGCGCTGGCCGGCCGTGCAGCAAGCCGAGGTTCGCAACAGTGCGTTCAGCGGCAAGACGGTTGTGCTGACGGGCAAACTTTCTGACCTTGTCGCGTGATGAAGCCGGCGATGCAATCCGCGCACTGGGCGGCAAGGTCGCTGGAAGCGTCTCGAAGAACACGGATCTTGTTGTCGTCGGCGACGACGCTGGCTCGAAGCTGAAGAAAGCGACGCAGCTGGGGATCAGGATTCTCGAGGAGGACGAGTTCCTCAAGCTGATCGGCCGCAAACGCTGATCAGTCGTCCTTCAGTCCGCCGGGCTTCTCCTCAGGGCCAGCTGCCTGATCCACGAACAACTGGACCATGACACCGGCGCGGACGGCTCCCGATTCGCTTGGTGCCTCGCGCTCGGACAGCCAGCCCTCAACGTCCTCCAGAAAACTTTCTCCACGCCGATGCAGCATCTGGCGAAGCAACGGAATTGCTGCGCTGTTCAGCCGCACGGATACGACTGAGTCGTCAAACAGTCGGCTGTCGGCAGGCGCCGCGATGTTGTGCTCAAGCGTGCTGAACAGATCTCGCGCCTCGGTGCCGAGCTGCTGCAAGACGGCGCTGTCCGCGCCACCGAGCGTGTATCGACGCGCGAGTGCTCGCACCGAGCCATCTTTCTGGACACGAACCGCGCCTACGCGCAATAGCTCGTCGAGAATGATCTTCGGGTAGATGTCGCCGCTGAAGGAGCGGACCAGGCCAGCGAATGACGGCTCCGAATCTTCGATCGGCAGCACGCGGGGACGCCCATTCTCGTCGGTGTATTCGGGGCTTTCAAACCAGCCCGCGAGTACTCGCGCCAGTCGATTCCGCTGATAATCCTTGTCGCCAGTAAGGCTTGGCTTGTTGGCGTCGGCCGATTTAACGATATCGCTGACGACATGGCGGTGCAGGCCAGTAATTGTTGAAACGCGCGAGAAACTCGGCGTTTTGCCCTGCTCGCGTAGGATATCTTGGGCTGCCTGCACGAATGCAATATTGGCAATCCGGGAGAAATCGTAGGTTGAGAGCCCGTGGCGCAGCATGATCCGCGCCAGGGGACGCAGGAGGCGGAGGCATGCATCTCGAAGTGGGGCTTGGATGATTCGCATTCGGATAAAGCTTAACGGTGTTGCGGCGTTTGAATTGGAATCAAATCACTCGATTCTGCATGCTCCGCTCCAGCAGGCAATCGAATGAGCCAAGCGTGCCAATTGTCATCGATGAGAGCCGAGGGCCATTTGGTTCTTCGAATTGCACCGCTCTACTCTGTCAGATAGTGCTGATGAGGTCATTAGCATGACTACAAAACAATCGTCGTCACTGAATCGCGAGTACGCAATGCAAGAACTCGTCGAGAGAGTTGTGCATCAGTTCGTTGACCTACTTGTAGCAGGTGGTGTCAGCGTCGAAATGATCCGAACGGCTACAACGAAAGCCCTGCTGAATTCAGTGGATGTAAATGCAATTACTACCTTCACAGAACTGGGAACTGTTCAACGTGACTGCATGGAAGTGATGTGTACCTGGCGGCGTGACATCGAGTTTGTCGACAAGAATGGCGAGCCGTCGCGGCTCACATTGGGCTCAGGCGAGAAATCCTTTGGCGAACTTTGTAGGCGCGCACAATGCAAGAATGAGTCATCCATAGTTCTCAAGACATTGGGAGACTTTGGGGCGATATCGATTGGCGACGATGAGATGGTGGTTGCTGAGACACCTACCTTTCTGTTGGGTAGAGCGCATGCCGGAGGGCGCATAGCGGTTGATGGCGTGCTGAAGCAACTTGAGGGGTTCTTACAAGTTGTTCATCGAAATGTCTGCAGTGTGTCGGGCGAGACAGAAACCAAGATTTGAAAGGGCATGCACGGTTTCAGTCGCCGTGGAATTGGAGCCAATCTTTGATCGCCTTGTGCGCACTCGAGGGCAGGAATTTATTGACTCGATCGATGAATGGCTTGAACGGAATGCGAAGCGCGAAAGTGCCTCAGGCCGGTACCTCGAACTCGGCGCTGGCGTGTACTTCATCGAAATAGGAGAGCGGGACTGCGGGACCTTGAGGGGCGTATAGAGGGTTTTTCCATTCTCCGCTATAAGGTTACTGCTTTCTTCCGCATCTGACGTTAGATATATCCCGTATCTAGCTGATATCTAAAAACTAATTCTCGCTGATTTCCTCGCTTGCTGGCCGGTAAGACGCGATCTTCCGGCCGTGAGCAAGGCGTCTGCCTGGCCGTGGGGAGAAAGTTATGTTTACTCCGCATAAGTCAAACGCTACATTAAGTCATGTCAGTGGCTTACACGGTTAACTTAAGACTACTCGCTGCATTCAGATTTCTGCTTGTTCCACTGGTGAGGATCCTTCTTAGGAACGGAATCACCTTTAACGAAATTTCTGAGGTCATCAAAGGAGCTTACGCAAGAGTTGCCGCTACGGATTTCGCGGTCCCAGGAAGGCCAATGTCGTACTCGAGAATTTCGATTACGACCGGTATGGCACGGAGGGACATCGAAAGGGTTTTGGGCGAAGAAGACCGTCTTCGACGAGCTCTTGAGAGCAACGCCAGCCGTATCGCCAATGTCCTGCAGGGTTGGCACAACGATCCTGAATTCATGGGGCCATATGGGTTTCCTCGCGACTTGGCGTTTGAGCGAGAAATCGGCGGAGGCCAGTCATTCGGAGATCTTGTTGCGCGCTACGCAGCCGATATCCCGCCGCAGTTAATGGTGGAAGAGTTGATGCGAGTGGGTGCTGCAACGATTGCTGAAGAGAGTGGATTGATTCGGGTCCTTAAGCGGACGTTCATTCCGGAGCAGATGGCGCCAGAGCTCATCGAAGTGTTTGCCAGAGGTGTACGCCGATACGTCGAGACGATTGATCACAACCTGCGAGAAACGGAACCCACCAAGCGTCGATTTGAACGCTGGGTTTTTCCTGATTACGGCATTCGCGAGGAAGACTGGGTGCCGTTCAGCGACATGGTGCGAGATCGATTGCAGGATGTGATTGAGGATTTGGAAACGCAGTTTGTGTTGTTTCGTAGGCCGCGCCAGGAATCAGACAGGGTCTTGAGTGTTGGAGTTGGTCTTTACCTTTACAAAGACGACTTGGCAGACGACAAGAAATTTCAGGAAATGCTCGCGACTCTATTGGACGAAGAACGGAGCGCAGAGCCGAACCAGGGGAATTAAGAAGTGAAGAGTAAATTGCGGAATTCAGTGGGATCAGTCGCGGTGACATGCGGCGTGTTCTCGCTCTTGTCATTTGTTTCAACTGTCGCCCAAGGTGAGGCCGCTTGCGTCAGCGGTCGAGTCTACTTTGCGTCACAAGGCGAAGTCGGTCGAACACTCTCGGAGTTCGGGTCAAGGCTGGTTGCCGTTGGAAGAGTCGATTCCGTAACTGCAAAGCGGGGAGTGGAGGTACTCGGGCAATTTGTTCAGCCTGCAGCAGGCGATAGTTATCAGGCTGGCGATTATGCTGCTGTGATTGATTGGACGACCAAGAATTCCGTAGGTCGAATTTTGGAAGTTCGACCTATTGCGTCGAGGTATGTGCCGGGCGCCAGTGAGATTTACTTGAAGTCTGCTGTCAAGAGTGCGGACACGTCTCATGGTCAGCTTCGCGCAGGCAAAGTTGTAGTCGACTACCTGGCATCGTCGATTGGCGTCGATTTTGCCTCGACGCTGCAAGGCTCCGTGATAAGTGTCTTCGGCACGCAGCCCGGTCCGCGAGGCGTAGTGCTGGGAAATTGCGTTGCATTGGCGCGCACGCTCGTCAAGGCACTGAGCAGCGATCCACTGGGAGGTCGGATCCCTGATGGTTACTCGGTACAGGTCCCGATGGTTCACTTGGCACCGGTCGGCCCGATGGCTCGCTCGGTACTGGTAGTCCTGACGGTTCATTGGGCACCGGTAGCCCGGATGGTTCGCTAGGTACCGGTAGTCCTGATGGCTCACTTGGGACTGGTCGGCCCGATGGCTCGCTCGGTACCGGTAGTCCTGACGGTTCATTGGGCACTGGTAGCCCGGATGGTTCGCTAGGTACTGGCAGTCCTGATGGCTCACTTGGGACCGGTCGGCCCGATGGCTCGCTCGGTACCGGTAGTCCTGACGGTTCACTTGGGCACTGGTAGCCCGGATGGTTCGCTAGGTACTGGCAGTCCCGATGGCTCACTTGGCACTGGTCGGCCGGATGGCTCGCTCGGTACCGGTAGTCCTGACGGTTCACTGGGCACTGGTAGCCCGGATGGTTCGCTAGGCACTGGCAGTCCCGATGGCTCACTTGGAACTGGTAGCCCAGATGGTTCATTGGGAACTGGCCAAAGCGGTAGCTAGTTCAAGTCTCATCGAGGCCAATGTGAAATTGGCCTTCTCAGTTCGCTTCAACGATGTTGGAGCAGATTGACTGATGACTTTCCCCTTAAAGGCTGCATTCGCGGCCGTTTCAGTTCACAACCCACTAGGTCGAATTCGCAAGCACGCATTGCTTGCCCGGTCTTTTCGCGCCGCGACCTAGCGTAAGCTTGCCCTGCCACCCTCGCTCGTGTGCAGGACTAATGTGATGCGTCTGCCGAGATTCTCGTTCTCCGCAAACCTCGTACGTCTTGCAGCACCACTATTGGTGGTCGCGATCGCCTCGTCGTCCTGCGACTCAAGTGCTCCCGCGAGCGCCCAAAGGACTCGCTCAGAACCGTTGATACTTCACAGGGGCCTTGGCGGTCAGCCAGGCTCGCTCGATCCACAGCGGGCCGAAGATGTGTTCTCATTCGATGTGTTGCGGGACCTGTACGAGGGTCTGACGACCAGCAGTCCTTCGGGCGAAGTGCTCCCCGCAGCTGCGGAATCCTGGAGCGTGGATAAATCGGGCACCAGCTACTTGTTCAAGTTTCGCCGCGATGCCCGCTGGTCGAATGGCGATCCGGTGCTTGCTCGCAATTTTGTGACGGCCCTGCGCCGCGCAGTGGATCCTGCAACCGCGTCAGGCGGTGCCGATCTCCTGCGGACGATCGTAAACGCGCCGGCGATCCTGAAGGGCGATCTGCCTGTCGATGCCCTCGGGGTCCGAGCGGTTGACGATCACCTGCTTGAAATAAAGCTATCGCAACCCGTCCCTTATTTTCCAGACATCCTGACTAATACGGTCGCATCGCCGGTTCACGATTCGTCGCTGGCCGACGCCGATGGATTCTCGAAAGCAGGCGCCGACGATTTCTAATGGCCCGTACACACTGGCTGAAGTCGTGCCGGGCTCGAGCCTGCGACTGGTACGCAACAAATTCTACCGGGCTTCGAAAGCGGTGACGTTCGACGAAGTGCGATATGAACTGGTGCCCGACGAGAACGCCGAGTTCACGCGCTTCCGCGCGGGTGACCTGGACGTGACGAACAACGTTCCGGAGCAACGATTTGAAGAACTGAAAAGCGACCCGAATTCCGGCCTCCAACACCGCGCGGCGCTCGCGACCTTCTATTTCTCCTTCAACACGGACCGCGGACCGCTGAGCAGGAAAGGCGCTCTGCGTGAGGCGCTATCGCTTGCGATCGATCGTGAGGCGATCACCGCGTCGATCACGCGCGCGGGCCAGGTTCCCGCCTATTCGCTGGTGCCCGAAGGCGTCTGGAACTATGCGCCGCCGGAATACGGCTGGCGCACGGATGCAACGGCAGAGCGACTGTCGAAGGCCCGTTCCCTTTATTCGGCCGCGGGCTATTCCGCGGACAAGCCCCTTCGCCTGCGCATGCTGTACAACGAGAACGACCTGATCCAGAAGGTCTGCGTCGCGATCGCTTCGATGTGGAAGCAGGAGCTCGGGGTCGAGACTGAGTTGGTGCAGATGGAGTTTCGCGCATATCTCGCGGCGCGCGCCGATCCCGCGCAATGGGACGTCGTGCGTGTGGGCTGGTCGGCGGACTACAACGACGCGTCGAGTTTTCTCGACACGATGACGGCTGGGAGTCCCCAGAACTTCGGCCGCTGGTCGAATGCCAGGTACGCGAATCTGCTGGCTGACGCCGCCGCGGAAACCGATGTCTCGCGGCGGCGCCAGGAATTGCAGGAGTCCGAGCAGCTGATGCTCTCGGAGTATCCGCTACTGCCCGTGTACTTCTATGTAACCCGCCGGCTGGTGCAGCCGCGCATCAGCGCGCCGCCCATCAATCCGATGAATCGCACCTATTCCAGCCAGTTCGGCCTCAAGGAGTAGCGGCAACGGGGGTGCGTTCCACCTTCGCAGCCTTTGCCAGCTCCTTCAGGTGCGCCTCGAACTTCTTCTGCTGGATCATCGGCCCAAGCTGTGCCTTGACCGATTCGTAGGGTGGCGGCGCCGCCGCGCGAGTCTCCTCGAGCTTGATCACGTGCCAGCCGAATTCGGTCTTGACCGGCGTCGTCGTGTACTTGCCGACCTCGAGCTGCTGCAGCGCGTCGGAGAACGGCTTGACCATCTGCGCGGCCATGAACCAGCCGAGGTCGCCGCCCTCGGTGGCCGATCCGTCCTTCGAATTCTCCTTTGCGAGCTTTTCAAAGCTTGCGCCTTTGTCGATCTGCGCAATCAGGTCCTTCGCCTTGGCTTCGTCGTCGACGAGGATGTGACGGGCATGGAATTCGACTTTCGGCAGTTCCGCGACCCGCGTGTCGTACTCGGCCTTTAATTCTTCTTCGGTCGGGTCCTTGCCCTCGGTGAACTTCTTGAAAAGCAGTTCGGTCAGCGAGCTCGTACTGACGAGTTCGATTCGCGCGCCGTCCTCACCGGTCGCCAGCTTCTGATTCTTTGCTTCCTGGGCGCCCGCATACATGCCGATCAGTTCGTCGAGCGCCTCGGTACGCTGTTCCGGCGTGAGATCTGCCAGGGTCTTGCCGTTGTGCCGCGCCTTGATGTAGAGATTCCACACGTCCTGGGAAATCGGCGTCCCGTTCACGGTGGCCACGGGCTTGGCGGCGGCATCGGCGGCGCCCGCGGAGGCGGTATCCGTCTTCGTGCAGCCGGCGGCCAGCAGAAGGACTGTGGCCGTGATGGCCAGTGTGTGTGAATGTCTCATGGTTTCCTCGGTTTATCCTCTTCGTCGGGTGAAATCGCTTCAATGATAAGGGCATGGATGTCGCTCGGCATCATTTCCGACAAGGCCTCATAAACCATTCGATGCCGTTGCAAGGGGCTGCGGCCCGCGAATGCTTCAGACTCTATCCGGACCGCAAAGTGCCCGGCCCCGCTGCGGGCGCCCGCATGGCCGGCGTGCTTCGCGCTGTCGTCCCGCACCGATACCCGGGCTGGGGCAAACGCGGACTCCAGCCGGGCCTGGATGCGGGAAATCCGGGATTCGCTCAAGGAGCGCGTACCCGCGATGCGATCCAGGCGCCCTGGGCGATCACAAACGCAAATGTCAGGCCCAGGACCCCGTAGAACTTGAAATTGACCCAGGTCGCCTCGTCGAAGTAGCTGAATATGGCGAGATTGACGGCACCGACCACCAGGAAGAATGCAATCCAGGCCAGGTTCAGGCGCTGCCAGAGAATCGGCTCGAGATCCAGTTGCTTGTCCACGGTCGTCATGAGCCGCTGGACCAGCGGGCGGCCGCCGAAGATCTGCAACCGGCTGGCGAGGAATGCCGCCGCGAACAGCCAGTTGACGACTGTCACTTTCCACATGATGAAGAGTGGATTGTGTATCGCGAGCGTGAGTCCGCCGAACACCAGTACGAGGCCGGCCGACACAAGATGCATCGGCTTGACGCGCCTTTTCCAGAACCAGTAGATCGCGACTTGCAGGACCGTTGCGACGATGATGACCGTCGTCGCGACGAAGATGTCATGCGTCAGCTGGTATGCGGCAAAAAACGCGATGACCGGCAGGAAATCAAACAGCAGCTGCATGCCCGGGACCGTGCTTGGGGGCGCCAATGATAGCGGAACAGGCCGTGGCCCGCCGCCGGTACATAATGGCCCATGGCCGAGCGTCTGGAGTTGCATCCGACCACGCCCCAGGCGCGCATGCTGCGCAACGCGGCGGAATGCCTGCGAAATGGCGGCGTGATCGTCTACCCGACGGATTCCTGCTACGCGCTGGGATGCGCGATCGGCGCCAAGGATGCGATGGAGCGCATCCAGCGGATCAGGCAGACCGGGAAGCGCCATTTCTTCACCGTGATCTGCCGTGACCTGTCCGAGATTGCCCATTTTGCGCGTGTCGAGAACTGGCAGTACCGCCAGCTGAAGGCGTACACGCCCGGGCCTTATACATTCGTCCTGCGGGCGACCCGCGAAATTCCGCGCCGCCTGCTCGAGGAGCGGCGCAAGACGGTTGGAATCCGCATCCCGGACCATCCGGTGGTCCGGCTGCTGCTCGCGGAATACGGTGAACCGCTGATGAGCACCACTCTGCTGCTCCCGGGCGACGACCTGCCCTTGACGGATGCACGCGATATCGAGCACCGCATCGGTTACGCAGTGGACCTCATCCTCGATGGCGGCAATTGCGGTCTGGAGCCCAGCACGATCGTCGACCTGTCGGGTGAGGCGCCGCTGTTGCTGCGGGCCGGAAAGGGCGATCCGCGACCATTCCAATGACCGACAGAGCCAGCATTCACCACGTATAATCGGCTGCAAAATCCGGGGACGGCCCCGGGACGCCACCTGGAAACTCCATGGATGTCGCCTCGTTCCTGACCGGGCTCTCGATTGCCGCAATTCCCGTCCTGTTCGCGATCACGCTGCATGAGGTGGCACATGGCTGGGTTGCGCGCTCGTTCGGCGATCGCACGGCGGACGCGCAGGGCAGGTTGAGCCTCAATCCGATCCGGCACATCGATCCGGTCGGCACGATCCTCGTGCCGGCGATCTTGCTCTGGCTTGGCGGTTTCCTGTTCGGCTGGGCGCGCCCGGTGCCGGTCAATCCACGATTCATGCGCGACCCGCGCCGCAACATGGTCTGGGTGTCCGCTGCCGGTCCCGCCGCGAATCTGGCGATGGCCGTCGTCTGGGCATTCCTGATGATGGTGAGCCAGCACGTGGATCTGGGCGTGACGGGTCAGTGGATCAGCTACATGTCTGACTGGGGCATCCAGATCAATCTGATGCTGGCAGTCTTCAACATGCTGCCGATTCCGCCGCTCGATGGCGGCCAGTTTCTCGAAAACCTCTTGCCGCCAGGGCCGCTGTCCTCGATGCTGGCTGCGATCCGGCCCTATGGGTTCTTCATCGTGCTGGCTTTGATCGCGACGCGCTCCTTGTCCGCTCTCCTGGGTCCCCCGATTGCATTCTTGCAGGGGCTGCTGGTTACGATATTCGGGCTGCAGCCCGTCTAGGAGCGGACGCTTGGCCGGCAACACCACCCAGAATCGTCGCGTCGTATCCGGCATGCGGCCGACGGGCGCGCTGCACCTTGGCAATTATCATGGCGCGCTCTCGAACTGGATCGAGTTGCAGTACCGCTATGAGTGCTTCTTCTTCGTCGCGGACTGGCACGCGCTGACGACCGGCTACGAAGACACGGCCGCCTTCAAGGCGAACGTCCACGAGGTCCTGATCGATTGGCTGGGCGCGGGCCTCAATCCCGGTGCCTGCACGATGTTCATCCAGTCGCGCGTTCCGGAGCACGCGGAGCTGCACCTGATCCTCTCGATGGTCACGCCGGTCACCTGGCTGGAGCGGGTGCCGACCTACAAGGACCAGATCGAGCAGTTGAAGGACAAAGACCTCAGCACCTATGGCTTCCTCGGCTACCCGCTGCTGCAGAGCGCGGACATCCTGATGTATCGCCCGGAATTCGTGCCGGTCGGCGAGGACCAGGTGGCGCACGTCGAGATCACGCGCGAGATCGCGCGCCGCTTCAATCATATCTACGGGCGCGAGCCGGATTTCGAAGCGCGTTGCGAACGCGCCATCAAGCGCCTGGGCGCGCGCAATGCCGCGCAGTATTCCGAGCTGCGCCGCCAATACCAGGAGAAAGGCGACGCCGAGGCGCTCGCCAAGGCGAGGACACTGATCGAGTCCGGCGCCAAGCTGACCATCGCCGATCGCGAACGGCTGTTGGGTCACCTGGAAGGCGGCGGCCGCGCGATCCTCCCGGAGCCCGCGGTACTCCTGACCAAGTCCCCCAAGGTGCCGGGCCTCGACGGCCGCAAGATGTCGAAGTCCTATGGCAATACGATCGGATTGCGCGAAGAGCCGGACAGCGTGGCAAAGAAGCTGCGCGCCATGCAGACCGATCCGGCCCGCGTGCGCCGCAGCGATCCGGGCGATCCCGACAAGTGCCCGGTCTGGGACCTGCACAAGATCTATTCGAGCGAAGAAACGAAGTCCTGGGTCCAGACCGGCTGCCGCAGCGCCGGCATCGGTTGCCTGGACTGCAAGAAACCCCTGATAGACTCGGTCGTCGCCGAGATCGAGACGATCCGCAAGCGCGCGCGCGAGTTCGAGGAGAATCCGGAGGTCGTGAACAACATCGTCGCCGAAGGCTGCGAGCGCGCGCGTGAAGCGGCGCGCGCCACGATGGACGATGTCAGGGCTGCCATTGGCCTGGAGTACCGTTGACCGAATCCGCAGAGAACACACGTCGAAGCAGGCAACGTCGAGCCGCCCCCGCGGCAGGACGAGATGCCGTTCGCGATCGTCGACGGCGAGCCGGTCACGGTGATGCCACGCGATCTCTATATCCCGCCGCAGGCGCTCGAAGTCTTCCTTGAGGCATTCGAGGGGCCGCTCGACCTGCTGCTGTACCTGATCCGCCGGCAGAATCTCGACGTGCTGGACATCCCGATCGCGGACATCACGCGCCAGTACATGGAGTACATCCAGCTGATGCAGGAGCTCGACCTGGAGCTTGCGGGCGAATACCTGCTGATGGCGGCGATGCTGGCGGAGATCAAGTCACGCATGCTGCTGCCGCGCAGCCAGCTCGACGGCGAGGAGGAGGACGATCCGCGCGCGGAGCTCGTGCGGCGCCTGCAGGAATACGAGCGCTTCAAGCAAGCCGCAGAGGACATCGACCGCCTGGATCGCCTCGACCGCGATGTGTACCAGGCGTCCGCGGATCTGACCAATCGGCAGGTGATCCGGCTGTTGCCGGAAGTCACGCTGCAGGAAATGCTGGTCGCTTTCAAGGACGTGGTGCAGCGCGCGACGATGTTCGAGCACCTGCACGTCCAACGGGAGACGCTCTCGGTGCGCCAGCGCATGTCGGATGTGCTCGCGATGCTAGAGGGCTCGACGCTGGTCGAATTCGTGAATCTGTTCCGCGCGGAAGAGGGCCGGCTCGGCGTCTGCGTCACCTTTGCGGCGCTGCTCGAATTGCTGCGGGAAAGACTCATCGACGTGGTGCAGGCCGAACCCTATGCGCCGTTGCACGTGCGGCGGGCGGAGCGTGACCCCGACGCGACGGAATTCGATGACCTGGAGATCACCACTGCCTCATGACCGGTGAAATACCATGACAGTGAACGAACTGAAGAATCTGATCGAAGCGGCGCTGCTGGCGTACGGCCAGCCGCTCAGCATGGACCAGCTGCGCGCCCTGTTCGACGAGGTGGATCGCCCGGAAGTCGCGGAAATGCGCGAGGCGCTCGAGGCGCTCGCCCGCGATTGTGTCGGACGACCGATCGAGCTCATCGAAGTCGCAAGCGGCTGGCGCCTGCAGGTGCGTGGCGAGTATGCCCCTCCGTTGTCGCGGCTGTGGCAGGAGCGGCCCGGCCGCTATTCGCGGGCACTGCTGGAGACACTCGCCCTGATCGCTTATCGCCAGCCGATCACGCGCGGCGAGATCGAGAACGTCCGCGGCGTACAGGTCAATCCGAACATCGTGCGGACCATGACCGAGCGGGGCTGGATCCGCGTCGTCGGCCATCGAGAGGTGCCCGGGCATCCCGAACTTCTCGGCACGACGCGCGAGTTCCTGGACTACTTCGGTCTCAAAAGCCTGGACGAACTGCCGTCACTCGCTGCCCTGAAGGACATGGACGACGTCGGCATCCAGCTCGAGTTTGCGGACAACGCGCAGGCCGCGGCGGCCGACCTGCCGGCAGCCAACGACGCCGAAGCATCCGTTTGAAGCGGCGCGCTGCGCCGCGATCGCCTGCGCCCGCACGCGACCGGATCCAGAAAGTGCTGGCGGGACGAGGCTTGGGCTCACGCCGGCAGGTCGAGGCCTGGATCCTGGCCGGTCGCATCAGCGTCAATGGCAAGCTGGCGCGGCCCGGCCAGCCGGTCGGCGAGCAGGATGATGTGCGCCTCGACGGCCGCCGGCTGCGGTTTCGGGATGCCGAGCGCGTCGATCATCGCGGTCTCGTCTACCATCGGCCTGCGCGGGAGGAGATTCGCGGTACGTCTGCCGGCGAGGGCCGCAGTTCGCTGGAACGGCTGCCGAAGGCCGCGGGCAGGCGGTGGATCCCGATCAGTCCCCTGGCCGCCAATGACGCGGGACTCGAATTGTTCGTCACGGACGGGGAGTTGGCAGCGGCGCTGACGCGCCGCGGTCACGCGATGCCCTCGGAATACAGCGTGCGGCTGCGCGGCGATGTCGACGACGAGCGAATTGCCGGTGTCATGGCCGCAGTTGCCGGGACGGAACACGAAGGAAAGCTGACCGGCATCGTGCCGGCGGGCGGCGAGGGCACGAACCGCTGGGTAACCGTGACCTGCACGGGCCTGCGACCGCGCGACCTCAAGGGAATCTTCGAGCGCGCCGGCTTCGAGCCAAACCGCGTGATGCGCACGAAGATCGGGCCGATCGCGATGGATCGTGCGCTGGCGCGCGGCCGCAGCCGGGCAATGACGGAAGAGGAATTGAACGCGCTGCGGGAACTCGCCGCGGTCAGGCCGGGGCTGGAGGTGCTGGCGCCTGGCAGTCGAAAGTCATCCCGTTGATGCCGCGACCCTCGGGTCCCAGCAGATAAAGGAAGGGCGCCGTCACGCCCGCAGGTTCTACGAGCTTGCTGCGATCCTCGGCGGGAAATGCCTGGAGGCGCATTGCCGTCCTGACCGGTCCCGGGTTCAGGCTGTTGAAGCGCATCTTCGTGTTTTCGGATTCATCCGCCAGCACCTGCATCAAACCCTCGGTGCCGAACTTCGACACCGAGTAGGCGCCCCAATAGGCGCGCCCGCGCCGCGCGACGCCGCTCGACGTGAACACGATGCTGGCGTCCTCGGAGCGGCGCAACAGGGGCAGCAGCGTGCGCGTCAGCAGGAATGAGGCGGTCAGGTTGACGTGCAGCACCTTGCACCAGGTCGGCACGTCGTAATGTTCGATCGGGGCGAGCGCGCCAAGGATACCCGCGATGTGTGCCAGCCCATCGACGCGGCTGAATTCCTTGTCGAGCGCATCGTGCAGGGCCTGGTACTCGGCGGCTGCGGCAGTTTCCAGGTTGAAGGGCAATAGCGCGGGCTTCGGCCCGCCAGCCTGGACGATCTGGTCGTAGCAGCGTTCGAGCTTGCGCAATGTCCGGCCCAGCAGGGCCACCGTTGCGCCCTGGCGCGCGAGCGCCAGCGCCACCGCCTGGCCAATGCCGTCGCCCGCGCCGGTCACGACCACGACCCGGCCCTGATGCGAATTCGGCGCTGGCTCGTAAGTTCGCAGTTTCTGCAGATCGATCATGGCAATTCCTCAATGCTGCCGCGCCGCACGCCACGCAGTCCACAGGCTTCGCATCGGTCCGAGCGATTGCCGCTGCCGGCCGACCTGGAATTGCCGGCGTTCGATCCGATTCAGCTGGGCCAGGTGCAGTCCGAGCAGGACTGTCAGCCCGCGCAGAACTTCGACATTGCCTCTGGCCAGAGCCTCGAGTGCCATTCGCCCTTGTTCACGCGATTTTTCGGCAAGGCGCGCAAGGCAGCGCACGACGCCGGGGCCGTATTGCTTGCCCCGAAGCTCGGCGTGATCGACGGCTTCCGCATCGAGCCATGCGAGAGGCAGATAGACGCGTCCGTTCATCGCGTCCTGGCGCAGGTCGCGGATGATCTCGATGCCACGAATGCATTCGCCCGCTGCGCCTGCGATTCGCGCCACGCGTTCGTCCGCCGGCACCATCAGCCTGGCGATCGCGCGCTGGAGCCCCGCGGTGAGCGCAAGGTAGCGATCGAGTTCATCCTGCGTTTCGTAGGTCGAGGATGCGAGGTCCAGTTCAAGGCTGGACAGCAGGTCCTGGAAGCGGCCGCCATCCCGGTCCGGCGCCCGCCGAGGCGAGCGCGGCCTGCGTCAGCGGATGCCTCGGTTGCCCCTGTTCGAGGCGCTGGATTTCCTCGCGCCACCATTGCAGCTTGAGGTGGGCAACACCGTGATCGACGCGCGCATCCGCGATCGGGCGCAATTCCGCCTGCAGCGCGAAGGCGGCTGCCACGAGTGGGCGTGCAGCGGGCGGCGTGTAAAGCCAGGCGTGCCATGGCATCGAACCGGCCGGCGGCGGCGCCACCGGATCCGGGGTCGCAGTGCGCATTTCAGTGTTCTTCAGGCGGAGGAAGTTCCGGCGCAGTTCCGTCGGCTTCGCGCACGGTCACTTCGATTTCAGTCAGGTCCTCGATCGGCTTTTCGCCGCGCACGCCGAGCTCCGTGAACTTGCGTGCACCCGGCAGGACATTGCGCTCCAGCGAGCCGATCGACGAGTTATACGCGCGCACGCTGGCTTCCAGCGCGTTGCCGAGCTTGCCGATGTGGTTGCGAAACGTGCCCAGGCGCGAGTAGAGATCCTCGGCCAGTGTTCGGATGCGCTCTGCGCCTTCGGCGAGCCGGACGTTCTGCCAGCCGCTGTGCACGGCCTTCAGCAGGGCGAGCAGGGTCGATGGCGTCGTCAGTACGACGCCGCTGCTCATCGCACGGTCGAGCAGCTCCGGTTGCTGGTCGAGCGCAGCCGAGAGGAACTGGTCGCCGGGCAGGAACAGCACGACGAACTGCGGCGCATTCTTGAACTGCGCCGAATAATTCTTGGACGACAGCAGTCGCACGCGCTCCGAGACATGCTGGGCGTGACGCCGCAGTGCAACAGTCCGGGCTTCATCGCTCGGCGCCTCGACGGCCACAAGGTAGGCGTCGAGCGGCGTCTTGACATCCACGACCACGTCGCGGCCCTCCGGAAGATGCACGATCATGTCCGGCCGCAGCGCGCCGTCCTCGCCGGCGACATGCACCTGTTCCTCGAAGTCGACGTGCGCCGTCATGCCGGCGAGTTCGACCAGGCGCCGCAACGCAATTTCGCCCCACTGGCCCCGCACCTGCGGCTTGCTGAGCGCCTGGACCAGGTTGCGGGTCTCGCGTTGCAGGGCCGTGTGGGTCACGCCCATGTCGGCCAGGTGCTGGCGCAGGCTGCCGAAGTCGCGCTGGCGCTCGACTTCGATTTCCCGCAGCGCTTCCGAGGTGCGGGTCAGGGATTCCTGGATCGGCTTGATCAGGGTCTCGATCGCCTGCTCGCGCTCCTTGAGGGAGCTCTGTGCCTGCTGCTGGTGCTGGCCGAGGTTTTCCTTCGCAAGGCGCAGGAAGTTCTCGATGTTCTCGCGCAGCTGCCGGCCGGCGAGATCGTCGAACCGCCGGTCGAGCTGTTCCATGGCCCGCTCGAGCGCAGCCGCGCGCTCGGCTTCCAGCGCGTCCTCGGTCTGCAGGCGCGCACCCAGCACGGCGACTTCGGTTTCGAGCGACGCCGCACGCCGGCGGCCCAGCCACCAGCCGGCTCCGAAGGCAATGGCCAGCCCCGCAATGATCAGCAGTGTGGTCGTCAGTTCCATGAATTCACGCTTGCAGCCCCAGCCAGTCCAGGAGATCGGTCGGTTGCCCGAATACCGCGTCGGGCCGCCAGGCGTTCGGATCCTCGCCGGCGTCGAGGTAGCCGAATCCGGCCACCAGCGGAATCATGCCCGCGTTGCGCGCTGCCTGCACGTCGCGTTCGGCGTCGCCCAGATAGACGCATTCACGCGCTTCCAGGCCGAGGAGGGCAGCGGCGTGGAGCAGAGGCAGCGGGTGCGGCTTGCGCTCGGCGAGCGTATCGCCGCTGACGACGCAGCCGCTGCGTGTTGCCAGGCCAAGCGCCTCCAGGAGCGGTGCGGTCAGCCAGCCCGGCTTGTTGGTCACGATGCCCCAGCGCAGACCGGCCATCTCGAGGGCGTCCAGCACGACGTCGAATCCATCGAACAGGCGCGTGTGAACCGCAATGTCCGCCCGGTAGATGTCGAGGAACTGCCCGCGCAGCCGCTCGAAGCGTTCCTTGTCGGGATCGCCGAAGGCGAGTCGCACGAGGCGCAGCGCCCCGTGGGAAACATGCGGACGTATGCGCTCGAAGGGCAGCGGCTCCATGCCTTCATTGACGAGCAGCACGTTGAGCGCCCCGGCCATGTCAGGGGCCGTGTCGAGCAGTGTGCCGTCGAGATCGAACAGCACACCGCGAAGCCCATTGCGCGGGCTCATGCGGCGGTTCCGGACGCGGGCCGCCTGAAATGGATGAGGTAATTGACCGAAGGGTCGGCGCTCACGCGCGCCTTTCGGGACAGCGGCTCATAGGCGAGGCCGGCGAGGTCGGCAACCGCAAGGCCCGCGTCCCGGCCCCAGCGGGCCAGTTCGGATGGCTTGATGAATCGCGCATACTGGTGCGTGCCGGCGGGCAGCAGCCGCAACAGGTACTCCGCGCCGACGATGGCGAGTGCAAACGCTTTGGCATTCCGATTGATGGTCGAACAGATGGCGTCGCCGCCTGGCCGCACCAGTTCCGCCAGCCCCTGGATCACCCTGGCGGGGTCGGGAACATGCTCGAGCATCTCGAGGCAGGTCACGAGATCGAACTTGCCGCGCTCCGTGGCTGCGAAATCCTCGACAGCGATCTGGCGGTAGTCGACTGAAACGCCGCTTTCGAGGGCGTGCAGCCGGGCCACTTCGAGGGCCCCGGGGGCGAGATCGATTCCGGTCACCTTCGCGCCGCGCCGCGCCATGCCTTCCGACAGCAGGCCGCCGCCGCATCCGACATCGAGCACTCGCCGGCCGGCGAGGCCCGCGCGCGCCTCAATGTAGTCGAGGCGCGGCGGATTGAGGTCGTGCAGCGGCCGGAATTCGCCTTCCGGGTCCCACCAGCGCGACGCCGCCGCGTCAAATTTTGCGATTTCCGCGGCATCGACATTGGCTGCGCCGGTCATCGTTGCAGTATAGCGTCCGGGCCTTCCGGAAGGCCGCTCGCGCGCGGGCCATTTTCGAGCCTGAAACCCGTGAAAACAGTGGGTTACAGATGCATGCCTATGTTAAGATTCGCGACCTTCCGGGGCCTCTTCGAGACACCAAAACGGCATGAGCGAAATCGCGCGCGAAGTCCTGCACGTCAACCTCGAAGACGAGATGCGCCGCTCGTATCTCGATTACGCAATGAGCGTGATTGTGGGCCGCGCCTTGCCCGACGTCCGCGATGGATTGAAGCCCGTGCACCGGCGCGTGCTGCATGCAATGCGCGAGCTCGGCAATGACTGGAACAAGCCCTACAAGAAATCCGCGCGCATCGTCGGCGACGTCATCGGCAAGTACCACCCGCATGGCGACGCCGCCGTGTACGACACGATCGTCCGCATGGCGCAGCCATTCTCGCTGCGCTACCTGCTGGTCGACGGCCAGGGCAATTTCGGTTCCGTGGACGGCGACGCTCCGGCGGCCATGCGCTACACGGAAGTGCGCATGTCGCGTATCGCGCACGAACTGCTGGCGGACATCGACAAGGAAACGGTCGATTTCACGCCGAACTACGACAACAGCGAGCAGGAACCGGCGGTATTGCCGGCGCGCATCCCGAATTTGCTGGTCAACGGATCGGCCGGCATCGCGGTCGGCATGGCGACCAATATCCCGCCGCACAACCTCAACGAGATCATCGACGCCTGCACTGCGCTGATCGACAACCCGGACCTGACCCTGGCCGACCTGATGCGACTGGTGCCCGGACCGGATTTCCCGACCGCAGGCATCATCAACGGCGCCGCCGAGATCGCGCTCGCTTACAAGACCGGCCGTGGACGCCTGTCGGTGCGGGCCCGCACCAGCATCGAGGACATGGACGATCGCGGCCGGCAGCGGATCGTGGTGACCGAGCTGCCGTACCAGGTCAACAAGGCGCGCCTGCTCGAGCGCATCGCCGATCTCGTGCGCGCCAAGGAGATCGAGGGCATCTCCGAACTTCGCGATGAATCCGACAAGGACGGGCTGCGCGTCGTCATCGAGCTGAAGCGCGCGGAGAATCACGAACTGATCCTGAACCAGCTCTTCAAGCTGACGCCCATGCAGACCGTGTTCGGCGTCAACATGGTCGCGCTGCTCGACGGCCAGCCAAAGCTCCTGTCATTGAAGGAGATGCTGGACGCGTTCCTGCGTCACCGCCGCGAGGTCGTGACACGCCGGACCATCTACGATCTGCGTAAGGCGCGCGATCGCGCACACCTGCTCGAGGGCCTCGCGGTCGCACTCGCGAACATCGACGAGGTCATCGCCATCATCAAGGCATCGCCATCGCCGCCGGAAGCGAAGCTGGCACTGCAATCGCGCACCTGGTCGCCTGGCGCCGTGCCACAGATGCTCGCGCGTGCGGGTGCGGTCTCGACGCGTCCGGACGGGATTCCGGATGAGGTCGGCCTGCAGGACGGGAAGTACCGGCTCTCGGAGCAGCAGGCCCAGGCCATCCTCGACCTGCGCCTGCATCGCCTGACCGGCCTCGAGCAGGACAAGATCGTTACCGAATTCTCGGAACTGCTGGAGCAGATCCGGGAACTCGGGGACATCCTCGCGCGCCCGGAGCGCCTGCTGCAGGTGATCCGCGAGGAACTGGCGGCGATGAAGGAGGCGTATGGCGACGCCCGCCGCACGGAGATCATCGCCGACCAGTCGGACGTGACCATCGAGGACCTGATCGAGCGCCAGGATCTCGTGGTGACGCTGTCGCATTCCGGCTACGCGAAGGCCCAGCCTGTGTCGGACTACGAGGCCCAGCGCCGCGGCGGCCGCGGCAAGATGGCGACCACCGTCAAGGACGAGGACTTCGTCGACAAGCTGTTCATCGCGCACAGCCATGACACCCTGCTTTGCTTCTCGGACCGCGGGCAGTGCTACTGGCTGAAGGTGTGGCAGCTGCCGCTTGCGAGCCGCGGCTCGCGCGGCAAGCCCATCGTCAACCTGCTGCAGCTGGGCGAGGGTGAACGCATCACTGCCGTGCAGGCCGTGAGCGAATTCGACGACAGCCGCTTCGTGCTGATGGCGACGAGCCAGGGCACCGTCAAGAAAACGCCGCTTTCCGCATTCTCGCGGCCGCGCGCAAACGGCATCATCGCGGTCTCGCTCGACGAGTCCGACTGCCTGGTGGGCGTTTCCCTGACCGACGGCGAGCGCGAGCTCTTGCTCGCGACGACCGACGGCAAGGCGATCCGGTTCGCCGAAAGCGAGGTGCGCCCGATGGGCCGCGAGGCGGCCGGCGTGCGTGGCGTGCGCCTCGGCGAGGGTCAGCGCGTCACGTCGCTGATCGTACTGGGCGAAGGACCGATCCTGACGGTTTCGGAGCGCGGCTACGGCAAGCTGACCGACATGGCGGACTTTCCGCGACACGGCAGGGGCGGGCAGGGTGTCATCGCATTGCAGACCAGCGACCGAAACGGCTCGCTGGTCGGCGCGCTCCAGGTCAAGCCGGACGACGAAATCATGCTGATCAACTCGAGCGGCACGCTGGTCCGCGTGCCGGTCAGCGACATCCCGGTGCTGGGCCGCAACACGCAGGGCGTGCGCATCATGCGGCTCGAGGAAGTCGAGAAGCTGGTCGGAATCGAGCGCATCGCCGGCGAGGACTCGGGGGATAACGAGGCCGCCGGCTGAGGCCGGCCAACGGAACAGCGGCGTGCGCGTCTTCAATTTCTCCGCGGGCCCGGCGGTACTGCCGCTTCCCGTGCTGGAGCAGGCCCGCGACGAGATGGTCGACTGGCAGGGCGGCGTCTCCGTCATGGAGATCAGCCACCGCAGCAAGGCCTTCATGGCGATCGCCGAGCGGGCCGAAGCCGACCTGCGGGAACTGCTCGCCATCCCGGTGAACTACAAGGTCCTGTTCATGCAGGGCGGCGCAACCGGGCAGTTCTCGGCGATCCCGCTCAATCTGGCGCAACCCGGCGCGCACGCGGATTACATCCACACAGGTCACTGGTCGGAGCGCGCGATCAAGGAGGCCCGGCGCTTCCTGTCGGTCGACATCGCCGCGGACGAAGGGGCGACCGGGTACACGACGGTGCCAGAGCTATCGGCGCTCAGGCTGAGCCGTGGCGCCGCCTACGTCCATTACACGCCGAACGAGACGATCGGCGGCGTGGAATTCCCCTATATCCCCGGGACTGGCGACATCCCGCTGGTGGCTGACATGTCGTCGACCATCCTGTCGCGCCCGCTCGACGTGTCGCGATTCGGCCTGATCTATGCCGGCGCGCAGAAGAACATCGGGCCGTCAGGCATCACGGTCGTGATCGTCCGCGAGGACCTGCTGGGCCGCGCTCGGCCCGGCACGCCCTCGGTATTCGATTACAAAGCATTCGCCGAAGCCGGCTCGATGCTGAATACGCCGCCGACTTTTGGCTGGTATTTCGCCGGCCTCGTGCTGCAATGGCTCAAGCGCGAGGGCGGGCTCACGGCAATGGCGGAGCGCAATCGCGCGAAGGCGGCGCTGCTGTACGCCGCCATCGATGCCTCAGCCTTCTACTCGAACCCGGTCGCGCGCCAATGCCGGTCGTGGATGAACGTGCCATTCACGCTCGCAAAGCCGGAACTCGAGAAGCCCTTCCTCGCCGAATCCGCCGCGGCTGGACTCGCATACCTCGCCGGTCATCGCTCGGTCGGCGGCATGCGCGCCAGCATCTACAACGCGATGCCAACAGCAGGCGTCAGCGCTCTGGTGGAATTCATGCGCGACTTCGAGCGGCGGCACGGCTGATGGCTTACAGGATCCTGACGCTGAACAGCATCTCGGCGAAGGGCCTGGCGCGGCTGCCGCGCGATCGTTACGAAGTCGCAGCCGGGATTGCGAATCCGGACGCGATCCTGGTGCGCTCGGCCGACATGCACAAGGTGGAGATCCCGCCGAGCGTCATTGCCATCGGCCGGGCCGGAGCCGGCACGAACAACATTCCGGTCACCGCGCTGACCCAGCGCGGCGTTCCGGTATTCAACGCGCCCGGCGCGAACGCCAATGCGGTCAAGGAACTCGTGCTGGCGGGCCTCTTCCTGGCGGCGCGCCACATCTGCGAGTCCTGGCAATTCGTGCGCGAACTGAAGGGCGACGCGGCGGCAGTGGAATCCGCTGTCGAGCAGGGCAAGAAGCGCTTTGTCGGCCATGAACTCCCTGGCCGCACGCTGGGCGTGATCGGCCTCGGAGCGATCGGTGTCGAAGTCGCGAATGCCGCGCACCTGCTCGGCATGCATGTGCTCGGATTCGACCCGCAGATCACTGTCCAGCGGGCCTGGCAGCTGTCGTCCGGCGTCGAGCAGGCGCAGAGCCTCGAGGACCTGTTCGCGCGCTCGGACGTCGTCACGGTGCACGTGCCGCTGCTGGACTCGACGCGCTCGCTGGTCAACGCCGAGCGCATCGGCCGGATGCGAAAGGGCGCGACGATCCTGAACTTCGCGCGCGCGGCGATCGTCAGCGAAGCGGACGTACTCGCGGCGCTCGATTCCGGCAAGCTCGCCGCCTATGTCTGCGATTTTCCGACGCCGCAGTCCAAGGACCACCCGGGCGTCGTCGCGCTGCCGCATCTCGGGGCATCGACCAGCGAAGCCGAGGAGAACAGCGCGATGATGGTGGCGGACACGCTGCGCGATTTCCTCGAGAACGGGAATATCCGGCACTCGGTCAATTTCCCGGAGGCCGCGTTGCCGCGCGTGCCGGCGACCGCGCGAATTGCAATCGCGAACAGCAATGTTCCGAACATGGTGGGCCAGATCTCGACCCGCCTGGCCGAGGGCGGGCTCAACATCGCCGATCTCCTCAACAAGTCGAAGGGCGGGGTCGCGTATACACTGATCGACATCGACGGGAAGGTGCCCGCGGGCCTGGTCGAGCGCATCGCCTCCATCCACGGCGTGCTGAGCGCGCGGGCCGTACAGGGGGCCTGACATGGCGAATCGATTCGAGCAATTCGCCGCCCCCGGAATACGCCGGCTTGCACCCTACCTGCCCGGCAAGCCGCCGGAACAGCTCGAGCGCGAGCTCGGCATCACCGGCAGCATCAAACTTGCATCCAACGAGAATCCATTGGGTCCCGGCCCGCATGCGCGCGCGGCGCTCGCAGCGGCGATTGCCGGAGTCGGGATGTATCCCGACGGCAGCGGCCACGTGCTGCGCACGCGGCTGGCCGCAAAGCACAAGGTCGCGATCGAGCAGGTGACGCTCGGCAACGGCTCGAACGACCTGCTGGTACTGCTCGCTGAGACTTTCCTGACGCCGGAGCAGGAATCCGTCTATTCACAGTACGCATTCGCCGTCTACCCGATCGCGGTGCAGGCTTCCGGCGCGAAAGCGAGGGTCGCTTCCGCGAATCCACCGGATCACGCGATGCCGCTCGGCCACGATCCGAATTCGATCCTGGCCGCCATCGGCCCGAGGACCCGGGTCGTGTTCCTGGCGAACCCCAACAATCCGACGGGTAGCTGGCTGACTGGCGCTGAACTCGAGGCATTGATCCGCGGGATTCCGCCGGAAGTCATCGTCGTGCTCGACGAGGCCTACCACGAGTACTCCATCGGCATGGGCGTGCCGGACGGCACGACACTGCAGTCGCAATTCCCGAACCTGGTCATCGTGCGCACGTTTTCCAAGGCTTATGGCCTCGCGGGACTGCGTGTCGGCTTTGCGCTGTCGCATCCCGACATCGCGGACCTGCTGAATCGCGTCCGCCAGCCATTCAATGTTTCCGTCGTCGGGCTCGCGGCCGCGGCGGCAGCGCTCGATGACAGGGAGCATGTGGCGGCAACCGTCGCCCTCAATCGAACGGGCCTCGCGCGACTGCGCGAAGGTCTGCGCGCGTTGGGCCTCGGCGTGCTGCCATCCGCCGCGAATTTCCTGTTATGCGACTTCGGGCAGCCGGCAGCTGCGGTCAGCGATGCGCTACTGCGCCGTGGCGTGATCGTTCGGCCGGTTGCGAACTACGGCCTGCCGAACCATCTGCGGATCTCCACCGGCACGGCCGAGCAGAACGAGCGCCTGCTCGCGGCGATGGCCGCGGCGCTGGCGGAAGGGACGTGACCGGACGATCGCCAAGTTTCGTCGCCGGTCCGGGCGGCCGGGTCTCGGGCGAGATCCGCGTTCCCGGCGACAAGTCCATCTCGCATCGCGCCGTGATGCTGGGCGCGATCGCCGAGGGCGTCACCGAGGTCAACGGCTTTCTCAATGCCGACGACTGCCTCGCGACCCTCGCGGCCGTCGAGGCAATGGGTGTCCGCGTCGAACGCCCGGCGGTGGATCGATTGGTGATCCACGGGGCGGGGCCGCGGGGACTGAAGGCGCCGGGCGCTGCACTCGATCTCGGCAATTCCGGAACCGGCATGCGGCTGCTGGCCGGGATCCTTTGCGGCCAGGAATTCGATTCGGTGCTGGTCGGCGATCAGTCGCTGATGCGCCGGCCGATGGACCGCGTCGGTGCGCCACTTCGACGCATGGGCGCGAGGTTCCGCACTCAGCATGGGCGGCCGCCGATCGAGATCACGGGCCGCAGGACCCTGCAGGGTGTTGCGCACGAACTCGACATCCCGAGTGCACAGGTCAAGTCCGCAATCCTGCTCGCGGGCCTCTACGCCTCGGGGCGCACCCTGGTTGTCGAACCCGCGCCGACGCGCGATCACACCGAGCGCATGCTCGCGGCCTTTGGAGTTCCCGTCGAGCGCGACGGCGCGGAGTTATCCGTCCGCGGGCCGGCAATTCTCCGGGGATGCCGCATCGACGTGCCCGGCGATTTTTCCTCGGCGGCTTTCTTCATCGTCGCCGGCCTCATTGCGGGTGCCGCGCCGCTCGTGATCCGCGGTGTCGGTGTCAATCCCACGCGGACCGGGCTGCTCGAAATCCTGCGCTTGATGGGTGCCGACATCCGCTTGCTGGAGCAGAAGACAGCCGGCAACGAGCCGGTGGCCGATCTCGAGGTCCGGCCCGGGCCGCTGCGCGGCATTGCCGTCCCCCGCGAACTCGTCACGAGCGCCATCGACGAATTTCCCGTTCTGTTTGCTGCGGCCGCGGTTGCAGAAGGCGAAACGGTCGTGACCGGCGCGGCCGAGTTGAGGGTCAAGGAGAGCGACCGTATCGCGGTCATGGCCGATGGCCTCAAACGACTGGGCGTGGAAGCCGAGGCCCTGGAAGACGGGATCCGCATCCGTGGTGGAAGCGTCGGCGGCGGCATCGTCGAAAGCGTCGCTGACCATCGCGTTGCGATGTCCTTCGCCGTGCTCGCGGCGCGCGCGAGCGGCCCCGTGGTCATCCGCGACGTGCGTTATGTCGCCACCTCGTTCCCGGGTTTCGCAGCGGCGGCGCGCGGCGCAGGATTGCTGCTGGGGGAGGAGGCCTGAGCATGGTGCCGGTCATCGCGATCGACGGGCCCGGGGGTTCGGGCAAAGGCACCGTCGCGCGCCTGGTCGCACGGCAATTCGGCTGGCACCTGCTGGACAGTGGCGCGCTCTACCGGCTGGTGGCGCTTGCGGGCCTGCATGGCGGACTCGCGGCCAGTGACGTGGCCGGTCATGCGCGGCTGGCCGCCACGCTTGACGTGAAATTCGAGGCTGATTCCCAGGGGGATGAGCGCGTATTGCTGGCCGGATCGGACGTGACCCGGGAACTGCGCGGCGAACAGACCGGGGAAGCCGCTTCCCGGGTCGCCGCCTGGCCCGAGGTGCGATCGGCCCTGCTGGGGCGCCAGCGGGCGTTTGCGCGGCCACCCGGACTCGTGGCCGACGGACGCGACATGGGGTCGATCGTTTTCCGCGACGCCGGCCTCAAGGTATTCCTTACGGCGACCCCCGAGGAGAGGGCGCGCAGGCGCTATAAGCAGTTGATACAAAAGGGGTTGAGTGTTAATCTCGCCGCCCTTTCCGCGGAGATCGCCGAGCGGGACAGGCGGGATACCACGCGAGCCGTGGCACCGCTGATTGCCGTCCCGGATGCGATCGTCGTGGATTCGACCGCGCTCTCCATCGAGGAGGTCGTCGGGCGGGTGACGTCACTCGCGCGCGAACGCTTCCCCGGGCTGCCGCGGAACAGTTGAGTCGTGCGCCGGCGATACCGGCGCGGGTCGGCGCGGCAGGAAGCCTGCGCCGGTGATTTCAGGACCCAGCGCGGCAGGAGGCTGCGCGGCATGCAACCAACCATGGGCCCCGGGGCCCGGAAAACCAATGACCGAATCCTTTCAACAACTTTTTGAGCAAAGTCTTGCGAGCCAGCAGATCAAGCCTGGCCAGATCCTTACCGGCATCGTCGTCGACGTAAATGCCGATGTCGTGATCGTCAGCGTCGGCCTGAAGTCCGAAGCGGTGATACCGGCAGAACAGTTCCGCAACGAAAACGGGGAAATGGAAGTCATCATCGGCCAGGAGGTCGAGGTGGCGCTGGATGCCGTCGAGGACGGTTCCGGCGAAACGCGGCTGTCGCGCGAGAAAGCCAAGCGCGCCCGCACGTGGACCCGCCTCGAGGAGGCATTCACGAATGGCGAGATCGTCAAGGGCATCATCAATGGCCGCGTGAAGGGCGGATTCACGGTTGAACTCGACAATGTGCGCGCCTTCCTGCCCGGCTCGCTCGTGGACGTGCGCCCGGTGCGCGACCCGAGCTACCTCGAGGGCAAGGAACTCGAGTTCAAGGTCATCAAGCTCGACCAGCGCCGCAACAACGTGGTCGTGTCGCGCCGCGCGGTCGTCGAGCAGGAATACAGTGCAGAGCGTTCGCAGTTGCTCGACAACCTGAAGGAAGGCGACGTCGTCAAGGGCGTGGTCAAGAACCTGACCGACTACGGCGCGTTCGTGGACCTCGGCGGCATTGACGGCCTGCTGCACATCACCGACATGGCGTGGAAGCGCGTCAAGCATCCGTCCGAGGTCGTCAAGGTCGGCGACGAGATCGACGTGCGGATCCTGAAGTTCGACCGCGAACGCCAGCGCGTGTCGCTCGGCATCAAGCAGCTGGGCGCAGATCCCTGGCAGAACATTGCGCGGCGCTACCCGCCGAATACACGGCTGTTCGGCAAGGTCACGAACATCGCCGATTACGGCTGCTTCGTGGAGATCGAGGAGGGCGTCGAGGGCCTGGTGCACGTCTCCGAGATGGACTGGACCAACAAGAACGTCAATCCTGCCAAAGTGGTGCATGTCGGCGAGGAAGTCGAGGTGATGGTCCTCGACATCGACGAGGAACGCCGCCGCATTTCACTGGGCCTCAAGCAGTGCAAGCCGAATCCCTGGCGCGAATTCGCCGAGAGCTTCAACCGCGGCGACCGCGTCAGCGGCCAGATCAAGTCGATCACCGACTTCGGCATCTTCATCGGCCTGGCGGGCGGCATCGACGGCCTCGTTCACCTGTCGGACATTTCCTGGGACCGCCCCGGCGAGGAAGCCGTGCGCGACTACCAGAAGGCGCAGACCGTCGAGGCGATGGTGCTGTCGATCGATCCGGATCGCGAGCGCATATCGCTCGGCATCAAGCAGCTGGCCAAGGACCCGATTTCGGCCTACCTGGCGGATCACCCGAAGGGCAGCATCGTCAAGGGCGTGATCAAGGAAGTCGACGCGAAGGGCGCGATCGTGGATCTCGGCGACGGCATCGAGGGGCACCTGCGGGCTTCGGAACTCGCCCGCGACCGCGTCGAGGACGCGCGCACCGTCCTGAAGGCTGGCGAAGAGATCGAGGCGCGGTTCATCGGCGTGGACCGCAAGAGCCGCGCCATTGCGCTGTCGATCAAGGCCAAGGAAGCATACGAAGAGGCCGAGGCGGTACAGCAGTACCGCGGCACGGATACGGCGACCGGCACGACGCTGGGCGACCTGCTGAAGGAGCAGATCTCGGGCCAGTAAGGCGGTCCGCGGCGCGTGGCCGGGGATGGGCCGCGCGCCACGCGTGTGAGGACGGGAGTCATGACAAAATCAGAATTGATCGAGATCATCGCTGCGAAGCAGAAGCACCTGCCGGCGAAGGACATCGAGCTGGCAGTGAAGCAGATGCTCGAGATCATGAGCGACGCGCTGGCGGGCGGGGAGCGCATCGAGATTCGCGGCTTCGGCAGCTTCTCGCTGCATTTCCGGCCACCACGCCAGGGCCGCAACCCGAAGACCGGCGAGGCCGTCGCGCTCGCCGGCAAGTACGTGCCGCATTTCAAGCCGGGCAAGGATCTGCGCGAGCGGGTCAATGAAGGACAGTCGCACCCGATCCGCAACTGAATGGCGCGCCCGGCGCGCCGCCGGTGACGCATGAATCCCGAATCGTTCTGGATACTCCTGGCGGTGCTGTTCATCGGCGGGGCCATCGGCTTCTACGCCGCCAGGCGCCCGCGGCCGAGCGCGATCGGCGCCGAACGCGTGCGCGGCAACTACCTCGCCGGCGTCAATTTCCTCGTCAACGAGCAGCCCGATCGGGCACTCGAGTCGTTCCTGCGCGCGGCCGAGCTCGACGGCGACACCGTCGAGACGCATTTCGCGCTCGGCAGCCTGTACCGGCGCCGCGGCGAGGTCGACAAGGCCATCCGCATCCATCAGAACATCGTCTCGCGCGAGTCGCTCGAGCCCGAGCAGCGCGAGCAGGCGAGCTTCGCGCTGTCGCAGGACTACCTGCGCGCCGGGCTGCTGGACCGCGCCGAAAAGATCCTCGAGCCGCTGGCGGCGTCCGGCGCGCATCGCATGGCAGCAATGCGGAACCTGATGCGCATCTACGAGCAGCAGCACGACTGGGTGCGCGCGATCGAGGTGTTCCGCGAGCTCGACAAGTCCGGCAAGTCGCCGCAGGAAAACGCCATCGCTCATTACTACTGCGAGCTGGCAGAAGCGGCCCGCGAAAGCCGCGAACTCGACGAGGCGAGGACGCAGCTGCGCGCGGCGAGGACCGAGCGGCGCCGCTTCCCCAGGAGCGCGCTGGTGCGCGCCGACATCGCGATCGAGCAGAAGGACGTGGCGCTGGCGGAGCGTTTGCTGGCGGCGGTGATGACGCAGGATGCTGCGCTCGCGATCGAGGTGCTGCCGCGGCTGATGCGGCTCGCGCGGGCAGCCGGGACCGACGGCGACGCGATCGTGGAACGCCTGGTAGCGGCGCGGCCCGATGCCGGCAACGAGGTCGCCTTCGCGGCAATCATGACCGACGCACTCGACTTCGCGCCGCTGGAACGGCTGGTGCGCGCATTCCTGGCTCAGGATGAAACGGTCGCCGGGCTGGTGCGGGCGACCGGCCGCGACCCCGCGACGCTCGATGCGCGCGCCGTGCGCGAGGTGGCCACCGTGCTGCGCCGGCTCGCGGCCACGACGCCCCGTTACCGCTGCTCGAGCTGCGGGTTTTCGAGCATCAACCATTTCTGGCAATGCCCCGGCTGCAAGAGCTGGGACAGCCAGCGGCCGCTGATACGATTCGACCTGGTTGCCGGCCTCGAGCGCGGCAAGCCGCGCACCTGAATCTCGCGGAACGCGCGTGATTGACGCCGGGCGGCAGGCCGTCGCGGGGTCTAGTCTCCTTTCCGGGCGCGGCGATGGTCGCCGCGCGCGACGAAAAGGGAGTCACGCAACATGCTCACCAAGGGACTGGGTGCGGCCCTGCTGGCCGCAATGCTGCTCGCGCCG
This sequence comes from uncultured Gammaproteobacteria bacterium, assembly GCA_963746545.1. Lineage (GTDB taxonomy): Bacteria > Pseudomonadota > Gammaproteobacteria > Steroidobacterales > Steroidobacteraceae > SCUD01. The sequence goes on from CAVVBV010000033.1 coordinate 453,866, forward strand.
ATCGCCATCGCCGGGCCCGTCAATGTCAACACCGCGGACGCGAAGACGCTCGCCCGCGAGTTGCAGGGCGTCGGCATGGCCAAGGCGGAGGCCATCATCGCGCATCGGGAGAAGAACGGCCCGTTCAAGAGCGCCGATGACCTCGTGAAGGTCAAGGGGATCGGCAAGAAGCTGGTCGACCAGAACAAGTCGAACCTGCGCTTCGAGGCGGAGAAGAGCTCCGGCTGAGTTCCCGGCATCGGTGCGGGCCGGCCGGCGGCGGCTCCGGTATCATGCGCGCGCATGGATCCGGAATCGAAGGAGCGCCCTTGACCCGTCCCGCACCGATCCGTTTTGCAGTGTTTCCCGTGGCCGGCCGCGGCACGCGCTTCCTGCCCGCGACCAAGGCGAGCCCCAAGGAAATGCTGCCGATCGTCGACAAGCCGCTGATCCAGTATGCGGTCGATGAGGCGCTGGAGGCCGGTGCGCGCAACCTGGTGTTCATCACCGGCGGATCCAAGCGCGCAATCGAGGACCATTTCGACAGCGATCCGGAGCTCGAAGCGGCGCTCGTCGACCAGGGCAAGCAGGACCTGGTGGACGCGCTTCGCTCCATCCTGCCGTCCGATGCATCCTGCATCTACATCCGCCAGCCTGCGCCGCTGGGCCTCGGTCATGCCGTCCTGTGCGCGCGGCCGGTAGTGGGCAGCGAGCCGTTCTTTGTCCACCTCGCCGATGACCTGATCGATGCTGACCAGCCGGTGCTCGCGCAGATGCGCGACCGTTACCAGACGACGGGCGGCAGCATGATCGGCGTGCAGCAGGTCGAGCGCAGCGAGACGAGCCGCTACGGCATCGTCGCGGTCGAAGACCCTGCTGCGGATCTGTCGCGGATCCGGCGCATCGTCGAGAAGCCGAAGCCGGCGGAGGCACCATCGGATCTCGCGGTCGTCGGACGCTACCTGCTTTCGCCGACGATTTTCGATCGCCTGCAGACGATCGGACGCGGTGCGGGCGGCGAGATCCAGTTGACGGACGGAATCGCCGCATTGCTCGGCGATGAAGCGGTTTACGCCTACCGGTTCGGCGGCAAGCGCTACGACTGCGGCAGCAAGCTCGGCTATCTCGAGGCGACTGTGGAGTACGCGCTCAAGCACCCGGAACTGGGCGCGCGGTTCGGAAAATACCTCGAGGGACTCGCCGCAGCGCGAACGCCGAAGAAGTAGGGCGCCGCGCTCCCGACTACTGGAAGACTGCCGGCAGGACCGCGATCGGCGGATGCTGGGCGGGTTGGGTGATCGCGCCATCCCAGCGACGCGTATAAACCTGCAACCGGACTTCGTCGAAATCCTCGCCGCTGACGCCCTCGAGACGCACGCCGGCGACTGCCCGGTCCGAAACCCGCCATTCCAGGGTTGCCGAGAGTCGCGCGCCAAGCCCTTCGCGGGACGAGCCCGGATAGCGCGGATCGCCGCTGGCCGCCTGGAGTACCGCGTCCTCGGGGAAGAACTCGCTCGAATCCTCCCGCAGTTTCTGCCAGCTCAGGCCACCTTCGACGCGAAATGTCGCGGAGTCGCGCTGACCGCGCAGCTCGAATGCCGGCCCGACGGACAGGAAGCGATTGGGACTGAAGTAGCCGCCGTGTCCGATGGTGAAGTGGGACAGGTTTTCCCCGTAGGCGATGGCCGTCAGGTTGCCGCCGAGCCGCGCCTGCCAGCCTTGCCCGGAGGCGGCGCGGCGCCAGAATCCGACGCCGGCTTCCCAATGCGTATTCTCCTCGACCCGCTGCCCGTCAATCAGCGCGCCGGAGAGACTGCCATAGACGCTGAGATCCTCGCCGCCGATGCTGCCTTCGACATAGGCGCGATTGCGCGTCACGCCGCCCCAGTCGCGCCCGGTGACGGGATCCGCAACGCCGCCAAGCGACAGCAATGAATCGGTGACCGGCAGGCGCTCAAGGCCGAAGGCGATCGGGCCTTCCTTCGCATCGACCCGGTATCGCAATGCGCCGACGAAATTGGCGACCGCAAACGAGGGCGAAGTATGCCCGAGCTCGATGACGAGTCCGGTGCGCGGCGCCCACTGGGTAAGCACGCCGATACCCGCATCATTCTGCGAACGGCTGGCAACCGGCAGCGACGGTGAGCTGCCATAGGGCTGGCCGGCCGCGACCCTGCCTGCGTCCAGGTCTTCCGCATCGGCGGCGATGCGCAGGCGCCCCCAATGCGGGTTGCTCGTCGTCCAGGCCATTTGCAGCTGCGGCGCATCGAGCCAGCCGAGGCCCGATTCGCCGTCGCGCTGCCTGAAGGCGAGTGCGGCCTCGAAATGCGGAACCCAATTGCGCTCGATGGACTGCAGGATCGGATCGGTCGCCAGGCGTTCGGGCGCCAACTCGCGCGCGACGGCCAGCGCTTCGGAAGGGCGGCGCAGTTCGAGCAGCGTATCCACGAGCTGGCTCGCAGCGCCCTGGGCGTTGCGATCGACCGCGAGCAGGTCGCGCAGTGCGCGCTCGCGCGCCGCAGGATCGCCGCGGAGATAGGCAAGGTCTGCCCGCGCGCGCAGGGTCGCCGGGTGATTGGGGCGAAGTTCGTCGAGTGTTGCAAAGGCGCGGCTGGCCGCGTTGGCATCGCGCAGGTCGCGCGCCGTCGTGAATTCCTGCAGGGCGACCTGGAAGCGCGTCTCGCGCTCGAGCTCGGCAAGCGACGGGTCGAGCTTGCCGGACGTGCGGGCCGCCTCGAAATGGACCAGTGCTTCGCGCGATTGCCCGCGGCGCACTGCGACGATCGCAAGCCCGGCCTGTGCTTCGGCATGACTGGGCGTCCCGAGAGGCACGTCTCCGAAGTGCAGCGCAGCCAGCGGCTCGAGCCCGAGATCGAGGCAGAGGTAGCCGAGCGCAGCGTCCAGTTTGGCGCGTTCGTCGGCCGGCATCGCCTGTACGGTAGCGGGGTCTTCGAGGCCGGGCATCGCGAGCCGGGCGCGGTCGGGATCGACGGCGGCGAGTGCCCGCGCCCAGGCGTATCGCGCCCAGGGATCGGTGTGGTTGATTTCACGCGCATGGCCCGCGGCATCCAGCGCGCCGCGATAATCGCCCTTTGCGTAGAGGGTGTCGGACCAGTCGCGCCAGCCTGTCGCATCGCGCTGGCCTTCGACCGGCGCAGATAGCGCAAGCGTCGCGAACAGCGCGACCGTCAGAATCATGCGGCAGTCCCCTTGTGCAGCCGCCGACCGGATACGTATTTCCGGCGCTGCCGTCTGGGATGCGGTGTCAGCGCCACTCGCGCGCCATGATAGCGAGTTTTCAGCTGGCCCTCACGCGGGATTTACCCTGAGGAGGTGAGCGCGACTTGTTGATTATCATGCCGTTATACGACCTGGCATGTGGGCCTTCGTTCCCTGGTATCCATCCTGCGTCGCCTATAATCACGAATGCCAAGCTATGTCATCTACGGCCTCGTCGTGCTGATCTGGGGCACCACCTGGTTCGCGATCAAGTTCCAGCTTGGCGTCGTGGCACCCGAGATTTCGCTCGTCTACCGCTTCTCGATCGCGGCGGTCTGCCTATTCATCTATGCGCGCATCGTGGGAAGCCCGATGCGCCTGTCCCGTCGCGATCACGCTTTCGTCGCGTTGCAGGGCCTGACGCTCTTCTGCCTCAACTACTGGCTCACCTACCTCTCCACGGGGTACCTGACGAGCGGGCTGGTGGCGGTGATGTTCACCGGCATCGTTTTCGTCAACCAGGTCAACGCGAAGTTGTTCTACCGCATCCCGATCGAACCCCGTGTCCTTCTTGCGGCCGGCGCCGGCGTGCTGGGTGTCGCGTTGCTGTTCCTGCCCGAGCTCCAGTCCGCGACCGGGGACAGCAAGGTATCGCACGGGATCCTGCTGGCGCTCGGCGGCACCTACCTCGCGTCGCTCGGCAACATGGTGGCGATGCGCAACACCGGCGGCAGCCTGCCCGTCGTCACCGTCAATGCCTACGGCATGGCGTACGGCGCCGCGGCGCTCGCCGTGATCGCCGCCTTGCGTGGCGTGCCGGTGCGCTTCGAAGCGACCTGGCCCTACGTGGTGTCGCTCCTGTACCTGTCGCTCGCCGGCACATCGCTGGCATTCGGACTGTACCTGGCGCTGCTGAAGCGGATCGGTCCGGCGCGCGCGGCCTACACCAGCGTGATGTTTCCGGTCATCGCGCTGACCGTCTCGACGCTGTTCGAGGGCTACCGCTGGAGCCTGCCGGCATTCATCGGGCTTGCGGTGCTGCTCGCCGGCAACGCGCTCGCGCTCGGTCAGCGGGCCAGGCAAAGAGCTGCCTGAGCCTGGCCCGCCCGAAGCCGCGGACGATTCCGCCGCTTACTTGCCGAACTGAACCTCGAATCCGAGCTCGACCATGTCGCGGTCGTACTCATGCCCGGAATTGTTCTTGTCGCCCACTTTGGTGAACCGCTGCCAGCCGAGATGCACGCCGTAGATCGACGCGAATTTCGCCTGAACGCCGACGCCGTAACTGAGGCGGGTGCCCGAGTCGTGGTAGTTGAATACGCCGGTCGAGTCGGTGTAGTGAACGTCCTGGTTGAAGTGGAACACGCCGATGGTGGCAAACGTGCTGAAGGTGTCCTGTTCACCGGGCGATACCGCAACAATGAAGGACAGGTCGATGGCATCGGCATCGAGCTTGTCGGTGAAGCCGCCAAACGCCGGACCGTCGTAATTCGGCGAGCCGAGGTCTACGTAGGAGAGCACGCCGCCGATGTTCGGCGTAAACATGTAGCCACCGAAGGCGCGAAATCCCGTATCGGAGTCGTTGGTGGTCGCAATCGGTCCGCCCACGGAATAACTGTGCTGCTTGACGTCGCCAACTGAAGCGCCGGCAAGCCACGATTGCGCAAGGGCTGCCGGAGCGGCGGCAATTCCCGTCAGCAACAATGCGCAAGCGAGCAGGTGGCGAATGCCATGCCTGCAAATCCGGATGTCATCGTTCATTTCGATCTCCCTGTCTTTTCTGATTGCTTATCGGCTTCTTGGGCCGTTATCGATAATGATATCCCCGCGCAGGCCACCGTGGGTACGGCGACCACAGCGCATGGATGACGGCGATATCCAGGAATTTCGGAGTTGCATCCTCGTGCGTCACCAGGTGGTCGCCACATCGTGACCCCGATCCGTTGCCCTCGGGTGCCGGCATTTGGCTTGGTCCTTCAGCCCTGCCGCAATAGCTGCTGCTCAAGCTCGTGCAGTGTGCGATAGCAGGGCAGGACCTGCGCCACGCTGGCATTCGGTTCCCGCTTCCCCGCGACCGCCGCGAAGAACTCGCGATCCTGCAGTTCGATGCCGTTCATCGACACGTCTACCGTCGACACGTCGATCTTTTGATCCTTGCCGTCGCTGAGGTCGTCGTAGCGTGCGATGTAGGTGCCGTTATCGCAGATATAGCGAAAGAACGTGCCGAGAGGCCCGTCATTATTGAATGACAGCGATAACGTGCAGATCGCGCCGGAGACGCTCTTGAGCTGGATCGACATGTCCATGGCAATGCCGAGCGTCGGGTGCTTCGGTCCCTGGATTGCGTGAGCGATCGTCATCGGCCCGCCGGCCTGGTAGGTGAACAGATCGACCGTATGGGCCGCGTGATGCCACAACAGGTGGTCGGTCCAGGAGCGGGGCTGGCCAAGGGCATTCATGTTGGTGCGCCGGAAAAAGTAAGTCTGCACGTCCAGCTGCTGGAGCTTCAGTTCTCCTTTGACGGTGCGGCGATGGATCCACTGGTGTGAGGGATTGAAGCGCCGTGTATGCCCGACCATGCAGATCAGGCCCGTCTTCTGCTGCATCGCTGCGACCGCCTCCGCGTCCGACAGGTTGTCGGCCAGGGGGATCTCCACCTGCACGTGCTTGCCCGCGCGCAGGCACTGCAGCGCCTGCGCAGCATGCAGCTGCGTCGGTGTGCAGAGAATGGCTGCCTCAACACCCGGCTGTGCGAGCGCTTCGCCCAGGTCTGTGGTGACGTGAGGGATACCGTACTTCAGCGCGGTGGCGTGGGTAGGCGCAAACTCGCGCCCGACCAGCGAGATGACGTCGATACCGCCGATCACCTTGATTGCGTCGAGGTGCTTGATGCCGAACGCGCCGGCCCCTGCGAGAACAATCTTCATGCGTCATTCTCCAGGAGAGGGCCGGTCTGATTCCAGTAGAGGCGCAGCGGATTATCGACCAGCAGGCGCTGCTGCAGGTCTGGCGTCGTTGCGATTCGCGGAATGAAGTCCACAAGCTTGCCATCGTCCGGCATGTGCAGCTTCAGGTTCGGGTGTGGCCAGTCGGTGCCCCAGAGCACGCGATCCGGGAACGTGTCGACAAGCTTCCTGGCGAACGGCACTACATCCTCGTAGCCGGGCGGCCCGGACTTTGAAAGCCGGTCGGGACAGGTGACTTTTGACCAGATATTCGGGTGCTCGCGCATCAGCCGGATAAAGAGCCCGAACTCCGGCCCATCGACGCCTTCGTCACGTCCGGCCGCCCCATATGATCGATAACGACGGTCGTAGGGAGCGAGGCAATAAAGCCATAGAGCTCCGGGCAAATCGGCCGCCTCGAAGTAGATGACGACATGCCAGCCGAGTGGCGCGACACGGCGCACAATCTGCGCCAGCACCTCGTGCGGCGTGGTTTCGACGAGCCGCCTGACGAAATTGAAGCGCACGCCGCGCACGCCGGCCTTATGGAGTTCGCGCAGCTCCGCGTCGCTGATGTCGGCCTGGACGGTGGCGACGCCCTGCGCGCGGCCCTCGGAAGCGCGCAGGGCGTCGACGACCGCGCGATTGTCGGCGCCGTGGCAGGTCGCCTGCACGATGACATTGCGCTCGAAGCCAAGATAATCGCGAAGTGCCCACAGGTGTTCCTTCGAGGCATCGCAGGGCGTGTATTTACGCTCCGAGCGCATAGGGAAGGATGCGCCGGGACCGAATACGTGGCAGTGGGCGTCGACGGCGCCCGGCGGCGGCACAAAGACCGGCTTCGACGGGTGCGGGTCAAAGGGTAACCAGCCCGCATCCATCGTGAATGGCCCGGACGCGGCGCGGGAAGCCCAGCCGGGCCCGCCGGGCACGAGCCGGAATGCGCTTGCGCTGTTCATCGTCCCTGGGCTTTCAGGATGACATCGAGCCGTGGAAAGACGCGCCGCGCGTTTTTCTCGAAGATTCGTTGCTTGTCACCGGTGGGCAAGGCAAGTGCGTCGATGTAGCGCTTGGTGTCATCGAAGTGATGGCCGGTCTGCGGGTCGATACCACGCACCGCGCCGACCATCTCCGAGCCGAAGAGTATGTTGCCCAGGTCGATGACCTCGACCAGCAGATCGATCCCAGGCTGGTGATAGACGCAAGTGTCGAAGTACACGTTCTTCATGACGTGCTCGTCGAGCGGCGGGCGCTTGAGCATGTCCGCGAGCCCGCGGTAGCGCCCCCAGTGATACGGCACGGCGCCGCCGCCGTGCGGGATCACGAACCGCAGCGTCGGAAAATCCCGGAACAGGTCGCCCTCGATGAAACTGCATGAACGCGGTCGTGTCGGCATTGATGTAGTGCGCACCGGTCGCGTGAAAGTTCGGATTGCAGGACGCCGAGACGTGGATCATTGCCGGCACGTCGAGTTCCACCATCTTCTCGTAGAACGGGTACCAGTGACGGTCAGTCAGCGGCGGGGCGGTCCAGTGGCCCCCGGAGGGATCCGGATTCAGGTTACAGCCAACGAAGCCCAGCTCATGTACGCTGCGCTCGAGTTCGTGAATCGAATGCGCAATCGGCACGCTCGGCGATTGGGGAAGCTGGCAGACGCCAGCGAAGTTGTCCGGGTACAGGTCCACGACGCGCCGGATGAGATCATTGCAGGCACGCGTCCAGGCGCTGGACACCCGCTCATCGCCAATGTGGTGCGCCATGGCGGAGGCGCGTGGCGAGAAGATCGTCAGGTCCGCGCCACGCTGCCGCTGGAGCTTGAGCTGATTCGTTTCGATGGTTTCGCGGATCTCGTCATCCGAGATCTGCGCCGGCCGCGCCGATGGGGCGGCCGGATCGCTGATCCCGGCGATCTGGGCATCCCGGAAGCGTTGGTGGGCTGCGGGCGCCGTCGTGTAGTGGCCGTGGCAATCGACGATCACGCGTGGCTCCACGCGCGGGCGGGCACAAACACATCTCCGCGCATCAGTTTGCGCGCTGTGCGCAGCAGGGCTGAGCGTGTCACGCGAAACCCGTCGCCTGTGGCCGCGATGTCGAGTTCCACGGTGAAAAAACCGGTGGGGTGTTCGATGTCGAGTCGTCGGCTGCCGTCGCCGGCAGGCAGGCCGGCAATCTTTGCGGCCACGGAACCGGGCGCGAGGCAGGCGGTGGCGACGCTCACGGCGCCGAGCACGCCGATCGCCTCATGCACCCGATGCGGGATGAAGGTTCGCGTATTGATCGCGCCGCCGTGACGGGCAGGCGACACCAGACACATTTTCGGCACGGTCTTGCTGGCGACGTTGCCGAGGTTCATGCGGGGCCCGAGTTCGAGCCGGATCTTCTCGACCCGAGCCCGAAGCGCAGGGTCCCCCTCGAGCGCCTCAGGTGACTCGGCGCCCGTCTTCCCAAGCTGCGCCGCGCTCATCAGGACCACAGGCATGCCGTTGTCAATACAGGTAACGTCGATCCCGTCCACGCGGTCGCATATGGCGCCGGTCGGAAACAGCGACCCGCAGCTCGAGCCGGCGAGATCCAGAAAATCGATGGCGATGGCAGCGGCAGTACCCGGCACGCCGTCGATGCGCGCATCACCTTCGTACTCGACGACGCCATTGGGGGTGGGCACGTGCGCCACTGCGCAGCTCGATGTATTGACCATGTGGATGCGCACCGGCGTCGTGGCACCGCTCACCGTCACGAGGCCGTTCTCGATCGCCCAGGGGCCGACGCCGGCGAGTATGTTGCCGCAATTCTGCGAGTCGCTGACCTCGGCCTTGTCCACGGTTACCTGCAGGAAGAGATAATCGACATCCGCATCCTGGCGGGTCGCCGGGCCGATGAGCGCGACCTTGCTGGTCAGCGGGTGGGCACCGCCGACACCGTCGATCTGGCGTGCATCGGGCGAACCCATGGCGGCGAGCAGCACGCGATCGCGCGCCGCTCGTTCCGGTGGCAGGTCACGGGCGTGGAAGTACAGACCCTTGGAAGTTCCACCGCGCATCAACGTGCAGGGTATGGCCCTCAGCACGGGCTACTCCGCCGGCGTTTCGCGGTAGAGCGAGCCCACGGGCAGCCAGCTTGTCGCGCATGCCGTAGAGATCGAGCCCGAGTTCGCCGGCCTTCAGGCGCTCGCGTACCTTGGCTTCCTTCTCTTCTCGCGTCATCGCCGCCTTCAGGACCCCGGCCGCGTCGATGCGAGGCACGACGCACACGCCATCGTCGTCGGCAACGACAACATCGCCCGGATGAACCAGGGCTCCCGCACACACGACCGGGACGTTTACCGAGCCCAGAGTTTCCTTCACCGTACCTTGCGCCGATACCGCCTTGGACCAGGCCGGAAAGCCCAGCGCCGTCAGATCGCGGACGTCGCGCACGCCGGCGTCGATGACCAGCGCGCACACGCCACGGGCCAGTAACGAGCAGCCGAGCAATTCGCCGAAGTAGCCGGAGTCCGAATATGACGTCGGCGCAACCACCAGCACGTCGCCCGGCCGGCATTGCTCCACGGCAACGTGAATCATCCAGTTGTCGGCGGGAGGAACACTGACCGTAATGGCCGTGCCCGCAATGCGGGCACCAGGATAGATCGGTCGCATGACGGGGGCCATGAGGCCGGTGCGATTCTGTGCCTCGTGCACCGTGGCGACGCCGTAACGACCCAGAGCATCGACAACAGTGCGCTCCGCCCGCTGAATGCTCGTGTAGACGACGTTCATGTGATGTCCCGGCAGCTGGAGGTTGGCGGTATTGTCGCGCACGCGCACGGGGCGCGCCAATGGCAAACGGACCGCTCCGGGCGCGAACTGAGCGCGCGGCGCATCTGCCTGTTTTAGCCGACGTACACGCGCTCGATGTATGCTTGCCACCAGTACTGTAATTGCCGCGGAATTCCGACCATGAAAGACAACCCCGGTATGATTGCTGTACAGATCGCGACGCGTCGTCCCCGTCAATTTGCTGTGCTGATCGCGGCCGGTCTGGCGCTCTGCGCTTGCAGCGGCGGGCCCAACACTGCAACTCCCCGCGGGGCTGCCGACGTTGACGGGGCGCGTATTGCCGCTGCAGATCGTGAGCCCGGCAACTGGCTGACCCACGGTCGCACCTACGATGAACAGCGCTTCAGCCCCTTACGGCAGATTGACGCCGGCAACGTCAAGGAACTGGGCCTGGCCTGGGCATTCGACGTGCCCACCGCGCATCGCGGCCAGGAATCGACGCCGCTGGTGATCGACGGGGTCATGTATGTCACCGGCGCGTGGAGCAAGGTCTTTGCCCTCGATGCGAGGAATGGTGAACTCAAGTGGGCGTACGATCCGGAGGTGCCGGGTGCGGCAGCGGTCAATGCCTGCTGCGACGTCGTCAATCGGGGCGTGGCTGCCTGGCACGGCAAGTTGTACGTGGGCACGCTCGACGGCCGGCTGGTGGCGCTCGATGCGGCCAGCGGCAAGTCGATCTGGGTTGTGAATACGCTCCCGCCGGGGAGCCGCGCCACCATCACCGGCGCGCCTCGCATCGTCAAAGGCAAGGTGCTGATCGGAAATGCCGGTGCCGAATTGGGCGTACGCGGTTACCTGACCGCTTACGATGCCGACACCGGCAAACAGGCCTGGCGTTTTTACACGGTTCCGGGCGATCCCGCCAACGCCTTTGAATCGCCCGCGCTGGAAATGGCGGCCAGGACCTGGAATGGTGAATGGTGGAAGCTGGGAGGCGGCGGCACCGTCTGGGATTCGATGGCCTACGATCCCGAGCTCGACCTGCTCTACATCGGCGTCGGCAACGGTGGGCCCTGGAATTACCAGATTCGCTCAGCCGGAAAAGGCGACAACCTGTTCCTGTCTTCGATCGTGGCGCTTCGTCCCGAGTCGGGCGAATTCGTCTGGCACTACCAGACGACGCCAGGCGATTCCTGGGATTTCACCGCAACGCAGCACATCATCCTTGCCGACCTGCCGATCGGTGGCTCAACACGCAAAGTCCTGATGCAGGCGCCGAAGAACGGGTTCTTCTACGTGCTTGATCGCGCCACCGGCGGGCTGCTGGCCGCTGATCCCTACACGATCACGACCTGGGCCAAGAGCGTCGACATGCAAACGGGTCGCCCCGTTGTCGAGGCGGCGGCCAACTATAGCGCTACCGGGAAGCCTTTCCTGTCCATGCCCGGTCCCGGTGGGGCCCACAACTGGCAGCCCATGGCCTACAGCCCGCTGGCAAGGCTGGTCTACATTCCGGTCATGGACGTCGCGTTCCCGTACATTCCCGATGCGGGCGCGAAACCGCGCGAGCTCCGCTGGAACACCGGAGTCGATTTCAACGCCGGCAGCCTGCCGCAAGATCCGAAGATCAAGGCGCAGATCAAGGCAGGACTGAAAGGTCACCTGGCGGCGTGGGATCCCGTGGCCCGCAAGGAAGCCTGGCGCGTGGAACTGGGCCAGCCATGGAACGGCGGCGTGCTCGCGACGGCGGGCAATTTGGTGTTCCAAGGCAACGCGAACGGCGAACTCGTGGCCTACCGGGCCGATACGGGTGAGCGTCTGTGGTCGTCGGATACGCAGGCGGGGGTACTTGCGCCGCCCATAACCTACGAGGTCGCCGGCGAGCAGTACGTGGCGATCGAGGTGGGCTGGGGCGGCGCCTTTGGGCTTATCGCCGGCGAGCTCGCGCGCGACAGCCACATCGCCGCGAACCTGCCGCGCGTGCTGGCCTTCAAGCTCAATGGCAGGGTCAGTCTGCCGTCGCTCCCGGAGGCTGCGCCGGCGGTACTCAATCCACCGCCCGATCGGGCAGCGCCGGCGATCGTGGCGAGCGGCAAGCTGTTGTTTCACAGCTACTGCAGCACTTGCCATGGCGACAGTGCGACCAGCGGTGGTGTGCTTCCAGACCTGCGCTATTCCATCGCGTTGAAGGATGCAGCGTTGTGGAACCAGACGGTGCTGGATGGCGTGCGTGAGGCGAACGGCATGGTCGGTTACAGGAAGCAATTGAGCGCGAGCGACAGCGATCGGATTCGCGCCTATGTGATTCATCGCGCGAACGAGGACCGGCAGGCCGATGCCGCAGCGGCGGCGGTGCACTGAGGGCCGCGGATCCCAAGGGGCGGCAGCGATCTCGTGCCGTTCTTCGCGCGGAGTCATGTCGTTTTTTGCGCGAAAGCGGCGGCGCATAGAAAATCGCGCATCGCGGCGCTGACGCTCTCCGGGCGTTCCATCGTCGTCATGTGCCCGGCGTCTTCGATCACAGCCAGGAGGGCGCCGGGAATCCGTGCCGCCATCTGCTCATGGCGCGCGCGGGGACTCCAATTGTCTTCGCGTCCGCACAGCAATAGCGTGGGGCAGGAGATTCCCGGCAGCACCGCGCTGGCATCGGGCCTCGTCAGGAGTGCGCGGATCTGCGCGGCGTGAATCTGCGGCGTTTTGCGCTCCACCATCGCGAGTATGGACTCCACCAGCACTTCGTCATTCCAACGACTTTCCGGCAGCATGCCGCGCAGCCACTCCCGGCCCATGCTACGCATGCCTTCGCCGTAGGCGAGAGCCACGAGGCGTTGTCGTTGCTCGGTTTCGCGCTCACCACGCTCGCCGGAGGCGCGCGGCTCGTATCCTGTATCCAGCAGCATGAGCTTGGCCACGCGCTGTGGCGCGCGGCGCAGGATCTCGAGGGCGACACGCCCCCCCATGGAATGCCCGGCAAGCAGAAAACTGGCGGGCGCACTGGCGAGTACTTGTTCCGCCATGGCGGGCAGGGAATCGAGCCGCCCGTAATCTGCGACCTGGCAATCGAATTGATCGCCGAGCGTGGCGATTTGCTCTCGCCAAACTTGTTCGTCGCACAGCAGGCCCGGCAGGAGCAGCAGTGTCGGCTTCAGGAGCCTGGTCCTTTGGTGGCAATGTCGGCCTGCGTCGGGCTATTGTAGCCCGCACCTTCGTGGAGTAGTCGATGAGCGAGCGGATCGTGACAGTCACGTTGATCGGCGCGACGGCCGTCATCAGCGTGAACAACCCGCCGGTGAACACCATAACCGCAGCCGTGCGGGAACAGTTGTCCGATGCGATTGCCGGCATTCGCCGCCGCGCCGACGTGCGCGCGGTTGCGCTCGTATGCGAGGGCAAATCATTCTTTTCCGGAGCCGACATCGGCGAATTCTCCGGGCCGCCGAAGGAGACGGAGTACCGCGAGCTGTTCGACGCCCTGGAGCAGCTGCCGTTTCCGGTGGTCGCGGGCATGCATGGAACAGTAATGGGCGGTGGTCTGGAGATCACGCTTGCCTGCCATTACCGCGTGGCCGCTCCGGGGACCCGCTTCAGCCTCCCGGAAGTGACACTCGGAGTTTTCCCGGGCGCCGGCGGCACGCAGCGGCTGCCGCGGCTGATCGGAGTCGAAAAGGCGCTCGAGCTCATCATCTCGGCGCGCCCCGTCGATGTCGCCAGGGGTATCGAACTCGGGTTTATCGACGCGCAGATCGAGGGGGATTTTCGTGCCGGCGTCATCGCCTACGCTGAGTCGCTGGCGACTGACGGTCGTGGGCCCAGACGGACCTGTGACCGGACCGTGGACCCCGCCAGCGCGACGCCGGCCATCATCGAACGAGTCACGGCCGAGGCGCGCAAGCTGTACCCGAATCGCACCGCCGCACTGAGCGCCATCGAAGTGGTTGCCGCTTCGGTCCGACTGCCGTTCCGGGAAGGCCTTGCGTACGAGACCGAGCGGGCAAACCAGGCCAAAGCGACGATCGAATCGCGGGCCCTCGTGCACGTGTTCTTCGCCGAGCGCGCGACGCGCAAGGTGCCCGGCCTGCCGGCATCCACTCGCGCCCACACACTGGCCAGTGCTGGCGTGATCGGCGCCGGCACGATGGGTGGAGGTATCGCGATCTGCTTCGCCAACGCGGGGCTGCCGGTCACCGTCATCGACGCGAGCCGGGAGGCGCTCGAGCGTGGACTCGGCGTCGTCGGGGCCACCTACGACTCGATGGTTCGGCGCGGCCGCATCACCGCAGCAGACAAGAGCCAGGCGGATGGCCTTGATCCGCGGTTCTCTTCACTACGCGGACCTGTCGGACGCCGACGTCATCATCGAGGCAGTGTTCGAAGACATCGGCCTCAAGCGAAAGATCTTCACCGCGCTTGATGAAGTCGCGAAGCCGGGTGCACTGCTCGCAACAAATACGTCGACGCTTGACATCGGCGTGATTGCCGCCGCAACGCGCCGTCCCGCGGATGTCATCGGGCTGCATTTCTTCTCGCCGGCCAATGTGATGCCATTGCTGGAGATCGTCCGCACCAACGAAACGGCGCCTGAGGTCATCCTCACGGCGCTCGATCTGGCAAAGTCGCTGAAGAAGACCCCGGTACTCGCCCGTGTGTGCTACGGATTCATTGGCAACCGAATGATGGAAGGCTACGCCCGCGAGGCGGAGCGCATGGTGCTCGAGGGCTCGACGCCGCGGCTGGTCGACGACGCACTTGAGGCCTGGGGCATGGCGATGGGCATTCTCGCAGTGTTCGACATGGCCGGCATCGATGTCGGAGTCAACGTACATCGCGCGAACGCTGAAAAGTATCCGCCCGATCCGGCCTACTACCAGGCGGACTTCGCGCTGCATGCCGCCGGGCGGTTCGGGCAGAAAAATGGCAAGGGTTACTACCGGTACTTGCCGGGAGACCGCACTCGCCACGACGATCCCGAGGCGATCGAGATCCTGCGCGCCGCGGCGGCGAAACTGGGTGTACCGCCGCGCAGGCACTCGGCAGCGGAAATCATCGAGCGCTGCATCTATCCCTTGATCAACGAGGGCATGCGGATACTCGAGGAGGGGGTCGCACTTCGCGCGAGTGACATCGATGTCGTCTGGACCGCTGGCTACGGGTTTCCTCGCTATCGTGGCGGCCCGCTGTTCTACGCCGATACGATCGGACTCAAGACGGTTCACGATGGCATGCTCAAGTACCGGGAGATCTATGGCCCGATGCACTGGGAGCCGGCGCCACTGCTCGCCCGCCTGGTGCGCGAGAGACGTACAATCTCCGACTGGGATGCGGGGCACGGTTGACGCACGGGTATGAACGGGGAGTTGCGGATGAACCTCAAGGATCTGATCGCAATTGACGTCCACACCCACGCCGAGGTTTCGTGCCGGCAGCCGGCGGACGAGGTCTGGCAAGAGTTCGAAGACGCAGCCTCGAAATACTTCAAGGTCGGGAAGCGCCCCACGATCGCGGAGACCGTGGCCTACTATCGCGAGCGCAGGATCGGGCTGGTGATGTTCACGGTCGACTCCGAGCACGAACTCGGTGCCCGGCGGATTCCCAACGAAGAGGTCCGCGACGCGGCGCGCGAGAACAGCGACATCATGCTCGCCTTCGCCAGCATCGATCCGCATAAAGGCAAACTGGGCGTTCGCGAAGCGCGGCGGCTGATCGCCGGCGGCGATATCAAGGGGTTCAAGTTTCATCCGACAACTCAGGGGTTCTTCCCGAATGACCGGATGGCCTACGGCCTCTATGAGGTCATCGCCGAACACAAGCTGCCGGCGATCTTTCACAGCGGTCATTCTGGCATCGGCACCGGCATGCCGGGCGGCGGCGGCCTGCGGCTCAAGTACTCGAACCCGATCTACCTCGACGATGTGGCGGCCGACTTTCCCGACATGACGATCATCATCGCGCACCCCTCATGGCCGTGGCAGGACGAGGCGCTTTCTGTGTGCCTGCACAAACCAAATGTCTACATCGACCTGTCCGGTTGGTCGCCGAAATATTTTCCGCCGCAGCTTGTTCAATACGCAAACAGCCGGCTGCAACGCAAGATGCTATTTGGATCAGATTTCCCGCTGATCGCGCCTGACCGCTGGATTCAGGATTTCAAGGAGGCCGGCTTCAAACCGGAAGTACACGAGCTGATCCTCAAGGACAACGCGATCGCGGCACTCGGGCTCGCGTAGGCGTTAGGCAGCGCAGAGGCGCTTTGCTTGGCGTTCGTTCATCTGATACACACTTCAACCAGCATCGGCGTCATGGCGCTGAATGCTTTCTTCAGCGCTGCGTCGAGCCCGGCGCACTCGGTCACCCTGACCGCGGGACGCGCTGGCCTGTGGCCAGGGCGCAGAAATCCAGACCTCCCAGTGCCGTGGCGGGCGGCGTCGCGATCCCGAAAGTGATGGGCGAAGCCGTCCAGGGCTTTGTAACCCCGGTTATTGATGATGATGAAGGCCACCGCGGTGCCCAGGGCCGCGGCGCTCCACGATCCCTGTATGGCGTACATTGCCGAGCCGTCGCCGAGCAGTGCAATGACCCTGCGATCGGGACGCGCGAGCGCCACGCCCACAGCCGCAGGCAGGCCGTGGCCCAGGCCACCGCTGGCGCAGGTGTAAAACGTGTCGCGTTCGACGTGGCAGACAATCGTGCAGCGCCGCGCGGCTGCTGGGGGCTTCTTCCACGACGATACTGTGGGCAGGTCGCAGCGCGGCAATTCTGTGCATCACGCATGCGTCGCTGGGCGCTGTCTTGTCGTCGAGGGCGGTTGCCGCGATGGGTGACGGACGCGGGGCCATTATTGGCGGCGCACGATCCGCAGTCGCCACGATTCCGGCCACTTTGCTTTGTGAGAGCAGCGCGGAAACACCGAGCTTCAGGTTCGTCACAATGGAAGTGCCAACAGGACACCAGGCCGCCGCTGCCGGGTCATCAGTCAACTGCACCAATGCTGCCCCTGTGGGTACATGCGGACCGGCGCCCTCAACGTGATAGGTAAACACTGGCGCACCCAGGACCAGAATGAAATCGCTGCCATTCAGGCGCGCAACTATGGCTGCGCGATCGGCCGGCAGGAAGCCTGCAAACAGCCGGTGATCTTCCGGAAAGCTGTTGCGCGCCGACAGCGGGCTGACCCATACCGGTGCCTGATGCTGTTCGGCCAATGCCAGGGTCTCGTCCCAGGCTTGATCGCGCGCTACCGATGCGCCCACAACGAATACCGGGAATCTGGCACTTGCCAGCGCGGCTGCCGCATCGCGCAGCATGGCGGGGTCGCCAGCCACGATAGAGCTCGGCTGGCGTGCGCCAAGTGGCGCGCAGTTGCGATCCCAGTCGTCCGCCGGTATCGATACGAAGGTCGGTCCGCGCGGCGCTTGCATCGCGACGTAGTACGCGCGCGCAATGGCGGCAGGCACGTCCTCGGCACGCGCCGGCTTCTACACTCCATTTGATGTAGGGCTTGGGCAGCTGTGCGGCCTGTTCGGAATACAGGAAGGGTTCGTAAGGCAATATCGAACGCGCCTGTTGCCCGGCCGTGATCACCAACGGTGTCTGGTTGCGAAAGGCGGTGAAGATACTGCCCATGGCGTGGCCCACGCCCACGGCCGAGTGCAGATTGACCAGCGCAGCCTGGTGTCGCGCCTGCGCGTAGCCGTCGGCCATCGCGACCACCACCGCCTCGTGCAGGCCGAGCGCGTAACGAAAATCCGCAGGAAAATCGCGGAACATCGGCAGCTCGGTGGAACCGGGGTTGCCGAATATTGTCGTCAGCTGGAACTCACGCAGCAGCGCGTACACTGCCTCGCGCACGGTCATAGCCGGATAACCACCTTGCCGAAGTGCGCACCACTGGCCAGGTGCTGATAGGCCGCCGGCGCCTCGTCGAAGCTGAACGCGCGGTCGACCACGGGCTCCAGGTTATTGCCCGAGATCGCGGCGTTCATACGCTCGAACTGACCGCGCGAACCCACGTACACACCGCGGAGGCAAGCCCGCGTTCGCAGCAGGCCAAAGGGGTTGATCTGGGCGTCGAAACCCGCAACCCCGCCGATCAGGGCGATGTGTCCGCCGGCGGCAACGCAGGCGAGGGAACGGGCGATTGTTCCAGCGCCGCCGACCTCAATGATGTGATCGGCGCCACGGCCGTTGGTCAACGCCTGCACCTCGCGCTCCCAGTCGGGCGTGCTGCGGTAGTTGATCGTGAATTCGGCGCCCAGCGCGCGCGCGCGCTTGAGTTTGTCATCGCTCGATGAGAGCGCAATGACGCGGGCGCCTGCGAGCCTGGCAAACTGCAATGCAAATATGGAGACCCCGCCGGTGCCGATGACCAGCACGGTTTGTCCGGGCATGACCTGGCCGTTCTCGATGAGTGCGCGCCAGGCCGTGAGGCCGGCGCAAGGCAGCGTGGCGGCGGCTTCCACCGACAGATGCGCGGGCACGGCGACGGCGTCATGCTCATCGAACACGACCTGCTCGGCGAGTACGCCATCGGCAGGCGGAGCGCCAAGCGCGGCCAGGGGCCCTGGCGGTGGACCATCGATCCAGCCGCGGAAAAATGTGCCGGCAACGCGATCACCGACTTTAAAGCGTGTCACCCCCGCACCGATTGCTGTAACCACTCCCGTGCCATCGGAGAGCGCTATGGTTGTCGCTGAAATCGGCCTGCCCATGTACTTGCCCAGCGCGATCGCCACGTCGCGATAATTCAGGGACACGGCCTGCATTTTGACCAGAATCTGGCTGCTGCCGGCCGTGGGCTCAGGGCGGGTGCAGGGCCGCAGCCCTTGCAGCGAAGTGCTGGCAGCAACAATTTCGTAAGCACGCATGACGTTATGCTCCGATCACAATGGGCGGATGTGATGCTACCGTGTTCGCGCCAGGCGGATTGGCGCTGTCTCGCGCAGAAACAACGCCAACATCGCGCCGACGAACGCACAGACCGCCATTATGATGACCGGTGCCTGCAGACCGTAATGATCGGCAGCGCGGCCGGCAATTGCCGGCGCACTAACGCCGCCCAGTATCTCACCCAGCCCCACCGTCATGCCAAGCGATGTCGCTACGTAGCGGGCCGGAATGGTCTCCGACGGCACCGTGCCCATGAACAGCGGAAAGGTGCCACTGGCAGACCAGCCGAGGAAGATCAGCGTGCCCAGTATGAATAGCGAACCCTGGAAGTAGCAGCGCGGCGAGCGGCACCAGCAAGCCGATGAAATTGAAAATGACGATGACCGGGCGCCGTCCGAAGCGGTCTGAGAGCGCCGGCACCACGAAGCTGAAGAAGGCGGCTGACAGGCCCAGTACGCTCATCAGTACGCTCATCTGGCCGTTGCTGATCTGCCGGACCTTGGTATAGAACAGCGGCAGAAAGGCCCATCCCAGCACCATCCACGCCACCATGAAGATGGCCATCAGCATGCACAGCCACATGTTCCGGTGCTGCAACATTTCCCTGTAGCCCATATTCCTTGCGGCGAGCGGTGCCGCTGGCTGCGCAGCTGTATTTGCAGGCGCTATTGTCGCGGCGGGCCGGCGTACAACTTTGGCAATCAGCAGCGCCATGATGAGACCTGGCACACCCGCCAGATAAAAAGCCCAACGCCAGTTGTAGGCCGTGGCGATGGCCACCAGGACGAGGGGTGCCACAAAGGAGCCCAGCAGATTGCTGCCGAAGTTCTGCATCACGCCCATGTTGTGGCCGCGCTTTGCGGCCGTGGATTCGATTGCCACCAGCGACTGTGCGATTGGCAGGAACGGTCCCTCAGCCAGGCCCATCAGCAGGCGCGTCAGGAACAGGGTTGCGAATGAGACCGCAAGCCCGGAGGCGAATGAGCACAACGAAAAGGCCACCACAGTGACCAGCAGCAAGGTTTTACGGTTGCCGGTGCGGTCTGAGTACGCGCCACCCAGGAACGCGGCGACGGCCCAGGTAAACGACAGCGCGGAGGCCACCAGTCCGACCTGCTGATTGTTGAAATGCAGGTCATTGACGATGAAGGGCATCAGGAAACTGGCGGCATTGCGGTCCAGAAACAGAAAGCCAAAGGTGATCGTCAGCACCCAGATCAGCCTGGTTTCGTATTTCATCCGCCGTATGCCTCTGGAATCAGTAGTATTGTTCCGGACCGTCGGTGACTCTACTCGATGAGCGCGTGAACACATACGCCAACCATGCCGGTTCGCTGCAGAGCGCTGATCGCCGTGCATTCGTACGCGGGGTGGGCGGCGTACTGACAGGGGTGATTGCCCTCAGCAGTCCGCTCGCTGCGCTGCTACCTGGTCGCGCCTGGGCCGTGGAGCTGGGCGTATTGTCCTCAGCAGAGGCGGCAGCGTTGTTGGCCATGATCCGCACCATTGCACCGCACGACACGCTTGACGATGCCGCCTACGCCCTGGTCGTCAAGGCCATCGATGGCAACGCGGCGACATCGACGGACGCACACAACGATCTCGTGGGCGGGATTGCGAGTCTGGGTGAGGGATTTGCCTTTAAATCTGAGGATGCGCGTGTCGAGCGCCTCAGGCAAATCGAATCGGGCGCATTCTTCCAGTCCGTGCGGATCAAGACCCTGATGGTGCTCTATAGCAACCCGATCGCCTGGGCTCACTTTGGTTTCGAGGGTGAGTCGTTCTCGAAGGGCGGTTACCTGCTGCGCGGCTTCAACGATCTGAAGTGGCTGCCTGAAGTGCCGTTGGCAGACAGCGGCGCGCTGCCGACCGCATAGGGGCACAGGTCAATGGCGCGTTTCGAGCTCAACGATAGGGACGTCGTGGTCATCGTCGGCTCTGGTGCCGGCGGCGGCACCATGGCAAATGAACTGACGCGTCGCGGCCTCAATGTTGTTCTCTTCGAAGCGGGCAAGCGTCAATCGTTCGCGACTTTTTCACAAGATCCCGGTGAAGCCTTCGCTCAGCTCACCTGGCTCGAGCCGCGCACGCAGAGCGGCACGTGGGACCCGGTAACAGCTTCGCCGACGCTGCCGGCCTGGCATTGCCGCACGGTGGGTGGCACAACAGTGCACTGGACCGGGGCGACACCGCGCCTGCAATCCTACGAGCTGCGCGCGCGCAGCGTGTATGGCGATATACCCGGGGCCTCACTCGCCGACTGGCCGTTGGACTACGCCGAGCTGAAACGCTGGTATCAGGTGGCCGAGAGGCGGCTCGGCGTCACGCGCCGCAATGGCAATCCGGGCATGCCCGCATCCAACAATTTCAAGGTGATGTATGCCGGTGCGCGGCGCCTGGGCTACAAACGCGTGCACACCAACTATCTGGCGATCAATTCGCGCGCGCGCGACGGTCGCGGATTTTGCATTCAGCAGGGTTTCTGCGCGCAGGGCTGCAAGACCGGCGCCAAGTGGAGCACGCTGTATACGGAGATTCCGCAGGCTGAGGCCAGCGGCAGGCTCGATCTGCGCAGTGAGTGCTTTGTTACGCGAGTCGAGCATGACAATGCGGGTCGCGCCAGTGGCGTCGTGTATCGTGACGCTGCGGGAGTGGAGCAGCGCCAGCAGCGCGCGCGTTGTCTGCGTCGCGGGCAACGCCATCGAAACGGCGCGGCTGCTGCTGCTGTCGGAGTCCGGGCGCTTCAATCACGGCCTGGCCAACGGTTCCGACCAGGTGGGTCGTAATTATTGCCATCACGTCCTGAGTTTTGTCTTCGGCATTTTCGATCAGCCGGTGAGTTTCTGGCGCGGTGCGGTACTGGCGGGCGTCGTCGAGGACGAGAACATCCACGACCCGCGTCGCGGCTTCGCCGGTGGGTATCATCTGGAACTTGCCATGCTCGACCTGCCGACGCTCCCGCTCATCGGCTTGCGCTACGGTTGGGGGCGCGATTTCGCCTCGATCATCGACAACTACCGCAACATGGCTGGCATGCTCGTCAATGGCGAAGACCTGCCGCGCGCCGACAATCGCATCACGCTCTCGACGACACGGAAGGACGCCTACGGGTTGCCTGTGGCGCATATCCACTGCGACCCGCATCCGAACGATCTGGCCATGCGCGACCACGCGACCGGGCGCGGGCGGAAGATCTATGAAGCCGTGGGCGCAAGACGCACGGTAGTGAGCTCCATGCCACCCGCCACTCACCAGATGGGCACCGCACGCATGAGCCACGACCCGGGGCTAGGCGTGACCAACGCTTACGGGCGCGCACACGAAGTGCCGAATCTGTTCATTTCGGACGGCAGCGTGCAGACCACGGCGGGCGCGGCAAATCCGACACTCACGATCGTGGCCCTGGTGCTGCGTCAGGCCGAGCATATCGGGCGCGAGCTCGCTGCCGGGCGACTGTAGGCGCGCTTTCGCGCAGCGGCTGGCGTCGTCCAGCCGCATCGGCCGATCCTCAATCTTTACAGGCGGTCTGCAATATTGTATACATTATAAAATAACGTATACATCAGGACAGCATCGGCATCCACCCGTGACCCGATTGATGCGCAACGGCGATCCGCGCGCCGCCCAGACCCTCAAGGCGCAGTTGCGCCTGCGCCAGATGATTCTCGATGGCGAGTTAAGCGCCGGCGAAAGGGTGCCCGAGCTCATGCTCGTCGAGCGCACCGGTGTATCGCGCACGCCGATCCGCGCGGCCTTGCTGCGCCTCGCTGAGGAGGGGTTGCTGGAACCGGCGAGTTCCGGCGGTTTTGTGGTGCGCGCCTTCAACGAGGCCGAGGTGTATGACGCCATCGATGTGCGGGGCACGCTTGAGGGCGTGGCGGCGCGGCGGGCAGCCGAGCGGCATCCCTCGCACGCCGAACTCAGCGATTTGCGCGATTGCGTGGGCGCCATGGACGCCATCATCAAACGCCGCAACCTGGGCGTGGAGCAGTTTGCGGACTTTGTGCGCCTGAATGAACGCTACCATTCTCTGCTCGTGGGACTGGCGCACAGCCCCGTATTGACGCGCGCCATCGAGCGCATCGTGGCCTTGCCCTTCGCCTCGCCCAGTGCCTTCGTGGTGGCGCAATCGGCGCTTGCCGATGTGCATCAGACGCTGATCATTTCGCAGGAGCAGCATTGCGCGATCCTGGAAGCTCTGGCAGCAGGCGCGGGCGCCCGCGCGGAAGCCGTGGCTCGCGAGCATTCGAATCTTGCCAAGCGCAATCTGCACGCGGCCACGAAGCATGAAGCGCCGCTGCGCAAGGTGGCGGGCGGCAATCTGATTCGCCTGCCGACTGGCGGCGGTCTGACCATGTTGCGCATCACAGTCACTTTTCGATAACAGGTAAGCAGGACTTCAGAGGACATCACTTTCATGAGTCAGCAAAATCTGGAAAGCCTTTTGAAAAGCGCCGGCAACGCGGTGGATATGTTGCGCAATTCACGTATTGGGGCCTATGTCTATCCCGTGGTGCCCAGCGAATTCTCCAACTGGCGTGATGAGCAGCGTGCCTGGCGCGAGACCGCCGTGCTGTTCGATCAGACGCACCATATGGCGGAGCTGAGCGTCAAGGGCCCTGACGCCTTGAAGCTCATGTCGTATACCACGATCAACAGCTTCAACAACTTCGCTGTGAACAGAGCGAAGCAGATGGTACCGGTGAGCTACGATGGCTACGTCATTGGCGATGGCATCCTGTTCTATCTCGACAAGGATGAGTTGCTGTTCGTGGGGCGTGCGCCGTCGGTGAACTGGCTTCAATTTCACGGCGAGACCGGCGGCTTCAAGGTCGACATGATCCGTGACGATCGCTCGCCTTCGCATCCGCGCGGCAAGGCAGTGACGAGACGCCACTATCGCTATCAGGTGCAGGGGCCGAATGCCGCCAAAGTGCTGGAAAAGCTCAACGGCGGACCGCTTCCCGACATCAAATTTTTCACCTTCGATGTCATCAACATCAAGGGCCGCAAGGTGCGCGCCCTGCGCCATGGCATGGCGGGTGCTCCCGGGCTGGAGGTGTGGGGTCCCTATGCCGAGGGCGATGAGGTCCGCGAAGCGATACTCGAGGCCGGGCGCGACTTTGGTCTGGTACCGGTGGGTTCGCGTGCCTACGCCAGCAATACGCTGGAGTCCGGATGGATTCCTTCGCCACTGCCGGCGGTGTATACGGGCGAAAAGATGAAGAAATATCGCGAGTGGCTGCCGGCCGGCGGCTACGAAGGTACCGGTTCGATCGGTGGCAGTTTTGTCTCGAAGAACATTGAAGACTATTACCTGACGCCCTTTGAACTGGGCTACGGGCCGTTCATAAAGTTCGATCATGATTTCATCGGACGCGAGGCACTCGAGAAGAAGTCCAGGGATCCGCATCGCAAGAAGGTGACCTTTGCCTGGAACGGCGAGGATTGCGCCAGGATCTACGCGTCGTTGTTCATGCCGGGCACCGACAATTACAAATTCCTCGATATACCCATCGCCAACTACGCTTCGTCCTCGTATGACAGGGTGATGCGGGTGGCAAGGTTGCCGGATTCTCGATGTTCGGCGGCTACAGCTATAACGAACGAACGGCGCTATCGCTGGGCATTGTCGATGCCAGCATCAATGTGGGTGACATGCTCACGCTGGTGTGGGGCGAGGAGGGTGGCGGCACGAGGAAAACCACGGTCGAACGGCACAAACAGCTCGACGTACGGGTGAAAGTGGCACCGGTGCCCGTATGCCCGTGATGTACGCGAGGGATATCACCAAGGCTGGCGTTCGCGGCAGTCCTGATTGGCATCGGAGGCGTACGCCAATGCGTCAGCCACAACCGTACGATGACATACCCGGTACGACGGTGTTCGATGCTGAACGCGCACGCCAGGGCTACCATCTCAATCAGTTCTGCATGTCGCTGATGAAGGCCGGGAATCGCGCAGCCTTCAAGGCCAACGAGGCAGAGTATCTCCGGGGCTGGCCGATGACCGAGGCGCAGCGTCAGGTCGTGCTGGCGCGCGACTGGAACGGCATGATCGCGCTGGGCGGCAATATCTATTTCCTGTCGAAGCTGTTCTCGAGCGACGGCAAGAGCTTTCAGCACGTGGCGGCCATCATGACCGGCTCCAGCCAGGAAGCCTATGCGCAGATGATGCTCAAGGGTGGTCGCAGCCCCGACGGCAATCGCTCGCTCGCGGAGTGGAAAGATCGTGGCTGAGCTGATTTCAGGATTGACGACTTCGCATGTACCGGCGATCGGCGCTGCCATCGACCTGGGCAAGACCAACGAACCCTATTGGCAACCTGTATTCAAGGGTTTTGAATTCACCAAGCAATGGATTGCCGAGCAGAAGGTCGATGTGGTCATCCTCGTCTACAACGATCACGCGACCGCATTCTCGCTCGAGTTGATTCCCACGTTCGCGCTTGGCTGTGCGGCGGAGTTTCAGCCCGCCGATGAGGGCTGGGGGCCGCGACCAGTGCCGGTCGTTGAGGGGCATCCAGAGCTCGCAGCGCACCTGGCGCAATCGCTGATCCTGGATGAGTTCGATCTCACCATCGTGAACAAGATGGACGTGGATCATGGTCTCACCGTGCCGCTCTCGCTCGTGTACGGTCAACCCGACCGCATGGCCCTGCAAGGTCATTCCACTGGCGGTCAATGTCATCCAATACCCACCACCGACGGCACGACGTTGCTACATGTTGGGCAAGGCGATCGGGCGCGCGATTGCCTCATATCCCGAGCCGCTGCGCGTCATGGTGTGGGGCACCGGTGGCATGTCGCACCAGTTGCAGGGCCAGCGGGCAGGGCTGATCAACCAGGCCTTCGACAGCCGCTTCTTCGACCTGCTGGTTTCCGATCCTGAGGCGCTGACGAGCATCACACCGTTGGAGTTCTTGCGCGAGTCCGGATCGGAAGGCATTGAGCTCGTCATGTGGTTGATCATGCGCGGCGCGCTCAACGCGCGTGTGCGACAGGTGCATCGCTTCTATCATGTACCGGCCTCCAACACGGCGCTGGGGCACCTGATCCTCGATAACCGGGCGTAATGCGACATGCGCGCGGCAGGAGGAATGAAGATTCAGGTCGAGACAGTGAGCCTGTTGCGATTTTGTATGTACTGCTGCATCGTAGCCGCGAATTGACCGATTCCGAAGGCAGCCACGTTCAGTGTCGGGAGTGCACCATGAATGCGCAGCCAAAGGTCCGCGAGTTCCCGCTGCCCAGCTTCGTGAAGGTCATATCGGGAACCGAAAGGGCGCAGGCGGCCTACCCATACCATATTCAATTTTCCAAAGCGGACGACCGGAAATTCTGGTTCTACAATTCCATGCACTTTCCCGAGCCCATGTCGGCATTCGACATGGTGACGGCCGAAGCGGCCTACTGCGCGCTGGGCGCCGCCAACACCCGCGTGCATTGTCTGCCGACCACGCTCGGCATCGATCACCGGATCATCAATGGTCGGGTATATATCGGCGGTAACGCGGTTACCGATCCGGCGGAGATCGCGCGCCGCACCGTGGAGTTCCAAAAGCGCGCCTTCTACTACTATCGAGAATTGGGAATCGCTGTACGCGCAGTGGAAGCAGAAGATGCTGAAGCTGATCGAGGACGCAAAGGCCCTGCCGGACCCCGCATTGCCCGAGTTCGAGCCGCTGGCAAACGTCCATGCGGGCCGCGGCATTGCCTCGAACCACGACCTGCTGGTGACCTACCAGAAGACGCTCGAAGGCTACTTTCGCATGTGGCACCACCACTTCGAGTTTCTGCTGCTGGGCTATGGCGCCTACCTGACCTTTTTCAGCTTCTGCAAGAAGGCATTTCCGGAGATCACGGACCAGACCATCGCCCGGATGGTGGCGGGAATCGATGCGGAGATATTCCGGCCCGACGATGAACTGCGGCGCCTCGCGCGTTGCGCTGTCGAACTCGACGTCGATGCGCACTTCAAGGAAGGGGTGTCCGTCGATGAGATCATGCGATCGCTGCGCGAGTCAGGCGAGCCTGGTCGCCGCTGGCTCGAGGAGCTGCAGATCTCGCGCGAGCCCTGGTTCAACATCAATGTCGGGGATGGCTTCTATCACTATCACCGCAGCTGGAATGACGATCTGACCATGGCGTTCTCGGCGCTTCCGGGTTACGCGCGCAGTGTGCGCGCCGGCGAGTTGCTGGATCGCCAGTTGGAACGGCTGCGCGATGAACGCACGCAGCTGATCGCTGACTATCGCGAGCTGCTGGCAAATGATGACGAGCGCGCGGCCTACGACCAGATGGTCACTCTGGCGCATCGCGTGTTCCCTTACGTCGAGGGTCACAAGTTCTACTGCGAGCATTGGTACACCAACCTGTTCTTCAACAAGATCCGCAGCTTCGGGGCACTGTTGGCCGCGCAGGGTTTCTTCGCGAATGCCGAAGACGTGTTTCAGCTCACGCACTACGAGCTCGAGGCGGCGATCATCGATCTGATGAACGCGTGGTCCAGCGGCTCCGAGCCGCGCGGCCCTGCCTACTGGCCGCCGATCGTCGCAGAGCGCAGGGCGGCAATCGCCGTATGGGCCAAGCACGAAACACCGCCGGCGCTGGGGCCCATTCCGGAGTTCATCGACGATCCGGCTATCGTGATGCTGTGGGGCATTACGCGCGAGAGCCTCGACAACTGGCTGTCGGCCGGCGTCGGGAACCGACGGCGACGAGGTGCGCGGCTTTGCCGCATCGTCGGGCGTCGTGGAGGGGATTGCGCGCATTGTCAAGTCGGTCGAGGAGATCTCGCGCGTGCAACAGGGGGATATTCTCGTCTGCCGCGTCACGAATCCGACCTGGACGCCCATCTTCCAGAAAATTCGCGCCGCCGTGTCCGACATCGGCGGCTCGATGAGCCATGCCGCCATAGTCGCACGCGAGTATGGGCTGCCGGCTGTGGTGGGCACCGGTAATGCCACCTCGAAGATCAAGGACGGCCAGCGGATTCGGGTCGACGGTGGACGCGGCATAGTCACGTTGTTGCACTAGTCCGCCCAGCCGTGCCTGTGGCTACGCATGTCAGTTGGTTCCGGGACATCAGTCTGGCCGACCGTCTCACGGTGGGCGGCAAAGGCGGGAGCCTGGGCGAGTTGCAACGAGCCGGCATCGACGTGCCGCCGGGCTTTGTCGTGCGTACGGCGGCGTTTGAGGATTTCATCGGCGTGCTGGAACGACAGGCGCCGGTACGCTCGCGCGTAGCGTCTCTCGCTGCGGACGACCTGGATGGAGTGAACGTCGCGTCGCGCGAACTGCGGGCGCGCTTCGAAGCCGCGCCGCTGCCAGCGGGCCTGGAGCAGGAGATCCGTGACGCTTACGAATCCCTGGGGGAGGCGGGGCGCACGCCAGTCGTCGCGGTAAGGTCATCGGCGACGACCGAGGACGGTGCGGATGCGAGCTTCGCCGGCCTTCAGGACACCTACCTTTGGATGACGCAGGCCGAGTCGGTGGTGCGCAGGATCCGCAGCTGCTGGGCCAGCCTGTATTCGCTTGAGTCGCTGAGCTACCGGCGACGGCAGGGGATCGCGGAATCGACAGTGGCAATGGCAGTCGTGGTTCAGACCATGGTCGATGCGCGCACGGCCGGTGTGATGTTCACGCGCAGCCCGATCAGCGGGGATCGATCGGTGATCACTATCGAGGGCGCCTGGGGTCTCGGCTCGGCACTGGTGAGCGGCGAGGTGACGCCGGACCGTTGGGTGGTGGCGAAGATCACTGGCGAAATTCCGGTGCGCGAAATCTCGGACAAGGCCATCCGCCATGCCCCGGCGCCGGCTGGCGGTGTCGAGGAGCTTCCCGTGGAGGAATCGCTGCGCCGTGTACCCTGCCTGTCCGACGAGGAATTACAGTCGCTGCGCGCCATCGGCAGGCAAGTGGAGCGCCATTACGGTCGGCCGCAGGACATCGAGTGGGCCATCGACCGGCATACACAGCGGATCTGGCTGCTGCAGAGCCGGCCGGAGACGGTTTGGTCGAACAAGGATAGCCAGGCCGTGGCGACGCGCGTCACCGATCCGCTGCTGCATGTCATGAACATTTTCGCGAGGCCAGCGGTGAGCCTGACCGCCGCAGATGTCGCAGAGATCATGCGGCTGGTCGAACAGTCGAGGTTTGACGAGCTGAACCTCGAGGTTGGCGGCGTCAAAGTGACGCTGCGGCGCGCCGGCAAATCCGGCGGTATGGTTCGCCAGCGCGATGGCCGCACTCGGGCTTGCAGGTGCGGACGCCACGGGCGAGTCGCGGCCGGAGGCGGAAACTGGCGAACGCCGCTCGCCGGCGTCTCGGCGTCCAGTCGACGCGAACCTCACGGATATTGCCTCGCCGATGCTTGGCATCTTTTACCGGGCGCCCAAACCCGGTGCGCCTCCGTTCGTCGAGGTTGGCTCAGTGGTGGACGAAGAAACGGTCATTGCCATGATCGAAGTCATGAAACTCATGAACACGGTGCGGGCGGTGCCTCAGCGGCACGATCACGGAAATCCTGCCGGCTGACCAGGCGCTCGTGGAGTTCGGCGAGGTGCTGATGCGGGTGCACGCGGACGGCGCTGCGCATGGCTGAGGTTCAACTGGTTGAGACCTCCCTGCGCGATGGCAATCAATGCCTGTGGGCGGCTCTGGGCGTCGATACGGCGAGAACACTGGCCATCGCCGGGGTGATGGACCGCGTCGGTTTCCGCGCCATCGATTTCACCACGTCAACGCACATGGGCGTGGCGGTGCGCTACAAGCTGGAAGACCCCTGGGAGCGAATTCGGCTCATGGCGGCCGCGACGCCGAACACGCCGCTGCAGTTCATGTCGACCGGCTTTCGATTCATCTCCTGGGAAACTGCCAGCCCCGAGTTCATGGCGCTCGCCTTCCGGACGCTGGCGCGCAACGGCATCCGGCGCTTCTGTCTCGCGGACCCGATGAACGACGTAGACTCGAACATCGGCTGCGCGCGCATGGTCAAGCAGGGTGGCGGCGAGTCCGTCATCGTGGCGCTGGTCTTCACCATCAGCCCGATCCATGACGACGCCCACTATGTGGAGCGGGCGCGCAAGCTCGCGGCCTGTCCGGAAATCGATGCGCTCTATATCAAGGACCCGGGCGGACTGCTGAATCCGGCACGGGCCCAAACCCTGATTCCGGCGATCAAGGCGGTGATGGGTGGCAAGCCGCTGGAGCTGCATTCCCACTGCACCATCGGGCTCGCTGAACACACCTACATGGAGGCGCCGCAGCCACGGCGTGGCGGCACTGCAGTGTGCTTCAGGGGCCGCCGCAGACGGAACCTCGAACCCGCATTCCGCGCGGGTGGTCGCGAATCTTCGTGCGCTGGGCCATCAGCGTGGCTGTCGATGACGAGGCGCTGGCCCGTGTCAACCAGTACTTCACCCAGCTGGCCGAGGCCGAGGGTCTGCCCGTCGGCACGCCGCAGGCTTTCGATGCCCGCTACCTGCGGCATCAGCTGCCGGGCGGCATGGTGGGCACGACGCGCCGTCAGCTCGCCGAAGCCCGACTGTCGCACCTCGAGGGAGCGGTGATCGAAGAGCTGGGCCGGGTCCGCGAGGAGCTCGGGTGGCCCATCGTCATGACACCCTTTGCCCAAATCGTCATGACCCTGGCGGTGATGAACGTGATGAACAAGGAGCGCTACAAAGTCATCCCGGATGAGGCGATCCGTTACGCGATCGGCCGATTCGGCCGGCCGACGGTGCCCGATCGCCGCCCAGGTGATGGAGCGCATCGAGTCGCTCCCACGCACGCGAGAGTTGCGCGCCGAGCCGGAGATGGCGAGCCTCAAGGCGCTGCGGCGTCGGTTGGGCCCGAAACTGAGCGACGAGGAATTCCTGTTGCGCGCCACGATGCCGGCGGGGCAGGTCGATGCGATGGTGGCGGCCGGTCCCGCCCGCCGACACTACGATCCGGGCGTCAGTCCCGTACTCGAGCTCATTCGGAAACTCACGGCGCGCGACGACCTCGACTACATAGCGATCGAAAAGGCGGGCATGCGCCTGAAGCTGCGCCGTAACCCCGCATTCGGCGCGGCAGATATCCGCCTCAGGGCTGATCCGTGAGGCGCAGTGGCAAGACCACCGCGCTGCCGCGCCTCAAAGGATTCATGTTCGATCTGGACGGCACGCTCCTGTTGAGCGACCGATCCCTGGGCAGTTATGAAATCCTGCCGGGCGCAGCTGAGCTGCTGAGTGCACTCGAGCGTCGTGCCGTCCCCTTCGTGGTGCTGACCAATGGCAGCGCCTATCCGCCGGCGGAGCAGGCGGCGAAACTGCGCCGCGCCGGCCTCCCGGTGGGCGACCAATGCCTGCTCACTCCGTCCAGCATTGCGGCCGATCTCATGGTCCGCGATGGCGTGGGGCGTGTGCTCGTTCTGGGCAGCCCCGGCGTCGGGCACGCCCTGCGCCAGGCGGGAATCGAAACCGTGCCGCCGGGTGGCGAGTGACGAACGGGATGTTCAGGCCGTGTATGTCGGCTGGTATCCTGAGTGCACGATGAAGGCCATTGAGGCCGCCTGTCATGCAATCTGGGCGGGCGCGCGGCTCTATGTGGCTTCCGACGTGCCGTTCTTCGCCACCAGGCAGGGCCGGGCGATGGGCTATTCGCACGCGATCGTCGGCGCCATCCGGCGTGTGACCCGGGCGCCAATGATTCTGACGGGCAAACCCTCGCTGCACGCGCTGCGCTTCGTGGCACGGAGACTGGGCATGCGGCGCGGCGACCTTGGCATCGTCGGCGATGACCCATCGGTGGAGATCATCATGGCGCGCCGCGGCGGCGCCGTGGCCATCGCCGTGACCACCGGAGTGACGGCGCGCAAGGAGTGGGAGCGCCAGACCGGTCTGCGGCGTCCGCAGCACGTGCTGAGACGCCTGGGCGACCTGCTTCAATTCGTGGCGGAGGAGCCCGCCGACATTCGGGGCAGGAAACCGTGACGACCGTCCGTGGTGCTGCCCGAGCCGCTGCACCGTCAGGTCCATTCAGGCCGGGGCTTCGCCGCGCGGGGCGGGTAGTCCTGCTGCCGCGCCGCGTAGTCGATGAACCAGTCGAGCGCCGTCGGGTCGGCCATCGCGCTGCGGTTCGCGGCTTTGTCGGCCGGCATTCCCAGCAGGATCCTGCGTACCGGGATTTCCATCTTCTTGCCGGTGATCGTGTACGGGATGGCGGGCACGGGGTAGATTCGGTCGGGAACGTGGCGCGGCGTGTATTCGCGGCGCAGGAGCGTGCGGATCGCTTCCTCGACGCGGGCATTGAATGTGACGCCGGTCGTCAGCCTGACAAACAGCGGCATGAAGAAGCCGCCGTCGGGCAGGTCGAGGTTGACGATCAGCGAATCCTGGATCTCGGCCAGGCTTCCAAGCGTGCGGTAGATCTCGGCGGTGCCGATGCGCACGCCGTAGCGGTTGAGGGTCGCGTCCGAGCGGCCGAGCACATAGCTGCCGCCGCGGGCGTTGATGCGGAAGAAATCGCCGTGGCGCCACACGCCCGGAAATTCCTGGAAGTAGGTCTCGCGGTAGCGCGCATCGCCCGAATCGTTCCAGAAGCGCAGCGGCATCGAGGGCATCGGTTCGGTGATCACCAGTTCGCCGACCTCATCGATCACGCTTTCGCCACGCTCGTTGAAGGCCTTGACGGCCACGCCGAGCGAGGGCGCCTGGATCTCCCCGGCGCGCACCGGGAGCGTGGGCACGCCGCCCACGAAGCCCGTGCAGCAGTCGGTGCCGCCGCTCCCGTTGGCCACCCAGAGATCGCGCTTCACGCTCTGATAGAACCAGGCCATGCAGGCCGGCGTCGCCGGCGACCCGGCGAGGCTGATGGTGCGCAGCTTATCGAGCGCGTAGCGTTCGCGCGGCACCACACCGGCGCGCACCATGGTCTCGACGAAAGTCGGGCTGGCCCCGAATGCAGAGGCGCCAGCCGCTTCGGCCAGGGCCCACAGCGCCTCGGGCCCGGGATGGCCCGGGATGGCCGTCGTACAGCACCGGCAGCGCGCCGAGGTTGGGCACCGAGGTGAGGAAGTTCCACAGCATCCACCCCGAGGTGGTGTGGAACATCATGCGGTCGCCGGCATGCAGGTCGAAGTGGAAGGCGCCGTTCTTCTGCAGTTCCAGCAGGATGCCGCCGTGGCCGTGGACGATCGGTTTGGGAAGACCAGTCGTGCCCGAGGAAAACAGCGTCCACAGCGGATGGTCGAAGGGCACCTGCTCGAAGCGGAACTGCGCGGCACTCATCTCCGGCCCGGCGAGCATCTCCCGCCATGAGACTGAAGGGCCTGCCGGCAGCTGCGTCGCGCCCGGGTCGAGGTACGGCAGGAATACCACACGCGCCAGATCCGGGAGCCCCGCAATGATGCGCGCGAGCTCGGGCCGGCGGTCGAAGGACTTGCCGCCGTAGCGGTAGCCGTCGACGCAGAACAGCACCTTCGGCGCGAGCTGCGCCAGCCGGTCGAGCGTGCCGCGCTCGCCGAAGTCCGGCGAGCAGCAGGCCCAGATGGCGCCGACCGCCGTGGTGGCGAGCATCGCGATCATGGTCTCGGGGATATTGGGCATCCAGGCCGCGACACGATCGCCGGGCTGCACGCCAGCGGCGCGCAGCTGCGTGGCCAGAGTGCGCACCTGGCCCGCGAAGTCTTTCCAATCCAGGGCGGTCAGCGGCCGTGTCTCGCTCGCATAGAGCAGCACCGGGCCGCCGCCGGCCTCGCGCCGCAGCACGTGCTGCGCGTAGTTGATGCGCGCACCCGGGAACCAGCGGGCGCCCGGCATGCGTCGCTCCACCAGCACGGTCTCGTAGGGTGCCGAGGACTCGATGCGAAAGTAGTCCCAGAGCGCGCCCCAGAAGGCCTCGATGTCGGTCACGGACCAGCGCCACAGTGCGGCGTAGTCCTCGATGTGCAGGCCGCGCTCGCGGGCCAGCCATTCGCTCAAGGGCCGTGACGTTTGCGGAGCGGATGCGCTCCGGGCCAGGTGTCCAGAGCAGGTCGCCGGGTTGCATGGCTGTGTTGGCGAATCTCGTTCCTGGACAAGAAAACGGGGGGATGCGCCTGGCGCATCCCCCCGCCGTACCAAAGATACGGTTTCGCGCGCCGCTCTAGAAGTTGTGCTGGACCGTGAACATCACCGTACGCGGCAGGGCGGGGGCGCCGTAGGCGCTGCCGGCACCGGAGTCGATCTGGTTGGTCTTGGTCGTGTAGTACAGCTCGTCGGTCAGGTTCCTGCCCTCCAGCAGCAATGTCCAGTCGTCGTTGGCGCCGCGCCAGGCAATCTGCGCGTTGACCAGCGTGTAGCTGTCGATCGCACCGATCGCCGTGTTGGTGACGTCGGTGTAGATCTTGTCCTGGTAGCTGGCGTCCACGCGCGGGGTAATCGTGGCCCCACCGGCAAGACCGATCTCGTACTGGACGCCCGCGGCCCACTTTGTCTTGGGAGTGTAGGGCGTGACACACGAGCGCATGCCGAAGCGTTCGGGTCCAGCTTGGTGAACTTGAAGTCCAGGTAGCTGTACGACGCGTCGACCTGCAGCCCGCCGACCCGGCCGCCAGTAGATCTCGACCTCGCCGCCCTTGACGTCGGCGTCGCCCGAGTTGAGCGGCGCGAGACAGGGGATACCGAAGAGGGCGCCGAACTCGGCGGTGCAGTTGGTGTGCTGAATCTGCACGTCCTTGTACTTGTTGGTGAACAGCGCCACGTTCAGGCGCAGCTGGTCGCCGATCTCGGACTTGAGGCCGAGTTCAATGGCGTCCAGCGTCTCGGGCCGGAAGCTGACCGCCTGCACGTTGTAGAAGGGCCGCGGGTTGATGCCGCCGCCCTTGTAGCCCGTCGAGTACTGCAGGTAGGTCATCACCGCGTCCGTCCACTGGTAGGTCAGTGCCGCGCGGTAGTCGGTGCGCGTGCCCTGGAAGGTGGAGGAGACGCCCTCGATCGTCGAGATCAGGCAATTGGGCGGATTCGCCGGGTCGCCCAGCGGGCCGGTGCAGGGCAGGATCGCGCTGCCATCGGGGTTGTGGCGGTGGAAGGTATAAGTCTTCTCATCGTCGCTGTAGCGCACGCCCGCCGACAGGTCGAACTTGTCGGTCAGGTGGAAGATGCCGTGCGCGAACGCCGCCCAGTTCTTGGCGTCAGTCGGATCAGGGCCGTGCAGGAAGTCGAAGCCCACGTACGGCAGGTCCACGCGGGCGTCCCAGGTAGTGGTCTGGTCGATATAGAACGCGCCCACCGTGTAGTCGAGCATGCTGCCCGTCTTGCCATTCAGGCGGAATTCCTGGCTGGTCTGGTCGTGGTGCAGCGTCTGGTAGAGCATCTGCAGCGCGACCGGGGTGGCGCCGGCGTCATTGCCCCAGCCGCTATCGTACTTGCGGTAGGCGGTGATCGACTGCAGGTCGAGGTCTTCGCCAAGCTTCCAGTCGAGGTTCAGTGCGGCGCCCCACGAGTTGACCTTCTGGTTCGGCGTCACGATCATGTGCGTGCGCGGATCCTCGTACGGCGAATAGTTCACGTATGGGTCGTTCGGGCTCATCGGATCGCAGGAATTGGATCCGTACGCTACGAACAGGCAGCCCGGCATCGGTGTCGTGGGGAAGGGGAAGGCGCCCACCCAGTCGTAGAGCAGGTTGCCGGGGGCGATGGCCGGGAACATGACGGGTGCAATGGTCGGGCCCGCGCCCAGCATCACATTGGGCGGCGGCTCGGACACGTCGCTCACGGCATCGATCGCGAGATTCGCTTCAAAGCTGTCGGAGGGCAGCCAGCGCAGGGCCACGCGGCCTGCGGTGTAACGGATGCCGCCCTCATGGCCCAGCACGCAAGAGGGGTTTTGCTGCCATGACGGCAGCCCGCGCGACCACCGGAGCCAGCACGGCGTCGGTCGTGCCACGGTGCGAGCATACGTAGTCGAGCCGGGTGATGTAGCCATCGCGCGCGCGCGAAACGCCAGAGATGCGCATGAACAGGTGTTCCGGCACCAGCGTGAAATTCGACGCGCCACGCACCGTCACCGCGTTGTACGAGCCATAGCCCGCCTCGATGTAGCCGTCGCTGTTCTCGTCCGGCTTTTTCGAGTACATCTTGATCGCGCCGCCGATCGAGTTCTTGCCGGCCAGCGTGCCCTGCGGGCCGCGCAGACACTTCGACGCGGTCCAGGTCGAGCAGGTCCAGGACCGATCCGGTCATGGTCGCGTAATACACGTCGTCCACGTACAGGCCGACGCCCGGTTCAAACGCTGGCGAGAAATCGAGCTGACCGACGCCGCGGATGAAGCCGACCAGCGCGGGTCCGGAGTACTGGCCACCCGCACTGAGCATGACGTTGGGCGCCTGCGCTGCAATGTCCTGCTACGGATTGGTGGCCCCTGGCCTCCAGTTCCGCAGCGCTGATCGCGGTGATGGCGACCGGGGTTTCCTGGAGGTTCTGGCGCACGAACTGCGCCGTGACGACGACTTCCTCCAGCCCGCCCCCGGCGCTTTCCGGCGGTGCCTGGTCGGCGCTGGCGGCTGACCCGATCAAGGTCGCGGCGAGCGCAGCAAGAAACCGGACGTCCCGGTGGATTGATGAAGAATTCATTTTATCCCCCATATGTTGCAACAGCACCACATGAAAACCCCCGGCTTCGCGCTTCAGACGTGCAGACCCAGGGCCGGCTAGTCCCCTAGATATTAAGCGTAGCATACAAAATACGCGCAGTGCGCCAGTGCGCAGGAGCCACCCGGTCAGGTATCGAAGAAATTGAGTTCCAGGAGAACGGCATTGGGATCCAGAACGAAGATCTGCCGCAGCCTCGCGGCCGCGACTTCATTCAACTGGTAGCTGAGGCCCCGTGCGTCCAGGCGCGCCAGCATGTCGGCGTGGCCCGTGCAGTTGAGGGCCACGTGGTGCAGCGCGCCCGTCGGTCCTGGCCGCACGTCCCGGTCGTAGGCGCGCGGGCAATCCAGGGTATTGATGTGAACAATGGCGCGGCCCGCACGATCGTACATCCACTGCGCATTGTCAGGTCGCAGCGGTGGTGGGGCATTGCGCCGCTCCAATCCAAAGACTTCCGCATAGAAGCTCGCCGTGGCCTCGAGTTCCGCGGTGATAATGTTCACGTGATCGAGTGCATTCACCATGCCGATGCTGCCATCACGAACGGGCTGGACAACCGGCCCCGAATCCTATTGTATCTAACACATACAACCGGTTGTTTGTAAAGCGGCTTGTGTACGGTGACCCGATGCCACGGCAAAAAGAAATACTCACGATCACGACGCCCCACGTGGCGGGCGATGAGGATATCGGCGAGATTCGCCACATCGTCGGCTTCCATATCCGGTTGGCGCACGGGGCGGTCTACCGGCATTTTACCGAGACCTTCGCGCACCTCGAGATGACGCAAAAACAGGTGGCGGTGTTGTGGCTGGTGAATGACCACCCCGACATCGCCCAGACCGGCCTGGCGCAGCGAATGAGAATGGATCGTGCCACGACCATGGCCATCGTGAACCGCCTGCAGTCCAGGGGGTATGTGGTGCGCGGCAAGTCCGGGACCGATGGACGCAAGCAGACGCTGAATCTTACCGACGCAGGGCGCGCCGCATTGCGCACCTCCAAGGCTGCGATCCAGCAACATGAACGCTGGCTCAAGTCGCGATTCACGCAAGAAGGAAGTCGCCAAGCTGGTCGAGTTACTGACCCGGATCCACGAATAGCATCCGGCCACCGCTGAGGAGCGGAGCGTGGAAGGTAAAGACCCGAAATCGATCATCGATCACGGCGCCATGAGCGTGGCTCAATGGCTGGCGGTACTCGTCATCGTGGGGCTCAACGCGATGGACGGTTTCGACGTCCTGTCGATCAGCTTCGCTTCGCCCGGCATCGCGACGGACTGGGGAGTGGACAAAGCCACGCTCGGCTGGGTGCTCTCAATGGAACTGGTGGGCATGGCGCTGGGTTCCGTGCTGCTCGGCGGAGTCGCAGACCGGATAGGCCGACGCCCAACCATCCTCGGTTGCCTTCTTGCCATGACCGCCGGCATGTTCGGCGCCGCTCATGCCGTCGGCGTTCCGACCCTGCTGGCCTGGCGCCTGCTCACCGGTCTTGGGATTGGCGGCATGCTGGCTTCAATCAATGCAGCCGCCGCGGAATTATCCAGCCAGCGCTGGCGTAGCCTGGCCATGGCGCTGATGGTGATCGGTTATCCGGTCGGTGGCGTCACCGGTGGCCTCATCGTGCAAAGATTGCTGGCGGATGGCACCTGGCACGAAGTCTTTACCTTCGGCGCCTGGGCCACCGCCGCCTTTATTCCCATCGTCTGGTACCTGGTGCCCGAGTCGGTGGCCTTTCTGGATCGCCAACGCAAGCCGGCCGCATTGCAGGCCATCAATCGCATCCTGACCCGGTATGGCCACGAGCCGATGACCGCGCTGGTCCCGGTCACTGCGGAATCGGCGCGACGGTCGGTGATGGATATTTTCAGGCCCGGTCTTATCGCGACAACGATCCTTATGACCCTCGCGTATTTTGCGCACATCACCAGTTTCTACTTTGTCATCAAGTGGGTGCCAAAACTGGTCGTCGACCTGGGCTTCGAGCCCAGGGCGGCGGCCGGCGTGTTGACCTGGGCGAATGTGGGCGGCGCTGCGGGCGTCGTCATCTTCGGGCTCATTGCCACCCGCGTCAGTTTGAAGGCGCTCACTGTCGCCGCGCTCCTCGGCGCCTCAGCCATGATCGTCTGGTTCGGACGCGGCTCGACAGATCTTGCCACCCTGGCACGTACCGTCGCGATCGCGGGCCTGTTCGGCAATTCGGCGATTGCCGGGTCGTATCTGCTGTTTGCGAAGGTATATCCGACACACGTACGTGCGACCGGCACGGGCTTCGCCATAGGGATGGGCCGTGGGGGAGCGGTTCTGGGGCCCGTGATCGCCGGGTACCTGTTCCAGGCGGGCCTCGGTTTGCAGGCTGTCGCCATGATGATGGCGATGGGCCCGCTGCTGGCGGCGGCGGCGCTGCTTGCGCTCAGGGTGCGTGACGCGGACTAGCCCGTCAGCGGTGCGCTGAAGTCGAGGCTCCCGCGCCGCTCTCGTCAACCGGACTTGTTGCGCCAGCTGTCGGCGTAGGCAGTGCGCGCCACGTTCGAATAGGGCAACGGCGAGACCACGGCCTTGATCTCCACCTGCTTGTGCCGCTCGACCGTGGGCTTGCGCGTGCCGCCGTCGGGCTCGCCCCAGACCAGGGTGACCTCGGTGCCCGGCTCGGCAGGGTCTCGTCGAGCATCGC
The DNA here is from genome assembly GCA_963746545.1 of uncultured Gammaproteobacteria bacterium. Lineage (GTDB taxonomy): Bacteria > Pseudomonadota > Gammaproteobacteria > Steroidobacterales > Steroidobacteraceae > SCUD01. The sequence goes on from CAVVBV010000033.1 coordinate 492,941, forward strand.
GAGCGTCAGCATCTTGCCTTCGTTGGCGCTGTAGCCGATCCAGGTCGACAGGCCGACGAGCTTGCCTTCCACGGTGACGCGGTCGAAGGGATGCATGGAGTAGACGGCGCTGGGGAATTCGATGAACTTGGCGCGCAGGCCCTGATCGAACATCGTGAACAGCGCATCGCGTCACCGACACGTTGTCGAGCGCGAGCGTCACCTTCCGGCGATGCGGTCCCGCCGCCATCTTCTCCAGCGCCTCGCGGCCGATGAAGTCGTGGTCGAACTTGACGAAGGGGCCGTAGCCGAGGTCCCACGGCGTGAGGTAGTAGTCCTCGATGTTGTCGGAGACGAAGCTGCCGCCGATCGACGCCTTCGCCTCGTAGTGATTCGACGGTGAGCCATTCGCGGATAGGGCTTCATCTTCTCGCCGGAGTAGACCGCGGGCAGCGGCGAGGGTATCCAGCCCGATTCCAGCGCGTTCGACGAGTAAGCGCGCCCGCCGACCAGCCGCATGCCGTGCTCCTTGCCCGCCTCGACCAGCGCCGCGTGCACCGCGGCGCCGTCGCCCCACGGGCCCATCAGCTCGTAGCCGGGCTGGCCAGCCATGCCGTGGCGCAGCGCGCGCACCTTGCGTCCGGCGATCTCGATGGCGCACATGTTGAAGAACTTGAGTTCCGGCGCCGGGCGACCGGTGGCGGTCGCGATGACCTTCGTGGCGTTCGGACCCTGCATCTGGTAGCGGTAGTGGCGGCGGTTCTGCGGATCGGGGCGCGCCACCGTGCGCTCGTCGTAGCTGCAGGTCACGCGCTGACGTCCGCGTCGCGGCGTGGAACTGCACCCAGTTGAGCACCGGCGCGCGGCCGACCAGGTTGAACTGGTTTTCCGCCAGGTAGAACAGGATCACGTCGCCGATCACGTAGCCGTCGGACTGCAGGGCACGAACTGCTTGGCCTTGTCCGGCGCGAATCCCTTGAAGCTGTTGACGCCGAGGCCGTTGAGGAACGCGAGCGCGTCCGGCCCTTCGACCATCAGCTCGGCCATGTGATAGGACTGGTTGAACAGCACGCAGGTCTGCTGCCAGGCCCGCTGCTCGTCGCGCCAGTTGGTGTACTCCGGCGGGCACGCCAGGATAGACGTTCGGGCCCGCCTGCTGGTTGCGCAGCAGTTCGACGACGTTGCCGGAGCCGTTCAGCAGCGACTCGAGTGACTGAACGCCGCCGCGTGATGGCATAGACATTGTATTTTCTCCAGCCCGGCCCGTTGGATGTGAAGACGGCAAGATCGATCCCGTCGTGATCTGGAAGGAGCTTGCAGAGCGGCGGGAGGGCGCCGACATCGCTGCGACGCGACTTCAATTAGCCGACCGGAAGTGCCTAGAGCTGAATGATGACGGTCTTCACTTCGGTGTAAGCCTCGACGCCCTGCCGCCCCTGTTCGCGGCCGATCCCCGACTGCTTGTAGCCGCCGAAGGGCAGTGCCGGATCGATGACGGCGTGGCAGTTGCCCCATACCGTGCCGGCCTTGAGTTTTGCGGCGAGCTTGTGCATCGCGGAGAGGTCCTTGGTCCAGATGGCGGCCGCCAGGCCGTAGCTGGTGTCGTTGGCTGCCTTCGCGACCTCGTCGAGGTCGTCGAAGCGCTGCGCTACCACGACTGGTCCGAAGATTTCCTCGCGGACGACGCTCATGCTGGTTTGACGTTCGACCAGGACGGTCGGGTTGACGTAATAGCCATTGGCTGCGGCGGCATCGCCTCCTACCGCGACCGATGCGCCGTCGCGCTTGCCCGCCGCGATGTACCCCATCACGCGGTCCATCTGCTCTTTGGAGACCAGCGGTCCCATGTGAGCCTGCGGGTCCAGCGAAGGCCGCGGCTTCCAGAACGCTGCCGCGGCGGCGACGCCCTCGACCATGTTGTCGAAGATCGAGCGGTGCGCAAAGAGTCGGGAGCCGGCGATGCAGATCTGTCCGGAATTGAAGAAGATCGCGCCGGCTGCACCGGGCGCGACTTCGTCGACATTGACATCGGGCATCACGATGACCGGCGATTTGCCGCCAAGCTCGAGCGTGACGCGCTTCAGCGTATCGGTGGCGTTGCGGTTGATGAGCTTGCCGACCTCGGTGGACCCGGTGAACGCGATCTTGTCGACGTCGGGGTGCTTTACCAGCCGGGCGCCGGCCGTGTGGCCATTGCCGGTGACTACGTTGACGACGCCAGGCGGGAAACCCGCTTCAGCCACCAGATCGGCGAGACGCAGTGCGGTCAGCGAAGTCTGTTCGGCCGGCTTGAGGATCACGGTGCAACCGGCTGTGAGCGCCGGCGCAATCTTGTTCACCGCCATCAGCAGCGGGAAATTCCACGGGATGATCTGTGCAGCCACGCCGACCGGTTCACGCGTCACGTAGCTGAACACCTTGCCGCGTGGCATTCCCTGCGGCTCGATCAACTCACCATCCAGCTTCGATGCCCAGCCCGCCATGTAGCGCAGCATGTCGACCGCATTGGGAACGTCGACCATGGTCGCCATACCGACCGGCTTGCCGTTGTCGATCGCCTCGAGTTCGGCGAGTTCCGCGGTATGCGCTTCGATCAGGTCCGCGAGCTTGTTAAGGATGCGCTCGCGCTTGTTGGGCGGAAGATTCGACCAGCGGCCGTCATCGAATGCGGCCCTGGCCGCGGCGACGGCACGATCCACGTCGGCGCTGGACGCGTCCACGATGCGCGCGATCTCCAGACCCGTTGATGGATCTTCGACCGCCAGCGTTGCGCCGTGCGTCGATTGCACCCATTCGTTGTTGATGAACAGCGCAGGTGCGCGTGCCAGCATGCGCTTGGCCGCTGCCGAATATTCGAGTTGAATGAAGGAATCAGTCTGTCGGATGGCCGCCTGTGCTGTTCCCATGGTCGTAGCCTCCTCCGAATTGCGATCCCAGGCGGGTCGCCCCGATCAGCCGGGATGTGTGAATGTGTACGTATTACATACTAGTTGAGCGCCATCGGTCAGCGCAACGGTCCGCCAATCCGAGGCTCGCGTTCAATGCCGCGCGCAGCGCGGCTGCGGCGTCGCCGACCGCCTGCGGGCTGCGCCACGCGACGAAGCCATCCGGACGCACCAGCGTCGCGCCGGCGCGCGAGATGCCGAACGCCCGCAAGTAATGTTCCTCCGGTTCGTCGAGATCGATGTTCATCCGCAAGGCATCGAACGGGAGCCCCGGGAACGACGACCGCAGTGCCTCGACCGCTTCCATCCACGCCGCGCCGTCGCTGCCGGCGAGCAGCAGGTGCCTGCCGGTGAGATCGATCGTCGAGACGCGTTCGCCCTCGCGCCACAACCAGAGGTGCGGCAGGCGCGATCCGGGTCTGGCCGCAGGTCGTGCGCGGATCGGCATGCGGTGCGTCGGGCACGTCGTACAGCGTGCCGAGCTCGATCTCGAAGTCGTCGACCAGCGGGTCGGGCCGCGTGCTGGCCGCGAGCCATGGCGCCGTGCGCGCGACGTAGCGCGAGAACGCCTGCTCGACGATGAAGCGGCAGACCGGCAGGCGTTCGCGCTCGTAGCTGTCGAGCAGAGCCGGCATCCGCCTGACCGCCCAGCACGAGCGCGAGCTTCCAGGCAAGGTTGTGCGCGTCGTGGATGCCGGTGTTGCCGCCGAAGCCGCCGGTCGGCGGCATCAGGTGGGCCGCATCTCCGGCGATGAAGACGCGGCCTTCACGGAATCGCTGCGCGACGCTTGCCGTGGCGCGCCAGCGGCTGAAGCCGTCGATGCGCACCGGCAGGTTCGGGTCGCCGACGGCCGGCGCGCACCAGGGCGATGAGGCGCGCCTCGCTGACGTCGGCGGCGGCGTTGGCCGCGGCGTCCGGATCCGCCGCCGGGTCGCCGACGATGTTGACGGCGAGGAAGCCGGCGGTCGCCGTGCGGTTCAGCCGGAAGAAGCCGCGCAGGGTCGGGTTGTTGACGTAGATCAGGCTCCACGGGTTGTCGCGAAGGAATCGGCTCAAGTCCGCGGTGAAGTAGATCGTCACGGAGTGCGAGAACGCGCCGCGCCCCTCGTGGCCGATGCCGAGCGCTTCGCAGATGCGGGAATGTCCACCGTCCGCCGCGACCAGATATTCGCCCCGCAGTTCGCGAGCGCTGCCGCTATCGACGTCGCGGACCGTCACGCTGACCCCGTCGTCGTCCTGGCTCAGGCCCGTGATCTCGACGCCCCGCAGGATCGTGGCGCCCGATGCCAGGGCGCGATCGCGCAGGATCGGCTCCAGGTTGGGCTGGTTCAGGAACAGCCGTCGGCAAGGGCTCAAGTCGGCGACACCCGCGTTGAGGTTCGGGATGATGTCGGCGAGCTTGCGGCCGGCCAGGGTATCCCGCGCGATGATCGCGCCTTCCGGTACGAAGTCACGCGCGGACCCTTCCATCACGCGTTCCTCGATCCCCAGCGAGCGGAACAATTCCAGCGTCCGCATGTGGAAGAAAGCCGCGCGCGGCAGCGGTGAAATGCCCTTCAGCCGTTCCAGCACCAGGGACTTTACGCCGTGCTGCGCGAGAAAGGCCGCCGCCGAGAGGCCGACCAATCCGCCCCCGGCGATCAGGACCGGCGCCTCATTCGCCATGCTGCCCCCTCGAGCTGTTCCGGTGCGGAAGAGTATGCACCGAAATGCAAGACGCCCCTAGAATGCGGGGCGCATGACAGAGCCAGTGCAAATCGTCGGGTCGTTCTGGACGCTCGCGGTTGGGGCGGATCCCCTCGGCGATCAACGCTGTCTGCATGACTTCCGGACGCGAGTGGAGGTCGCGGCCACAGCCGGGTTCACCGGCATGGGATTCTGGCACGCGGATATCCTCGAGGTCAGGAAGAAATATAGCTTCCAGGACATGAAGCACATCCTGGACGCCAATGGCGTCGTCAACATAGAAGTTGAATGGTTGCTGGACTGGTTTTGCACTGATGCACGCCGGGCCGCATCGGATGAAACACGCAAGCTCCTGCTGGACGCGGCCGAGATCTTGCGCGCCCGGCATATCAAGATTGGCGATCTGGGGAATGATTGCGCCGACGTTCCCCAGCTGACCGAGGCGTTTGCCACCCTGTGCCATCAAGCCGCCGAGCGTGGAACCAATGTCCTGTTCGAAATGCTGCCGGCGCAATTTTCGCGTGCGCCTTCGCTCGATCAGATGCTGGCAATCACCCGCGGCGCGGGCGCGCCCAACGGCGGCATCATGCTGGACAATCTGCACCTGCAACGCACCGGCACCAGCCCCGAAGATATGGTCCGGAAACTCGGGCCGCGCGACCTGATCGGTGTCGAAATCAACGATGGCTCTCTCGCCATGCCCGTGAACTTCCTTGACTCTGTGGTCAACAAACGCCTGTTGCCGGGTGATGGAGAGTTTGACATTGCGGCGTTCCTCCGGGCCCTGTGGTCGATCGGCTACGATGGGCCGATCGGCGTCGAGGTCATTAACGAGTACATCAGGAAGTGGGACCTCAGGACGGCGGCGACCGAGGCATTTGCAAAGACCCAACGGGTGGTGAACGCGGCGCGTCAAGCCAGGCAGTAGTCCTGTGACCGAACCGACACTGGCTGACTGGCAGGAGATGTACCGCGGGCTCTGGCGGATCCGCCTGTTCGAGGGCCAGGTACAGCGGCTCGCAGCCGCAGGCGAAATTCCCGGATTCCCGCACCTGTCCACCGGGCAGGAAGCCGTCGCTGTCGGTATCTGCACGCAGCTGCGCGCGCGAGGACGTGCTGTTCACGAGTCATCGCGGACATGGCCATGTGCTCGCCAAGGGCAGCGACCTTGAGGCCACCTTCGCCGAAATTCTCGGCCGGCAGACGGGGTTATGCAGCGGCCGGGGTGGTTCGATGCACCTGGTCGATGCTGCCAACGGCGTGCTGGGCGCGACCGGCGTCGTGGCGGGCAATCTCGCGCTCGCTGCGGGCGCCGCGTGGGCTGCACAGGCCCAGGGCAGAAAAGACATCAGCGTCGTGTTTTTCGGCGACGGCGCGACGGGCGCTGGCGCGTTTCACGAGACGCTGAACCTCGCCGCGCTGTGGCGCCTGCCGGTGCTGTTCGTCTGCGAGAACAACGGCTACGCCGAGTTCACGAGTCGCGAAGAACACTCCAACGTCAAGCACGTGAGCAGCTTCGCCGCGCCCTATGGCATCGCCACGAAGACTATCGACGGCAACGATCTACCGACCGTATATGCGGCCGCCCGCGAGGCGATCGCAGCGCTGCGCGGCGGCACAGGACCGTATCTGCTCGAGTGCATGACCTTTCGCATGGCGGGGCACTACGTCGGCGACATGCAGCAGTACCGATCGAAACAGGAACTCGCAGCGGTTCGCGAGAAGTGTCCCATCGAGCGGCTGAAGCGCTACCTCATTGAGCGCGGGGTCAAACCGGAAGAGCTCGACGCCATCGGCGAGCGCGCCGGCAGCGAGGTGCAGCAGGCAGTCGAGCGCGCGCGCGCCGCGCCGCGACCCGATCCGGCCAGCGTGCTCGAATACGTCTATCGCGCACCCATGCTCGCCGCGATACCAGGCTGAGGTTCCATGCAGCACACGTTCATCGAGATCCTGCGCCGGGCGCTCGACGAGGAATTGACGCGCGACGCTGCGGTGCATCTGCTGGGCGAGGACGTTGCGGCCGGCGGCGCGTTCGGCGTCACCCGCGGCCTGGCGCAGAAGCACGGCGCTACACGCGTGCGCAATACGCCGATCAGCGAAGCGGCCATCACCGGGCTCGCCACTGGCGCCGCACTGTGCGGTCTCAGGCCCGTGCTCGAAATCATGTTCATCGATTTCGCCACGCTGGCAATGGATTGCCTGGTGAATCAGACCGCGAAGTACCGCTACATGTCGGGTGGCCAGCTCGCGGTGCCCATGGTGGTACGCACGCAGGCGGGCGCCGCCGGCGGAGCCGCCGCGCAACACTCGCAGAGTCTCGAAGCCTGGTTCACCCACGTGCCAGGGTTGGTCGTGGTCGCGCCGGCAACACCCGCCGAGGCTTATGGCCTGCTGAAAAGCGCGATCCGGCTCGGCGAGCCGGTGCTCTTCATCGAGCACAAGCGGCTGTACACGATGAAAGAGGAGTTGGACGAGGATGCGGAATTGCCGCAAATCGGCACGGCGCGGATCGCCAGGCCGGGGACCGATGTCACCCTGATCGCGTATTCGGCCATGGTGCAAACGGCATTGCAGGCCGCGCAGGACCTGGCGGACGGGGGCATCTCGGTTGAAGTCATCGACCTGCGGACGCTGGTGCCACTCGATATGGCGACGATCGCGGCGTCCGTATCGAAGACTCATCGCGCGTTGATTGCGCATGAGGCGGTGCGAAGTGGTGGTGTAGGCGCCGAAATCGCTGCCCGCATCGGCGAGGAGCTCTTCGACGAACTGGACGCGCAGGTCCTGCGCGTGGGCTGCGGCTTCGCACCGATTCCCTTCGCTCCGGAGCTCGAGCGCGCGCTGCTCCCCGGCAGCGCAGAGCTGGTGCGTGCCGTGCGCCAGCTCATGGGTCTGGCCGGATAGAACACGGGAGTAGTGTCAGTGGCCAGGGTTGCGCAGGAAATTCCAAAGATTGGCCTCGTGATGGAGGCAGTCAAGGTCGTCCGCTGGTTCAAGAATGTGGGCGACAGCGTGACTGCAGGTGAACCGCTGCTTGAAGTCGAAACCGAGAAATCGGTCGTTGAAATCGAGGCGGTTGTTACCGGGCGGCTGGTGCAGATCCTGGTGCAGGTCGATCAGCAGGCGACGGTCGGCGATCAGGTCGCCTGGATTGAGTCTGCCGAGGCTCAGGGTGTGCTTGCTTCGGCAGCCGCGCCACGCGACGGCGAGCGCATCCGCAGTACCCCCGTCGCCCGCAAACTCGCTGCCGAACGCGGCATCGCTCTGGACGCAATAGCCGGCAGCGGACCGGGTGGACGCATTCAGCTGGATGATGTGCAACGAGCGATCGGCCCGCCGCGCGCGGCCGCGCCCGCTGCGCAGTCACTTGCCCCGATGCGTCGCGCGCTGGCGCGAGCCATGACCCTGAGCAACGCCACCATTCCACAGTTTACGGTCACTCGCTCGGTCGATTGGACCGTGCTGCAGGCGCTGCGTGGCGAGTTCTCTGCGAGACTGCCGGAGGGGTCACCCAAACTATCGGTGAATGATTTCCTGCTGCAGGCCGTCGCCCGAGCGCTCATCGAGTTTCCGGCGTTGAACGCCACCTTCTCGGGTGACCCGGGATCGCCCGATGCCCGCGTCATTCCGGCGAACGGAGCGCACATTGGCATGGTGGTTGCGGTCGACAACGGCCTGCTGGTTCCCGTCATTCATGATGTCGAGCGCCTGGCGCTCACCGAAATTGCGCGCCGTCGCCAGGACGGCGTCGAGCGCAGTCTCAAGGGCCGACTAAAGCGCGAGGAAGTTGATGGAGCCACGTTCAGCATCTCGAATCTTGGCGGGCAGGGGCCAGACCGCTTCACCGCGCTCATCAATCCACCGCAAGCGGCGATTCTCGCCGTCGGCCGACGGCGCGATTGCGTCGTCGCGCGGGAGGGGGTCATCGTCATTCGCCCACTCTCGGATCTCACGCTGACTGTGGATCATCGCCTTGCCGACGGCCGTCTCGCCTCGCAGTTCCTCGCGCGCCTGGTCGCGATACTCGAGGGCCGCGACTGGCGTCTGGAGTAGTTTGCGCCGGCTGTCGACAGTCAGCGCCGGCCCTGCAGTACCTTGCGGGCCGCGGCGATGATCCTTTCCTCGTCGGGGATCACATAAGCCTCGAGCGGCTCGCTGTAGGGCACCGTTGCGTCACGCGCGGTGACCTGCACGATCGGTGCTTTCAGGGACGAGAAACCGTGCTCGGCGACATCGCCCGCAATAATGCCGGCCACCGTCGCGTGGCGCGGCGCCTGATCGACGAGTACCAGATGCCCGGTCTTGGCGACCGATTTGAGGATCGTCTCCAGGTCGAGCGGCGCAACGGTGCGCGGGTCGATCACTTCGGCCTGGATCCCTTCTTCCGCCAGCTTCCTGGCCGCGGCAAGCGCGCGCGGCACCATCCAGCCGGTGGCAACGATCGTGACGTCGCCGCCCGGGCGGCGAATCTCGGCCTTGCCAAACGGCACCAGGTACTCGCCATCCGGCACCTCGCCAGGTTCGAGCGTGAGCAGGTAGTGATGCAGGAAGACCACCGGATTGTCATCGCGGATGGCCGTGGCCATCAGCCCTTTGGCGTCAGCCGCGGTCGAGGGTACGACGACCTTGAGGCCCGGGACTCCCATGAACAGCGCGGTCAGCGACCCGGTGTGCTGGCCGGCCCAACCACAGGCGAAGCCGAAACCCGCCTTGAGCACGAGCGGCACTTTCACCTGTCCCCCGGACATGTACCGGAACCGGGGTGCTTCGTTGACGACCTGATCCATGGCCACGAGCATGAACTCGGCCATGTAGAGCTCAACCACCGGGCGCAGGCCCGCCATCGCGGCACCGATGGCGATGCCGATTTCTGCCGTCTCCGAAATGGGCGTCACGCGCACGCGCTCATGCCCGTAGGCGGCGACAAACTCGTGGTTCTCGGTGGTCGCCATGTTCTGGCCAAAGTAGAGAACGCTCGGGTCGCGCCGCATCTCCTGATGAATGCCGGCGTCGATGGCGGCGATAAAGGGTAGCTGCGCCATATATATCGCTCCGGCTCAGGCGTAGACGTTATCGAGTGCAGACTCGAGCTTGGGGAACGGACTGTTGACGGCGAAGGTCACCGCCGCTTCCATCTCCTTCGCGACTTGCGCGACCAGCGCGTCGGCCTGGGCAGCGCTCAGTACTCCACCCTTGACCAGAGTGGCGCGAAAGCGCGGCACCGGGTCGCCACGCAGCGCCGCCTCGTACTCCTCGCGCTTGCCGAATACCGTGATCGCCTCGTGCTCCGGGTAGTGCAGCGGCACGCCGGGCGGCGCAATGATGTTGCCGTGCGCCGAAAGCCGGTAGACCTTCGATTCAACCAGCGTCGGGCCGGCGCCGGCGCGCGCGCGCTCGACTGCGGTGCCGACGGCAGCGTGCACAGCCAGCGGATCAGTCCCGTCGACCGTGACGCCTGGCATCGCGTACGCCTTCGCTTTGACGGCGAGCGGCTCACCGTTCGCGGCATTCGCGTCCTCCTGCGCGGTGGTCGTCACGACGTTATAGCCGTTATTCTCCATCACGAAGATCACCGGCAGTTTCCACAGGGAGGCGATGTTGAGCGTCTCGTGGAAAGCACCCTGTTTCGATGCGCCGTCCCCGAAGAAGCAGTACACGACTTCGCCCTGCTTGCGGATCTGCGCTGCCCAGGCAACGCCCGCCGCGTGGGGAATTCCGGCGCCGACAATCCCTGAGGTGCCGAGGAAACCTCGCTTGACGTCGGTGAGATGCATCGACCCGCCGAGTCCCTTGCACAGGCCGTCCACGCGGCCGTAAATCTCGGCCATCATCGCCTTTGGGTCGCTGCCGAGAACCAGTGGATATCCGTGGCAACGATAGGTGGCAAGGGCCGCGTCACCGTTGCGGAAGTGGCACAGCGAGCCGACGATCGAGGCCTCGGCGCCATCGGCGAGGTGCGTATGGCCGCGAATCGCGCCGGGATGCTCGGTGAAGGTGCGCTTCACGCGTTCTTCGAATTCGCGAATGCGCAGCATCTGGGTGTAGATCCAGATCTGCCGTTCGGCGTTGGGTGCCTGCACGCTCATGTGATGCCCTTGACTTGACTTGAGTGACGGCCGGCACCGCAGTCTTCACTTGGCAGCACCGGAACCACGCGAGAATCAGAAATGGCTCCCCGAGTTGGACTCGAACCAACGACCCACGGATTAACAGTCCGTTGCTCTACCGACTGAGCTATCGGGGAACCGGTTTTTCAGGGCGCGGGATTGTCGGCCAAGGCCGTGCCCAAGTCAACAAAACGACCGGGATTTCCGGCCGTCGTCGCGGATCAGGCGCGCTTGCGGGCGAGCGCGCCGGACAAGGCGCGCTGCATGCGGCCGAGCGCATCCTTGAGCGTCTCTTCGGAGCAGGCGAATGACAGGCGAATATGCCCGGGCGCGCCGAATGGCGAGCCCGGCACGACTGCGACGCCGGCCTCGTTGATCAGGAACTCCGCGAAGGCGTTGTCGTCCGCGGCGCCTGTCATGCGCATCGCCTGCTCGACATTCGGGAAGGCATAGAACGTGCCCCAGCCCGGCAGGCAGGAAATTCCCGGCAGCGCATTCAGGCCCGCGACGACGAGGTCGTGACGCGCCTTGAAGGCGCGGTTGAACTCAGCAACGCAGTCCTGCGGGCCGTTGATGGCGGCCGTCGCCGCTTTCTGCGAGATGGACGAGGCATTCGACGTGCTCTGCCCCTGGATGGTGGCCATCGCGGCGATGAGTTCCGCGGGTCCGCCGCAGTAGCCGAGGCGCCAGCCCGTCATCGCGTAGCTCTTGGAGACGCCATTGATGGTGACCGTGCGGTCATAGAGGTCGGGACAGGCGGTCGCGAAGCTGCAGAAGGGCTCCGGTCCCCACCAGATGTGCTCGTACATGTCGTCGGTGGCAATGACGATGTCCGGGTGCTTCCTGAACACCGCTCCGAATGCCACGAGTTCGGCACGCGAGTACGCAGCACCGGTCGGATTGGAAGGACTGTTGAGAATGAAGAGCCGCGTGCGCGGCGTGATCGCCGCGGCGAGCTGCGCCGGCGTGATCTTGAATCCCTGTTTCGCGCCCGCGAATACCGGCACGGGCGTGCCGTCGGCGATCAGCACCATGTCCGGATAGGAAACCCAGTAGGGCGCGGGAATGATCGCCTCGTCGCCGGCATTCAGGAGCGCACAACAGACATTGAAAACGGTCTGCTTGGCACCACTGGAGACCAGGATCTGGTTGCGCTGGTAGTCGAGGCCGTTGTCGCGGCGGAACTTGCCGATGATCGCGTCCCTCAGTTCATTCGTGCCCTCGACATTCGTGTAGCGCGTGTGGCCGCCACGGATGGCCGCAACGGCGGCATCGCCGATATGCGCCGGCGTGTCGAAATCGGGTTCACCGGCGCCCAGGCCGATGATGTCCTTGCCTTCGGCCTTCAGTCGTGCGGCGCGCGCCGTGACGGCGAGCGTGGGCGAGGGCTTGATTCGCTGGACGCGTTGGGCGACTCGGATTGTCACGATGGGGTACCGTGTGGCCGGATTCCCGGCTAAGGTACGGGAAGGCATTTTGCGTTGCAATGAGGAAGACTGTTGAGCGAGCCGCGACCCTTTGAACTGCAGGCGGACTATCAGCCGGCGGGAGACCAGCCGGCTGCTATCGCTGCGCTCGTGGATGGTCTGGAATCGGGACTCGCGCACCAGACGCTGCTCGGCGTGACGGGCTCGGGCAAGACCTTCACGATCGCCAATGTCATCCAGACACTGCAGCGCCCCACACTGGTGCTGGCCCACAACAAGACGCTCGCCGCGCAGCTCTACGGCGAATTCAAGGAATACTTCCCGCACAACTCGGTGGAATATTTCGTTTCGTACTACGACTACTACCAGCCGGAAGCCTACGTCCCGGCCTCAGACACCTACATCGAGAAAGACGCCTCGATCAACGAGCACATCGAGCAGATGCGGCTCTCGGCGACCAAGGCGCTGCTCGAGCGTCCGGACTCGATCATCGTCGCGACGGTGTCCGCGATCTACGGCCTCGGCGACCCCGAGGCCTACCTCAAGATGGTATTGCACCTGGTGCGTGGCGACCGCACGGACCAGCGCCAGCTGCTGCGGCGGCTCGCCGACATGCAGTACACGCGCAACGAAGTGGACCTGCGCCAGGGAACCTTCCGCGTACGGGGCGACGTCGTGGACATCTTCCCGGCCGAATCCGAGCGCGACGCCGTGCGCGTGGAGTTCTTCGACGAGGAGATCACGTCGCTGGCGTACTTCGACCCGCTGACCGGCGAGGTGGTGCGCAAGGTCCCGCGTCTCACGGTATTTCCGTCCACCCATTACGTGACGCCGCGCGAGCGCCTGCTCGCCGCCATCGACGAGATCAAGGTGGAGCTGCGGGCGCGGCTCGCCGAATTGCGCGCTGCGGACAAGCTGCTGGAAGCGCAGCGGCTCGAGCAACGCACGCTGTTCGATCTCGAGATGATCAGCGAACTCGGTTATTGCGCCGGCATCGAGAACTATTCGCGCTACCTGTCGGGCCGGGCACCGGGTGAGCCGCCACCCTGCCTGTTCGACTACCTGCCGCGGAACTCGCTGCTGATCATCGACGAGAGTCATGTCACGATCCCTCAGCTGCAGGGCATGTATCGCGGCGATCGTTCGCGCAAGGAGACGCTGGTCGAGTACGGCTTCCGGCTGCCATCGGCGCTCGACAACCGGCCGCTGCGCTTCGACGAGTTCGAGAGCATCCAGCCGCAGACGATCTACGTCTCAGCGACGCCGGCGCAGCGCGAACTGGAGAAGTCAGGCCAGGTGGTCGAGCAGGTCGCGCGCCCGACCGGACTTGTGGACCCGGTGGTCGAGGTGCGGCCGGTCGCGACGCAGGTGGACGACCTGCTGTCGGAGATCCGGCTGCGGGCCGCGCGCCAGGAACGCGTGCTGGTGACGACCCTGACCAAGCGGATGGCCGAAGACCTCACGGACTACCTGGAGGAGCACGGCGTCAAGGTGCGTTACCTGCATTCCGACATCGAGACCGTCGAGCGCGTCGAGATCATCCGCGACCTGCGCCTCGCGAAGTTCGACGTGCTGGTCGGCATCAACCTGCTGCGCGAGGGGCTGGATCTGCCGGAAGTGTCGCTGGTCGCGATCCTGGATGCGGACAAGGAGGGGTTCCTGCGCTCCGAGGGCTCGCTGATCCAGACCGTCGGTCGCGCGGCGCGCAATGAACACGGCTCGGCGATCCTCTATGCCGATCGCATGACGGGGTCGATGGAGCGCGCGATCGCCGAGATGAACCGGCGGCGCACGAAGCAGATTGCCTACAACATGGAACACGGCATCGTGCCGAAGTCGATCATCAAGTCTGTCAAGGACATCATGGAAGGTGCGCGCGTCGTGCCGGGACGTGATGGCGGACGCCGCAATGTCGTACGGCTGACGCCGGAGCAGGCGATGCAGCAGATCCGCAAGATGGAGCAGGAGATGTTCCGGCTCGCCCGCAACCTGGAATTCGAAAAGGCGGCGACCGTGCGCGACGAGATTACGGCGCTGCGGCACGCGACGCTGGGCGCTGAGGCGGATCGCCAGGCAGGATAGGCTCCCGCAACCGGGCGGGGCGAATAGAGCGGCGCCGGACCGTGACGGGCGTCCGGCGCCGCGCTTGCATGGGCCGTTACGCGATCTTGATCTCGACGGCCTTCCGCTTTTCGATCTTCATCTTCGGAATGTGGACCTGCAGCACGCCTTCCTTGCTTTCGGCGCGGATGGCGCTGGCGTCGGCATATTCCGGCAATGTGAAGCTGCGGCAGAAATTGCCGTAGAAGCGCTCGACGCGATGGGTCTTCTCGCCCTTTTCCTCTTTCTCAACCCGGCGCTCGCCCTCGAGCGTGAGCACGCCTTCGTCGAGGCTGATCTTGATGTCTTCCTTCTTCACGCCCGGAAGCTCCGCATTCAGCAGATACTCGCCTTCCGTTTCCTTGATGTCGACGACCGGCGACCAGTCAAACTTCATTCCTTCGGTCTCGCCGAGGAATTGCGGCCACCTGCCGAACACCGGAGCGGAGAGATTCCGAAGAAGCTCATCTGTTCCCTTGAATGGTTCCCAGCGTACGAGGTTCATGATTCACTCCTTTGACTGACGACAGTGCTATGGCTGCCGAGCAGGACTAAGCTTAGGACCAGGCGCGCGGCGGTCAATAAGTAGATGTACCGAGGAGCCCGGGCCGATGCCTGTGCAGAACGAGGAAATCGCGCGGATCTTCGACGAGATTGCGGATCTCCTCGCCTTGAGGAACGAGAACCCGTTCCGGATCCGTGCCTACCAGCGCGCAGCTCAGTACATCCGCGGCCAGCAGCGGCAGATGAGCGACCGGGTACGCGAGAGCGCCGATCCGATCGCGGCTCTCGACGCACTTCCCGGGATCGGCGAGGACCTGGGCGCCAAGATCATCGAGATCGTGAAGACGGGACGATGCAAGGCGCTCCTGCGCCTGCGGAAGCAGGTGCCCCGCGGCCTGCTGGAGCTGCTGCGCATTCCGGGCTTCGGGCCGAAGCGCGTGCAGGCGGTCCATGCGCGGCTCAAGGTGCGCAGCCGCAGGGATCTGGAGCGCGCAATCAGGACCGGGAAGATTTCCAGGGTCCCGGGATTCGGCCCTGGCCTCGTGGCAAAGATCGAGCGCGAACTCAAGGCGGCCCGGCAGAAGAAGACGCGCTGGCTGCGCTCGCTCGCGGCACAGCAGGCCGAGCCGCTTGCCGCGCAGCTGCGCGCCGTGCCCGGCGTCCTGCAGGTGATCATTGCAGGAAGTTACCGTCGCGGCCGCGACACGGTGGGTGACATCGACCTGCTGGTCAGCGCCGCCGATGCCGCGCCCGTGACGCGCGCGCTGCGCCAATACGGCGACATCGAGGAATGGATGGCATCGGGTCCGCGGCGCGTGACCGTCCGCTTGCGCGCTGGCTTGCAGGTCGATGTGCGGATCACGACGCCCGACCGCTTCGGCGCGGCGCTTTACTACTTCACCGGCAGCAAGGCGCACAACATCCACGTCCGGCTCATGGCCCGCGGACGCGGGCTCAAGATAAATGAGTACGGCGTGTTTCGCGGCAGCAAGTGCGTCGCCGGTGATACCGAGGAATCGGTGTTTGCCGCGGTCGGCCTGCCGTGGATCGACCCGGAAATGCGCGAAGACCTCGGCGAAATCGAGCTGGCCCGCACGGGAAAGCTGCCGGAACTGGTCACGCGCCAGGTTCTTTGCGGGGATCTGCACTCACATACCGACGCATCCGACGGCCGCGAGAGCCTCGAAGCCATGGCCGGCGCCGCCAGGGCCGCCGGTCTGCAATACCTTGCGATTACCGACCACTCGAAGTACCTGGGTATCGTGCACGGCCTTGATGTGCGTCGCCTGAGGCGGCAGATGGAAGCAATCGACAGGCTCAACGAAGGGCTGAAGGGCATCACGTTGCTGAAGGGCGTCGAGGTGGACATTCTCGAGGACGGCGGTCTCGCGCTTCCGGACGCGGTACTCGCCGACATGGATGTCGTCGTTGCTTCCGTCCACAGCCATTTCGACCTGAGCGGACAGAACCAGACGCGGCGTGTGCTGCGCGCCATGGAGCATCGATCCTTCAGCATCCTTGGCCATCCGAGCGGACGGCTGATCGGCGAGCGGCGTCCGATCGAACTGGACATGGAGCGGATCTGCACGGCGGCGAAATCGCGGCCCTGCTACCTGGAGCTCAACGGAATGCCAGAGCGGCTCGACCTGGATGACGCGAATTGCAGGCTGGCTCGGGAGCAGGGCGTCCTGGTCAGCATCGCGAGCGATGCGCACGCCGGTGTTCAGTTCGGCAACCTGGGTTTCGGGGTCGTGCAGGCGCGCCGCGGCTGGCTGAGGGCCCGGGACGTGCTGAACACGCGGAGCCTTGCGGAAGTGCAGCGGCTGCTCCGCGCTACGTTCCTGTAGTTTCCGCTACCGCGCCGGCATGGGTTGCCAGCAGGCTGATGACTTCCTGGTCGCCCAATTGCGGAAAGTCTTCGTACCATTGGCCCACGGCAATGAAATGCGGAGGTTGCTGCAGGCAGACGATCTGATCGGCGATGGCGGCAAGGCGCTGGATTGCCTCTCGCGGCGCGACCGGTACGGCGACCACGATCGAGCGGGCCTGCATGGCGCGCAATGCCAGCACGGCCGCCTCCATCGTCGATCCGGTGGCAATTCCGTCGTCAACTACGATTGCGACTTGATTTCGAACATCGAGTGGTGGCCGGTGGCCCCGGTACTGCGTCTCGCGCCGTCGCAGTTCATCGCGTTCCTTCCGGGTCACCGGGAGCAGGATCTCCTCGAGGTCCGGAAGGTCCGCCCGTGCCGCAGGATTCATGATCAGGACGCCGCCGGATGCGATCGCACCGGCCGCGAACTCAGGCTGCCACGGCAGCCCGAGTTTCCGGACCACCAGCACGTCGAGAGGCGCCGCCAGCGCCCGGGCGACTTGAGCGGCGACGGGCACGCCGCCGCGTGGTAGCCCGAGCACCATCACATCCTTGCGTCCCGCGTACGCGTGCAGGCTTTTTGCCAGCTTGCGTCCCGCCTGCTCCCGATCCATGTAAATCACGGCTGCCGCCTTGCAACTGCCGCAGGCATCGCGCTTCAGAAGATCGGGGGCAACTGCAGATGGGGCGGGGATGAGCGTCGGGGTACGGTCGTCCTGAAACGCTGCGGCTTGACGATCAGCACGTCACAGGGCGCGTGATCCAGTGTCCGTTCGGCCGTGCTGCCGATGATCAGGCGGTCGACACCCCGTCGCGACACGGCTCCCATCGCGAGCACATCGCAATGCAGTCTGCGCGCGAGATCCGGCAAGACGTCTTCCGCAACGCCTGCCACGAGATGCAGCCGGCCTTGCGGCAGGTCGAATCGCGCAACGCTTCGCGCAAGGGCGCGTTTCGCATCGCGCTCATGCCGCTGCTCGATCGTGGGGTCGACCGGTACGGCGATGGATTCCCCGAGGCCGCCCGGCACGAAATAGGACAGGGGCAGGTAGGCATGCACGGCATCGAGTCTCCCGGAGTAGCCGGTCGCGATTGCCTGCGAGATTTCCAGGATCCGCCGGTCCAGGCGGGCCGGCTTGTCATTGGCATGCATTGGATCGATTGCGGCAAGGACGCGTGCCTTCCCCCACGCCCGGTCCTGCTTGACGAACAGGAGCGGCGCGGGACAGAGCCTGATGAGCTGCCAGTCATTGTTGGTCAGGAACAGGCGCGCGCCGAACGCACGGCGGCGGCTCTCGGCGACGACGAGGTCCGGCTTTGCGCGCAGCGTCTCGCGCACGATCGCTTCGTATGCCGGATAGTCCCAAGCGACCCTGATCGTGACCTTCAGGCCTTTGCGCCGCAACGGCGCGGCCAGTTTCTCCAGTGCGGCGCGCCGCTCGGCGACGGTCTCTGCCGACCGCCCTGTCGACCATCCCGCGGTCGAAAGTCCGCCCCGTGGCATAGGGACTGAAGGCGCTGTGGAACAGTGTCAGCTTCGCGCCGGTCTGGTGCGCGAGTTGCGCGGCCCTGCGCAGCGCCAACTGGCGGCGTTCTGCCGGACTCTCGATGCCGACGAGAATGGACTTGAAGTATCGATGCGCCACGCCAACCTCCTTTTGGCCGAATGCCGCAGCCGCCAAAACATGATGTCAAGCTATCATGGGTCAACCGAGACACCATCGGGACAATTACCTACAGCCCCGCCGGGGGGAATTGGAGCGATGCCGTGGGCCTGCGGCTGACATTCCTGGGAGCCGTGGGGACGGTGACGGGGTCGCGATACCTGCTCGACACCGGCGAGCGCCGTCTGTTGATTGACTGCGGTTTGTTCCAGGGATACAAGCAGCTGCGCGAGCGAAACTGGGCGCCACCTCCGTTCGATCCGGCGACACTCGACGCAGTGCTCCTGACGCACGCGCACATCGACCATAGCGGGTATCTCCCGCGGCTCGTCAAGCAGGGCTTTGCGGGATCCGTGTTCTGCACGGCGGCGACGCTAGAACTGTGCCGCATACTCCTGCCGGACAGCGCGCATTTGCTGGAAGAAGACGCGCAGTTCGCGAACCGCCACGGATTTTCGAAGCACAAACCGGCGCTCCCGCTCTATACGATGGAGGACGCCGAGGCCTGCTTGAAGCAGTTCCGGGCCGTCAAGACCGATGTGCGATGGCAACTGGTGAATGGCGTGACTGCCGAACTGCGGACGGCCGGGCACATACTCGGCGCGACGTTTGCCCGCCTGGAGCATGAGGGCGTTTCGATTACGTTCAGCGGCGACCTCGGCCGACCTGACGATGCACTGATGAAAGCGCCGGCCGCTCCGGCGCCGAGCGACTATCTCGTCATCGAATCCACGTACGGCGATCGGCGGCATCCTGCGGTCGATGCGCAGACGGAACTGCTGCAATGGCTCAAGCGGGGACTTGCCCGCGGCGGCGTGGTCGTCATCCCGACATTCGCCGTCGGTCGCGCCCAGGCGCTCCTGCTGCTGATCGCGCGACTCAAGGAACAGGGGCTGATCGGCAACGTGCCGGTCTTCCTCGACAGCCCGATGGCGATCGACGCGACCCAGTTGTACGGCGTGTTTCGGGCCGAGCATCGGCTCGACGATGCGGAGTGCGCGCGCATGTGCGGTGATACGCGGCTCGTCAACACACCCGAGCAGTCGAAAGCGCTCGACGGGCTGACAGGCCCCATGATCATCCTGTCCGCCAGCGGCATGGCGACCGGCGGGCGGGTACTGCATCACCTCAAGGCATTTGCCGGCGAGCCGCGCAATCTCATCCTGTTCGCCGGGTTCCAGGCTCCGGGTACGCGCGGCGCTGCGCTCGTGGCGGGAGCCCGTGTCCTGCGTATCCACGGCCAGGAGTACGAAGTGCGCGCGGAAATCGGCCAACTGGAGGCTTCATCGGCGCATGCGGATGCGGAGGAACTGCTGGCATGGATGCGTCAGCTTCCCGCAGCTCCGCGCCGGGTCTTCGTGACTCATGGCGAGCCGGGCCCCGCCGATGCATTGCGATTTCGAATCGAGCATGAACTGGGCTGGCCCGCGGTCGTACCGGAGCAGCGCGAATCGGTCGAATTGACCTGACCGATCCGGCCCGGACGAGCTAGAACGTCGGTCCCCTGGACTGGGGAAGGTTGCGTTCGTGGTATTGCTGGCAGGGCAGGCAGCGCTTTGCCGTCGGGTAGGCATCCAGTCGTTTCCGGTCGATGGCATTGCCGCACCGGACGCACACGCCATAAGTGCCGGCGGAAATGCGCTGCAAAGCCGTCTCGATGTCGCGGACTTCCTCGACATCGCGCGCGACCTCGGCATGGCTGACATCGGTCAACAGGTCGGCGAGCGATTCGTCCTCCAGGTCGTGGACCTCGCCGGCGATATCCGCATAGCGCTCTTCGTCAGCGCGCAGCAATGTATTGCCGATCTCCTCGCGCAGGACCAGCCAGCGTCCGCGAAGGCGATTCCTGAATTGGGCCCCATCCGCGGCAGGGAGTGCCGAGTGATTCATCAACCGGCCCTCCGGGCCTGCGGCCGGAGCCGCCTCTCGTAATCCTGTAGCTGCCGGCGCGCCGCCTTGAAGGCGTCGCGTAGCGCCACATAAGCGTCCTCGTGCGCGTGATCCGCCGGATCAATCCGTCCAATCACGATTTCATCGCCTGGCACCGTAATGCGCAGGGCGACATCGAACAGCCGCCCCTGGTGCTGATGGCGGTGCGGCGACTCGATCGTGACATGGCAATGAATGATCTGCGGACTGAATTTCTCGAGGCCCGCTGCGAGTTTGCGGATTCGCGCCTCCAGTGCGGGCGAAGCTTCCATGTTGCGGAATGCGATCTCGAGCGGAATCTGCATTTTGGCAATCCTTTTCCCGAACTTGGCGGGAATCGACTTGCAGCCGTGGGTGCAGTTTTTCGGAGTCGTCGCCGGTCCGCAATACGTATATGTCGCGCGAATGTCCCGCGGTCATTCGTTGCCGATCATCGTCATGCGCACCAGCTGCGCCAGCGACGAGGCGGCCATTTTTTCCATCAAGTGGGCGCGGTGGATTTCGACCGTGCGCTGGCTGACGCCCAGATCGCCGGCGATTACCTTGTTCGACTTGCCGAGCGTCACCAGCCGCAACACCTGCATCTCGCGGGGCGACAGCGAGGCGAGCCGCGCCCGGATCGCGTCCTTTGCGCGAAGCAGCTCGCGATTCCGGTGGTCGGTGGCGAGCGCCTGCTGGATGCGGTCCGTGAGATCCTGGTCCCTGAATGGCTTTTGCAGGAAGTCGGCAGCACCGTGCTGCATTGCTTCCACGGCCATCGGCACGTCTCCGTGCCCGGTGATGAAGATGACCGGGATGATGGCGCCACGCCGGTTGAGTTCGTCCTGAAGCTCGAGTCCGCTCATGCCCGGCATGCGCACGTCGAGCACCAGGCAGCCAGGCTGTTCAGGATCGTATTTCGCGAGGAAATCCTCGGCCGATACGTGGCTCGCGGCCGGTATCCCGCGCGACTTCAGCAAGAGCCGCAGCGAGCTGCCGACGGCTTCGTCGTCATCGACGATGTGGACAATGGCCGAATGGTCCCGTCCGCTCATGGCGCGGCATCCTGTGTGACTGGCAAGGTGACGACGAAGCATGCGCCCTGCGGCGCGGCAGGGCGATACTCCAGCCGGCCGCGATGCGCCTGGATGATGGACCTGCTGATCGCAAGGCCGAGGCCGGTCCCTTGCTGCTTGGTGGTGCAGAAAGCGTCGAATATGCGCGGTGCAATCGCCGGATCGACGCCAGGGCCGGTGTCGACCACGGCGATTTCGATTTCGTCGGCGCCGGACCGGCCTGTATGGACGATCACGTTGCGCTCGCCATCGGCAGCGCCGGCAAGGGCTTCGATCGCATTGTGGATCAGGTTGAGCAGCACTTGCTGGATCTGTATGCCGTCGACGGCGGCACGCGGCGGCTCGTTTGCAAGCTCGAGCGTCAGGCGCACGCCATGCAGGCGGGCGTCGCTCTCGGTCAACGCCGACACGCCCCTGACCAGCTCGTTGATGTTGGCAAGCTCGCGGTGCGGCTCGTGCGGACGCACGAGGCTCCGGACGCGCCGGATAATCTCACCCGCACGCAGCGCCTGGCCGGAGATCTGCCGCATGGCGCCGTGCACCTCGCCGAGATCCGGTTCGGGAACCTCGAGGAGCCGCTCGCAGGCGATTGCATAGTTGGAAATCGCCGCCAGCGGCTGATTGATCTCATGCGCGATCGCCGCGGCCATTTCCCCCATGGTCGCGAGGTGCGACACGCGGGCCATGCGTTGCTGCATCCGTTGCCGCTCTTCGGACGCCTCGTGACGGGTGGTCAGGTCGTGCATGAACCCGACGAAACGCGGCGGATCGGAATCCGGGATGCGGCCGACGGCGAGGGATACCGGAAAGATCCCGCCGTCCTTGCGGCGCGCATTGACGTCACGCCCGATGCCGATGATGTGGGGCACGTTACTGGCGATGTAGCGCTCGATATGCCGGTCGTGCTGGCTGCGGTCGGGTTCGGCCATCAGCAGGCTGACGTTGGCCCCGATCGCCTCGGCCGCCGTGTAGCCGAACAGCCTTTCGGCGGCGCGGTTGAATGTCTCGATGACGCCGCGATGGTCGATGATCACGACGGCATCGACCGCAACGTCGAGCAGGGCCTTGAACTCGCTGGCAGCGAGCGAAGAAGTCATGGAGATCGGCGCCAAGAAGGCAGAATGAACCTTGTCACGAGTCCAGGCAACCGGACGGTGCCAGCAGTGACCTGATTTCGGCGAGTCCGGCGTTGGCGGATGCCAGCCGGCTGGTGTCGACCTGGACCGCGTCCGGGAGTTCGTCGGCGGCCAGCGGCTGCCACGAGCGGAGCTGGCTTTCGACGACGGCGTGGGTCGCTTCCGATGGATCGATGCCGCCGTGCGCGCGCGTGTCGATTCTCGCCGCGAGCGTTGCGGCGTCGGTCGAACAGGACACGATCAGGAACCGGCAATGTCGCCGCTGGGCGAGGGCGCGGAACGAATCGCGATGCACGCGATCGAGGAATGTCGCATCGACGACGACATTGCAGCCCCCATCGATGGCGCAGTCCGCGCATTCCGCAAGCCATTGGTACGTGCGCTGGATCGAGGCGGCCGTGTAATCGCCCTCGCCGATGCCGTAGACCCGCCGGGCGAGGGGCGCGACGCCGGCCAGCCGCTTGCGCTCGAGATCGGACCGGATCCGCACGGCCAGGTTCTGCGCCACGATCCGCTCGCTGAGCCAGGATTTCCCGGATCCGGAAACGCCGTTCATGACGATGATCGCGAGCGGCTTCCTTTCCATGAAGCCTGCCGCGGTCGAAAGTCGCGCTGCCAGGCGCGCCTCGAGCGAGCGACGCTCTGCCTGGCTCGCCGTGTCGGCATCGAGTGCATCGACCTTGGCGCGCACCAGCGCGAGATAGGCGGCATAAAGCGGCAGGAGGCGCAGTCCCTGGTAGTCGCCGGTCTCCTCGAGGTAGCGGCTCAGGAACTCATGGGCGAGGTCGTCGCGATGCCGGGACACCAGGTCCATGTACAGGAATGCGGCATCGCTGATCACGTCGATCCAGCGCAACTCCTGATCGAACTCCAGGCAATCGAATGGCATCCACTGCTGCTGCCAGCGCACGATGTTGCGGGCATGAAGATCGCCGTGGCATTCGCGCACCATGCCTGACTGCCGGCGCTGCAGGATCAATGGCCTGAGCCGCGCGAGGCTGCCGTCCGTCCAGCGCGCCAGCTGCTCGAGCAACTTCAGTTCGGTTGCGTCATTCAGGTGCGCACCAAGCAGCTCGAAGTTGTCCTGCATCGCCTGGCGCAGTTTCTCGAAAGATCCGTAGGGCGATTTCGCTGGCGCCACGCCGGCCCGCAGATGCGAGTCTGCGATGCGGGCGGCGAGATCGTCGATGTCCTGCACCGTCACGTCGTTCCCGGCAAGCCGGGTCGCGAGTTCCTGGGACGGGTCGAACTGGTGCATCTTGACGGCATATTCCAGCGGCTTACCGCGGCCGCCGATCGTCAGTTGGCCGTCTTCGGACGTGATCGGGACCACCTCGAGATACAGGTCGGGAGCAAAGCGGCGATTGAGCCGCAATTCCTCTTCGCAAAGATGATGGCGGCGTTCGAGCGTCGATGCATCGATGAAGGAGTAGCGCACCGGCCTCTTGATCTTGTACGCAAACGGACCGGTCAGCACGATCCAGGAGACGTGCGTCTGCTTCAACTGGAGGTGAGCGACGGGATGCGGGTAGGCCTCTTTGACCAGGAGCTTCTCGATGGCGAAGCCCGCCATGCCGGCATCCTGGGGCGAAGGCCGCGATCTTGAGATAACCACGTATTGAGGATCCTCGGCCGCTGCGTTCGAGTCCATCCGCAGTTCTACCTACATCGCGTCATGTGGACCCAAGCTCCGGAATCCACTACCATTCCCCGCCTTTCCGGGCGCGTAGCTCAGCGGTAGAGCACTACCTTGACATGGTAGGGGTCACAGGTTCGATCCCTGTCGCGCCCACCAATTTGTGGATCGCAGTCAATCCGCGTTCATGGCCTGCGCCAGCCGCAGGCCCTGCAGCACCAGGTCCGGCACCAGCTCGTCGAACAGGGCGCTGTCTTCGTACAGCGAGGCAAACCCGCCGGTTGCAAGCACACGCGGGCGCTTGCCGCCGAATTCCTCGTCAACCACCCTGCCAATGATGGTCTGCAGGGCGCCAAGGTGGCCGTGGAACAGGCCAGACTGGATGCTGGCAGCGGTCGTGCGGCCGAGCGTCGTGTCGATCCTGACGATTTCGACCGCGCTCAGCTTCGACGCGCCCGAATAAAGCGCCTGCATCGACATGCGCAGGCCGGGCAGGATCACGCCGCCCATGTAAAGGCGCCCGCGGCCGATTGCGCACAGGGTCGTCGCCGTGCCCATGTCGATGATCAGCAGGTCCTGGTCCGGGTGCCTGTGGACCGCGGCGATGGCGTTGGCAATGCGATCGGCGCCAACCTCGAGGGGATTCTGGTAAGCGATCTTGAGACCCGTGCGGACCCCGGCCCGCAGAATGAACGGCGCAATCTGGAAGTACTTGCGGCAGCTGGCGCTGATCGTGTAGTCGACTTCCGGAACCACGCTGCACATGGCGATCTGTTCGATGCTTGCCGGATCGACGCCGTTCTCGCGCAGTACGCTGCGAAAGAACAGGCCATGTTCGTCGGAGGATGCTCCGGACTTTGACGCATGTCGGAACGTCATCTGCAGCTGATCGCCGGCAAACACGCCGCCGAAAATATGGCTGTTCCCGATGTCGAGGCAGAGCATCACGATGGCGACTCCTCAATGACGACGTTGTCGATCAGGCGCGTGCCGCCGATCCGTACTGCGGCCAGCCGTCGCCCCTGGAAATCCTCGACATAGTCCACGTCGAATCCCAGCGCTCGCAGTTGCGCATGGGCGCGATCGGCATCCATCGACTCGCGGAGCACCTGGTGCAGGGAAGGCGCGAGCCGGCGCTGCGCCGCGTCCAGATTCTGGTTGCGCGATGACATGGCGAGCCCGTCGGGTTCCCGTACCACGGGACAGGCGATGATTTCCGTGTCCAGGAAGAATGCCTGCGCCATGCCGCGCACCAGCAGCAATTGCTGGTAGTCCTTCTCGCCGAAATACGCGCGAGTGGGGCGCACGATGTTCAGCAGCTTCATCACGACCGTGAGCATTCCGTCGAAATGCCCCGGCCGGTGCGCGCCGCAGAGCTTGAGACTCAGGCCGGACTCGCTGACCCGGTATCGGTAATCGTCGGGATAGATCTCTGCTGCTTCGGGAAGGAACACTGCGTCGACGCCCGCGTCCTGCAGCAGCGCCAGATCCTTCCCGGTCTGCCTCGGGTAACGATCGAGATCAGCCGCCTGGTCGAACTGAGTCGGATTGACGAAGATGCTGACGACGGTCACGGCGTTTTCCTGCCGGCTTCGACCGTACCAGCGACAGATGCCCTGCGTGCAGTGCACCCATCGTCGGCACCAGGCCGAGCGTGCCGCGGTGAGCGCGCCTTGCAGTGCCCGCCAATCGGCATTCGAACGACAGAGCTTCATCCGGCGTAGCGCTCCTCGCGGGCCGGAAACGCGCCATTGCGGACATCCCGGGCGTATTGGTTGAACGCATCCAGCCACTGGCGATTGCCATCAAGGTAGCGGCGCACGAACTTCGGCTTGAAGTCGGGGTTCAGGCCGAGCAGATCGTGCATGACCAGCACCTGGCCGTCCGTGTCCGTGCCCGCGCCGATGCCGATCGTCGGTATGGTCAGCGCGCCGGTGATTTCCGCGGCCAGCGATTCGGGCATGCATTCCAGCACCAGCGCGAAGCAGCCCGCGCGCTCGCATTCCCGCGCCTCGGCCATGAGGCGCCCGCGGTCGATTCGCGTTGCCGCCCTGCACATGGAATCCGCCGAGCTGGTGTACCGACTGCGGGGTCAGGCCGATATGGCCCATCACCGGCACGCCGGACTGCACGATGTGGCGAATCGTCTCCTCGTTGCCGGCGATGCCCTCGAGCTTCACCGCCTGCGCACCGGCCCGCATCAGCTCGCCGACGGCCTGCATGGTCTCGGACAGGGACCTGCGGTAGGAAAGGAACGGCAGGTCGGCGACGATGAACTTGCCGGGGGCCCCGCGGCGCACCGCAGCGACGTGCAGGGCCATCATGGCCGTGTCGATCGGCAGCGTCGTGTCGAATCCGTGCATCACCATCGCAGCGCTGTCGCCGACCAGGATCATGTCGACTTCCGACTGGTCGACGATGCGGGCCGACGTGTAGTCATAGCAGGTCACCATGACGATCTTTTCGTGGCCGGCCTTGTGCTCAGGAAGTTTCAGGATGTTCAAGATTGCGCCTCCGCGTGGAAGTCAAGGAATGCCCGATACAGGCCTTGCAGCCGGTCGCCCGACAGTGCTTTCAGATTGCGTTCGATGGTCGCGCCGTCGCCGCGGCTGAGCGGGCCGGTCAATGCCGCTCCGCGGGCGGCAATGAAATTTTCGGCGACCTGGCGCAGGTAGGGATCGAGCGCCGTGGCGCGCAGGCCCATGCCCTCGAAGCGCGTGGCCGCCGCCTGCCACAGGATCTGGCTGAAATTGCCCGCCATCACGCACAGCGCGTGATAGCGCGCCTTGTCCTGGGGCGCGATTTCGAAATGCGGGTTTGGCAGGCCCGGCAACAGCTCGTCGAAGCGGCTGCCGCTCTCCACGATGAACGGCACCTGCCGGTACTGGCGCAGCTCGTAGAGCGAGTCGTCGAACGTCATCAAGGGATGGGCGCCGGCGATGCCGGGGAAACTGAATGCACCCGCACAATGCACCAGCGTCTTCTCGCGCAGGAACGGGCAATCCCTGGACGACCTGCGGAATCGCCGCGTCGGATACGAGCAGCAGCACATGACTCGCGGGATCGATCGTTGCGCGCAGGCGCATCCGCGGATCGTCGATCGAATGGGAATTCAGCGCGGACTTCGGGTCGCGCGCCCAGCCCGAAACCGGCAGGTTCAGCAGCCCGAAGTAATGATGCATGTGGCGCGCCAGCCGGCCGCCACCAATCAGGGCGTAATGGGCCATCGGTACCTGTCCTGGAGGATCAAGTCCTTGGTTCATGCTGCCGTCGCAGCGGTCTGGCTCGCGCTTGCCCGTCATTGCCGTGGCTGCCTCGAAGGGTCAGCCCGGGCGCAGGCAGGCGCACCGGTGCAGAATATACAACGCAATCGGCCCGTTCGCAGGGACCAGGGCGGCTGGCCCCTCGACGGAATGGCACCATTCCAGTACCTTGTCGCGCCCACCAAACCTCGACGACCAGAGCCATGCCCATCATCACGCTACCTGACGGCAGCCAGCGGCCCTTCGACCGCCCGGTGACCGTCGCCGAGGTCGCGGCGGCCATCGGCAAGGGCCTGGCGCGGGCCGCCCTTGCGGGTGCCGTGGACGGCAGGTTGGTCGACCTGTCGCACGTGATCGACCACGACGCCAGGGTCCGGATCGTCACGTCGAAGGACCCCGAGGGCCTCGAGATCATCCGGCACTCGACGGCGCACCTTCTGGCGCAGGCGGTGCAGTCGATCTACCCGAATGCGCAGGTGACGATCGGCCCGGTCATCGACGACGGTTTCTATTACGACTTCGCCTTCGAGCGGCCCTTCACGCCGGAGGACCTCGAGAAATTCGAGGCGAAGATGCACGAGCTCGCGAAGGCCGACCAGCCGGTGCACCGGCGCGTGTTGTCGCGCGAAGCGGCGATCCAGCATTTCAAGTCCATCGGCGAGCACTACAAGGCCGAGATCATCGCCGCCATCCCCACGGGCGAGCCGATCTCGCTGTACGGGCAGGGCGACTGGGAAGACCTGTGCCGCGGCCCGCATGTGCCGTCTACGGGCAAGCTCGGCGCCTTCAAGCTGACCAAGGTCGCGGGAGCCTATTGGCGCGGCGATTCGAAGAACGCCATGTTGCAGCGGATCTACGGCACGGCCTGGCCCGACGAAAAGCAGCTGAAGGAATACCTGCTGAGGCTCGAGGAAGCCGAGAAGCGCGATCATCGGCGCATCGGACGCGAGCTCGATCTCTTCCATTTCCAGGAAGAGGCGCCCGGCGCCGTGTTCTGGCATGCCGACGGCTGGACACTGTTCCAGCAGCTGGTCAACTACATGCGCGAGCGCCAGACGGCGGCCGGCTACCAGGAAGTCAACACGCCCGAGATCATGGATCGCGAGCTGTGGGTGCAGTCCGGCCACGTCGAGAAGTTCGGCGAGAACATGTTCCTGACGCGAGACGCCGGACGAGCGCGTCTACGCCATCAAGCCGATGAACTGCCCGGGCCACATCCAGGTGTTCCGCCAGGGGCTGCACAGCTACAAGGAACTGCCGATCCGCTATGCGGAATTCGGCAAGGTGCATCGCTACGAACCCTCGGGCGCCCTGCACGGCCTGCTGCGCGTGCGCGCATTCACGCAGGACGACGCGCACATCTTCATCACCGAAGACCAGATCACCGAAGAGACCGTGCGCGGCATCGAACTGCTGATGTCCATTTACCGGGACTTCGGCTTCGACGACGTGAAGGTGAAGTTCGCGGACCGCCCGCCGAAGCGGGTCGGCGGCGACGACGTCTGGACGCGCGCCGAGGATGCGCTGCAGGCCGGTACGCGCGCGGCCGGCGTCGAGTTCACGCTGAACCCGGGCGAGGGCGCCTTCTACGGTCCCAAGCTCGAGTTCATCCTGAAGGACGCGATCGGCCGCGAATGGCAGTGCGGCACCTGGCAGGTGGACCTCAACCTGCCGGAAAGGCTCGGCGCTCATTACGTGGACGAGCACAGCCAGAAGCGCACGCCGGTCATGCTGCATCGCGCGATCTTCGGCTCGCTCGAGCGTTTCCTCGGCATCCTGCTGGAGCATCACGCGGGCAAACTGCCGACCTGGCTCGCGCCGGTCCAGGCGGTCGTCCTGAATATCTCGGAAAAGCAGGCGGCCTACGCGACCGAGGCCGCCGATTTCCTTAAAAATCAGGGGCTTCGCGCAGAAATTGACTTGCGAAACGAAAAGGTGGGCTATAAAATCCGCGAGCACACGCTGAAGCGTGTCCCGTACCTGCTCGTGGCAGGCGATCGGGAAGTCGAGTCCAGGTCATTGGCCGTGCGCACGCGCTCCGGGAAGGATCTGGGTGCCATGCCCCTGGAAGAGGTGGCCACTCGGATCGCCCAGGATGCGGCGAGCCGCGGCCGTCGTTATTTGGAGGACTGAAGTATTTCGACAACCAAACGCGTCAGGCGCAACGAGGAGATCCTTGCGCCACAGTTACGCGTGATCGGCGCCGACGGCAGTCAGGTCGGCGTCATGACCCGCAGCGAGGCCCTGGCGAAAGCCCTCGCTGACGAACTGGATCTCGTGGAGGTTTCGCCGACTGCTGAGCCGCCCGTCTGCCGGATCATGGACTTCGGAAAGTACCTGTTCGAGCAGAACAAGAAGGCTCACTCGGCGAAGCGCAAGCAGAAGCAGATCCAGCTCAAGGAAGTGAAGTTCCGACCGGGAACGGAATCGGCGGATTACCAGGTCAAGCTGCGTAATCTGATCCGCTTCCTGACCGAAGGTGACAAGGCCAAGGTAACCATGCGGTTCCGCGGCCGGGAGATGGCCCACACGGAGATCGGGCGCAAGATCCTCGACCGCCTCGTGGTCGACCTCGCCGAGCACGGCACGGTCGAGCAGGGCGCCTCGATGGAAGGGCGCCAGATCACCATGGTGATCGCTCCCAAGAAGAAGTGACCGGCGGCTCGCCGCCGATACGCCTCCAGCCCGCGCAAGCGGTGTGAAGAGGTCAGAAAACAGGAGAGACCGATGCCCAAGTTGAAGACCAACCGGGCTGCGGCGAAGCGTTTTCGCAAGACTGCGAAGGGCTTCAAGCGCGGCCAGGCAAATCGCCGACACATCCTCACCAAGATGACCAAGAAGCGTAAGCGCCAGCTGCGCGGCTCGACCATGGTCCATGAGACCGACGTCGGCCGTGTCGTGCGCCTGCTTCCCAACGTCTGACGCAAACCAGGAGTGATGTGACATGGCAAGAGTGAAGCGCGGCGTCATCGCAGGACGCCGGCACAAGAAGGTCCTGAAGAAGGCCAAGGGCTACTACAACGCGCGCCGCAAGGTGTTCCGCGTCGCGAAGCAGGCTGTCATCAAGGCGGGCCAGTACGCGTACACGGGCCGCCGGCTCAAGAAGCGCGACTATCGCGCGTTGTGGGTGCAGCGGATCAATGCCGCCGCCCGCAGCTTCGGGCTGTCCTATAGTCGCCTGATCTCGGGCCTCAAGGCGGCCGGCATCGAGATCGACCGCAAGGCGCTCGCGGACATCGCGGTGCACGACATCACCGCGTTCGGCGTGGTCGCAGAGAAGGCGAAGGCCGCACTGGCCGCGAAGTAGCGCGCGCCCGGACTGCAGGGGGTCGGGTGAAAGACCTGGATTCGCTGATCAAGCGCACGCTCGACCAGATCGCATTGAGCAGCGATCTTGCGACGCTCGATGCGGTGCGTGTCGGCGTACTCGGCAGGAAGGGCAGCATCACCGAGCAGCTCAAGGCGCTCGGCAAGCTGCCGCCCGCGGAGCGCCGTGCCGCCGGCGCTGCGATCAACGAAGCGAAGGACACGCTGGCAGCAGCGCTCGACGTCCGCCGCGCCGAGCTCGAGGGTGAGGCCGTCGGCCGCGATCTCGCCGCCGGCAGCATCGACGTCACGCTGCCGGGCCGCGGCCAGTCGGTTGGCGGACTGCACCCGGTGACCCGCAGCAGGCTCCGCATCGAGGCGATCTTCCGGCAGGCCGGATTCACGGTCGCCGAGGGGCCGGAAGTCGAGAACGACTTCTACAACTTCGAGGCGCTCAATATCCCCGCGGACCATCCGGCCCGCGCGATGCACGACACTTTCTACTTCGGCGATGGCCGGCTGTTGCGCACGCACACCTCGCCGGTGCAGATCCGCGCGATGCAGAAGGACGGCGTGCCGATCCGGCTGATCGCCCCGGGCCCCGTGTATCGCCGCGATTCCGACGTCACGCATTCGCCCATGTTCCACCAGGTCGAGGGCCTCGTGATCGACGAGAACATCAGCCTCGCGAACCTGAAGGGCGTGCTGGCGGGATTCGCCGAGCAGTTCTTCGAGAAGCCGCGCGGCCTGCGCTTCCGGCCCTCCTATTTCCCGTTCACCGAGCCCTCTGCCGAGGTGGACATCCAGTGCGTGCTCTGCGACGGCGCAGGCTGCCGCGTCTGCAAGCAGACCGGCTGGCTCGAGATCCTGGGCTGCGGCATGGTGCACCCGAACGTGCTGCGCGCCTGCGGCGCCGATCCCGAGCGCTGGCAGGGCTACGCCTTCGGCATGGGCATCGAGCGGCTCGCGATGCTGCGCTACTCGGTCACCGACCTCAGGCTCTTCTTCGAGAACGACCTGCGCTTCCTCGCGCAGTTCAACCGGGGCTGAACATGCGCGTCAGTCTCGAATGGCTCAACGAGTGGGTGGAGACCGGCTGGGATGCGGCGACGCTCGCCGGGCGCCTGACCATGGGCGGCATCGAGGTCGAGTCCATCGAGCCGGCGGCGCCGGAATTCACGGGCGTGATGGTCGGCGAGGTATTGAGCGTCGAGCGCCACCCGGGCGCCGACAAGCTAACGGTCTGCCGGGTCGCAGGCGGCGGCGTCGAGCCGCTGCAGATCGTCTGCGGCGCGCCGAACGTGCGCGTCGGCATGAAGGCGCCGCTGGCGCTCGAGGGCGCGGTGCTGCCGGGCGGCCTCGTGATCCGGCGCGCGAAGCTGCGCGGCGTCGAATCGATGGGCATGTTGTGCTCGGGCCGCGAGCTCGGCCTTTCCGAGGACCAGGACGGCCTGCTCGAGTTGCCGGCCCAGCTCGTGACCGGCGCGCCATTTCGCGAGGCGCTGAAGCTCGACGATTCCGTCCTGGTGCTCAACGTGACGCCGAATCGCGGCGACGTGCTGTCGATGATCGGCGCCGCCCGCGAGGTTGCAGCGATCGCCGATCGCAAACTGACGCCGCCCCACATCGAACCGGTTGCCGCCGTGCACCACGCGAAATTCGCGGTGCGTCTCGAGGCGCCCGCCGCTTGCCCGCGTTTCGCAGGGCGCGTCATCAAGGGCATCGATCCGAAGGCCGGCACGCCGATCTGGATGCGCGAGCGGCTGCGCCGTGCCGGTTTGCGGCCGATCAGCCCGATCGTGGACGTCACAAATTACGTGATGCTGGAACTCGGCCAGCCGCTGCACGCCTACGACCTGCGCCGGCTCAGTTCGCACATCGACGTGCGCATGGCAAAGGGCGGCGAGCGCCTGACCCTCCTCGACGGTCGCGAGATCGCGCTCGACCCGGACGCGCTCGTGATCGCGGATGCGACGGGCCCGGTGGGACTTGCTGGCATCATGGGCGGTGAGAAGAGCGGCGTCGCCGCCGATACCACGGACGTGTTCCTGGAAGGCGCCTTCTTCGCGCCGGACGCCGTGGCGGGCCGCGCACGGCGCTACGGCCTGGTGACCGACGCCTCGCAGCGATTCGAACGCGGCGTCGATCCGCGCCAGCAGGAGCGGGCGATCGAGCGCGCAACGCGGCTCTTGATCGACATCGCGGGCGGCCAGCCCGGTCCGGCTCTGGTGACGCAGGTCGAGACGCAGCTGCCCAAGCGTCCGAGCGTGACGTTGCGGCCGGAGCGCGTGGCGAGCCTGCTGGGAATCCAGGTGCCGCGCTCAGATCTCGAGGACATCCTGCGCCGCCTCGGCATGCAGGTCGCGGGGGCCGGCGACAAGATGGGCGTCATTCCGCCCAGTCATCGATTCGACATCGCGATCGAGCAGGACCTCATCGAAGAGATCGCGCGCATCCACGGCTACGACGCGATCCCGCGCCAGGACGCGAAGCTGCCGCAACGCCCGCAGCCTGCGACCGAGCAATCGGTTTCGCGCGAGCGGCTGATGCTGCTGCTCGCAGATCGCGGCTACCAGGAAGCGATCACCAACAGCTTCGTGGATGCCCGCACGCAGCGACTGCTGTTCCCGGGCCGCGAGACGCTCGTACTCGCCAATCCGATTTCGGCAGAATTGGGAGAGATGCGGATCTCGTTGTGGCCGGGACTCATCGAGGTGCTCCGCGGCAATCTGCGCCGCCAGCAGGAGCGTGTGCGCGCGTTCGAGGTCGGCACGCGGTTCGAGATGCAGGACGGCCGGCTCGCGGAGAGCCAGGGCATCGCGGGGCTGATCACTGGCCCCGCGTACCCCGAGCAATGGGGTGCCGACAAGCGCAGCGCGGATTTCTACGACCTCAAGTCGGACGTCGAGGCGCTCTTCGGCCTGACGGGCCGCGCAAGGGAAATAAGTTACATCGCAGCGACACACGAGTGCCTGCACCCGGGAAGCTGCGCCGCGGTGATGGACGGCAAGTCGCGCGTGGGCTGGCTCGGACAGCTGCATCCGGAGACCGCGAGAAAGCTCGAAATCCGCGATCCACCCTGGCTGTTCGAACTTGCAATAGACCCGAGCTTTCGCTCGGAAGTACCTGTCTTTACGGACATTTCCCGGTTCCCGGCGATCCGGCGCGATCTGGCGGTCGTGGTCGACGAATCGACGACGCTGGACGAATTGAAGAAAACTGTTAATTTGGCCGCAAAAGGCCTGCTGCGCGAACTTCACGTGTTCGACGTGTACCGGGGGACGGGGGTAGAAGCCGGTAGAAAAAGTATCGCTTTAGGCTTGATTTTACAGGAAACTTCTCGCACCCTTACCGACGTCGAAGCCGATACCGTCATGGCCGCGGTTGTCGCGCTGGTGAAGGGTGACCTGAAGGCTGCGATCCGGGGATAGTCCGCATGGCTCTGACCAAGGCCGAAATCGCCGAAGCGCTGTTCAATCAGCTCGGGCTCAACAAGCGCGAGGCACGCGAACTCGTCGACCTGTTCTTCGAGGAAATTCGCGCGGCGCTTGCGACCGGCGAGCAGGTCAAGCTCTCCGGGTTCGGCAATTTCGACCTGCGCGACAAGAGCCAGCGGCCCGGCCGCAATCCCAAGACCGGCGAAGAGATCCCGATTTCCGCCCGCCGCGTCGTCACATTCAGGCCCGGCCAGAAGTTGAAGGCCAGGGTCGAGGCTTATGCTGGAAGCAAGTAACAACAAGGACCTTCCGGCGATTCCCGCGAAGCGCTACTTCACGATCGGTGAGGTCAGCGACCTGTGCGGCGTGAAGCCGCACGTGCTGCGCTACTGGGAACAGGAGTTCCCGCAGCTGAAGCCCGTCAAGCGCCGCGGCAACCGCCGCTACTACCAGCGTCAGGACGTCATCACGATCCGCCAGATCCGGAGCCTGCTCTACGACGAGGGCTTCACGATCGGCGGCGCGCGCAATCGCCTCGACGGCGACGTGGCGCGCGAGGACAACAGCCTGAGCCAGCAGGTGATCCGCCAGGTGCGGACCGAGCTCGAGGAACTGCTGCGCCAGCTGCGCCGCTGATCCCCCGCGCCGTTCAATCGGCTATCATCATCTCTATCGGAGCGTGGCGCAGTCTGGTAGCGCACTTGCATGGGGTGCAAGGGGTCCCGGGTTCAAATCCCGGCGCTCCGACCAATTCCTCCTAAGCCTTGTCCATCGGCATCGCGCCGGCATATTCGTCGTGGCGCCGGACCCAGTATTGGCCACCTCCGTTCTCGTCGCGTCCCTTGGGCACCAGGTCCAGGTAGTGATATGCCGTATTCACGATGTCGATGCCGCGCGCATGGGTCGAGTAGGTGTGAAATATCTGCCCGGAAGAATCCTTCAGAAAGACGCTGACGCCTTCCCGTTCGGAACTGCCCGGATCCTGCATTTCAAAATTGTATAACGCCTGCTTCTTCGCCAGCTCATCAGGCGTGAATGAAGCCTGGTAGTCGAAATTGAATGAGGTCTCGGCCGATGACATCCACTTGAATGTCCATCCGAGCCGCTTCTGGTACGCGGCCAGCTTGCTGTAAGGAGCGCGCGAGATGGCGACCATGGTGACGTCGCGCTGATTCAGGTGCGTGATGATCGCATTGAAGTTGTCCGCCCAGAACGAGCAGTGAGGGCAGCCCGCCTTCCATTCCGGGCCGAACATGAAGTGATAGACGATGAGTTGGCTGCGGCCCGCGAAGAGATCGGAAAGCGACTCCTTTCCTTCAGGACCGTCAAACCGATATTCCCTGGTCACGGTCTCCCAGGGCAGCTCGCGTCGCTGTTGGCTCAGTTCCTCGCGTTGCCGCGTGAATTCCTTTTCCCTGGTGAGCAAGACGCGGCGCGCAGCCAGCCATTCCTGGTGAGCTACGACTTTGTGTTCGGTCGTCATGATGGTTTCCATTTCGTGAGATGGACAAAGCGCAATGTCAGCTGCCCGCCCAGGTATCCAGCGCCCTGCCGGTCTCGAGCAGGGACTTGAGGCTTGACAGCACGCGAGGCCAACCGCCCGATATCTTGCGTTGCATGTCGGAGCCGTCCTCGAGCTGGTCGTGCGTGACCGTCAGCCGGACCATGCTGCCGGTCGGCACGATCTCGAATGTGACGCGGCTGTGGCGGGACTCGTCGTTTCTGTCCGCGGGAACCGCCCATGAGATGACCAGGCGGTGGGGCGGCAGGGCTTCGCGGACGACGCCCAACATCACGAGCGAGTGCGTTGCATCGGCGCGCCGGTGCTCCCAGGCGGAGCCGGGCTGCCAGTCGGAAATATTTTCGTGGCCCCAGTACTGGCGGGTGAACTCGCCGTCCAGCAATGCTTTCCAGACCGTGTCGGCATCGGCCGCAATGTAGATGGCGTAGGCGAACGATGTCTTAGCCACTGCCGGATCCTTCCAGGCGGCGCTTCAGGTCGCGCAGCGCTTTCAGACGCGGCCTTTCAAATCGGCGTATCCAGCGATCGTAAATTTCCTGAAGCGGCACCGGATTGAGGAAGTGCAGCTTTTCCCGGCCGCGCCAGGTCGTCGCGACCAGGTGTGCGTCTTCGAGCACGCGCAGGTGCTGCGTCACCGCCTGTCGCGTCATGTCGAGGTGCTCGCAGAGTTCGCTGAGCGTCTGCGAGTCGCTGCCGTTGAGGAGGTCGAGCAGCTTGCGGCGGCTCGGATCCGCCAGTGCCCTGAAAACGAGGTCGGTATCCTTCGTGCGAACATCCATGCGCGTCGACAGAATAGGCAAGTGTTTACTTGCCTGTCAAGTTATTCGGCGACGGGTGCCTCCCGCGCCGGCTGCGCGGCGCTCCACTGCATGCCGAGCTGGTCGAACAGGAACGTGAGCTGGTCGGTCTGCTCCTCGATACGGGTCGCAAGCGAGCTGCCCTGCCCGTGACCGGACTTCCGGTCGGTGCGCAGCAGGATCGGCCGGTCGGAACTGGTCGCCGCCTGCAACGCCGCCGCCATCTTGCGCGAATGCAGCGGGTTCACCCGGCCGTCGGTCGCGCCGGTCATCATCAGGATTGACGGATAGGCCGTGCCCGCCCGCACGTGGTGGTAGGGTGAATAGGCGAACAGCGCGCGGAACTGGTCGGGATCCTGCACCGTGCCGAATTCGGTCGTGTTGAATGAGCCGTTCGGATCGAGCTCCACGCGCACCATGTCGTAGATCCCGACGGCCGAGACCACGGCGCGTGCGAGCGCCGGGTGCTGGGTGACCATCGCGCCCATCAGGAGCCCGCCGTTCGAGCCGCCCATCAATGCGAGCCGGTCGTGACGCGTGTAGCCGGCTTCGATCATGTGCTGCGCGGCGGCGTCGAAATCGTCGAACACGTTCTGCTTGTGGGTCAGGTTGCCCTGGACATGCCAGCGCTCGCCGTATTCCGCACCGCCGCGGATGTTGGCGACGGCGTAGATGCCGCCGGCCTCGATCCACAGCCGGCGCATCGCCCCGAGGAATGCCGGCGTCATGTTCACGCCATAGCCACCATAGCCGTAGAGCAGCACGGGATGAGTCCCATCGAGCTTCGCGCCCTGCTTCATGATGATGTTGACCGGAATACGCGTGCCGTCCTTTGAGACGGCGAATTCGCGCTGCACGACGCAGTCGGCGAACGATATCGGCGATGTGACGGTCAGCTTCGTTTCAGAGGAAACGCCGGTGCGGGCGTCCCACTTCGCGTAGTAGCGGGGCCGCGTGTAGCTCGAAACGCCGTACAGCATGTCTCCGCTCGCGAGCGGCTCGATCTCGTCCACCGCCGAAACGGGCGGCAGGTCGATCCGGCTGGCATGGCCGCCGTCGTGGTCGAAGACCCGCACCTGGCTGGGGCCGCCGACGATGTCGCGCACGATCAGATGCTGGTCCGTCAGCGCCAGCGCATGTTGCTGGCCTTCCGAGACGATTGCCGTTTCGCCTTCCGGCACGATGGTGCGCGCCGCCGCGAAGCCGCCTGAATACGGCGCCGGCAGTTTCAGCACCTTGCCATTCGGCGCGTCCTTGCGGCTGATGCCGTACAGGGCGCGATCGGGGCCCATGGTCGCGGCGACGATGCGGTCTTCGTATTTCGCGACCTGCACGAATCCGCCGCCGGCCTTCAGCACCCAGTGCTGCCATTCGCCGCCGTCGCCGAGCTGCACCGACGCCAGCACATCCACGAGCCCGGACGGTGTTGTCGAGGAAGATCTCGCCGGTGCGCGGGACGCCGTCCCTGGTGCCGAGCACCATCGGATCGGCGGCCGCATCGGCGCCGATCTTGTGGAAATAGACCTGCTGGAAGAAGTGGCGGTCGGCTTCGGCGGCGTCGTCGCCGGGATAACGCGTGTACCAGAACGCCTTCGAGTCGAGCGGTCCAGGCGAGGCTGCCACCCGCGGTCGGATACTGAACGCGCGGGATCGGCGCATCGATTTCCTTGAGGCCAGCGACTTCATAGACGTGCAACGTGCCGTCCTCGCTGCCATTCAGCGACAGGGACACCGCAACGCGCGTGCCGTCGGGCGAGGCGGCATACCAGTCGATCGCGGTGTGGCCGCTGGCATCGAGCTTGTTCGGATCGAGCAGGGTGCTGCTGCTGCCAGGATCGGCGCTGGCGTTCAGCACGACCAGCATCGGCTGCTGGAACTTCGGGTCGAAATAGAGCGCGAACACGCGCGTGTCGCGCGCTTG
Source organism: uncultured Gammaproteobacteria bacterium (assembly GCA_963746545.1). Classification (GTDB taxonomy): domain Bacteria; phylum Pseudomonadota; class Gammaproteobacteria; order Steroidobacterales; family Steroidobacteraceae; genus SCUD01. The sequence goes on from CAVVBV010000033.1 coordinate 531,229, forward strand.
CAGGCCGTAGAACTGCGGCGAAGTCGCCGTGATCAGTCGTGTCAGCTCGGACTTGATCGCATCGCGCCCGGGAATCACGTCGAGGTAGGCGCGCGTGCGCTCGTTCTGGGCGTCGCTCCAGGCCTGGACCTTGGCGTCGTCCCAGTTCTCGAGCCAGCGGTACGGGTCGGCGACACGGACGCCCTGGATGACGTCGGCTGCATCGCCCTTCGGCGTGTCAGGCGCCGGCGGCATGGTCGCGGCAACCGCCGTGGCAGCCAGGAACGACAGGCTTGCGCCAAGGAGCGGGCGGAGTCTCGATTTCATGTCGGACGATTCCTTGCATCAGGTTTGAATGTCGATTGGTTGGACCGGCGCGGGCGCGCTGGATTCCCTTTGGCGCTACGACTGGCCGCCGGCCGGATTGCACGCAGTAATGAACCAGGTGCTCGACGGACCCCAGACGCCGTCCTTGCGCACGTAAGGCGACAGCGTCTCGCGCAAGGCCGCCGCGACCTGCGGCTTCAGCCTTTCGCCGTCTGCGCCGGCGAGGCGCATGATTTCGCCTGCCGGTCCGAGCGCCATCGCAAACTCGACGGCGTCGTCCAGGTTCCGGCCGATGCAGATGCCGGTATCGAAGCGCTCGAACGTGATGCCGGCGAATCCCGCGGACCGCATCATCGAGCTGACCATGTCGGGACCCGCCATTGAAAACGGGCCCGGCCCGCAATGGACCTGATCCGTTTCGTCGTGCGACGTCACGGGTACGATCTCGCGTACCCGCAACTCGGCCTCGTGCAGCCAGGGATTGTCCTCGCGCTTGCGCCAGACGATCTGCGCGAACATGCCGCCGGGCTTCAGCGCGCTGCGGATGTTGCGCATCGCGGCGCCCGGCAGATTGAAGAACATGGTCCCGAAGCGCGCAAAGGCGTGGTCATAAGGGCCGCGCAGGTCGTCCCCCTGGACATCGGCGGTGAAGAAGCGTGCATTGCGGATGCCGGCTGCCTTCGCTTCCTGCTCGCCGACGCGGATGAAATTCGCGGCGCAATCGACACCCACTGCCTCGCCGGTCGGGCCCACTTGATCGGCGATCTTCAGCGTGCTGTCGCCGAAACCGCAGCCGATGTCGAGCACCCGGTCGCCGGGACCGAATAGGCGGCGGGAGAGCAGCTCGTCGCTGTGGCCTGCAAGTCCTGCAATCAGCAGGTGCTTGAAGCGGACGAACTTGTCGAACAGGACCGTGTTCCAGGCCTCGACGACGATGGCGTTGTCGTTCATGGATCCATACCGGGAGCGCTGGGCCGGATTCTACCGTTCCTCGGGCGGTTTGACGTGCCGGAAGGTCCAGAGCAGGGCGAGGTCGTAGAGGATCTTGAGACCACCGCAGATCAGGAATGGCCAGGCTTCCATTCCGGCTGCGAATAGCGCGCCGGCGAGCACGGGACTGGCCGCCGCCGCAAGGCTCCTCGGAACAGAGGTCAGGCTGGCCGCCGCCGGTCGTTCGGGCGGCGTGACGACCGCCATTACGTAGGAGGAGCGCGTGGGCACATCCATCTGCGACAGCGCGGCGCGCACGAGCAGAAGCGCGAGCGCCTGCTCGAGACTCGGGGCGACGGCCGCGAGGATCAGGCACAGGCTCGAGGGAATGTGCGTGTAGACCATCGTGTTCACGAGCCCGATGCGCCGTGAGAGCCAGGCCGCCGCGGGAAATGAGAAAGCGGCCAGCACGCCGGACCAAAAGAAGAAAAGGCCGGCCGCAGCCAGGCTCAGGCCGAACTTGTTGAACAGCCATAGCGCGAGCAGCGACTGGACCGCGAATCCGCCGGCGAATGCGTCGATGCTGAAGAGGGCCGCAAGCCGGTAGACGATGCTTCGCGATGGCCCAAGCGGCGAGGCTGCTGGTTTCCCGACCGGTGCCGAATCGGCCGGGACGAGCCGGTAGAAGATCCCGCCGGCGACGCCCAGGAGCGCGTAGAGCAGGAACATCGTTTTGAGCGCCGCAATGCGCGTCAATCCAATGCCGACGAGGAAATCCGGGCTCGCCGATGCCAGCGACCCGAGCGCCGCGGCGAGCGCGCCGATCAGGCCGTAGAGCGCAAACATGCGCGTGCGACGTGCGTCCGCCACGGAGTCTGCAAGCAGTGCATGTTCGAGAGGCACGAAGATGCTGACGCTTCCGGACGATGGATTGATGGTCCCGACGAAAGCGACCAGCAGCAGCACGGCATAGCTGCTGGATGCGGCGAATGCGAGGCCGGTCGCGACCATCAGGGCCGAGGCCAGGCTCAGGAGCCGTCGCCTGCCGATCGACGCCCCGAACAGGCCGATGCCGAGCGTCATCAACGCGGAGCCGAATAGGGCGAGCGTTGCGACGATTCCGACCTGGAAAGCGCCGAGACCGAGCTCGGTCAGGTAGACGACGAGCAATATGGCGACGAATCCGTCGCCAAAGTCCCGGATCGCCCGTGCAGCGTAAAGGCACGTTACGGGAGCAGGCAGCCGCATGACGGATTGCAGTCTAGCGCCAAACAAAAGGGCCCGGCTTGCGCCGGGCCCTCGTTCCGACTCCGTACGTGTTCGCTCAGCGATTGCCGCTGGCTTTCACTTCCCAGATGTAATCCTGGTGAGAACTGCAGATATTCGTGAAAGCGTCGCCAAGCGCATTGTCCTGCGATTCGACGATGCTTGCGCGCACTTCCATGAGGGTCTTCACGTCGGTGGCAGTTATCGTGGCAAGGCGCCGGAATTCGCCGCCAACCACGTGTTCCAGCCAGCCCCAGGACTTCAGCTTGCCGTCAGCGACCAGCTTGTCGTAGGCGGACGCATAGACCTGCGTGACGATCGCATCGGCTTCAGCTTCGCGGCTGTCACAGACGTAGTACGTGGAGAAAACGGCATTGCCTGGTGCAGTGGTGCCTGCATTGCCAGCAACGCGCCGCCAGATGTAGTCGTCGTGCGTGTTGCAGATCCTGCCGTACTCGTCTTCCAGCTTCTTGTTCTTCGCGTCGGCCTGGTCGCCGATCTTCTTCTGCGAGTCGAACAGCGCCTGGATCGAGGGTGCTACCGAGAACATTGCACGCCGCCACCTGCCGCCGGTCTGGTGCGCATAGAGACCGTAGCCGGAGATACTGCCATCGGCAACAGCTGCGTCGTAGAACTGCTGGTCGACATCCTTGAAGATCTGGTCCGACCGTTCCTGCTGAGTCACATCGCAGACATAGTAGGTTCCGTATACGAAGGCTTCCGGCGGCTTGTCTTCCGCGAGGACCGGTCCGGCGACGGCCAGCAACAAGCACCCCTGGAGCAGAACTGCCCCTCTGACTGACTTTCTCATTGTTCCTCCCAATTTCCGGGCTTGTTGACTGGCCCGGTTTCAGTCGCGCGAGTATAGACCCCTTGTCAGTCGCCTATTGGCAGGGCGAGACTATCGGCACGGGAGGAACCGCCGATGCGAGCTGTCGCAGTCGCCTTGTGCCTGACATTCGCCTGCGCGCCGCTTGCGGCCGGGCAAGCGGGCAGTCCGGAAGCCACTGAACCGGAAAATCCGCTGGCGAAACTCAACTGGGTCGTCGGCCCCACGGATGTCAAGGTCGGCACGCACGCGACCCTCAACGTGCCGGAGGGTTTCCTCTACCTGCACCCGAAGGAAACCTCGAAATTCCAGGAGATCGTCCAGAATCCGTCCAATGGCCGCGAATCGCTGATCGCGCCGGACGACCTGCGTTGGTTCGGCCTGTTCGAGTTCGACGACATCGGTTACGTCAAGGATGACGAGGAGATCGATGCCGACGCCGTGCTCGACTCGGTACGCGAAGGCACGGAGCAGGCGAATGACGAGCGCAAGAAACGCGGCTGGGCTCCGCTGCAGATCACCGGGTGGCACTTCAAGCCGCGCTATGACACCGGCACGAAGCGCCTCGAATGGGCGATCGCGGCGCAGTCGGAAGGCGAGCCCGTCGTCAACGTCAACACGCGACTGCTGGGCCGCAAGGGCGTTACGTCGGCGACCCTCGTCGCGGGTCCTGAGACGCTCGATGCCGCATTCGCCGAATTCAAGGATGTCCTGCAGGGCTTTCAATATGTGCAGGGCGAGCGCTATGCGGACGTCCAGGAAGGCGACCACATGGCCGAGTACGGGCTCGCTGCGCTGATCGCGGGCGGCGGCGCTGCGGTTGCGACCAAGGCCGGCCTGTTCAAGGGTCTCTGGAAACTGATCCTGGTCGGCGCGGCCGGGCTCGCGGCCTGGGCACGCAAGCTGTTCGGCAAGAAACAGCAGGATGCATGACCAACGACCGGCTCGAAGTCCTGCTCGCGATCGGCATCGTCCTCGTTTACCTGCTCGACTCGATGCGCCTGCTCGGCCATCGCGAGGCCCTGGTCGAACGCCTGGCGCCGGGCCGCTGGCAATTGTCGTTCGGGCTGGTGCGGATCGAGCTGCTCGGCCGCCGTCCCGCCTTGCCGAACCCCCTGCGACCGGACCGGATGCTGTGGCTGGCGCACTGGCGCCTCGCCGATAGCGGTGCCGCCGGCGTGACGGCACTGCCCGCGGCGGACGGCTGGATCCGCGCAATGGGCGGCCTGTGCCTGTTGCTGATGATCGTCGTCGTCGTGCTGGCGCCGGCGATGCTGCTGCTGGGCGAAAACCTCTACTTTGTGATGGCGATCGGCGTCGGCTACCTGCTCGCGATCTCGGACGCGAGCCTCTTCGTCCTGCGCGCGGCGGACTTCGGGCTGAAGCGCAGGACCGCGTTCGGGATGTCGGTGATCAGCGTGCTGTGCCTTCCCTGTGCCCCCAACCTGATGCGGGCCGCCTGCGGCGGTCGGGCATTGGAAGTAGAATTGCCGGGATTTGGCGAGGGCTCGGCGGGTGAACCGGAACGCGGACGCTTTCGAAGCCGTTTCACCAGCCTGTTGCGCCATGAATCCTGGCTGAGCGCCGGGGATCCGGGCCAGCAGGCAGCGATCAAGGCCGCCCTGCGCCGTTATGAGGTGGATTCATGAGCCCCTATGAAATAGGGATCATCGTGGTGGGTGCGCTGGCTGGATGGTGGATCGTGTCGTGGATCATCGACAAGGTCCGCGACATCAATGCGAAACCGTCGGTCTTCAATCTGCCGGCCAAGAAGGACGGGGAGGGGCCATGAAAGGGCGACTGGCATATGTGACGGGCGGCATGGGCGGCATCGGCACGGCGATTTCCCGGCGGCTATGCAGGGAGGGATTCCGCGTGGTCGCCGGCTGCGGGCCCGGATCGAAGCGCAAGGACACCTGGATCGCGGACATGCGCGCGGAAGGCTGCGACGTGTATGCGTCGGAAGGCAACGTGGCCAACTGGGATTCCACGCGGGCGGCGTTCGAGAAGGTCCTCAAGGAGCTCGGCCCCGTGGATGTCCTCGTAAACAACGCCGGCATCACGGCCGACGGCACGTTTCGCAAGATGAGCTTCGAGCGCTGGCACAAGGTCATTGACACCAACCTCAACAGCCTTTTCCATGTGACCAAGCAGGTCATCGACGGCATGCTGGATCGCGGGTGGGGGCGTGTGATCAATATTTCCTCGGTGAACGGCCAGCGCGGCCAGTTCGGCCAGACCAATTATTCGACCGCGAAGGCGGGAATCCACGGCTTCACGATGGCGCTCGCGCAGGAAGTCGCGTCCAAGGGCGTGACCGTCAATACCGTGTCGCCCGGCTACATCGGCACCGAAATGGTCCGCGCGGTGAAGCCCGAGGTCCTCGAGAAGATCGTCGCGACAATCCCGGTCGGGCGGCTCGGGACACCGGAGGAAATCGCCTCTGTGGTCGCCTGGATCGCATCCGACGACGCGGCATTTGCGACCGGCGCGGATTTCTCGCTGAATGGCGGCCTGCACATGGGTTAGGCCCCGGGGGAGCAAGAAATGAAAACGCGCGCTGCAATCGCCTGGGCGGCCGGCAAGCCGCTCGAGATCGTCGAAGTGGACCTCGATGGGCCCAAGGCGGGGGAAGTCCTGGTCGAAATCAGGGCGACCGGCATCTGCCACACGGATGAGTTCACGCGCTCGGGCGCGGATCCGGAGGGATTGTTCCCGGTGATCTTCGGCCACGAGGGTGCGGGCGTCGTCGTCGATGTCGGTGCCGGCGTCAGGACGCTGAAGAAGGGCGACCACGTCGTCCCGCTGTACACGCCGGAATGCCGCGAATGCAAGTCCTGCCTTTCGCGCAAGACCAATCTGTGCACCGCGATCCGCGCGACCCAGGGCAAGGGCGTGATGCCGGACGGCAGCAGCCGCTTCTCGATCGACGGCAAGAAGATTCATCATTACATGGGCTGCTCGACGTTCTCGAACTACACCGTGCTGCCCGAGATCGCGCTCGCGAAAATCCGCGAAGACGCGCCGTTCGACAAGGTCTGCTACATCGGCTGCGGCGTGACGACCGGCATCGGCGCGGTGATCAACACGGCGAAGGTCGAGCCCGGCGCCAACGTGGTCGTGTTCGGGCTGGGCGGCATCGGGCTGAACGTGATCCAGGGCGCGCGCATGGCGGGCGCCGGCAGGATCGTCGGCGTGGACATCAATCCGCGGCGCAAGGCGCTCGCGGAGCGCTTCGGCATGACGCATTTCGTGAACCCGAAGGAGGTCGAGGGCGACCTGGTCGCGCACCTGGTCGCATTGACCGACGGCGGCGCCGACTACAGCTTCGAGTGCGTCGGCAACGTGGACCTGATGCGCCAGGCGCTGGAATGCTGCCACCGCGGCTGGGGCGTCTCGATCATCATCGGCGTCGCCGGGGCGGGACAGGAGATCAAGACGCGTCCCTTCCAGCTCGTCACCGGGCGCGTCTGGAAGGGTACGGCCTTCGGCGGCGCGCGCGGGCGCACGGACGTGCCGAAGATCGTGGACTGGTACATGGAAGGCAAGATCAACATCGACGACCTGATCACTCACACGATGCCGCTGCCGAAGATCAACGATGCATTCGACCTGATGCATCGCGGCGAATCGATCCGCAGCGTCGTGACATTCTGAAATCGCAGCAGGGGGAACTCATCATGGCTGTCAAGATTCATCCGTCGGTCGACAACGGCGTCAAGGCCGGCACGAAGGGCTTCAAGGGCGGCACGCTCACCTGTCATTGCTCGAGCGCGCCGGTTACCGTGAAGCTCGCGAGCGACGTCGCGTTCAACCACGCCTGCGGCTGCAGCAAGTGCTGGAAGCCGAAAGGCGCGGTCTTTTCGGTGGTCGCGGTCATCGGGCGCGACAAGCTCTCGGTCACGGCCAATGGCAACAAGCTGAAGGTCCTCGACGCGAACGCCGCTATCCAGCGGCATGCCTGCACGGGCTGCGGCGTGCACATGTTCGGCCGCATCGAGAACAAGAATCACCCGTTCTACGGATTCGACTTCGTGCACGTGGAGCTCTCCAAGGAGAAGGGCTGGGCGGCTCCGGAATTCGCGGCCTTCGTTTCCTCGATCATCGAGACGGGAAGCGCCAGTCCCGGCGAGATGGCCGGCGTGCGCGCGCGCCTGAAGGAACTGAAGCTCGAGCCGTACGACTGCCTGTCGCCGGCGCTGATGGACCTGATCGCGACGCATACCGCCAAGGCGAAGGGCGTCCTGAAGGCCTGAGGAGTGTCCGGGACGGTCGCAGCCGCGTTCGACGAGAGCAATACGATCAGCCGGCACGGCGCATTCGGCGGCGCCGTCAGCTTCCATCGTCACGACGCGCTCGAGACGGCTTGCACGATGCGCTTTTCCGTCTTCCTGCCGCCGCAGGCGGCGGGCGGCCGGGTGCCCGTGCTCTATTACCTGGCCGGGCTGACCTGCACGGAAGAGACGTTCATGATCAAGGCGGGCGCCCAGCGCGTGGCGGCCGAGCTCGGCCTCGCCATCGTCGCGCCCGACACGAGTCCGCGCGGCGTGCCGCTGCCCGGGGACAGCGAGAACTGGGATTTCGGCGTCGCCGCCGGCTTCTACGTCGACGCCACGATTGCGCCCTGGTCGCGGCACTATCGGATGTACTCCTACGTCACGCGCGAGCTGCCGGCACTGGTCGCGGCGAATTTTCCGGTGGACCCTGAGCGACAGGGAATCTTCGGGCATTCGATGGGCGGCCACGGGGCGCTCACGATCGCTCTCAGGAATCCGGATCGCTATCGCTCGGTTTCAGCCTTCGCCCCGATCTCGGCGCCAATGCAATGTCCCTGGGGGCAGAAGGCATTCACAGGCTACCTCGGCCCGGACCGGGAGCGCTGGCGCGCCCATGACGCCAGCGAGCTTGCGCGCAGCATCCGATCGGTCGCCGGGCGGCCGCCGATCCTGGTGGACCAGGGTTTGTCGGATCCGCACCTCGAGAAACAATTATTGCCCGAGCGGCTGGAGAAGGCCTGCGCCGAGAGCGGCTATCCGCTGACGCTCCGGCGCCACGCCGGCTACGACCACGGCTACTACTTCATCTCGACCTTCATCGAGGATCACCTGCGCCACCACGCGCAATCGCTGCTGGCCTGAGCAGTTTCAGATTTCGCGCGGTTCCACGCCGGGTGCGAAGCGCCGATGGCGTTCCTCGGCGAGCGCCGCGGCCACTTCGGGCAATGGCCGGTAGTGGTCGACGAATTCCGCGGGCATCCGCTTCGGCCGGCCGCTGTCGAGATCCACGCAGACGTAGTGGATCAGGCCGCGCAGCAGTGTCCGGTCGTCCGCCGGCCGGCGGATCTGGAAACGGCGGTCGACGCGCAGGCGCGTGTCCTCGAACACGAGCCAGGTTCCGATCTCGAGCGCATCGCCGGCAAATGTCGGCGCGAGGTAATGCAACTGGCTGCGCCAGACCACCATGCCGCGCCGGGTCGTGACGCAATGCGCCGGCGTCACGCCAAGCGCCGAGGAATGCGCCCAGGCCGTTTCGTCGAGCCAGCGCAGGTAGACCGAATTGTTGACATGCCCGTAGGCGTCGATGTCCGGTCCCTGCGCGGCGACGCGATGGATGAAAGGCGAGGGCAGGTCCCAGGCCGGCGTCACCGGTAGAGGATCCTCACGATGGCCCGGAACATGCGGCCGTAGGGCGGCATCAGGAAGCGCGAGCCGCTCAGGCGCCCGTCGTAAAACACCGGTTTCAGCTTGGAAAAGGTGTCGAATCCGGTCTTGCCGTGATAGTGGCCCATGCCGCTCGGGCCGACTCCGCCGAAGGGCAGGTCTTCCTGGATCACGTGGAAGGCCGTGTTGTTCACCGTGACGCCGCCGGAGATCGTGTGCGTCAGGACCTTGTCGAGAACGGCGCCGCGCGCGCCGAAGTAATAGAGCGCGAGCGGTCTCGGGCGCGCGTTCACGTAGGCGATCGCGTCGTCGATCGAATCGTAGCCGACGATCGGCAGCAGCGGCCCGAAGATCTCCTCCTGCATCACGCGCATGTCGTCGCGCACCGCCGTGAAGGCCTGCGGCGTCATGCGCCGGCGCTCGGTGTCGGTCGGGTCCGGGTGCAGCGCGTGGATGGTCGCGCCCAGGCTGCGCGCGTCCTCGACGCTCGCCGCGAGCCGGCGGAACTGACGCTCGTTGATGATCGACGTGTACTGCGGGTTGATCGAGAGGGTCGGGAAGAACTCGCGCGTCGCGGTGCGGCAAGCGTCAAGGAAGCGGTCGATGTCCTGTCTTGGCACCAGAACGTAGTCCGGCGCGACGCAGGTCTGGCCGGCGTTGATCAGCTTGCCGTACATGATCCGGCGCGCGGCCTCGGTAATGTCGAATCCGCCGGCGACGATCACCGGCGACTTGCCGCCGAGCTCCAGCGTCACCGGCGTCAGGTTTGCGCTCGCCGCTTTCATGACCTCGCGCCCGATGCCGGTCGAGCCGGTGAACAGCAGGTGATCAAACGGCAGTGCGGCAAACGCACGCGCAACGCCGACGTCGCCGTTGACGGCGATCACTTCATCGGATGCGAATGTCGCCGCGATCAGCGACTCGAACAGCGCGCCGAAGCGCGGCGTGAACTCGGACATCTTCAGCATCGCGCGGTTTCCGGCGGCGAGCGCCGCCGTCAGCGGCGAGACCGCGAGGTACAGGGGATAGTTCCACGGCACGATGATGCCGACCGCGCCGAGCGGCTGGCGCATCAGTCGCGCGCTGCCTGGCAGGCTCCACCAGGCGACGCTGCGCCGCTCGGTCCGCATCCAGCGGCGCAGCCGCCGCCTGGCGTAAGCGATGCCATCGATACTCGTGAACAGTTCGAACAGCAGCGTTTCCTGCTGGGCGCGATTGCCGAAATCGGCGCTGATCGCGTCGCGGATCGCGGCATCGTTGTCATGCAGCATGCGGCGCAGGCGATCGAGCCGGTCGCGCCGCATTTCGAGCGTCGGAAACGGTTCAGCGTCGAATGCGCGGCGCTGCTGCGCGAAAGCCTGCGACAACTGGGCCGGATGGGCGGCAAGCCGGGTGGGGTCGTGTGCCGTGGCCATGCAGGGTATTCTAAGCGGATAATTGCACCCCGTGCCGCCGGCTGTCCCGGCGCCGGCAATTCTGGTGGCCACGCGGGTGGCTGAGGGAGGATGGGTGAAGATCGGTTGTCCGAAGGAAATCAAGGTTCATGAGTACCGCGTCGGCCTGGTGCCGGCCGGCGTGCGCGAGCTCGCAAGCGCGGGCCACCAGGTGATGATTGAATCGGGTGCAGGTACCGGCATCGGCATCAGCGACGATGCCTATCGCGCGGCCGGGGCCGCGGTCGTGCCGGATGCGAAGTCGGTCTTTGACGCCGCCGAACTCGTCGTCAAGGTCAAGGAGCCGCAACTTCCGGAATGCGCGATGCTGCGGCGCGGGCAGGTGCTGTTCACCTACCTTCACCTGGCCGCTGACGCGGCGCAGGCCCAGGCGCTCGTGAAATCCGGAGTGACCGCGATTGCCTATGAAACGGTGACCGTGCCGGACCGCTCGCTGCCGTTGCTGACCCCGATGAGTGAGGTCGCGGGCCGCATGTCCATCCAGGTCGGCGCAACGGCATTGCAGAAGGCGAATGGCGGCTTCGGCGTGCTGCTCGGCGGCGTGCCGGGAGTGGCGCCGGCGCGGGTCGTGATCCTGGGCGGCGGCGTCGCCGGCACGAATGCCGCGCAGATGGCCGTCGGGCTCGGCGCGCAGGTGACGATCGTCGATCGCTCGCTGCGCAGGCTGCGTGAGCTCGATGCCCAGTTCGGCAATACGATCGAAACGGCCTACTCGACGACCGAGTCCATCGAACGGCTGGTGACGAAGGCCGATCTCGTGATCGGAGCAGTGCTCGTGACCGGGGCCGCGGCACCCAGGCTCGTCACGCGCGACATGGTGCGCCGCATGGAAAAAGGCGCAGTGCTCGTCGATATTTCCATCGACCAGGGTGGCTGCTTCGAGACCAGCAAGCCGACGACGCATGCTGACCCGACCTATGTCGTCGACGGCGTCGTCCATTATTGCGTGACCAACATGCCGGGCGCCGTGCCGCGCACCTCGACCTTCGCGCTGACCAACGCGACGCTTCCCTATGTGCGCGCGCTGGCCGATCTCGGCTGGCGCAAGGCGCTCGAGCGCGATGCGGGCTTCGCCGCGGGGCTCAACGTGCACGAAGGCGCCATCACGCACGAGGCCGTGGCGCGCGCCCTCGGGATCGCGCATCGCCCGCTCAGCTGAATCGAGCGCCTAGAATCCGTCGTCCGGGATGGCGAGTGCCGTGTCGTCCAGCGAACGCAGCAGTGCGAGCGTCGGCTGGATGCGCGGCAGTTCCTGGCGGAAGAAGAACTGGCAGGCCGCGAGCTTGCCCGCGTAGAAGTCGCCGTCGGCTGCGCCCGCCCTGGCGCGCGCCGCCGCGAGTCCCTGCGCCAGCCAGCGCCAGGCGACGACCACGTGCCCCAGCGAGTCGAGATAAAGGGTCGCATTGGCGAGGGCCCGCTCCGGGTCCTTCGCCATGGCGCCGACGAGGGTCTCCGTCGTCTTCCCGATGTCCGATAGCGCTGTCGCGAGCGCTGCCGCGTGCTCCGCCAGCGCCGGTTCGGCGCGCGCCTGCGCGATCGTCTCCATGATGCGCGCGGCGAGTTCGCGCATCGCGGCGCCTCCCTGCATCGGAACCTTGCGGCCGAGCAGGTCGAGCCCGTGGATGCCGTGAGTCCCCTCGTGAATGTGGTTGAGGCGGTTGTCGCGGTACAGCCGCTCGACGGGGTAGTCGCGCGTGTAGCCATAACCGCCGTGCACCTGGATCGCAAGCTTGTTGGCCTCGAGGCAGAACTCTGCGGGCCATGACTTCGCAATTGGCGTCAGGAGTTCCAGCAGCAGATGCAGCGACTGCTTCCTCGCCGGATCCGTCTCGCAGCGCTCCTCGTCGCAGAGTCGCGTGCAATAGAGCACGAGCGCCAGGCCGCCTTCGACCCAGCACTTCTGCGCCAGCAGCATCCGGCGCACGTCGCCGTGACGCAGGATCGGCACGGGCGGCGATTTCGGGTCACGGGCAGCAATCGGCCGTCCCTGCGGCCGCTCGCGCGCATAGGCGAGCGCGTGCAGGTAGCCGGCGTAGCCGAGCGCGACCGCGTTCATGCCGACGCCGAGACGCGCGGCATTCATCATCTGGAACATGTACTCGAGGCCGTGGTGCGGGAGCCCGACGAGTTCCGCGCGGCAGCGCCCTTGTTCCCCGAATGACAGCACGCAGTTGACCGTGCCGCGCCAGCCCATCTTGTGATTGATGCCGGCGAGGCGCACGTCGTTGTCCGGGCCCACGCTGCCGTCGTCGTTGACGCGGTTGCGCGGGACGGCGAACAGCGATATGCCGCGCACGCCCGGCGGACCGCCGGGAATCTTCGCGAGCACGAGGTGCACGATGGTCTCGGCCAGTTCATGGTCACCGCCCGAGATCCACATCTTGCTGCCGGTCAGCTGGTAGCTGCCGTCCTGCTGGGGCAGGGCCTGGCAACGGATGTCGGTCAGCGATGAACCTGCATGCGGCTCCGACAGGCACATCGTGCCGGTGAAGCGGCCGGCCAGCATCGGGCGGGCGAGTCGCTCGCGCTGGGCCTGGCTGCCGAATGTGATCAGCAGGTTGGCGGCGCCGGCGGTCAGCGTGGAATAGGAATGGAATGCAACGTTGGCACTGCTGAATACGGCGGAGCAGGCTTTCGCGATCAGGAGCGGCAACTGCATGCCGCCGTCCTCGGCATCGAAGGTCGCGGCAGTGAAGGACGCGTCGTTGTAGGCGTCGTAAGCCTGCTTCGCTGCGGGGATCATCCAGACGCGCCCGTCCACGACGCGCGGTTCCTCGACATCGCAGGCGGCGGCGAATGGCGCGAAGCGTTCCTCGGCGATGCGGTAGGCGCTGTCGATGACGCCGTCGAACACCTGGCGATCGTGGCCGGCATAGCGCGGCAGGCGGCAGAGCCCGTCGGCATCCAGGACATCGAAGACCTGAAAATCGAGGTCGCGGCGCGGTATCGTCATGTCGGGATCCGTCTGGGGCGCCTGGCGCGCCTGGCCGATTGTAGCGGGCAGCGCCGTTGCCGGCCCGCCGGATGCTAGGATTTGGCGGCCGCGTCGGGCAGCCGCCGGGGAGATCTCCAACTTGGCTGAAGATACATTCGACCTGAGCGGCCGCGTGGCGCTCGTGACCGGCGCCAGCCGCGGCATCGGCCGCGCGATCGCGCTTCTGCTTGCGCGCCACGGCGCAACGATCGTCGCCAGCAGCCGCAAGCTGGAGGGCTGCGAGGCAGTCGCCGCGGAAATCCGTGCGGCCGGCGGCAATGCATCGGCGCTGGCCTGTCACATCGGCGAGGTCGAACAGATCGCCAATGCCTTTCGCGAGATCGACGCGCGGCACGGGCGCATCGACATCCTCGTCAACAATGCGGCAACCAATCCTTATTTCGGACCGGCGGTCTCGATGGAGATCGGCGCCTTCCAGAAGACCGTCGACGTCAACATCCGCGGCTTCTTCTGCGCCTCCGTCGAAGCGGGCCGCCGCATGATTGCCCAGGGCAAGGGCGCGATCGTCAACGTCGCTTCGGTGAATGCCTTCCGGCCGATGGACGGACAGGCCGTGTATTCGATGACCAAGGCGGCGATCGTCAACATGACGCAGGGCCTCGCCCGCGAATGGGGCCGCAAGGGCGTGCGCGTCAATGCGCTGGCGCCCGGGCTCGTCGAGACGAAGTTCGCTGCCGCGGTTCACAGCGACCCGAAGCGCCGCGCGATCGCCGAGTCGCTCACGCCGCTCGGGCGCATCGCCCAGCCCGCGGAAATCGCCGGCGCCGCCCTCTATCTCGTCTCGGACGCGGCGTCGTTCACCACCGGCAGCTGCCTGACCGTGGACGGGGGCTGGCTGGCCTGAATGAGCCGCATCTACCTGGTGCGGCACGGACAGGCGGCTTTCGGCACCGATGACTACGACCGGCTGACGGAAACTGGAATCGCCCAGTGCCGGCAACTCGCGCGCCACTGGCGCGCGATCGGACGTCAGGTGGATTTCGTCTATTCCGGCACGCTGCGGCGCCAGCGCGAATCGGCCGAGGCATTCGTCCAGGCTGCGGCGGAGCAGGGCGCTGCAGCGCTCGCGGTGCGGTCGCTCGCCGGCATCGAGGAATACGATCACCTGGCGCTGCTCGCCGCCCACCAGGGCGCTGGGCCAGGAAGCGCTGCCACCCTCGATCGGCGCGCCTTTCACCGCAGGCTGTCCGCGGCGCTTGAGGCCTGGGCGTCCGGGGAACTGGGCTCCGTGGAACCCTTCGGGCTGTTCGGGAATCGCTGCGCGGCGGCGCTTGCAACGCTTCTGCGCGAGACCGGGCACGGCCGCACTGCGGTCCTGTTCGGTTCTGCCGGGTCGCTGGCGGCCGCGATGCAACCCGCGCTCGGCCTCGCCGACTGGGAGCTACTGCGCCTGAAGCTGACATTCTTCAACACGGGTGTCAGCAGCTTGCTGTTCGACGGCGAGACGATCACGATCGAATCGCTGAACGCGGTGAGCCACCTGGAGCAGCCGGCGTTCACGCAGTTGATCACGCACCGCTGACCCGGGGATTCTGCGCATGGATTTCCAGCTCGAGCCCACCAAACAGTCCATCGTCAACCGGGTGCGCGAGTACGTCGATCGCGAGCTGGTGCCGCTGGAGACGGCGTTCCTGCAGTCCGGCCTCGGGCCACTCCTGCCGGTACTGCGTGGCAAGCGAGCGGAGGTCAAGAAGCTCGGCCTCTGGGGGCCGATCTATCCGCACGAACACGGCGGGCTCGGTCTCGACCTGGTCACGCACGGACTGATATCGGAAGCGCTCGGCCGTTGTCCGTTCGCGCACTACGTCTTTGGCTGCAACGCGCCCGATGCCGGCAATGTCGAGCTGATGCACGAATTCGGCACGCCGGCGCAGAAGAAACGCTGGCTCGAGCCTCTGGTTGCCGGTGAGATCCGCAGCTGCTTCGGCATGACCGAACCGGGCAACAGCGGCGCCAATCCGCTGATGCTCGAGACAAGCGCAGTGCTCGAGGGCGACCGATGGATCCTGAATGGCCGCAAGTGGTTCACAACGGGCGCGGACGGTGCAGGCGTCTGCATCGTCATGGCTGTCACCGACCCCGACCGGGCGCCGCACGAGAAGGCCAGCATGTTCCTCGTGCCGACCGACAGCCCGGGCTATCGCCTGCTACGCAACACGCCCGTGATGGGGCACGTGGGGGAGGATCTCTTCTCGCACGGGGAAATCGAGTTCGAGAACTGCCGCATTCCGGCGGACCAGCTGCTGGGCCCGCGCGGCGCCGGCTTCCGGCTCGCCCAGTCCCGACTCGGGCCCGGACGCATCCATCACTGCATGCGCTGGCTCGGCATCTGCGAGCGCGCGCTCGCGATGATGATCGAGCGGGCGGCGACGCGCGTGATCGATCCCGACGGCCGCCGCCTCGGCGACAGCGACATCGTTCGGGCCTGGATCGCCGAGAGCGTCGCGGAAATCCACGCGGCGCGCCTGCTGGTGCTCCACGCGGCCTGGCGGATCGGGCAGTCCGGCGCAAAGTCCGCGCGCGACGACATCAGTATCATCAAGTTCCATGTCGCAGGCGTGCTGCAGCGGGTCGTGGATCGCGCATTGCAAGTGCACGGCGGCCTCGGCATGACCGATTACACGCTGCTGGCGTGGTTCTACCGCGAGGAACGCGCCGCGCGCATCTACGACGGACCGGACGAGGTCCACAAGATCGCAGTCGCGAAACGCATGCTGCGGGACCATGCGGGATGAGCCTGGTTGACGATGCCGCGCCGGTGCGTGCCGGCGAGGCGCTCGACGAGCAGAAGCTCGGGGAATACCTGGCCGGGCATGTCCCTGGGCTCATGCTGCCATTGCGCGTGCGCCAGTTCCCGTCTGGATTCTCGAATCTCAGTTACCTGCTGAGCGCAGCCGGCCTCGAGCTGGTCCTGCGCCGGCCGCCGATCGGCACGCGGCCGAAATCCGGGCACGACATGGGCCGCGAGTTCCGGGTGCTGTCGGCCCTGCACGCGGGATTCGCCGAATGCCCGCGGCCGCTGCATTTCTGCGCCGACGAGTCGGTCATCGGCGCACCCTTCTATGTGGTCGAGCGGATCCGCGGCATCATCCTGCGCCGCGACTATCCCCACGAACTCGCGGCGACGCCGGCGCTGGTGCGCGCGCAGCAGCTCGCCTTGATCGAAGCGCTCGCGAGATTGCACGGGCTCGATTACTCAGCGCTCGGACTTGCGGATCTCGGCCAGCCCGAAGGCTACGCCGCGCGCCAGATCCGAGGCTGGACGGAAAGATTTGCGACAGCGCGGACCGACGACGCGCCGCAGGCGGTGGGCGTGACCGATTGGCTGGCGGCGAACACTCCGCCGGGGTCCGGCCGGGCGGCGCTGATCCACAACGACTACAAGCTGGACAATGTCGTGTTCGATGTCCGGCAGCCCGAGCGCCTGATCGGGGTACTGGACTGGGAGATGGCAACCATCGGCGATCCGTGGATGGATCTCGGCTGCTCGCTGGCCTACTGGGTCGAACCGGGCGACGGGCCGGAACTGATGGCGACCCGCATGCTGCCCACGCATCTGCCGGGTTCCCTGAGTCGCGCCGAAGTCCTTTCCGCGTACTCGCAGGCCAGCGCCGTGACGTTGGGCGACTTCCGCTTCTACCGGGTCTTCGGGCTGTTCCGCCTGGCAGTGATCGTCCAGCAGATCTACTACCGCTACCATCACGGACAGACCCGGGACGAGCGTTTCCGGGCGCTGGGCCCGATGGCCCATGTGCTGGTCCGAAGGGCCGGGGTTGAGGCCCGGGCCTGACCGCCGGCCCCCGTTCAGGTGCCATTCAGCGCCGCAGGCGGATGCTGGCGGCAGTGGCAATTGCGTGATGGCGCGCCATGGCCTATATACACGCATAGCCCCTGGAGCTATTCGATGAATTTCCCTGACAAACGCTGGTTCGCTGCATTGATTGCGGCCTTGGTCGTCGCGTGGCCGGCATCCGCCGAAGATGCGAAGCCCCAGACCGAAGAGAAATGCATCGAGCGCTGCGACACCGAATCGGACAAATGCATGTCCGATTCCCAGGGCGACCCGGACAAGATGAAGGCCTGCGACGACAAGTACAGCGAGTGCCTGAAGGCCTGCGACGTCAAAGGCGGCTGATCCTGGGCTCCTGAGCGCCCGACGCTGCGGCGCCCGGCCGTGGTGCAGCGCCAAACCTGCAATATTTGCAGGGCAGTTGATAAAACCAACTTTTCGTATATATTGCGCAGCCCGAAGATTGTCGGGTTTCCAGTGGATATCATTGATTTCGCTAGGAATTCATCCGAATGAAAGAGCGCAATGATGAGTCCTTTGACCTCGAGGACGAGTTTCTCGGGGAGGCCAGCAGCGACCAGGATGGCGACCTCGACAAGCTGATCGTCGTCGAGCGCCGGCCCAAGGGACAGCGCAGGCCGGTGCAGCAATCCGCCTGGAGCAAGGTGGAGGACGTGCTGGCCGAACGGCGCCTGAAACGCGAACTGTCCGAGTACGACCCGGACGAAATCTGACCAAGCCCGCCGAGACCGATCCGGGCGGCTGGTGGCGTGAAGCGCAGGATGCGCTCATCGGGCTGCTGGGCGACCGCGACAGCTCCTATGTTTATGACCTGAAGACGATTGCCGCCCAGGCACGGCGAGTCGCCGCCATGCGATCCGTGTCGCGCGTCTTCTATGCCGTCAAGGCCAATCCGCACCCGGAAATACTCCGGACGGTCGCTGCCGAGGGTCTTTCATTCGAATGCGTTTCGCGGGGCGAGATCGAGCGCGTGTTCGATTCCGTGCCGGGCATTGCGCGCGAACGCCTGCTGTTCACGCCCAATTTCGCGCCGCGTGCGGAATACGAATGGGCGGTCGGCTCAGGCCTCTGCGTGACCGTGGACAACCTCTATGTCTTGCGTGAATGGGCGCGCCTGTTCCATGGCACTGAATTGTTCGTGCGCATCGACACCGGCCGCGGCCACGGACATCACGAGAAAGTCCGCACCGCCGGCATGCATTCGAAGTTCGGTGTGCCGCTGTTTGAACTCGACGAGCTGATTCGTGCCGCGGAGCAGGCTGGGGCGACGATCACGGGACTTCACGCGCATACCGGCAGCGGCAATTTCGCGGTCGGCAGCTGGGTCGAGACCGCCGAGGCGCTGGCCGCGGCGGCGCAGCGATTCGACAGGGTCGCGGCGCTCAATATCGGTGGCGGTCTCGGCGTCGCGGACCAGCCGGGCCAGCAGCCGCTGGACCTGGACGAACTCGATGCGGCGCTCGGGCAGATCCGGCGCGCGCATGTTGTACTTCCATTGTGGATCGAACCGGGCCGATACCTGGTCGCAGCCGGCGGCGTGCTGCTGGCGCGCGTGACCCAGTTGAAGGGAAAGGGCGAAGTGCGGTACGTCGGCGTTGCGACCGGCATGAATTCCCTGCTGCGGCCGGCGCTCTATGGCTCGTATCACGAGATCGTCAACCTGACGCGGCTCGGCGAGCCGCCCGAATTGCGCTGCACGGTGGTAGGCCCGATCTGCGAAAGCGGCGACGTGCTGGGCGAGGACCGCCTGCTGCCGCGCACGGTCGAAGGCGACATCCTGCTGATCGCAAACACCGGCGCATATGGCCACGCGATGAGCTCGCACTACAACCTGCGCGCGCCTGCGGAAGAGCTGATCATCGGCGCCCGATGAGCGAGGTGAGCCAGCGGCACTTCGCAAGGATCATGCTGATCAATGCGATCTGGGGCTTCAACCTCGTCGCGATCAAGGCGGGTGTCGACCGGTTTCCGCCAGTGTTCGTCGGTTTCCTGCGCTTCCTGATCGTCGGGCTCGTCGTGCTTCCCTGGCTGCGCGTCAGGCGCGGCGAAATGCGCTGGCTCCTGATCGCGGCGATCTTCAGCGGCGGTCTGCAGTTCGCGATCATGTACACGGGCGTGGCGCTTTCGGGAAACATGTCATCGGTCGCGATCGCCGGGCAGCTCGGCGTGCCGTTCGCGACCCTGCTGTCGGTGATCGTGCTGGGTGAACGAATCCGCTGGCGGCGCTCGGTTGGAATCGTCCTGTCATTCGCGGGCATCGTCGTACTCGGATTCAATCCAGTGGTGTTCAAGTCCTGGCAGGGCCTGGCGCTGATCGTGCTCGGGGCCTTCATCGGCGCAATCGGCCTGGTGGCGATCAAGCGGGTCCGCGACCTGAATGCGCTGGAGCTGCAGGCCTGGCTCGCCTGGGGCAGCCTGCCGGTCTTCCTGGCGCTGTCGTTGTGGCTGGAGGACGGCCAGGTCGACAGCCTGCGGCACATCGACCTCATCGGTGCGGCGGCGGTGCTCTACTCGGCGCTGTTCGCGAGCCTGTTTGCGCACACGGCCTACTTCGCCCTGATCCACCGCTACCCGGTCTCGAGCGTCGCTCCGCTTACGGTGCTGGGCCCGGTGTTCAGCGTCGGCTTCGCCATCCTCTTTCTGGGCGACCTGTTGGATTGGCGAATGGTCGTCGGAGGCGTCACGACGCTGACTGGCGTGGCCGTGATCGTCATGCGCGAGGGCAAGGCCGCTGGCACCGGGAGCCTCGGCCCGACCTGACCCGTTTCCGTTGCCGCCATCGTTCAAGGTATCGAGAGCGCTTGCGAGCGCCCGGGACCGGGACTACGGTGTCTCTGACCGGCCTTTGAACGGAGGTGTCTTATGACACATACCTATTCGGCGGGCGGTTCACGTCAGGCGGCCGTGGTCGCGGCCATCCTCGGGCTGCATGTCGCTGTTCTGCTGCTGGTCCTGAACGACCAGGTACCGCTGGTTCCGGCCGGGGCCCGCGATCCGGGGCCGATCGAGGTGCTGCCTGAAAAGCCGGAGCCACCGGTGGTCGTGCGGCCGGACGAAGTCGTGCTGGTGGAGCCGTTTGGCCAACGCGTTGAAAAGCCTGACCTGACGATTCCCAGCTTTCCGCAGACCGATGCGGCGCCGGACGCGCCGACGGCTACTGGCCGTCCACAGGATGGCGCGCTGCCGTTGCCGGACCCATCCATGGTCCGCAAGCCGGCCAGCCTGCGGGGCCAGGCCCGCGACTTTGCGGCCGTGGTCCGCGCCTGCTATCCGGCCGGCGCGCGCCGTGCCAGCGAAGAGGGCCTGCTGAAGCTCGCCGTGACGATCGGCGCCGGCGGTCAGGTGGATTCCTGGCGACTGGCCGAAAGCACCGGTTTCCCGCGCCTGGATGCTGCGGCGCAATGCGTTCTCGAAAAGCTCAGATTCAATGCCGCCCGCGACCGCGGCCGTGCGGTCCAGAGCGAGGTCATGGTGCCGATCGTGTTCCGGCTCGATTGAGCGAAGCCCCGAGCGGCGGGACTGGAATGGGGCCGCCGCTTGCAGTCGTATCGGCCAGCCGTTAAGGTGGCCGTGCCGGGTACCGGGCGCACGGAATTGTGCAGCGACTAAGAATTTTGGCGGGGTAGCGGCCCGGTTTCCGGGCCAATGCGACCGGCGAAAAAGACTGGGGGACGAACAGGGTCGGGTATGGCGAACACCTATTCGGCAGGCGGGCCACGGCGGGCGGCAGTTTTTGTCGCAATCATCATTCTTCATTTCGGGTTCTTCCTGGCCTTGCGGGCGGGTCTCGTCCGGAGCGGCATGGACCTGATCCAGGATTTCGCGATCATGGAGCTCCCGCCGCCGCCGCCGCCGCCGGAGAACATGGAAGAACCGCCGCCACCGCCGCCGGTGGACGTGCCGCCGCCGGTCGTGCCGCCGCCCCTGATCGACCTGCCGGCCTTCGAGGGTCCGTCCTCGGCGATCACGGCCCGCGTCAGCGAGGCAGCGCCGCAGCGCCAACAGACGGCGCCGCCGCGCCAGGTCCAGATCACGCCGCCGAGAATCAGGGCTCGTGGTGACCGCATCGCCGCGGCGATCAATGCCTGCTACCCGTCGGCGTCGCGCCGCCTGAGCGAGGAGGGTCGCGTGGTCGTGACCATATCGATCGGTGCGGACGGCAAGGCGGGTGCGATGAGCGTTTCGCAGAGCAGCGGGTTCGAGAGGCTGGACGGCGCCGCGGAATGCGTGATCCGCCGCCTGCCATTCGACCCGGGCAAGCGCGATGGCCAGCCCGTCGAGGCGCAGGCGACGTTGCCGATCGTGTTCAAGCTGGAAGGTTGACGCAGCACAAATCGTCAGGGACCGGGAAGCAGCGGCACCGAGCAGGTCGGGCGCGAGAATCCGGAAAAAAATTGCATCTGTTAGAGGAACTGGATAATGGCAGCTGAAACCGGTATGACCGATAACCCCTACGGCATCCAGGCGCTCTGGACCCAGAGCGACTATGTCGGCAAGGGCGTGTTCGTCATCCTCATCACGATGTCGCTTTGGTCATGGCTGGTAATGATCAACAAGTGGCTGGATCAACGCACGCTCAGAAAGGCGGCCAATGAGGCCGAGAAGGGCTTCTTCTCCGCGGGGACGATGCAGGAAGGCATCTCCAGGCTGAAGGGCAAGATCAACCCCTTCCGCGACATAGCGCAGGATGGCGTGTCGGCTGTCGAGCATCATCGCAAGACCACGGCGCGCGACGTGACGAGCGCGATCGACCTCAACAGCTGGGTTGAGTCGCACATTACGCGGCGCACCGAAATGCTGCAGTCGAGCCTGCAAAGCGGCATGGTCGTGCTGGCGTCGGTCGGCGCCACCTCGCCGTTCGTGGGACTGTTCGGCACGGTGTGGGGCATCTACCACGCGCTGATCAGCATCTCGATCGCGGGCCAGGCGTCGCTGGACAAGGTCGCAGGTCCGATCGGCGAGGCGCTGATTATGACGGCGATGGGTCTCGCGGTCGCGGTGCCTGCGGTGCTCGGCTTCAACGGCCTGCTGCGTGGCAACAAAGGCCTGATGGAACGCGCGAATTACTTCGCGCACGACGTCCAGGCTGCATTGCTCGCCGGTTCGCGGGTCTCCGGGAAGTAGCCGATGGCCATTGCGGTTGGCAAGGACGAAGGCGAGCCGATGGTCGAGCCGAACGTCATTCCGCTCGTCGACGTCATGCTCGTGCTGCTGATCATCATGATCATCACGGTTCCGGTGATGATCCATGCGGTCAAGATCGACCTGCCCAAAGAGGTCAACAAGCCGACCGAGACGAAACCGGAAAACATCAACCTGTCGATCGACTTTGACGGCGACATCTACTGGAACGACAACGGGGTCGACAAGGATGCCCTGCTGAATTACGTGCTCCAGGAGGCCGTCAAGGACCCGCAGCCGGAAGTTCACATCCGTGCCGACAAGCGGGCGCACTTCGAGTACATCGCCGATACCCTCTACGTCCTGCAGCGGGGCGGCATGCGCAAGGTGGGCTTCATCGCGGAACGACCCAAGGGCGAGTGAACGCGCCTCGGTGCAGCCCGGCTGACATGACGGGGCCCGCCACGGCGGGCCCTGTTTTTTGGAGGGGGATTGCTGCTGAACAAGGGCTGAACCGCGGCATATGTTTTTGGCGCCGGAACCCCGCACAACAGCCGCAGTCCACCAAACAGGGTGGGCAAGACAGCCGGGCGGGTTTTGGGTTATAAACGCGCCCTTCGCGGGGCGGCCCCGCCGGGCAGTGACCTGAGGTGGCGGATGATGAAGGACCAGAGCAAGAGCGTGCAGTGGATCTTCGCGGCAGTTTCGGCGGCCGTGATTGCCGCTGCATTGCCCGCAATCGCGAACGCGCAGTACGGGGCACCCGCCGCAGCGCGGCCCACGACCACGGCGGAAGCGCAGCAGGACAGCAAGAAGAAAAAGAAGAAGGGCGCGGAAGCGGCCCCCGCGCCGGGCGCCGATTTCAGCCCCGAGTTCCGCAAGAGGGCGCCCGCAGTCCAGAAGTTCGTCAACGAGAAGAAGTGGGCGGACGTCCTCGCGGCGCTCCCCGAACTCGATGCCTTGCCCGGGCTCACGCCCGACGACATGAAGGTGCTGGCGACCTGGCGCCTGCAGGCGACCCAGGCCACCGGCGACCTGGACGGTTTCTCGAAAGCGATCGAGACCTATCTCGAGAAGGGTTACGCGACGCCCGAACAGATCGGACCGATGCACCAGCAGCTGGCCGCTTACTACAACGGGAAGCAGGATCGCGCGAATACCGTGATGCACTACCGGCAGTTCGTCGATGTGACGCCGGATGCGGAGCCCGATGAATTGCAGACTCTCGGCAAGCTCTATCTGCAGAATTCGAATTACGGTGAAGCGGCGCAGTGGCTGGGCAAGGCCATCGACGTGGCGAAGAGCCGCGGCGCCAAGCCTGATGAAGCATGGTTCCAGCTGCGCGACCGCTGCTATGTCGAACTGAAGGACCAGAATGGCCGGCTCGACAACCTCGAGGCGCTGGTCGGGTACTATCCGAACAAGGAGTACTACAGCCGCATCGTTGCGGTCTACCAGGCCGAGACCAAGGACGATCGCACGGTTATGTTGAACGCCTATCGCGTTGCCATATCGGATCCCATGGGCGGGCTGGCAACGGTCGGCGGATTCCTCGGCTATGCCGACACGGCCATGGCCGCCGGCAGCCCGGGCGAGGCGGCCAGGGGTCTCGAGCGCGGCATGAAGGAAGGCATCGTCCCCAGCGCCGGCACCAACCAGTCGAGCCTGCAGGAAGCGAAGGCGGCCGTGGCCTCCGATCGCAAGACCCTGCCGGGTGAAGCCGCCGCCGCCGCAAAGAATCCCAAGGGCGAGGTTGCAGTCAAGGTCGGCCTCGGTTACTACAGCACCGGCGATTTCGACAAGGCGGTGGAATTGGTCCGCCTCGGAATCGGCAAGGGCGGCGTCACGCGACTCGATGATGCCAACTTGCTGCTGGGCGCGGCACTTGTCGAACTCGGCCATAGCGACGAAGCCAGGGCGGCATTCGAGGCGGCCGCCGCCGCCGCGGGTGCGAATGCCTACATGAAGCGGATTGCCGGGCTCTGGCTTGCGCGCGTGGGCCGCCCACCGGCCCCGGCGGGCAGCTGACGCAGGAGAGGAGCGATGCTCAAGATGCTGAATCTTCGTGCCAGTCTGCTGGCGTCCGTACTTGCAATGCCACTTGCGGGCATCGCCATGCTGTCGCTGCCTTCGGAGGCGGTTGCGCAGGCGCAGTCGTCCGGCGGCTGGCGCAAGGAAGTCGCCGACAAGGTCAAGTCCGCGCAGGATGCCGGCAAGCAGGGAAACTTCAGCGAGGCCATCCGCCTGCTGAAGGAAGCCAAGGCCAAGGCACCGCTGTCGCCGCAGGAAGAGCAGGGCGTCAACGAGTACCTGATCTATGCCGCGAGCAGCGCGAAGGATTACAAGCTGGTCATCGAGACCGTCGACGACCGCCTGGCGACGGGCCGCGTGACCGGGGCGGACCTGGTCCGCAAGCTCCGGCTCAAGGCGACGACCTACTACTCGCTGCGCGACTATCGCGGCGCCATCGACACGTTCAACAAGCTGAGTGCTGCCCAGGGCTCCCTCGGCGCCGACGACCTGATCCTGGTCGCCAACGCGCAGCTCGCATTGCACGACTACCGTTCGGCCATTCCGACCCTCGAGAAGGCGGTGGCCGCGTCGCAGAAGGCAGGCAAACCGGCAGCCACGGTCGGCAAGCTGCTGGAAGGGCTCAATTCCTCATACAACGAAACCAAGAACGACGCCAAGCGCCTCGAGACACTGCACCGCCTGATGGCCGTCACGCCGAAGGCCAGCGTGTTCTCGCAGCTGGCCAGCGTCTACGAGGTCAATTCGAAGAAAGACCCGGTCGTCATGATCAATGTCTACCGGCTCGGCGCCTCGCGCGGCCTCCTTTCGTCGCCGCACTACGCGAAGTACGCCGAGGCGGCGCTCGATCTCGCGAGTCCGGGCGAAGCGGTCGCGATGCTCGAGAAGGGCATGGCCGCCGGCGCGATCAAGAAGGACGACCGCAACAATCGCCTGCTCGCGGACGCAAAATCGCAGGTCGAGCGCCTGAAGACCGGCCTGGCGCAACTCGAGCGTGAGACGCTGGCAACCAAGAATGGCGAGGCCGAGGCCAAGCTCGCGGTTGCGTACTTCACGCTGAAGAATTACGCGAAGGCGACCGAGGCCGGCAAGCGCGGCATCGATGAAGGCAAGCTGCGCCGCCCCGAGGACCTCAACATGCTGCTCGGCATTGCGCTGGTCGAAAGCAAGAAGCCGGCCGAAGCGAGAAACGCGTTCAAGGCGGCGGCAGTGGCGAATGAACAGATCCGCGGTGTCGCGGACCTGTGGTCTTCGATCGCGACCTGATTCTGCATCCGGTTGAATCCGGCGACGGCCGCGGCGCGAAATCGCCGCGGCCGTTTTGCGTATACAATCCCTTCGATGAAACCGGCGCGGAACATCGAACTCGTCGAGGTCGGCCCGCGCGACGGCTTGCAGAACGAAGCAGCCGCGGTCCCCGCGGCGGTCAAGGTGGAGTTCATCAACCGGGCGGTCGCCGCGGGCCTCAAGCGGATCGAGGTCGCGAGTTTCGTGAGTCCGAGGCGTGTGCCGCAGATGGCAGACGCCGAGCAGGTCCTGGCGGCGCTGCCGCGCCGCAATGACGTCCGTTACGTCGGACTGGTGTTGAACCGTGCCGGCTTCGACCGGGCGGCCGCCGCAGGCTGCGGCGAAATCGGCATGGCCGTATTCACGACCGACACCTTCAACCAGCGCAACCAGGGCACGACCAGCGCCGGCTCGCTGAAGGCCTGGCGCGAGATCGCTGCGGCCGCGCATGCTGCCGGCATCCGCGCCCAGATCACAATATCGGCCGCCTTCGGCTGCCCGTTCGAAGGCGAGGTCGCGCCGTCGCGGGTCGTCGAAATCGCCTGCGAGGCGGCGCAAGGAGCGCCTTTCGAGATCGCGATCGCGGACACCATCGGCGTGGGCGTGCCGAGCCAGGTGACCGATATCTTCGGCCGGGTGGCCGATGCGCTGCCCGGCATGACGCTGCGCGGTCATTTCCACAACACGCGCAACACCGGCCTTGCGAATGCCTATGCGGCGGTTGAAGCGGGCGCCCGGGTGCTGGACGCGAGCCTGGGCGGGCTGGGCGGCTGTCCGTTCGCCCCGGCTGCGACCGGCAATATCCCGACCGAGGATCTTCTGTATATGCTCGGACGCATGGGCATCGCGACCGGCGTCGATCTCGACGCGGCGATTGCGACCGCGCGCTGGATCGAGCAGCAGGTCGGGCGAACGGTGCCCGGCATGCTGGTCAAGGCCGGTCCGTTTCCAGGGCCCGGCGCGCCTGCTGCGCGCGGGGCGCCATGATCATTCAGGAGGTGCAGGCAACATGACGATCAAGACGGGAGACCGCATGCCGGAAGGCAAGCTGAAGGTGATGGGCAAGGACGGGCCGATGAATGTCGCGGCGGAGGAGCTGCTCGGCAAAGGCCGGGTCGTGCTCTTTTCGGTGCCGGGCGCATTCACGCCGACCTGCAATGCGAAGCACCTGCCGGGTTTCGTGCAGCAGGCCGGCGCACTCCGCGCCAAGGGCGTCGGCAAGCTCGTGTGCCTCGCAGTCAATGACGTATTCGTGATGGATGCCTGGGGCCGCGCCGGCAACGTCGGTGATTCGATCGTGATGGCAGCGGACGGAAACGGCGACTACACGCGCGCGCTCGGCCTCGAACTCGATGCCCGCGGCCACGGCATGGGCATGCGCGGCAAGCGCTTTGCGCTGCTCGTCGAGGACGGCGTCGTCAAGCAGGTGCACGTCGAGGCGCCGGGCGAGTTCAAGGTGTCGAGCGCAGAGTACATACTGGGACAACTGGGTTGAGGCTGCTCATTCCGTCGGTCTTCTATGCCGGCCTGCTCGGGCTGCTGCTGATCGCGCTGTCGATCAACGTGGTGCTGGCGCGACGGCGCTATCACGTGCGCCTCGGCGTCGGAACCGAGGATGGCATGCAGCAGGCTGTGCGCGTACAGGCGAACTTCGCAGAATACGTGCCGCTCGCCGTGGTGCTGCTCGTGCTGTCGGACCTGACGAAGATGCCGGAGGTCGCGGTGCATGCGGCGGGGCTCGTGCTCGTGACGAGCCGCCTGCTGCACGCCTGGGGACTTTCCCGCAGCCCCGGCAGGACCTTCGGGCGCTTCTTCGGCACGGCAGGCACCTGGATCGTGATCACCGGCCTGTCGCTGTGGCTGATGTACTCGGCTACAGATTTTTCTCGATTTCAGGGATCAGGCTGAACAGGTCGCCGACCAGGCCGTAATCCGCGATCTCGAAGATCGGCGCCTCCGCGTCCTTGTTGATCGCGACGATCGTGCGAGCGTCCTTGATGCCGGTCAGGTGCTGGATCGCGCCGCTGATGCCGATCGCGATGTAGAGCTCGGGCGAGATGATCTTTCCGGTCTGCCCGACCTGCAGTTCGTTCGGCGCGTAGCCCGCGTCCACCGCGGCCCGTGAGGCACCGGTCGCGGCGCCGATGCGATCCGCCAGGCGCTGGATCAGCGCGAAATTCTCGGCGCTTCCCAGGGCGCGACCTCCGGAAACGACGCGTGCTGCCGTCTGCAGGTCGGGCCGGTCGGTCTTGGCGGCCGACACCGACACGAATCGCGTGTGCGTCGGCACTGCGACATCCAGCTTCACCGCCTCGACGGCGGCGATACCGCCCGCGGCAGCGGGCTGATAGGACGCGACGCGCACCGTCGCGACGATGGGCTGGCCTTCGGCGGCTTCCACCGTCACGATCGCGTTGCCGGCATAGACCGGGCGGCGGAACCGCCGCGCCGACTCGACATGCATGACGTCGCTCAGCTGCGCCGCACCGAGGAGCGCGGCGACGCGCGGCATCAGGTCCTTGCCGAAGGTAGTGGTCGGCCCGAAGACATGGCTGTACCCGCCGGCGAGTTTCGCGACCTGCGGCGCCAGCACGGCGGCGAGCGCGGGCTCGTTCGCGGGATGATCCACCAGCAGCACGCGCGCGACACCCGCGATCGCGGCCGCCGATTGCGCGACCGCGGCGCCATTGGTCGCAAGCACGGCGATCGTGATCTCCGCGTCCGGCATGCTGGCGGCACAGCTGACGCACTTGGCGATGGCGGCGTTCAGCTTGCCGTTGGAATGTTCCGCAACGATGAGGATGCGATTCATCAGACGAGCCCCTTCTGGCGCAGCGCCGCGACCAGTTCGGCGGCGTCCTTGACCATGACGCCCTTCTGGCGCTGGGGCGGCGCCTCGTACTTCAGCACTTTCATGCGTGCCACGGATTCGACGCCGAGTGCCGCGAGGTCAGTGACGTCGAGGGGCTTCTTCTTCGCTTTCATGATGTCGGGCAACTTGACGTAGCGCGGTTCGTTGAGGCGCAGGTCGGTCGTGAAGACCGCGGGCAGGTCCACCTCGATGGTCTCGAGGCCCGCATCCACCTCGCGAGTCACGCGCGCGGTCCGTCCCTGGATCTCGATCTTCGAGGCGAATGTCGCCTGCGGGCGGTCCCACAGCGCGGCCAGCATCGGTCCCACCTGGCTACAGTCGTCGTCGATGGCCTGCTTGCCGACGATCACCATGTCCGGAGTTCTCGCGCTCGACAAGTTTTTGCAGCGCTCGTGCGACCACCGGGGGCTCGACGGCGTGATCGACCTTCACGAGAATTGCGCGGTCGGCGCCCATCGCGAGCGCCGTGCGCAACTGCTGCTGCGCGTCGTCGGGACCGAGGCTGACGGCGACGACTTCGTCCGTCTCGCCGCGCTCCTTGATGCGCAGCGCCTCCTCGAGTGCGATTTCGTCGAAGGGATTGATGCTCATCTTGACGCCGTCGGTTACGACGCCGCTGCCATCCGGCCGGACCCGCACCCGCACGTTGTAGTCAATCACCCGCTTGAGGCCGACCAGGATCCTTCGCATGCATCAATCTCCCTGTTGCGCGCGAATCGTATCATCCGGGGGCGCAGCCTGCGCCGCCCGGGAATCTGCAAAGCATTGCGTGATTAGGCACTTACGGAACATAATTCCAGCGCATTCTCATTGCCTCGCCGGAAGACACTTGCCACCTCGCGCGCGTCGTACTAGTTTCTCGCCACAGCGCAGGGGATGCATGCGCACCGAGGAAGCCGCCCCACCGACAACGAGAAGCAATATGTGGGGTACGAGGGGAACATCCGCATGACGCACGACGCGCGCGGATGTATGACAAGAGCGGCTTCGCTGAAGCCGCTTCTTTTTTTGTGCGGTCAAATGCTCCGGACATGACGATGCTCGCATTCGTCGTGCGCCGCCTGCTCGGCGCGATCCCGACGCTGGCGGTGATCATCGCGCTCTCGTTTGCAATGACGCGCCTTGCGCCGGGCGGTCCCTTTGACGAGGAGCAGGCGCTGCCGCCGGAGATCCGCGCGAATCTGGAGGCGGCCTACGGGCTCGATCAGCCCGTGACCGTGCAGTTCGGGCGCTATGTCGCCGGAATCCTGCGCGGCGATTTCGGGCCGTCCTACAAGTTCCGAGACTTCTCGGTGTCGGAGTTGATCGCGAGCGGGCTGCCGGTCAGCCTGACGATCGGCGCCGCGGCGATGCTGCTGGCACTCGCCCTCGGTATCCCGGCCGGAATCTGGGCAGCATTGCGCCAGGACCGGATCGCGGACCGATTCGTGATGGCGCTCGCAGTCGCCGGGATCTCGGTGCCGGTGTTCGTGATCGCGCCGTTCCTTGCGCTCCTGTTCGGGATCTGGCTGCGCTGGTTGCCGGTGGCCGGCTGGACACCGGGGAAATTCACGGACCTGGTATTGCCGGTTGTGACGCTGGCGTTGCCGGTGATCGCGTATCTCGCGCGCCTGACGCGAGGCAGCCTGCTCGAGGTGTTGCGCGCACCGTGGATCCGCGCGGCGCGCGCGCGCGGCCTGCCGCGGCACCGGATCCTCCTGCTGCACGCCCTGCCGGCGGCGTTGCTGCCGGTCGTCAGCTACATTGCGCCCGCGGCCGCGGCCGTGCTGACGGGCTCGCTGGTGGTCGAGACGATCTTCGGCCTGCCGGGCATGGGACGACACCTCGTGCAGGGCGCCTTGAATCGCGACTACACGCTGGTCATGGGCATGGTCATCGTCTACGCGGCGCTGATGATCGCGCTCAACCTGGTTGCCGACCTCGTCTACGCCTGGCTCGACCCGCGCATTCGCCGGGAGCGGCGCAGTTGAGCCGGCGCAGCGGCTTGTGGCGCGATGCGTTGCAGCGGCTCGCTGGCAATCGCATGGCCATGTGGAGCCTCGCGATCCTCGCGCTGATGACCGTGGCCGCGGTCGCCGGTCCGCCGCTGCTCGGCTTCCGGCAGGACGAGATCGACTGGGCGCACATGGCGGCGCCTCCGCTGTCTGCGCAAGGGCATTGGCTCGGCACCGACCGGCTGGGACGCGACCTGCTGGTGCGCACGCTGCACGGATTACGGGTGTCGCTCGCGATCGCACTCTCAGCGACCTTTGTCAGCCTTGCCATCGGCGTCGGCTGGGGCGCGGTTGCGGGCTACCTGAGGGGCCGCACGGACGCGGTGATGATGCGCATCGTGGACATCCTCTACGCGCTGCCGCAGGTCTTCTTCGTCATCATCCTGACGGTCGTGCTCGGCCGCAGCCCGGCGACGCTGCTGGCCGCAATCGGCGCCTTCGGCTGGCTGACCATGGCGCGCATCGTGCGCGGCCAGGCGCTGGCGCTGCGCGAACGCGAATTCGTCGAGGCCGCCATCGTCGGCGGTGCCGGCACGGCGCGCATCGTCGCGCGCCACATCATTCCGAACCTGCTGGGACCGGTGATCGTCTACGCGACGCTGACCGTACCGCAGGTGATCCTGGTCGAGAGTTTCCTGAGCTTCCTGGGAATCGGCATCCAGGAACCGCTCGCGAGTCTCGGCAACCTGATCGCCGATGGCGCGGTCGAGATGGAAACAGCGACCTGGATCCTCGCCGTGCCGGCAGCCTGCCTCGTCCTGCTCGTGTTCTGCTTCAACTTCCTGGGCGACGGCCTGCGCGACGCCCTCGATCCGCGGGATCACTGATGGCGCTGCTCGAGATCACCGGCCTGACGGTCGACTTCAGCGGATCGCGCGCAGTGCGTGCCGTCGATCACGTGGACCTGTCGGTCGAGCGCCAGCGCTGCGTCGCGATCGTTGGCGAATCGGGCTCCGGCAAGAGCCAGCTGTTGCTGGCCTGCACGGGGCTGCTCGCCGCCAATGGCGTTGCCGGCGGCTCGGTCCGCTTCGATGGTCAGGAACTGCTCGGGGTGGGCGATCCGGCGGCGCGCGTCCGCGGCCGCGGCATCGGCTTCGTGTTCCAGGACGCGTCCGGGAGCCTCACGCCCCATCGGCGCATCGGCGACCAGCTGGCGGAGATGGGCACGCTGGCCGAGGCCGGTCGCATGCTCGAGCGCGTGCGGCTGCCGGAGGCGCGCCGGCAGCTTGCCGCTTATCCGCACGAGCTCTCCGGCGGCATGCGCCAGCGGGTCGCGATTGCCGCCGCGCTGATGCAGCGGCCACAACTCCTCTTTGCGGACGAGCCGACCACGGCCCTCGACGTGACCGTTCAGGCCGGGATCGTCGCGCTGCTCGGGGATCTCTGCAGTGAGCTCGGCATGGCGATGCTGCTCGTGACCCACGACCTCGGCGTCGTCGCGGGCCTCGCGGACCGCATCGCCGTCATGTATGCCGGGCGCATCGTCGAGGCGGCGGACACCGTAGATTTTCTGGCCGGGCCGCGTCATCCCTACAGCGCTGGACTCCTGGCCGCCGTGCCCTCGATCGATGATCCGCCGGGCACGGAACTGCGCACGATCGCCGGCACGCCGCCGCGGCCCGGCACGATCCTGCCCGGTTGTCGCTTCGAACCGCGCTGCGGCAAAGCACAGGCGCGCTGCCGGGCCGAGGATCCGCCATTGGTCGCACAGGACGGGGCCGGCGTCGCCTGCCACTTCCCGCTCCAGCGGGGCGGGCGATGAGCGCGCTCCTGGAATTGCGCGGCGTGACCGTTCGGTATACATCGCCGGGCGGGCGGCAGCGCGCCGTGATCGCGGTCGATGACGCGAGCTTTTCGCTCGCAGCCGGCGAGATGCTGGGCCTGGTCGGCGAGTCGGGCTGCGGCAAGTCCACGCTTGGCCGCGCGATCCTCCGGCTCGTGCCGCTTGCGGCCGGCGAGATCCACTGGCAGGGCCGGCGCATCGACGCGCTCGGCCGGCGCGAATTCCGCGGACTGCGGCGCGAGCTCCAGCTCGTGTTCCAGGATCCGCATGCCTGCCTCGATCCGCGCATGACGATCATCGAGAGCGTCGGCGAACCGCTGCGCTCCTTCGAGCCCGGGCTCCCGGGCCCGGAACGCGATGCGCGCGCCGCCGCGTCGCTCGCATGAAGTCGGATTGCCGGCCGAGCTCTCGGAGCGCTACCCGCACCAGGCGAGCGGGGGCCAGCTGCAGCGCGCGGTCATTGCGCGCGCATTGATCTGCGGGCCGCGGTTCATCGTCTGCGACGAACCGGTCAGTGCGCTGGATGTCTCGGTGCAGGGACAGATCGTCAACCTGCTGTCGCGCATCCGGCGCGGGCGCGGCCTTGCCGGCCTCTTCATCAGCCACAACCTCGCGGTGGTCGCGGGACTCTGCGAGCGCGTGATGGTCATGTACCTCGGGCGCATCGTGGAGATCGCGCCGCGCGTGGCGCTCCTGCCCGCACCGCTGCACCCGTACACGAGGATGCTGCTCGACGCAGTGCCTCGCATCGCGCCGCAGGCGCGCCGACGCGCGACCAGGGCAGCAACCGCAGACGCAGCAAAGAGAAGAGCGTTCCGTGCCCGCTGCGGGCTGCGCTTTCGCCGCGCGATGTCCCCATGTCCTGGCGCGCTGCCGTTCGGAGCGGCCGGCACTGCAGCCGATGCGGGACGGCCGGCTGGTCGCCTGTCACCGCGCCACGGAATGGCCTGCCGGCCTGCCGCCGGCCGCGGGCTGAATCCGATCCACCGGCAGGCTCGCACCCTGAGCCATGCCCTGGGGTAGGCTCGGGGCCGTGATCACCCATCTCGAGTCCGGCGGCTGTCTGCTGACGCAGAACCTGCGCCAGGCACGCATCCTGCGCCGCCTGCACGATCGCGCGCAGATTGCGGCGGGACGCCAGGTCTGGCCCACGGCGCAGCTGCTTGCCGCTCGATTCATGGCTGGAAGCGCAGTGGCGCGAAGCCGTTGCGGCGCGGCCGGAACTGCCGGGCCTGCTGCCATCCGCGGCGGTGGAATGGCTCTGGAGGCAGCGCGCGGAACGCGATGCGCCCGGCCTGGTCGATCCGGCCGAGCTCGCGGCGCAGGCGCGCGCGAGCTGGATCCGGCTGCGTGCCTGCGGTGGGGAAGCCGCGGATCTCGATCGCTGGCCGCTGACAAAGGACCAGCAGAGGTTTGCGTCCTGGGCGAAATCGATCGAAGCGGAGTTCGCCGAGCGGCAGGTTCGCGATCCGGCGGATCTCGCGCGGCTGTTCGTCGATGCCGATGCCCTGCCGGCGCCGGGACCGCACTTGCGGCTGTCCGGATTCCGGCGATTGACCGCCGCACAATCGGCGTTGATGACAGCGTTGCGAGCTCGCGGCTGGACCGTGGACGTCGACTCGCCGGCGACACCAGCTGCGGTCGTCCGCAGCCATGCGGCCGCGGATCCGGAGGGCGAGCAGGGCGCGGCACTGTCGTGGATGCGCGGGCAGCTCGAACGCAGTCCGGAGGGCGTGCATGGCCTGATCCTGCCCGGCATCGCTGCGCGGCGCGGCGCGGTCGAACGCGCGCTCGCGGCGGCCCTGCAGCCGGAACTCGAACTGCCGGGCGCGGCTTCGCACGATCGCCTCTTCGATCTGGCCGGAGGCCAGCCGTTGCTCGCGCAGCCGCTGGTCGAATCGGCTCTCGCCGCAATCGAATGTGCCCGCGAGCCGATCCGCTGGGCGATCGTGACGCATCTCTTGCGCAGTCCGCATATCGGCGGCGGCGCGGCCGAGCGGAGCGCCCGGGTGCGCCTCGACATCGAACTGCGATCAGCGGATCCAAGGCTGCAGTGGGAAGCCAGCGCACTGCGTCGCCGGGCAATCGGCACCGGAGCCGCGGAATTCGCTGCGGCACTCGATGCGGCGACCGCGGCGATGCAGGGAGCGAAGCGCAGGGCTGCCGGCGCCTGGGCAGAGGCATTTGGCGCTTGCCTGACTGCCTGGGGCTGGCCCGGCGGACAAGATCTCGACAGCAACGAGTACCAGGCGGCCCAGGCATTTGGCGAGAGGCTGCGCGAACTCTCGCGCCTCGACGCTGTCGCCACGGGACTGACTTTCAATGAAGCCCTGCGGGAATTGCGCCGCGCCGCAGCCGGCACTTTCCAGCCGGAGCGCGGCGAACCCTCGTTGTTCGTGCTGGATGCGCTGGACGACCCGGGCATCCGCTTCGACAGCCTGTGGGTTGGCGGACTGACCGCCGCGGCCTGGCCGCGGCCGGCGTCGGTTGACCCGCTGCTGCCGATCGAGATCCAGCGCAAGCTCGGTATGCCCGCCGTGACGGCGGAGGACTGCGTCGCGGAGGCGCTGGCCGTCATGGATCGCTGGCGCGCCGCGAGCGGCGAACTCGTGCTGTCCTGGCCGCGCCGCGAGAACGACACGGACGTGGATCGATCGCCGTTGATCGCCGAATCGCTCGAGGCGCTGCCCCGGCCGGCGCAGCCGCGCAATCGCGAGCGACTGGTCCATGACGCCGGCGGTCTCGAACCGATGCCCGCCGATCCTGCGCCGCCGCGGCCGCCCGGCGCAGTGCGTGGCGGTGCGCGCGTGCTGGAATTGCAGTCCCATTGCCCATTTCGTGCCTTCGCCGAGCTGCGACTCGGCGCGCGTCCGCTGGAGGAACCGCAGGCCGGCATCGACCGGCGCACTGCGCGGCACGATCCTGCATCGCGCCCTGCGGGGCTTCTGGTCGGAGACCCGATCGCTTGCCGGCCTTCTCGAACTCGATCCGACGGCGTTGATGACACGCGTTGCCGCCTGCGTGGACATTGCGCTTGCGCAGGAGTTGCCGGCAGGGACGAGCGAGCGCTTGCGCCGGCTCGAACGCGACTGGCATTGCCAGGCGCTGTCGAACCTGCTGGCGATCGAGCGGACGCGCACGGACTTCGTCAGTCGCCGAGGCGGAACGCTCGATGGAGCGGGAACTCGGCGGCCTGTCATTCAGGCTCCAGGTGGATCGGATCGATCGCGTCGGCGACGGCCTGCTCGTCATCGACTACAAGAGCGGCAAGTCATCGCCGAAGCAATGGCGCGGCGCGCGGATGGATGCTCCGCAACTGCCGCTCTACGCCGTGCTGCATCCGGGACGGCCCACGGGAGTCGTTCTTGCGACGGTCGCAGCCGCGGGCGCGCGCTTTCGCGGTGTCGCGGACGATGCCACCGCGATCGCCGGCCTGGAGCCGGCCGTGAAATTCGAGCTGACCGAAGATCGGGAAAGAGGCTTCGACTGGCGCCAGATCACGAGCCGCTGGTATGCATGGCTCGAGGCGCTGGCACGCGATCATGCAGCCGGACGCGCCGACGTGGATCCCAAGCTCGCTGCCGCAACCTGCCGCAATTGCCACCTGGGCTCGCTGTGCCGCGTGGCGCTTGTGGCACCCGAAGGGGCCGAGGCGCAAGGGGCGGGCGATGCGGACTGACGCCGCGGGCGAGGACCTCGCGCTGCGCCGGCGCGTGATCGAGCCGGATCGTTCGTTCATCGTCCAGGCCCCTGCCGGCTCCGGCAAGACAAGCCTGTTGACCCTGCGTTACCTGCGCCTGCTCGCCGTGGTCGAACGCCCGGAGGAAATCGTCGCGGTCACGTTCACGCGCAAGGCCGCGAGCGAGATGCGCCATCGGATCGTCAAGGCGCTGCGTGCGGCTGCCGGGCCTCCGCCCACAGGCGAGGCGCAGGAGCACGAACGCGAATTGCGGCGGCTTGCGGTCGCGGCGCTCGCACGCAGCAGGGAATGCGGATGGGGACTCGAAAGCAATCCGGCGCGGCTGCACGTCCAGACGATCGACGGGCTCAATCACTGGCTCGCCCGCCGGCTGCCGCTCGCAGCCAGGATCGGGCTGACCGCATCGCTCGTCGATGACGCGCGGCCGCTCTATGCAGAGGCGGGCGCACGCTTCATCGCGCTGCTGGACGGGGAGACGCCTGCCGCGGCGCAGATCGACCGGCTCGCGCGCGCACTGGACCACGATCCGCAGCAGTTGTTGCGGCTGATCGAGGGCATGCTCGGCACGCGCGAATTGTGGTTGCCAAAGCTCATCGGTGCCTCGGTCGCGTCGGATCTGCGCGCCGAAATCGACGGATTGCTCGAATCCGCGATCGAACTGGAACTGCGGCGCACCGCACGCAGCCTCGAATCTGCCGGCTTCGAACAGTTCTTCGACCTGATCCGCGAGGCCGCGGCGGAGGCTGATGCCGATGGCCCGCTGGCGCCGCTTGCCGGTCTACGGGCCCTCCCGCCGGCAACGCTAGCCGGGGTTGGGCAGTGGCGGGCGCTGGCGGACTTGCTGCTCACGGCGGATCCCCATGGCGCTCTGCGCAAGACTGTGGACAGGCGCCAGGGCTTCCTCGCCGCCGGCGCCGGGCCGCGCTGGACGGCGTTGAAGAAACGCATGGTCGCATTCCTCGGGGAATTTGCGGAGCTGCCGGATTTCGCGGCGGCCCTGGTGCGCGCGAGGCTGCTGCCGCCGGCCCGGCTGACGGACGCAGCAATGGGAGCGGATCGACGCGCTGCGCGCGACGCTGCCGTACGCGGTCGTGGAATTGCTCGCGCTCTTCTCGGAGCGTGGCCGGCTGGACCACGCCGCGGTCGCCGCAGCGGCGCGCGATGCGCTTCGACGACGAGGCCGCTCCCACCGAACTCGCGCTCGCGCTCGATTACCGAATCCGGCACCTGCTCGTGGACGAGTACCAGGACACGTCGCCCGCGCAGGAGCGATTGCTCGAGCTGCTGCTGTCCGGCTGGCAGCCGGGCGACGGCCGCAGCCTGTTCTGCGTCGGCGACCCGATGCAGTCCATCTACGCATTCCGCGAGGCGGATGTGACGCTGTTTCTGCAGGCCCAGCGCCAGGGCATCGGCGGAGTGAGCGCTCGCTACCGAACGGCTGTCGCAGAATTTCCGTTCCTGTTCTTCGATCGTCGCCTGGGTCAATGCGACATTCTCGCGGTTGCTGCCCGCCGAGGACGACTTCGAGCGCGGCGCCGTGCGTTACTCGCCGGCGGTCGCCGTCGAACCGGACGGCCCGGCGCCGGCGTGCAGGTGCACGCATTGATCGACGCCGACGGCGAAGCGATGGGCGCGGAGACTGCGCGGATTGTTGCGCAGGCGCAGTTGCGGGCCGCTCCGGAAAGACCACCGACGATCGCAATACTGGTGCGCGGCCGGCCCTCGCTGCCGCCGCTGCTGGCGGCCCTGCGCAAGGCGGGCATCGATTACCGCGGCGTCGAGCTCGAGTCGCTGGCGGACCGGCCGGCGGTGCGCGACCTGGTCGCGCTCGCCAAGGCAATGCTGCATGGCGGCGATCGCACGGCCTGGCTCTCGGTGCTGCGCGCGCCCTGGTGCGGACTCACGCTTGCCGACCTGCACGAGCTCGCGGCCGGCGACGGATGCGCCGCTCGCGGCATCGATCGGCGACGTCGCAACGCTGGCGCGACTGTCGGATGACGGCTGCGGGCGCCTGGCGATCTTTGCAGCCGCGGCTCGAGGCAGCCATTGCAGACCGCGGATCGCGCTCCCTGGGCAGCTGGCTGAAGACGGCGTGGCTCGCGATCGCGGGACCGGCCACCGTCGACGACCTGTCCGATCTCGCGAATGCCGAACTGCTTTTCTCGGCGCTCGACCTGCTGGAGACGGAAACGGGTTCGCGACCGGAGGCTTCGGCGATCGACACCGCGGTCGAAGGCATCATGGCTTCGCCGCTCGGCAGCGAGATGGCGAGCGTGCAGCTGATGACGATCCACCGGGCCAAGGGGCTCGAGTTCGACGTCGTGATCGTGCCCGACCTGCAGCGGTCGCCGCGACGCCCGGAGCGGCCGCTCCTGTACTGGACCCAGGTCGCGACCGGTCCCGGGCCGGCGCGGCATCGTGCTCGCGAGTCGCGGCGAAGACGAAGCCGACGGGCAGCGCGACGACGCGCTCGAGGCGTGGATGAAGCGCCTCGCCGGCGAGCGCGAGTCCTTCGAGCTGGGGCGGCTCGCGTATGTCGCCGCGACGCGCGCACGCCACGAGCTGCACCTGATCGGCAGCGCCAGCGCCGTCGCAACGGAGGATGGAAGGATGTTGAAGAGGCCGGCGCGCGGCAGCCTGCTCCATTTCCTCTGGCCCGTTCTCGGCGCGGATTTCGAGCGGGCACTCGCCGCGCACCCCGATCCTGCGGCTGGGCAAGGCGCTGCAGCGCGCGGCCGGCCGAGATTGACGGCGCCGCCGCTCTGCAGGCTGCCGCTCGATTTCGCGCCGCCGGCGCCCACAGTGCTGCCTGCGCGGCCGCGACTGCGGATTGCCGGCGAGTCCACGGGATCGATCCGGCCGGAATTCGACTGGGCCGGCGCGATCGCGCAGGCCGTCGGACAGGTCGTGCACCTCGAGCTTCAGCGCCTGGCGCGGGATGGCAGGACGGCGGACGGCTGGCCATTGCGCCCGGCGGTCTGGCGACGGGAGTTGCGCGACCTCGGCATCGATGAGATGCATCTCCCGGAGGCACTCGCGCGCGTGGAGCAGGCGATGACCCGCGTTGCGGGCAGTGCGACGGCCGCGCGCCTGCTCGATCCCGGCCTGGCGGAGGCTTCGAGCGAGCTCGCGATGACCGCCGTCATCGACGGCGTCGTGCAGGGCCTGCGGATCGATCGCAGCTTCGTGGATGCGGATGGCCAGCGCTGGATCGTCGACTGGAAGACGAGTGCGCACGAAGGCGGCGATCTCGACGCGTTCCTCGACAACGAGCTTGCGCGTTACTCGGACCAGCTCAGGCGTTACGCGCTCGCGATGAAACGCCATGACGGCCGTCCGCAACGCGTCGGCCTCTATTTCCCGCTGCTCGACGCCTGGCGCGAACTGAAGCCCTAGAGCGTCCCTTCGACCGTGAAGGGCCGTCGCCCCGCGAGATCCGGCGGGCCGAGAAATCCGAGCGTATCGAAGATCGCAGGGCCTGCGCCTGGCCCGGGCGAGACTTCGCCGCTCGCGAAGTAGCTGCGGTCGCGCTTGAGTTCGATGGTGCCGCGCACCCGCAGCGGACCGCCGAGATCGGTCAGCCTGCCGGTCAGCGTCTCGGTACCGACCGCCCCTTCGCCGATCGTCAGCTCAAAATCGCCGAGGAGCGCGCCATCCGCTCCCGGCGCCTTGAGGCCGCGGACCACGATCTTGCCTTCGGCATCCTGCGGCAGGCCGCCCGCGATGCGGGCCCTCGTGACGTTGAGGTCCAGGAGTCCGGTCCAGCCCTTCGGTGTCGCGATGCCTTCGAAATTGGTGATCGGCAGCTGGCCCGACAGGTCGCGAGCCTCGATTTCCTCGCCATTGAAATCGCCGGACAGCAAGGCCGACACCGTACCGCCGGGCGGTTGCAGTTCCACGCGGCAGGACCATTCGAGCAACAATAGCGGCCAGGGGCGGCAGGACCAGCCGGCGGTACCCAGCGCGCGGCCACGCAGGCTGAGGCTCGCCGCGCGGCCGGACCAGACGGTACCGTCAAGGCCGCTGACGGCGACATCCGGCGGCAGCCAGCGCGTCAGCACCGTGGCCGGCACCAGCGCGACCAGGAAGACCAGGAAAGCGATGATGCCTCCCGTGACCAGGAGGCTCTTGCGCGACATCCCTAGCGACCGCGCAGCACGATCGTGGCATCCACGCGGCCAGGCTCGCCGCTCGCATTGACGCTCGCGGTCTCGGTGACGGCACCGCGCTCCTGCTGCAGGCGCGCAAGGCACAGCGCGAGCGCGTCGAAGGACGCGTTCTTGAAGCGCACCCGCAGCGAACCCGGCCCGGCGCCCTCGATGTCGCCGAGCGCGTCGCCGAGGCCCGACTCGCGCGCGGCGCGATCCACCGCGATCGTCAGCGATTCGCCGGCACGCGATTGCGGATTCGCCTGCAGGCGCGGCGTGACTGCCTCGATCCAGGCGAGTTCCTCACGCTTGCCCTCGACCCGGGTCTCGGCCGCCGCGGTCGCGGTGCCGAGCTTCCAGATGAGGCCGGCCAGCAGCAGCACGCTCGCCGCCACGGCGCCCCAGGTCACGACGCGCTGGTCGCGTTCGGAAAGCGACGAATGCCATTCGCGCAGGTTCATGACTTGGGTCCCGTAGTCACGTTGATCTGCGCCGAGATGCCTTTTTCGTTCGACGTCGTCGATTCAACCTCGGCATTGAGCCCGCGGGCAGTCAGGGCCTGCGCGAAGCGCGCGAGCGCATCGGTATCCGCCGCCACCATCTGCAGCTGCAGTGAACCGTTCCGCCAGCCCAGCGACTCGAGCGTCGGGGCGGTCGTGCCGCCCATCGCGCCGCCGACGACGGCAAGACGCGCCAGCAAGCCCTGGGGATCGGCCGCGCCGCCACCGGCGAGGCGCTGCTCGATCTGGGCGTGGGCATCGACGATCCGCTCGACGTCCGGCATCGCGATGTGCGCGGCCTGCTCGATGGCCGCGTCGAGACGCGTCTCCTCCGCACGCAGGCGGACCAGGTCGTAGCCGCGCACGCCGATGTGCAGCGCGAGCGCCGCGAGCGCGAGGAATGCCGCAATGCGCCAGCGCTGCCATTCCGCCCGCCAGCCGGTGCGGCGCGCAAACTCCCCCTGGAGCAGCGAGAGAGCGTCGCCGCGGGTGGCGCCAGCCGCCAGCAATGGCAGTGCGCCGTCGGGCAGGAGCTGCAGGTCGAGGCTGCCGGTGACTTCGCGCAGGGCCTCGATCATCTCGCGGGAATGCTCCCAGTCCTGCTGCGAGGCGTAGAGCTGGACGTGGCGGTCCTCGCCTTCGAGGCCCGCGAGGGTGAATGCTTCGGTCAGCGGTTCGGCATCGAGCGCCACCGGCAGCGCGCCCGGCGCGCGCACCAGGAGCTGTCCTGCGTCGAGGACGGCAACCATCTTGCCGGGGTTGTCCGGCACGCAGAGCGGCTCGGGCACCAGCGCCTGCGGATCGAGGCCGGCCGACTTGAGCGCTTCCATCCAGCTGCGCAATTCGTCGCGCCGCACGGCGGCGACCAGCGTGCGGCCTTCGGCGTCGGTGCGGCCGACGGCGAAGTGAAACTGTTCGACCTCGCCGGCCAGCAGCTCTTCCATTGCATAGGGAACGATCTGCGCGAGCCGCGCGCCGCTCTTCACGGGCAGCTCGGGCTGGGCGAATGTGACGCTCGCGCCCGGCGCGATCACGACCAGCGGGCGCTCGGCGGCGATTGGCGCTGCATCGGCAAGGCTTCCGGTGGACACGGGGCCGATCCGTCCGCCATCCGCATCGGTGATGATCCAGGTGACCGGATCCGCGAGCCGCAGTACGAGAAATTGACTCATTGCCTCACTCGGTGCCCGTGGAACGCAGCACGGTCCGGCCGCCGCCTGCGCTATTGCGCTCGATCAGACTGTACAGCGTGAGTTCCGAGGTGCCAATACTGACGGCAGTCACGGCGCGGAACCAGTTCGAAGATTCGGAAATTGTCGGCTGAATGGCGTGATATTG
This sequence comes from uncultured Gammaproteobacteria bacterium, assembly GCA_963746545.1. Taxonomy (GTDB): domain Bacteria; phylum Pseudomonadota; class Gammaproteobacteria; order Steroidobacterales; family Steroidobacteraceae; genus SCUD01. The sequence goes on from CAVVBV010000033.1 coordinate 573,254, forward strand.
GTCCCCGCTCAGCGTCGCCTGCAGGTCCTGGATGGTCGGAAAGCAGCCGTTCTTGCGGTTGGCGGCCAGCGAGTCGGCATCGCCGAAGTCGGTGCTGCCCTCGACCAGCGCCGCGAGTACCGGCGCAGAAGCGGTGCAGACATTGATCTTCGTGCCGAGCGGCAGCGCCGCGACGTACGGCCGGATGCGCAGGTACTCCTCATAAGTCATGCCGGGCAGGGCCATCAGTTCCGTCGTCGTGGTCACCGGGCCGTTGGCGGCGAGGTAGGGCGGATTCTGCGACAGGTAGTTGCCGTCCTCGGCGCCATCCGGGAAGCCGGCCACCGTGTCGGAGTCGAGCCAGTCCGCCGCGATGCGAGCCCAGCGCTGGTTGGCGCCGACCCCATCGAGCAGCCGCTCGAAGCGCGCGACCTCAGCCTCGTTGACCTTGCCTTCATCGGTCAGCAGGTTGTTGAGATTGAAGCGCCCCTGCATGTCCTCGAGCGCGCCGCGCACCGCGCCGCCGTCCACGGGCAATGGGGGAATCGGCTGCGCCCAGCGCTCGCCGAGGTGATCGGTCTGCGAATCTTCGCGGTCCTGGCGCAGCACCTCGATGGCCCAGGCTTCGGCGCCGAGCGCCACGTTCCAGGCCTGGTCGAGTGCGATCAGCCCGGCTGTGCGCCGCTGGTCGAGCGATGCGCGCGTGCCGATGCGCACGGCGAGCACCGTCGCGATCGCGACCATGACGATCGCCATGATCAATGCCACGCCGCGCTGCCTCATCCGGGCACCTCGATCACGCGGCGCAGTTCGCCGTAGTCGCTGAGCACGATCGTGATCTCGACCGCCATCGGCCGCGCCCGGAATCCGAGGTCGCCGGGACTGCCGAGGTCCGGCCATTGCGTCACCCACTCGCGGCCCGAATTCATGTAACGGATCTCGATGCGGTCCACCTGCGCGAGCAGGTGGCGCGAAACCGGCACATTGGCGAGCGTCGGATCGGTGACCGTCCAGTAGTCGCGGATCAGCGTGCGCTCCTCGAGGCGGTAGCTGACGCGCTGCACCGTGCCGCGCGGCGTTCCCGCGCCGTTCGGCCAGCCGGCGTGCGAGAGTTCGACCAGCGTCACCCCATTCGGGTCGCGCCGCAGTGCGGCGCGAAAGCCGTCGCCGATCGGCTCGCGCACCGGCCGCGGCGCCAGCGTGCGGAAATCGCCGACCAGCAGGTTCATCGCGCGCTGCACTTCGCGCAGGCGATCCATGTGGCCGCCGGCATTCTCGACCGACACGCGCGCCTCGCTGACGCCGCGATAGGCCATCACGCTCATGACCGCGAGGATCGCGATGGCGACCAGGATCTCGAGCAGCGTGAATCCGCGATGATGCCGGCTCCCCACTAGTCCTCCTCGTCGCCCGGATCCGTGGCCCGTGGCACCGATGTTCCACGGGGTCGAGGAGGGGCCGCTCGCGGTCTCGGTGGCGCCGACAAATCCTGCCAGCTTGACGAGCGCCGACTTGTCGGCGTCGCCCTCGCGGCGCACCTCCATGTCGATGCGGCGCAGGCCGGCGACCGGCGTCTGCGAAACCGTCGCGACCCAATGCCATTTCCGGCCCGCGTAATCGAGATCGCCCTCGGTGCGGTCCACGGACGGATATTCGCCCGACAGCCGGATCTCGGTGATCCGGTTGTCGGCGATCCACTCGGCCATGCTCTTGTCGCGCAGGTAGCCGATGTTGCCGGTCGTGTCGCCGATCACCTTGAATACGGCGAACATGCCGATCGCGACGATCGCGACCGCGACCATCACCTCGATCAGCGTGAAGCCCCGCTGCCTGCTACTGGGGATCATGGCGTTCGATCTCGATCGTGCCGTCGGCGCGGCCGATCAGCGTGATGCGCCGGCCGGTGTCGGGGCGCGCCAGGGTCAGGCGATAGGGCGTCACGTCGCCGCTGCCGTAGGCCATCAGTTGTGGCAGCCGGGCCTCGACTCGGTCCGGCTTGCGCAGCAGCACCGGCCGTCCTTCGATCTCGAGTTCGAACACGAGACCCGCGGGCAGCTGCCGCGGCAGCAGCCAGGTGTCCCCCTCGACCGTCGCCCAGCGCTGTTCGAAGCCGTCGAAGCGCTGGAACTCATAACTCTCGCTTTCGATCCGCAGGCCGTAGTCGCGGCCTTCGAGCTGGGCCTGGTCCTGGAGCAGTGCAATCGTGTCGGTCAGGCGCTCGCCCTCGAGCTCGATCTCGCGATCGTTGCCCAGTACTCCCACCGAGATGATCGCGACCGCCGCGATGATGGCGATGATGATGAGGACGACCAGGATCTCGATCAGCGTGAATCCACGCTGGCCGGGGCGGGGACGGATGGCGGCAACAGTCACGGCCGGCTCAGGCCGTCAATCGAGGTTCCAGTTGCCGATGTCCGCATCCGCATCCTCGCCGCCCGGCTGGCCGTCGGCGCCGAGCGTGTAGAGGTCGTAGGCGCCGCCGCGGGTGCCCGGCTGGAGGTAGATGTAGTCATTGCCCCACTGGTCCTTCGGCACGGTCTTCTGGCGGAGATAACCCTGCGGCCGCCAGTTGCGCACCGAAGGATCGTCCGGCTTCTTGACCAGGGCCTCGAGCCCCTGCTCGGTCGTCGGATAGCGGAAATTGTCCATCTGGTACATGTCGAGCGCCGTGCCGAGCGAGCGGATGTCGAGTTTCGTCGCCTTGATCCGCGCGGCGTCCACCTGCCCGAGAATCTGCGGCGCGATCAGCGCGCCCAGGATCGCGATGATCACCAGCACGACCATGATCTCGATCAGCGTGAATCCGGAATTGCGGCGGAAAGCCTGGCGCATTCACTACTCCTGCCCCGGCGCGAGACGCGGCCTGCAAGGCAAGCCGATGATATCAGAGCGACTCGCCGGGGCCGGACGGCGACGGCCGCCTTGTGACGCCGCGCTCAACCTATAATCGGCGCGTCCTGGGGCCGGGAGCCGCGATCGTGAAGCTTGGGATGATGTTTCCGGGGCAAGGTTCCCAGTCGGTCGGCATGCTGTCGACACTGGCGGCCGCCGAGCCGGTGATCGGCGACACCTTCGCCGAGGCCTCCGCGGTCCTCGGTTATGACCTCTGGCAGCTGTGCCAGCAGGGGCCCGAGGAATTGCTTGCCGAGACCGAGCGGACCCAGCCCGCCATGCTGGCGGCCGGCGTCGCCGTCTGGCGCGCCTGGCAGGGCCGCGGGGGCAGGCCGCCCGACATGATGGCCGGACACAGCCTCGGCGAGTACAGCGCGCTCGTCTGTGCCGGTGCGATCGACTTCAAGACGGCCGTGACGCTCGTGCGGCTCCGTGGCCAGGCGATGCAGCGCGCCGTGCCGGCGGGAACCGGCGCCATGGCCGCGATCCTCGGCCTCGACGATGCGGCGATCGAAGCCGCCTGTGCCGAATCGGCGCAGGGCGAGGTCGTGCAGCCGGTCAATTACAACTCGCCGGGGCAGCTCGTCATTGCCGGCAATGCGGCGGCGGTCGCGCGCGCCATCGAGAACTGCAAGGCGCGGGGCGCGAAGCGCGCCGTGCTGCTGCCGGTCTCCGTGCCTTCGCACAGCGCGTTGATGAAGCCCGCCGCCGAGGAGCTGCGCGAGCGGCTGAAGGCCCTCGCGGTACGCGCGCCCGCCATGCGCGTCTACGCATTCGATGGCGGGCAGCACGATACGCCGGAGGCGATCCGCGACGGCCTGTACCGCCAGCTGTTCAATCCGGTGCGCTGGTCGGCTATTGTCGCAGCGATGATCGCGGCCGGTGTCCGACAGCTGGTCGAATGCGGGCCCGGAAAGGTGCTCGCCGGGCTCGCGCGTCGCGCGCCAGGCGGGCGCGATCTCGCGATCCATGCGATCGACAGTAGCGGATTCATTGCAGGCTGCGCTCGCGGCGGCCGCGGGGAGCGACAATCGATGACGACCCAGACACTCGCAGGCGAGATCGCGCTCGTGACCGGCGCCTCGCGCGGGATCGGCCAGGCCATCGCGCTCGCCCTTGGCGCGGAGGGCGCCAGAGTCATCGGCACGGCGACGGCGGCGGCGGGCGTCGCGACCATCGACGCGAAGTTCGCCGCGGCCGGCGTTGCCGGGCGCGGCATCGTGCTGGACGTCGCGGACGGCGCGGCGATTGACACAGCGGTTGCGGACATCGAGGGCCGCGAGGGCGCGGTCACGATCCTGGTCAACAATGCCGGTATCGCGCGCGACACGCTGTTGCTGCGCATGAAGAACGATGACTGGGACGCCGTGATCGACACCAATCTCGGCTCTGTCTTCCGCCTCAGCAAGGCCGTGCTGCGCGGCATGATGAAGGCGCGCAAGGGGCGGATCATCAATATCGCTTCCGTGGTCGCGTATATGGGCAATCCCGGCCAGGCGAATTACTGTGCGGCCAAGGCCGGCATCGGCGGTTTCACGCGCTCGCTGGCGCGCGAGGTCGCTTCGCGAGGCATTACGGTCAATGTCATCGCCCCCGGGCTTGTCGACACCGACATGACCCGTTCCCTGGGGGAGGACCAGCGCGCTTCCCTGGCGGCCCAGATACCGCTCGGCCGCCTGGGGCAACCCGCGGACATCGCCGCGGCGGTTTCCTTCCTGGCCTCGGCAAAAGCGGGCTGGATCACCGGGGAGACCATCCACGTGAATGGCGGGATGTACATGTCCTGAACGATTTCGGGCGCTTACGCTCGCAAAAAAGGCTTTCAGAAACAGCGCACAAGAAAGGTTTCTGGTAGCCAGTGGGGGGTCCGTGGCATAGAATGGCGACCCCCGGCCGGCCCGCGCGCCGCCATGGGCACCACTAGGCAAGGGAAAAGAAACCGATGAGCACAGTCGAAGAACGGGTGAAGAAGATCGTCGCCGAGCAGCTCGGGGTGAAGGACGAAGAAGTCACGAATGACGCGTCTTTCGTCGACGATCTGGGTGCCGATTCCCTGGACACGGTCGAGCTCGTGATGGCGCTCGAGGAAGAGTTCGAGACCGAGATTCCGGACGAGGATGCCGAGAAGATCACCACGGTGCAGCAGGCGATCGATTACATCGTCCAGCACCAGTCCAAGTCATAAGGCCATGCCTCTGCGAGCCCCGGCCCCACGGCCGGGGCGCGTTGCGTCACGCCAGCCCGGGCAGGCAGAGGAAATCGCTTGAGCAAGCGTCGTGTGGTCGTCACCGGGCTCGGCATGGTGTCGCCGCTCGGCCTTTCTGTCGCTGACAGCTGGGCCGCCTGCCTCGCCGGCAGGAGCGGCATCGGCCCGATCACCCGCTTCGACACCACCGGATTCCCGGTGACCTTCGCCGGCTTCGTCCCCGGCTTCGATGCGTCGAAGTTCATGCCTGCCAAGGATGCGCGGCGCATGGACCTTTTCATGCAGTACGGCGTCGCGGCCGGCGTGCAGGCCATCGGCGACTCGGGTCTCGAGGTCACCGACACCAATCGAGCGCGTATCGGCCTCGTCTTCGGGGCAGGCATCGGCGGCCTCTCGACGATCGAGGAGAACCACTCCCGTTATCTCGAGACCCGCACGCCGAAGAAGATCTCGCCGTTTTACATCCCGGCCAGCATCGTCAACATGATCTCGGGACACCTGTCGATCATGTATGGCGTCACCGGCCCGAATCTCGCGCTGGTGACGGCCTGCACGACCTCGACCCACAGCATCGGCATCGGCTATCGCACGATCCAGTACGGCGATGCCGACGTGATCGTCGCCGGCGGCGCCGAAATGGCGCAGACGCCGACCGCGGTCGGCGGCTTCTGCCAGGCGCGCGCGGTCTCGACGCGCAATGAAGACCCGCAGCGCGCCAGCCGGCCCTGGGACCGCGACCGCGACGGCTTCGTCATGGGAGACGGCGCCGGGGCCGTGGTGCTCGAGGAATACGAGCACGCCAGGGCGCGCGATGCGCCCGATCCATGCGGAACTGATCGGTTTCGGCATGAGCGGGGACGCGTTCCACATCACCGCACCGCCGGAGGATGGCGCCGGCGCGAAGCTCTCGATGGTGAATTCGCTGCGCGACGCCCGCATCAATGCGGACGAGGTCCAGTACGTCAACGCGCACGCAACTTCGACGATCATCGGCGACATCGCCGAGACCACCGCAATCAAGGACGCCTTTGGCGCGCACGCGAGGAAACTCGCCGTCAGCTCGACCAAGTCCATGACCGGCCACCTGCTGGGCGCTGCCGGCGTCGTCGAGGCGATCTTCAGCATCCTGGCCATCCGCGACCAGGTCGCACCGCCGACCATCAACCTCGACAATCCGGGCGAAGGCTGCGATCTCGATTACGTGCCGAAAACGGCGCGCCGCATGAAGATCGATACGTGCGTCAGCAATTCCTTCGGATTCGGCGGCACCAACGGCACGCTGGTCTTTCGCGCGCTGCGCTGAAGCCGGTGGAGGGCGATCCGGTCGGTCGGATGCTGGCGCTGCACGAGCGGTTCCCGGAGCGCTATCCGGTGCTGCTCGACAGCTCGGCCGTCGGCCTGCCCCTCGGCCGTTTCACGATGCTGCTGGCCGGGCCCGAGGGCAGGCTGCTGCTGGACCGCGATCGGCGCCTGGAAGGCGAGGGCGCAGGAGACCGCTTCTGCGATCGCCTGGATGCCTGGTGGAAGCGCGAGCGGGGCGCGGCGCCGCCGGAGCCCTGGCCTTTTGCGGGGGGCTGGTTCCTGTACCTGGGCTATGAACTCGCCTGCGAAGTCGAGCCCTCGTTGCGCCTGCCGCCGTCGCCGTTGCCGGTCGTGGCGCTTGCCTGGCGCATGCGCGCGGCGCTCATCCACGACCACCTGACGGGCGAGACCGTGGTGCAGTCCGAACCCTCGGCGACGGACATCGCCGAACGCCTGCGCGCCGACCTCAGGGACGTGCGCCAAGGTGGCGGCAGCGCCCCGATCGAGCCGGTCACCGCGGTTTCCGAGGACGATCCGCAGCACTACCTGAAGGCCTGCCGCGCGGCGCTCGCCCATATCGCGGCAGGCGACGTCTATCAGGCCAATCTCGCCCGCAGCTGGCGCGCACGGCTGCCTGCCGGCGCGACGCCGGCACGCCTGTATGCGCGCCTGCGCGACACGAACCCCGGCGCTTTCTCCGGCATCGCCCGGATCGACGACGTCGCGATCCTGTCGAGTTCTCCGGAGCGCCTGGTGCGCGTGCGCGGCCGGCGCATCGACACGCGTCCGATTGCGGGCACGAGGCCGAGGCTCGCCACCGGCGACTCGGCGTCGATCGCCGCGCTGACCGCGAGTGCGAAGGAGCGGGCGGAGCATGTGATGCTGATCGATCTCGAACGCAACGACCTCGGCCGGCTCTGCGAGCCCGGCAGCGTCGAGGTGGACGAATTCATGGCGGTCGAGAGTTATGCACACGTGCATCACATCGTCTCGAATGTCTGCGGCCGGCTGCGTGACGATGTCACACCGGGCGCGGTGATCCGCGCATTGTTCCCAGGCGGCACGATCACCGGTTGTCCAAAGGTGCGCTGCATGCAACTGATCGGCGATCTCGAGGGCAAGGGACGCGGCGCCTACACGGGAGCCATGGGTTACCTCGCGCTGGATGGCAGCCTCGATCTCAACATCCTGATCCGTACCATGACCGTGCAGGACGGCGAGGTCGAGCTGCGCGCCGGCGCCGGCATCGTCGCCGACTCGGATCCGCTGCACGAACTCGACGAGACCCGGGCCAAGGCGCGCGGCGTGTTGCGCGCGCTCGGGAGCGCAGGCTGATGCCGGTGATCGTCAATGGCGTCGCCGGCGCGCGGCTCGATCCACTCGATCGCGGGCTGCAGTATGGTGACGGCCTGTTCGAGACGATGGCGGTGCGGGACGGGCGCGCGCGATTCTTCGAATGGCACCTGACCCGGCTGGCGGACGGTGCGCAGCGACTGGCGATGCCAATGCCTGACCAGAGGCGCCTGGCGGAACAGATCGCAGCCGCCTGGCCCGGCGGGCGGGGCGCCGTGAAGCTCATCTGCACGCGCGGTCCGTCCGGGCGCGGCTACCGGCCGCCGATCGGCGCGGAACCGACCTGCATCCTGGCGGGATTCGACTGGCCAGCCTGGCCCGCGACCGCCTGGAGCGAGGGCGTCCGCCTGCGGTATTGCCGGACGCGATTCGGGCGCAATCCACGGCTTGCGGGAATGAAGCACCTGAACCGGCTCGAGCAGGTGCTGGCACGGGCGGAGTGGGACGATGACGGCATTGCCGAAGGGCTGATGATGGACGACCGTGACCTGGTGATTTCCGGCACGCAGAGCAACCTGTTCGCGGTGATCGCGGGGCGGATCGTGACACCGGCGCTCGACCAATGCGGCGTCGCCGGCGTCATGCGCGGCGCGTTCCGCCGCTGGGCGGCGGAACACGACAGTGCAGTCGTCGAACGCGGCATTCGTGCGGGAGAGCTGGAGACCGCCACGGAAATGCTCGTGACGAATGCGCTGATCGGGGCCTGGCCCGTCCGTGAACTCGGGGGCAGCCGCATGCCGCGCGGTTCCCTGGCGGCACGATTCAACGACTGGCTGGCTGGGCAGTGGTGATGAAATACCTGCGTCTTGGGCTCGTCGTCGCCGCGATCCTGGTCATCGCGGCGTGGCTGGGCCTGCGCCAGTACGAACAAGCCTGGCTCGCGAAGCCGCTGCCGGGGCTCAGGCAAGCTGTGGTATTCGACCTGCCGGCGGGCGCGCCGCTGGCTGTGGTCGCCGACTCGCTGCAGAGAGCTGGCTGGCTGGATCACCCGAGGCTCTGGATCTGGCACGCCGAGCGTAGCGGCGATGCAACGCGCATCAAGGCCGGCGAATACGAATTGCTGCCCGGCACGACGCCGGCCGCATTGCTGAACCAGTTCGTGACGGGCACGGTGCTGATGCACACGCTGACAATCCCGGAAGGCTGGACTTTCAGCCAGGCACTGGCCGCGATCCAGGCGAACCCGGCGGTGGTCGTGGAATTCCGCGATCTGGCGCAGGACGAGATGATGAAAAGGCTCGGTCTCGCAGGCCGTCATCCCGAAGGGCTCTTCTTCCCGGACACTTATCGCTTTCCGCGCGGGACGACCGACCGCGAACTGCTGCAGCAGGCGCAGACCCGGCTCGAGGAGGAACTGGCCTCGGCCTGGCGCAAACGACTGCCCGGGCTGCCGCTCAAGACGCCGTACGAGGCGCTGATCCTTGCATCGCTGGTCGAGAAGGAAACCGGCGCGCCCGACGAGCGTCCGCTCATCGCCGGTGTCTTCGTCCATCGGTTGCGCATCGGCATGCGCCTGCAGACCGATCCGTCGGTGATCTACGGCATGGGCGATACCTTCGATGGCAACTTGCGTCGCCACGACCTCGTGACCGACACGCCGTACAACAGCTACACGCGCGCCGGCCTGCCGCCGACGCCGATCGCGCTGGTCGGCAGCGCGGCGCTCGAGGCGGCGGTGCGCCCGGCCGCGACGGACGCGCTTTACTTCGTCGCGACCGGCAGGGGTGATGGACGTCATTACTTCGCGACCTCCCTGGTCGCGCACAATTCGAATGTCGCGCGGCACATCGCCAACCTGCACGGCGGCCATAAGGTACCCTGACCCATGCGTGGCCGGTTCATCACGTTCGAGGGCATCGAGGGCGTCGGCAAATCCACGCAGATCGCGCATGCCGCCACGCAGCTGCGAAGCCGCGGCATCGATCCGCTGCTGACGCGCGAACCGGGTGGCACGCCGCTGGCTGAGGCGCTGCGCGAGCTGGTGCTCGCGCGCCGTGACCGGCCGATCGGCGTGACCGCGGAGTTGCTGATGATCTTTGCCGCGCGCGCGAGCCACGTGACGGACGTGATCGCGCCTGCGCTCAGCGCGGGGCGCTGGGTGCTCTGCGACCGATTCACCGACTGCACAGAGGCTTACCAGGGCGCGGGCCAGGGCGTCCCGGTCGCGACGGTCCGGCAGCTCGCCGCCATCGCGCATCCGGGCCTCGTGCCGGACCTGACGCTGCTGCTGGATGCGCCTCCGGGGGCCGCGCGCGCCAGGGTCGCCTCTCGTGGCGCAAAGCTGGATCGGTTTGAAGCCGAGAGCGGCGCGTTCTTCGAGCGCGTGCGGCGCGGATACCTGGACATCGCCGCGCGCGAGCCGGGGCGTGTGCGCCTGATCGATGCGACCGGAAGCGAACAGGAGGTCGCGGCATCGATTGCCCGTGAACTCGACCTGTGCCTGCAGAGGACGGGGTGAACTGCGTGGCGGGTGCGAAGCGCGACAGCGAAGAAATTCCTGCTGGGCCCGACATGGTCGAAACGCTCGCGCGCGCGGGCGCCACGTGGCTCGCACCGTCGCGTGAGCAGCTCGCAGCGATGCTTGACCAGGGCCGCCTGCCGCATGCCCTGCTGCTGCTCGGCCAGGCGGGAGCGGGCCAATTCGAACTCGGCATCTGGCTTGCTGCGCTCTTGCTGTGCGACAGGCCGGGGGCCGGCGCCTGCGGCGAATGCGCCGGCTGCAGGCTGTTTCTCGCGGGCACGCATCCGGATTTCTACCGCGTGGGCCTGGAGGAAGACGCTGCGGTCATCAAGGTCGAACAGATCCGCGACCTGTCGGAGAGCTTTTCGCTGAAGAGCTACCGGGGCCGGAGCAAGGTTGCGATCATCGACCCGGCCGACGCCATGAACATCAATTCATTCAACGCATTGCTGAAGACCCTCGAAGAGCCTGCCGACAATACCTACCTGATCCTGACGGCGAGCCGCAGCGATCGCCTGCCACGCACGATCGTGAGCCGCAGTGCGCGACTGCGATTGGCGCAGCCGGCCGCGGATGTGGCCCTCGCCTGGCTCAATCGGCGGCGCAAACATGCGGGTTGGGAGCGGCTGCTCGCGCTCGCAAACGGCGCGCCATTCCTCGCGCTGCAGTACGACGAGGCCGGCCTGGAGGAAATCGACCTGGCTATGCAGGAGGCACTCGATTTCGCGAAGAACGGGCCGCTCGACATCATCGCGACCGCGGGTTCCTGGAGCCGCAATCAGCCCATGGCACGCCTGTTCTGGCTCGAATCCTGGTTGACCGGCCGCTTGCGCGAAGCTGCCCTGTCTAGTGATCTCGATGGCGATAATCGTTTACCATGGTTGCGCGGTCCGGCACGCGAACCGATGATACGGGCCGGATATCGCCTGCTGGACGCGCTGCGCGAAGCCCGGGTACTGGTCAGCGGCGCGCTCAACACGCAGCTCCTGTTCGAGGGGCTCTTGATTTCACTCACGGCATTCGTGGGTGAGGGCGCCGGCAAGCCGAGGGAGTCAGTGGATTGAAGATGCGGGCACCATCGACGAAGCCAGGGCTGCTGACGCTCACGATCAAGGACAAGAGCGCGCTCTACCTTGCCTACATGCCGTTCGTGAAGAATGGCGGGCTCTTCATCCCGACCAACAGCAATTACCGGATCGGCGACGAGGTCTTCATGCTCCTGAACCTGATGGGCGAGGAAGAGAAGCTGCCAGTCGCTGGACGCGTGATCTGGTTGACGCCGAAGGGGGCGCAGGGCAAGCGCACCGCCGGCATCGGCGTGCAATTCAGCGAGCAGGATCGCGGCACGACGCAGAAAAAGATCGAGTCCTACCTCGCCGGCGCACTCGGCGGGGACAAGCAGACTCACACGATGTGAGAGGCGCGGCGCGCCTCATTCCGGACCGAGCTTGTTCCCCACCAGGCCGCCCTGCAGGCAATAGGCCTCGAATCCCCGCTCGCTCAGCAGGAACGCGGCGGCCGAGCTGCGCCGCCCGGTGTCGCAGACGACCACATACGGCGTCTTCTGGTCGAGCGTCCTGACCTTCAGGCGGATGAAGTACAGCGGCACGTTCAGCGCGTCGTCCAGATGATAGCTGTCGTATTCGCTCGGCAGCCGCACGTCGAGCCAGCGGCCGCCGCGCGCGATCAGCTCGCGCGCGTGCTCGAGTTCCACCGAATGCAGCAGCGGTTCGTTAAGCAGCTCCCGGAAGTCCTCCTTGCCGAGCCGTACGAGCGCGCCGTCAGTCTGCATCGTGATCGTGGCATTGCGCTTGCCGTCGGAGATCAGGGCCTCCTCGCCGAAGGACTCGCCGATGCCGAGGTCCGCGAGCTTGATGCCGGCGCGGTTCATCGGCGTTTCGCGCGTGACGACGGCGCTGCCCTTCGTGATCACGTAGAAGTAGTCGCCTTCATCGCCCTGCTTGATGACGACTTCGCCGGCCTTGCAGGCCACGTGCTGCATGCGCATGAAAAGCGCCTGCAGGTTCGCCGGCGGAATGCGGTGGAAGGCCTTGGTCTGCAGCAGTACGGTCATCCAGTCGTCGGCATTCGCGGCGCCGCCGCCGGAGATCTCGCCGACCTCGTAGCTGCCGGTCTGGTCCCAGGTGATCAGCACGTCGAGCAGGTCGCTGTCCACGGCGATGAAGGTCACGTCGGAAAGCGCCCTGGCCGTGAAGCGCCTGGGCTGCCCGGGCGCGAGCGCAATGCGGGCCTCGGGTGTGCCGGCACGCACCGTTGAAACCGTACGCTCGCCGCTGCGCAGCTCGACTTCGCCGCTGACCAGGTAGACCGTGCGCTTGTCGGAGTCGCCTTCCTTGAACAACACACGGCCTGAGTCGAGCTCCTGGATCCGCGTCTTGCGCGACAGCGCGTGCAGGTTCTCCCGCTTCAGGCCGTCGAGCGGGCTGAATCCACGCAGGATGTCGAGTTCTACCGGTTTATCGTCCATGCGCGAAATCTTTCATGCGGCCGCAATCTAACACAGGCCTTAGCGCGGCGCGGCCAGGGACGCCCAGCCCGCATCGGGCTTGAACCGCGGGCCATATTTCGCGGCCAGTTGCTCGAGCCGGGAGACTATGGCCGCGGCGCCGCGCGCGCGGGCGTAGTGCAATGGCCCGCCGCGAAATGGGGCGAAGCCCGTGCCGAAGATCATGCCGGCATCGAGCAGGTCCGCGTCGTCGATGACTTGCTCGCGCAGGCACGCGACGGCTTCATTCAGATATTGAAGGATAAGCCGGTCCTCGAGGTCCGCAGGCGGCTCACCCGCCGCCACTGGCTTGAGTGGCTTTCCGTCCCGCCATTCGTAAAAGCCCTGGCCGGTCTTGCGGCCGAGCTTTCCGGCCGCGACGAGCGCGGCCGTCATCTTCGGGGTCGGCCGGGCAAAGGCCTCGGCGAGGATTTTCCCGACGTGCGCGGCGACATCGAGCCCGACCGTGTCCGCGAGCTCGATCGGGCCCATGGGCATACCGAATTGGGTCGCGGTCCGGTCGATCAGCGTGAGCGGCACGCCTTCATCCGCCGCCAGCATCGCCTCGGTCATGTACGGCATCAGGATGCGGTTGACGACGAACCCTGGGGCGCTGCGGCAGGGGAGGGGCAGTTTGTCGAGTTTGCGCGTGAAAGCCAGCGTGTCCTCGACAACGTCATCGCGAGTCTGGCGCGAGCGGATGATCTCGACCAGCATCATCTTCGCGACCGGATTGAAGAAGTGCAGCCCGACCAGGCGCCCGGGATCGGTGAGCCCGCGCGACAGTTCCTCCAGCATGATGCTCGAGGTGTTCGTGGCGAGCACGGCGCCGGGCTTCATGGCCGGTTCGAGTTTTGCGTACAAAGCGCGCTTGGCGTCCGCATTTTCGAAGATCGCCTCGATCACGATGTCGGCGCGCGCGGCGCCCGCGCCCTCGACGTCGGCCGTGAGCCGCGCGGCCATCTCCGCGGACTTCTTCGGGTCGCGGGCGCGCTTGCCGAAGAATTCGCGGGCGCGGGTGAGCGCGGGCTCGACGTACTTCATTTCGCGATCCTGCAGGGTCACGTTCAGGCCGCGCGACGCGCACCAGGCCGCGATGTCGCCGCCCATTACGCCGGCACCGACGACGTGCACATGGATGAACTTGCGCACGCCCTTGCCGCCGAGCGCCTTGAGGCGGTTCTGGAGGAAGAACACGCGCACGAGGTTGCGCGAGGACTCGCTGAGGAACAGCCTGGCGATGGAGCGGGCTTCCGCCTCGTAGGCGGCCTGGCCGTGCGCGCCGTACCGTGCAAACAGGTCGACGATTGCGTAAGGCGCGGGATAGTGCGCGGGATTCGCGCGCCGGGCCACCTGCTTGCGGGTCTGCGCGGCGACAAAGGAGCGCACCAGCGGCAGGCACAGCAGGCGCAGCGGCAGTGATGCCCGTCTGGGGCGGGGCGCCGCGAGCGCGATCTCGCGCGCCGTCGAGTCGAGCCGGTCGCGTGGCACCAGGCGATCGATCAGGCCGATCTTCAGCGCGGCGTCGCCGCGCAGCGAGCGCCCGGTCAACATCAGGTCGAGCGCGGCCGGAGCGCCGATCAGGCGCGGCGTGCGCACGGTGCCGCCAAAGCCCGGATGGATGCCGAGCAGGACTTCCGGCAGCCCGAGATTCAGCCGGCTGTCGTCGGCTGCGACACGATAGTCGCAGGCGAGCGCCAGCTCGAGGCCTCCGCCCAGCGCGAAACCGTGGACCGCGGCCACGGTCGGCATCGGCAGCGCCTCGAGGCGATCGAAGACCGTCTGGCCGGTCCGTACCAGGCGGTAGGCCTGCTCGACGTCGGTGAAGCCGGTGAATTCCGAGATGTCGGCGCCCGCAATGAATCCGCTGTCCTTGGCCGAGCGGACCACGACCGCCTTCGGGCGCGCGCGCTCGATCTCCGCAAGGCGCGCGTCCAGCTGCCCCATGACCTCGCTGCCGAGCGTGTTGGCGCTGCTGCCCTGCAGGTCGAGCGTCAGCCAGGCAACCTGGCTGGTATCCGTCTCGAGGCGCCAATGCGCAAGTTTTTCTGTCATTTCCGCATCCCCGGATGACTGGTCGATTATGCCTGCTGCCGGCGGCTCAGGCCTCGGCCGCCGAAGCGGCATCGGCCGTCCGCGCCTTTTGCGGCTCGACTTCGAAGTCGAATACCAGCGGCAGGTGGTCCGACAGCGGCACCGTCGGAATGTCGAATCCCCTGGGCAGGATCCCTTCCCCGTACAGCACGAAATCCAGTTCCTTGCGCGGCCAGCGGCTCGGGTAGGAGGGCAGGCCCGCGACATTGGCGCTGCGCAGGCCCGCGGCCTGCATGAACAGGTAGATTTCGTGCTCGCCCCAGAACGTGTTGAAGTCGCCCGCGACGATCACCGGCTTCGACTGGCGGCGCACCAGCTGGTGCAGGTGGCGCAGCTGCGAGTGGCGGTGCCGGAACTTCAGGGACAGGTGCACCAGGAAGATGGCGACCTCGTCGAGCTCGAGCTCGATGATCAGCTTCTTGATGCCGGTATCGAAGTAATGAAAGCGCTCGCCGTGCACGCGCGGCGCGGCGAGGAAGGCGTTGGCCTGCTTGCGCACGATCGGCATGAACTGGTTCAGGGAGTCCTCGCCGTACTTGCACTGGTAGGTCGAGTACTGCGACAGGTGGCTCGCGATGAATTCGGCCTGGTTGACCATGCCGCTCCTGATCGAGCCGGTGTCCACCTCGATCAGTCCGACGACGTCCGGATCCCGCTCCCGGATGAAGTCCGTGATCCGCTCGAGGACCTGGCGGCTGCTGCGCAGGTAGCCCGCGCCGGGCACCGGAAGATGAAACGCCGGGCCGGTGCCGGTCGCGTAGCGGATGTTGTAGATGAGCAATCGCACGTGGCGCTGTTACCCGCTAGGCGGCAAAAGACGTATTCTAGGCGCAGGATCTACACGAGGGGCGCGATCCGTGTCTGAAAGCAACCCGATCCGGCTCTTCGTGAGCCACCTCTACGCGCCCGATGAGGCCTACCTTCGAGTGTTCGAGTACCTCGAAAGTGCGATCAATTTCTACTACAAGAACTGCTCGACGCCCGACACGCCGCCCCGCAGCATGGAGCGGGAGGCGCTCAAGGAAGACCTGCGCAGGCAGATCAACGAGGCCGAGGTCGTCATCATCCTGAGTTCCCTGCACAAGCGCGACCCGATCCTGATCGAGTTCCAGGCGCTCTATGCCAAGGCCAGCGACAAGCCGATCATCCTCATGGAAGCGTTCGGCACCGGCTTGCCCGCCGCGAAGGAACTGCGCGAGCTGGCGGACGAGGTGGTCGGCTGGAACGGGCGCGAAATGGCGGACAAGATACGGCAGCAGGCGCGTCACGAGGACACGACCCGCTGGGACGTCATCGAATTCAAGCTCGATTGATGCTGATCAGGGTGGGAATGCGGGCGGTCACGTCCGCGGCAGGCTTCGGCTTGCTCTGGCCGTGCCCGTTGCCATTCTCGGCCACCATGCGCGTGCTCCCTGCGGCACTGCCGGGCACGGAGACCTTGGCGGCCCGGACGCGATACAGGGCATCCAGGAGCGCCACGATGCGCGTGGCGCAGCCGTCCGCTTCATCCAGTGACATCTTGCGCACGGTTGCCACGACGGCGCTCTCGCCGCGCTGCGGGCTGACCTGGGTCATGCGCCTGCAGAGGGACTCGAAATCGGCACGCAAGTTCGCCCGGCATATCGGACGCCGGCATGTCCTGTAAGTGACGTGAAAAGGCGTCCGTAAGCCGTTGTTTTAATGCGGTCGACTTGGCCAGCTCAAGCGTGGCCTTGTGAAGGTTCTCCCAGGCGGCTGCACTCATACGGTGTCCGTAACTCTCTGATTCGGTGACTGGTTCGAGTGCGATGGAAAGATCCGGAAATTCAGGCCTGGACACCGTGCATCGACTCAGGATCCCCGCTCCTTCAAGTCGATACGAGCCAAATATAGCGCGATTTCTGGAAATGTGAAGTGACGGCTGGCGCATTTCTTGCGCTGGTTCAAGAAATTAGGTTCTATACTTCTAGGACAGTTGTTAGAGCGATTGCCATGGGTTCTGAGGAAAACCGCCAGGTCCTGATCCTCGGCGCATTGGCCCAGTCGACCAGGCTGCGCATCGTCTCAATCGTCGCCGAAGCAGGGGCGGCGGGGATTGCGGCGGGCGAGATTGCGCGTGCCCTGCGTTGCCCCGCATCCACGCTTTCCTTTCACCTCAAGGAACTGAGCCGCGCCGCGATACTGGACGCGCGCTCGCGCGGGCGCTTCGTGATCTACGCGCTGCAGCCGGGCGTGCTCGACGGACTCGCGCAATTCGTGAAGGACCTGGGCGGTGAGCGTGCCGCAGAGAGCAAGCGGCGTCCTGCGCGCGGGAAGCGCGCTGCCCGCAAGGGCCGCACGGTGGATCGCGACCAGCTGTCGATGTTCGGGGACTGAAGCGCTACGCCTTCTAGTTGCGCACCAGGTGAGCGACGAGGTCGTCCACGGACGTGGCGTCCAGTCGCGCTGCATCGGCAAACAGGGCCTGGATGCGCCTGCACTGCCGGTCCGGAAACAGCGCCGCAACCGACGACTCGAATTTCTTCAGCAGCAGGGGATAGCCCTCGGCGCGCCGCTTGCGGTGTCCGATCGGAAAGTCCACCTGGATGCGTGGCGTGCTGCTCCCGTCCTTGAAGAACACCTGGATCGCGTTGCCGATATAGCGCTTGTCGGGCGCGTAATAGTCCGCCGTGAACTGCGGATTCTCGCGAACCTCCATGCGCGCGCGCAGGCGGTCGATGCGCGCATCGCCAGCGACGCCGTCCTCGTAATCCGAGCCAGTCAGGCGGCCGAAGATGAGCGGAACGGCCACCATGTACTGGATGCAGTGATCGCGGTCTGCCGGATTGCCGAGCGGGCCGGTCTTGTCGATGATCCGCACGCCCGGCTCCTGGGTCTCGATGACGATGCGCTCGACGAAATCGAGCCGGTCCCTGACCGCCGCATGCAGCTGCATCGCGCATTCGACGGCCGTCTGCGCGTGGAACTCGGCGGGATAGCTGATCTTGAACAGCACGTTTTCCATGACGTAGCTGCCGAATGCCTGCTGGTAGGCAAACGGGCGCCCCTGGAACAGCACGTCGTAGAAGCCCCACTTTGGCGCCGACAGGGCCGATGGATAGCCCATTTCGCCGCTCATCGCGATCAGCGCATGGCGCAGTCCGCGGCTGGTCGCATCGCCCGCCGCCCAACTCTTGCGTGAGCCCGCATTCGGCGCATGCCGGTAGGTGCGGAGCGCCCCGCCGTCGATCCAGGCGTTCGAAACAGCATTGACGACCTGCTCGCGCGTGCCGCCGAGGAGCGCCGTGACGACCGCAGTCGTCGCAACCCGCACCAGGATCACGTGATCGAGCCCCACGCGGTTGAAGGAATTTTCGAGCGCCGTGACGCCCTGGATCTCGTGGGCCTTGATCATGCCCGTCAGCAGGTCGCGCACCGTGAGCGGCCGGCGTCCTTCGGCGACCGCCTTGCGCGACAGCCAGTCCGACACGGCGAGGATGCCGCCGAGATTGTCGGAGGGATGCCCCCATTCCGCCGCGAGCCAGGTGTCGTTGAAATCGAGCCAGCGGATCATCGCGCCGATGTTGAATGCCGCCTGGACCGGGTCGAGCTCATAGCTCGTGCCGGGAACCCTCGCGCCGCCAGCCATGGTCGCGCCCGGCACGACCGGGCCCAAGAGGCGCGTGCAGGCAGGGTAGGCGAGTGCCTGGAAACCGCAGGCCAGCGTATCCATCAGGCAGTAGCGCGCGGTCTCGTAGGCGACCGGGCCCTCGATCACCGCATCGCGCGCGTAGTCCGCGATGTCCACGAGGACCTTGTCCGGCGGCGGGCGCTCGGCCGAGCGGCTGTCGTGATGACTCATGTCGGCCGGTTCAGCGCTGGTCCATCGGCGGAACCTTGCGCGGCTCCGGGCCCGTGTAATTCGCGCTCGGGCGGATGATCTTGCCGTCCTGGCGCTGCTCGATCACGTGCGCGCCCCAGCCGGTGGTGCGCGACATCACGAACAGCGGCGTGAACATCGCGGTCGGCACGCCCATCAGGTGATAGGCGACCGCGCTGAACCAGTCGAGATTGGGGAACATCCGCTTGATCTCCCACATGACCGATTCGATGCGCTCCGCGATGCGGTACATGCCGTCGTCACCCGCCGCGGCGGAAAGACTCGCCGCAACCCGCTTGATCACCGCATTGCGCGGGTCGGAGACCGTGTAGACCGGGTGACCGAAGCCGATGATGACTTCCTTCGCTTCCACCCGTCGCCGGATGTCGCGCTCCGCCTCGTCCGGATTGCGGTACCGCTGCTGGATCTCGAAGGCGACCTCGTTGGCGCCGCCGTGCTTGGGTCCGCGCAGCGCACCGATCGCGCCGGCGACGCAGGAGTACATGTCCGAGCCAGTGCCTGCGATCACGCGGGCCGCAAACGTGGATGCGTTGAATTCGTGCTCGGCGTAGAGGATCAGCGAGGTGTGCATGGCCCGGACCCAGGAGGCCGGCGGCGGCTTGCCGTGCAGCATGTGCAGGAAGTGCCCGCCCGCGGAGTCATCGTCGGTGTCGACTTCGATGCGCCTTGCGGACCTCGCGAAGTGATACCAGTAGCAGAGCATCGAACCGACCGAGGCGACGAGCTTGTCCGCGATGCCTTGCGCTCCGGCCACGCCGTGGGCCAGGCCCTCCGGCGCCTCGCAGCCCAGTTCCGAGACACCGGTGCGCAGCACGTCCATCGGATGCGTGCTGGCCGGCAAGAGCTCGAGCACCGCGCGCAGGCGGTTCGACAGCCCGCGCATCCCGCGCAGCCCGGCCTTGTACGACAGCAGCTCCGCCGGGTTCGGCAACTTGCCGTGCACCAGCAGGTAGGCGATCTCCTCGAATTCGCAGGATTCCGCGATGTCGAGGATGTCGTAGCCGCGGTAGTGCAGGTCGTTGCCGCTGCGGCCGACCGTGCAGATGGCGGTATTGCCGGCCACGACGCCCGACAACGCGACCGATTTCTTGGGCTTGAAGGCCGGTGCTTCCTCGGCAGCCATCGTCAGGACTCCCTGTTGCCCTTGAAGAGCTCATCGAGCTTGCGCTCGTACTCGTGGTAGCCGAGCACCTCGTACAGTTCCGCGCGGGTCTGCATCTGGTCGACGACCGCGCGCTGCGACCCGTCCCGGCGGATCGCCTCGTAAACGGTGGCGGCGGCGCGGCTCATCGCGCGGAACGCCGACAGGGGATAGAGCACGAGGCGCACTCCTGCCTCGCGGAGTTCCGCGACAGTGAAGAGCGGCGTACGGCCGAACTCCGTGATATTGGCGAGCACCGGCACGCCGACGGCGCGGGTGAACTGGCGGTACTCGTCGAGGGAGGTCAGCGCCTCTGCGAAGATCATGTCCGCGCCGGCTTCGGCATAAGCCACAGCGCGCTCGATCGCGGGCTGCTGTCCCTCGACCGCGTGCGCGTCGGTGCGCGCCATCACGACAAAGCCGGCGTCGCTGCGCGCATCGACGGCCGCGCGGATGCGGTCCATCATTTCCGCGCCCGACACCAGCGCCTTGCCGGGCCGGTGGCCGCAACGCTTGGCCTGCACCTGGTCCTCGATGTGCATGGCGGCGGCGCCGGCTCGGATCAGCTCGCGGGTCGTGCGAGCAATCGAAAATGCCGCACCCCATCCCGTGTCGGCATCGACGAGCAGCGGCAGATCGCAGGCCGCCGCAATCCGGCGTGCGTCCTCACATACATCGTTCATCGTCGTCACGCCGAGATCGGGCAGGCCGAATGACGCATTGGCGACGCCGGCGCCCGAGAGATAGAGAGACTGGAAGCCGCTCCTGGCCGCCAGCAGCGCGCTGTAAGCGTTGATCGCGCCGACGACCTGCAGCGGCCGCTCGTCGTCGACGGCGGCACGGAATCGTTGTCCAGCGGAGGCGCTCGGCATGGGCCAATGATAACCAGTTGAGGGCCTGCATTGCGCCCAAACAACAAGCGGCGGGGAGAGCAAGGCCGGCTAATTAGTCCACGAGTGTTGCGTGTTTGGCGGCAGGTGTTACCCTTGCCGGCAGCAAGCGTGAGGGGGGCCTCGCCCGTTTGTCTGCAATATCCAACAAGGCTTCCTCGAGAGGAGTCCGACATGTCTGACCAATACATCCGTCACCCGGCAGCTGCCTTCGCAGTGCTGCTGGCCCTCGCGAGCGCCGCCGCATCGGCCCAGGAGGGCGGCACGACGCTTTCCGAGATAACGGTGACGGCGCAGAAGCGCACCGAATCCCTGCAGGACGTCCCGATCGCCGTGAGCGCCGTCTCCGGCACCAGGATCGCGCAAGCCGGCATCATGAAGATCGAGGACCTCAAGAATTACGTGCCGACGCTGTTCATGACCGAGACCGCGATCGGCAACAACATATCGATCCGCGGCATCTTTTCCGGCGTCAATCCCGGATTCGAGCAGTCGGTGGGAACCTACGTGGACGGCATCTATCGCGGCCGCCCGCAGCAGACCCGCGCGCCCTTCCTCGACCTCGAGCGGGTCGAAGTGCTGCGCGGCCCGCAGTCGATCCTGTTCGGCAAGAACAGCGTCGCCGGCGCGCTCAACATCACGACGGCGCGGCCGACCGACGATTTCGACGCCATGGTGTCGGCCCTGTACGAACCCCGCTATCAGGAACAGGAATACCAGGCCCACGTGTCGGGACCGTTCTCGGACCGGTTCCGCGCCCGCCTGGCGGCGAGTTATCGCGAGCTGGACGGCGCCGTTCACAACGCAACGCTCAACACCGAAGATCCGAGCCGCGAAGAGAAGACGGCCCGTGCCTGGTTCGAGTTCGACGTCACCGACAACCTGACGGCCTCATTGAAGGCCGAGCATGGGGAATTCGACGTGACCGGTCGCCAGATCGAGATCACGACCGAGCTGCCAGCGGTAGCCGGCCCGTTCACCGGCCTGACCTATTCGCAGATCCTCGCGGCCTTCGGCCAGAGCCCGACCGTGCTGAACAACACGGCGGACTACGTGCGTTCGTCGAACGGCGACTTCAGCAACAACGATTCCGACGAATACGTGCTGCAGCTGGACTGGCAGGTCGGCGACAACACCGTGACCGCCGTCACCGGTTACTCCAAGTACTCGTTCGATGAGCTGTGCGACTGCGACTTCACGGGCGCCAACGTCTTCAACGTCGTCATGGACGAGAAATTCGACCAGACCAGCCAGGAAATCCGGCTGACGTCGCCGACCGGCGGAAAGATCGAGTACATCGTCGGCGCGTACTACGAGACTTCGAACCTCAATTTCCACGACTCGATCCAGGTGGCGTCCAACAGCGTGCTGATACCGCTGCTGAATGCGAATCCTGCATTCGCCGGGCCGCCATTGCAAGGCCAGGCAGGCACCAGATCGCAAATACCGGCATCGCCACGCGAGTTTTCGCAGGATGCGAAGCAGTTATTCGGCATTCGCGCAGCTGACGGTGAACCTGTCCGACGAATTTCGTACGACCTTCGGGTTGCGCTATACGAACGACAAGAAGGATGCGTCGCGGACCTTCGCGATCACCGAAATCAACGGCAATCCGCTGGCGGCGGCGCAGGCGCTCGCGCCGATCGTGTATCGCTCGTGTTCAATGCGCGTCGCACACAGCCTGTCCGGCAGCCGCAGCGAGGAGCAGTTGCTGCCGTCCTTCAACGTGGAGTGGTCGCCCGGCGACGACACGATGCTGTACGCAAGCTGGAGGCAGGGCGCCAAGGCGGGCGGGTTCGATGCCCGCTCCAACAACCCGACGGCGCCGCCGGCGGTCCCGTGCACCGCACCGGGCGTGCCCGCCGGCTGCACGCCGGCCAATGGCATCGGCAGCTTCGAGTTCGAGCAGGAGAAGTCGACGACCTACGAGGTGGGCGCCAAGCTGACGCTCGGCGGCACATTCGAGATGAACACGGCTTTCTACGTGACGAACTTCGAGAACCTGCAGGTCAGCACCTTCGACGGCGTGCTCGGATTCAATGTCCGGAATGCCGGCCAGGCCGAGATCAAGGGACTCGAACTCGACATGCGCTGGCAGGCGACCCAGAACCTGCTGTTCTCGAGCAGCGTCGCCTACACCGATTTCGTGTTCCAGGACTACATCGGACAGTGCTTCTTCGGCCAGCCGTCCAACGCGGGCGATGGCCTCAATTGCGACTACAGCGGCAAGACGAACGAGTTCGTCGCGCCCTGGGTCGCGACGGTGGGCGGCAACTATTCGCATCCGATCGGCGCGAACCTGATGCTGCATGTCGGAGCGGACGTTTACTACTCGGCCAGGTACTACGTCGCGCCGACGCTCGATCCGAAGCAGAAGCAGGGTTCGTACTACAAGGTGAACGGCCGGCTGGGCGTCAGCGACGCCGACGGCTCCTGGGATGTCTCGCTGGTCGGCAAGAACCTGTTCAACGAACAGATCCTGCCGTACGGCAACGACACGCCGCTCGCGGGTCGCACCTTCGGTGCGTTCAGCGCCTGGCGTTTCGTGGAACCGGGAAGCTCGGTGGCGTTGCAGGGCACGGTCCGCTTCTGATGACTGACTGACCAGGCCCCGGCCCGGCGACGGGTCGGGGCCTTTTTTGTCGTGCGTATGCGGGGGAGTCGAGCGATGCGCCGGGTGAACCCGTGACCAAGCGCCTGTTTCGCCGCGGCCTGGAGGAGCTTGGCAACGGCCTGTACGCCTGGATGCAGCCGGACGGGAGCTGGGGCTGGTCCAATGCCGGTTTCATCCGCGACGGCGAAGAATCGCTGCTCGTGGATACCCTGTTCGACGAGCCGCTGACGGCGGTCATGCTGGCGGCGCTGAAGGATGCGAGCGGCATCGCAGCGGAAGACATCGGCATCCTGGTCAATACCCACGCGAACGGCGACCACACGCACGGCAACGCACTCGTCCCGAACGCCGAGGTCATCGCATCGGCGGCGGCTGCACAAGAGATGACGGAGCTGACGCCCTCGGATCTCGCGCGGTTCAGGGCCGCCGGCCGCGCCGGCGGCGCCGGCGAAGGCGGGGCCTACTTCGCCGAGGCATTCGCGCCGTTCGATTTCGACACGGTTCGCGGCCGCACGCCGACCCGGACGTTTGAGCAGCGGCTCGACTTGCGGGTCGGCGGCAAGACCGTAGAACTTCACATGCTCGGCCCGGCGCACACCAGGGGCGATACCCTGGTCTGGGTGCCGGGTGACCGTGCGGTGTTCACCGGCGACCTGTTGTTCATCGACGGAACGCCGATCATGTGGGCGGGGCCGGTCGGCAACTGGATCGCGGCCTGCGAACGGATACTGTCGTTCAAGGCGGAGTCCATCGTTCCCGGCCACGGGCCGCTGACGGATGCGGCGGGCGTGCGCTGGGTCCGCGATTATCTGTGCTACCTGGACAGCGAAGCCCGGCCGCGTTTTGCGGCCGGCATGACGGTCGAGAGCGCCGCACTCGACATCTCCCTTGCCGAATTCCGCCACTGGCGAAATCCGGAACGCATCGTGGCCAATGTGGACGCACTGTATCGCGAGTATCGCGGGGACCGCTCGGAGCCGGACATGGTGCGGTTGTTCGAGCTGATGGCGCAGGTGCGGAGAAGACTATGAAAGCGATTCTGCATCCCGTGGGAGTCTGCACATGAAACTGCAATCGCGCGTGCTGATACTGGGGCTGTTGCTTGCATTGGCGGAACCGGCGGGCGCCGTGGCGTGCCAGTCGGTGGCGTCTGCACGCTGGATTCTCGGCAACTGGGTGACGGGTGATGAAGAGAGCGTGTTCCATGAGTCGTGGATCGAACTCGGGCCGCAGACATTCGAGGGCACCGGTTCCGAGCGCTCGCTTGCGGACGGCAAGATCCTCGGGACCGAAGCGCTGAGGCTGGTCGAGATGGCGGGCGGCGTGTACTACATCGCAAAAGTCGCCCACAATGAATTGCCGGTTGCATTTGCGCTGATCGAGTGCAGCGGCGAGCGACTGGTGTTCGAGAATCCGGCGCACGATTCTCCGCGGCGGCTCGAGTACCGTCATGAATCTGACGGCCGGATGGCCGTGACCGTCAGCGACGGCAACAACCAGGGTCTCACGCTCAGTTTCGAGCGCGACGTCGCGGTTTCCAATCCGGGCGCTACGGTGCTCGCGGCCGAGGATGCGCGCTTTGCCGCAATGATCGGCGCGGATGCCACGCGACTCCGGTCATGGCTCGCCGATGACCTGTTGTACGTGCATTCGAGCGGCGACGTCGAGAATCGCCAGCAGTTCGTGGACTCGATCGTGAGCGGCGAACGGCGGTACCTGCAGGTTTCCCCTGTGGAAAGACAGGTGATCCAGCTGGGCGATCAATCGGCGCTGGTGCGCGGCCGGGGACAGTTCCAGGTCGTGCTCAAGGGCAACCGGCTCGATCTTGATCTCCGTTACCTGGCCATCTACGGCCTGGGCAGCGACGGCCGCTGGCGCCTGCGGTCCTGGCAGTCCCTGCGGCTGCCGCAAAAGCCGGGTTGAGGATTATCATGAAGCAGGTCGGCCGTATCGCGATTCCGAAGACGAGGAGAGCGTCATGAGCAAGGGCATGGACAAGAAGCGCGAAGAGAAGAAGAAGCCCCAGCGCACGCTGGAGGAGAAACGGGCAGCCAAACGCGAGAAGAAGCGTAACGCCGGACTGATGTAGGCGCCGGCATTGCTGGCCTACGTGTTCTGGCATCTCCGGCGACCGACGGTCGCGGCGCCGGAATACGAGGCTGCGCACCGGGTATTCCACGACACCCTGTGGGCAACGCCGGTACCGGGGCTGCTCGGCCTGCGGATCTTCCGGTTGCCGCAGATTCCGTGGCTGGTACCGGGGCAGGGCGGCTACGAGGACTGGCACCTGCTCGAGGGCTCGGCGGTACTCGACCTCCTGAATGAGGCTGCGGTGACGCGTGCGCGGCTTGCCGTTCACGACCGCGTTGCCGGCATGGCTGCGAACGGGACGGCAGGCTTGTACGGCTTGCGCATGGGCGCATGCATCGAGCCGGCCTTCGCCTACTGGCTGTCGAAACCGGCCGGCATGAGCTACGCGGCATTCGACGCGTCACTGAAGGCCACTCATCGAAGACGGCTGTTGCCTCTGGAGCCGGCGCATGACGCTCGGTCCCACAACCGAGTTCTGCCTGCACGCCCCGGCGGCCGTCAGCCTGCCGCACGAGGCACTTACCGTGAAGCTCGAGCGGCTGCACAGCCTTGGAGGCACATCATGTTGAAAGCCACGATTGCCGCGCTGGTTCTGCTCGGCGCGATGGCCGCGACGGCGGACCCCGTCGAGGAGGAAAACAAGCGAATCGTCTCGCTGATCTATAACGAGATCTTCGGCAAGTGGCGCATCGCCGAAAACGAGCACATCTACTCCGAGCAATACGTCGGCCATGCGGGCGACCAGAATTTCACCCGCGCCCAGGACCGGGCGGCGACCGAAGGGTGGAAGACGTTTTCGCCGCAAGGGACCATGACGATCCACAAGATCATTGCGGAGGGCGACCTCGTCGCGGTGCTGTGGACGGGGGAGGGCATCAATACCGGCGAGGGCAACGGCCTTCCCGCAACCGGCAAGCCGTTTCGCGCCACGGCGATGACCATGTTCCGTCTCGCAGACGGAAAAATCGTCGAAGAGTGGAATGTCTTCGACAACTACTCCTTCCTGTCCCAGCTCGACCTGCTGCCCAAGAAGGCACCCTGAAATGAGCGCCTATGTCATCCTCAACGTGAAAGTCCACGACCCGGATACCTATAAGGAATACGTCAAGCTGAGTCCCGCCTCGATCAGCGCTCACGGTGGACGTTTCCTGGCGCGTGGCGGCAAGACGGAAGTGCTGGAGGGCGATATTCCGGCAAACCGCATGGTCGTCCTGGAGTTCGCCAGTTACGAGCGGGCCCGGGAATGGTGGAACTCCGAGATGTACCGGATGCCCAAGGCCATGCGCCAGAGTGCGTCCGAGGCCAGTTGCGTCCTGGTCGACGGGGTCCAGTAGGGAGTCAAGCGTGACGCTCAAGCGCCATTACCTGCGATGGGCTGGCCTGCTGCTCGCCGGCATCGCTACGATTGCGTCAGCGCATGACGACACGGTCGGTGCCCGTTATGTGGACCCCGACGGCGTCAATGTTGCGGATTGTCGCGCACACCACGAGCCTTGCCGCAGCATCCAGTACGCGCTCGCGAAGGCGGAGCGTGGCAATACCGTGAAAGTCGCGGCCGGCGTTTATGACTTGAGCGGGGTCCCGCCCGAGAATTTCCTGTTTGGAGCCAAACATGCGCAGGGTGGCTACAGCGAGGAAGGGCATTACGAGATCCAGGATCCCGAGGCCAACCCGACGATCCTGATCGGCGTGGACCCGCGCTACCGCCAGCAGATGATGCATCTGGGATTCAAGTGGGCAAGCAACAAGGTGGCAGCGTGGCTTGGCATCGTGGATGACAGCCCTGCGCCCGCGCTGCAGCCGGCTGCCATGGCGGCGATGGCCTGCGTGCAGGGGTTCGCCGGCCAGTTTCCCTGCCGCAATGTCGACTTTCTGGCCCAGATACCGCTCAGCCAGTTCATAAGCCAGCCAACCTCGGCCGCAAATGTCTGGGGCTTCGTGGACCTCAACGACAACCACGAGTACGCGGTCGTCGGTCTCAACAATGGCACATCGATCGTCGACGTGACGGATCCAGTCAATCCGCGCCAAGCGGACTTCGTGCCCGGCAATCCGTCGCCCTGGCGCGAGGTGAAGATCTACCAGCGCTTCGATGCGGCGGCGAACCGCTACCGGGCCTATGCCTACATCACGACGGAGGCCCAGAACTCCGGCCTGCAGGTCATCGATCTTTCCGGACTGCCGAACTCCGTATCGCTGGCGACGACGCTGGTCGACACGGGCCGGCAGCATACGGATTACGTATCGAACATCGACTATTCGACCGATGTGGTGCAGCCGGGCGCGACACCGTATCTATATCTCGCCGGCAGCAATGTCGGCAACGGCTCGTGGCGCGTCTACAGCCTCGCGAATCCCGCACAGCCGCAGTTCATCCACCAGGTCGCGGGCGCGCAGTACATGCATGACTCGACCAGTCTGCTGATCACCGACGCGCGCACCGCGCAATGCGCGCCCGGCCACGACCCCTGCGAAATCCTGGTGGACTACAACGAAAACACCGTGGATCTCTGGGACGTCACGGAAAAGACCACGCCCGTGATGTTGTCGTCGACGACGTACAACGACGTCAGTTTTACGCACTCAGGCTGGCCGACCGCCGACCAGCGGCGCGTGTTTGTCCACGATGAACTCGAGGAAATCCGGCGCGGGCTGTTCACGCAGATTTACACGATGAATCTGGACGACCTGCGGAATCCGTTCATCCAGGTGAGCTACCAGGGCCCGGACACGACCACCGACCACAACGGTTACACAAAGGGCGATCTGTACTACGTATCGCACTACCGTCGCGGGCTGGTCGTGTTCGACGTGTCTAATCCGATGCAACTGCGCGAGCTTGCCTACTTCGACACGTTCCTTTCGCCCGCTGCGAATTCGGCGGGCACGGATGGCGCCTGGGGCGTCTATCCGTTCTTCCCGTCGGGCACGGTCGTCATCAGCGATATCAACAACGGCCTGTTCGTGCTGCGCGATCACACGGCGACGCTCAACCAGAGCGCCGGCCGCATCGGCTTCGTCGGCACCGCAACGAGCGTCGGCGAAAACGGGGGCCAGGCGCGGATCGTGGTCCGGCGCAACAACGGCTTCCTCGGCGCCGTGAGTGTCCAGTACGCCACCAGCAATGGCACGGCCATGGCCGGCGGCGATTACACGACGGCGAACGGCACGCTCAACTGGGGTGCCGGGGAACTGGACGAGAAGACCATCAGCGTCCCGCTCGTGAACGACACGGTGAGCGAAAACGACGAGACGTTCCGCATCACGCTGTCGAACCTGACGGGCGGCGCCGTCATCGACGGCGCAACGACGCTCGACGTCTCGGTGACGAATGACGATGTCGGTGCGCCGCCGGTCAATGGCGGAGGCGGCGGGGGAGGCGGCGCGATGGGGATCGAGCTGCTAGGCCTGCTTGGCCTGCTGCTTCTTGCGGTAGGCCGTGAGCCAGAAGCCCGCCGCCGTGCCGAGGAGCGCGCCGATCAGGTGCGCCTGCGGTACCACGGGCGCGCCTAGCCAGCTGAGCCACGGAAAGGTCTCGCCGCTCCAGGGTTGCTCGATGAGCACCTTGATCGTGCCGCCGGCGATTGCCGCGAGCGGCAGCCAGCGTTCGCGGCCGCCCGACGCGAGGAGCCACATCACGCAGCCCGCGAAATAGAGCGCGTGCAGGTCACCGGACAGTCCCCGGTACCAGATCAGCCCCGGCATCGCGATCCAGAACACGAGCGAGATCCCGATCGGCGCAGCGAGCAGCACCGTCCACTGCTCCCAGGCCCGCATCCGCTCCGAGAACAACTTGGTCAGCAGGATCAGCGCGACGCAGTTGACCATCGCGTGCAGCAGGGACAGGTGGGTGAAATGCCCGGTGAACAGCCGCCAGGGCTGGGAGAGGAGGAGGGCGCGGCGATATTCGAGCGCACCGCCCCACAGCAGGAACTCGATCCACAGGATCACGACGACCAGGAAGGTCACGCCCCAGTCAGAGAAAATGCGGCTGGGCGGCGGCTTGATGTCCATCAGGGCGGATGATCGCATGCCGATTGGGAAAGAGTACGCTACCGGATGATGACGGATAACCTGTTCGTTCAACTCGCAATTTCGCTGCTGCTGGGACTGTTGGTCGGCCTGCAGCGCCAGCGCACCGGGTCCTCGGTTGCAGGCATCCGCACCTTTCCGCTGATCGCCGTCTTCGGCACCTTGTGCGCCTGGCTTGCTGCCGACTATGGAGGCTGGATCGTCGCGGCAGGCTTCCTTGCGATCGCCGCGCTGCTGGTTGCCGCCAATATCGTGAAGGCGAAAGGCGGCGATACCGATGCCGGGCAGACGACGGAAGTGGCCGCATTGCTGCTGT
>CAVVBV010000034.1:0-164203 GCA_963746545.1 uncultured Gammaproteobacteria bacterium
GACCGCGGTGCTGCCGGATCCGTCGGGTTACGGCCGGGTGATCCGCGATACGACCGGGCGCGTCGCGCGCATCGTCGAGCACAAGGACGCGAATCACAAGGAACGGGCGATCGCGGAGGTCAACACGGGCCTCCTGGCCGCGCCGGCAAGCCGGCTGCGGCGCTGGCTTTCGGCGCTCGGGCGCGACAACGCCCAGGGCGAGTACTATCTGCCGGATTGCATCGTCGCCGCGGTGCGGGACGGTGTCTCGGTCGAGGCCGTCGTCGCGGCGTCGGCCACGGAGGTGCTGGGCGTGAACGACAAGCTGCAGCTCGCGGAAGTCGAGGCGGCGCGCCGCCGCGATCGCGCGGCCGACCTGATGCGCGCCGGCGTGACGATCGTCGATCCCGCGCGCGTGGACATCCGAGGCGAGGTCCAGTGCGGCCGCGACGTCGTGCTCGAGATCAACGTGATCCTCGAGGGCAGGGTGCGGCTCGGCGATCGCGCGCGCATCGGCCCGGGCAGCGTCTTGCGCGATTGCGAGATCGGCGCCGATACGGAGGTGCGCGCCAATTGCGTGATCGAGGGCGCGAGCACAGGTTCGCGCTGCGTGATCGGCCCGTTCGCCAGGTTGCGACCCGGCACCAAATTGGCGGACGAGGTGCATGTCGGCAACTTCGTCGAAGTGAAGAATTCGGAACTCGGCCCCGGCAGCAAGGCGAACCACCTGACCTATCTCGGCGACACGACCGTCGGCGCCAGGGTCAACGTCGGCGCCGGCACGGTGACCTGCAATTACGACGGCGCGAACAAGCACCGCACGACGATCGGAGACGATGCCTTCATCGGCTCGGGCACGATGCTGGTGGCGCCCGTGTCGGTCGGCGCGGACGCGACCATCGGGGCCGGCTCGACGATCACGAAGCCGGCGCCTGCCGGCAAGTTGACTCTGGAGCGCGCCAAGCAGCAGACTCTGGAGGGCTGGAAACGCCCGGAAAAGAAACCCGGT
This sequence comes from uncultured Gammaproteobacteria bacterium, assembly GCA_963746545.1. Classification (GTDB taxonomy): domain Bacteria; phylum Pseudomonadota; class Gammaproteobacteria; order Steroidobacterales; family Steroidobacteraceae; genus SCUD01. The sequence continues at coordinate 989 of CAVVBV010000034.1, forward strand.
TAGCCACTACGGGATGACGCCCGAAGACAAGGCACCGACGGATTCCGAGAGCACGCTGGAAGTGCGCGACGGGTATCTATATGCCCGCCTCGTGCCCGGGTTCGAGATCACGCCGGATCGCATGAATCGCCTCTGGAAGGAAGTCGGGGAAGCTTGTGCGCGCAATGGCATGCGGCGCGTGCTGACCGAGGGCACGGTGTCCGGTCGGCGCATGACGACGATGGACTCCTTCGAGAACGCCGCCGCGGCCGCGCGGCTCGTGCCGGGTCTCGCGATGGCCTGCTTGGTGCAGGGGCACGTGCCGGACGAACAGACCCAGTTTTTCAAGATCGCAGCGATGAATCGCGGCGTGCGCGTCGAGTTCTTCAACAACCGGGACGAAGCGCTGCGCTGGCTCGGCATCCGCCAGGCAAAGGCTTGAGCCCACTGGCGTGGGCGCGGATGGCAGGATTCTGTGAAATCGCCCCCCGGCTCTGCGGGACGGCTTTGGACTAGAATGGCGCGATGTGCGGAATCGTCGGAGCTGTCGCCGGGCGCGATGTCGTCCCCATCCTGATCGAGGGCCTGAGGCGCCTCGAGTACCGCGGTTACGACTCGGCTGGCGTCGCCGTGCTGAACGGCGGGACGGAAGTCTCGCGGCTGCGCGCGGTCGGCAAGGTCGCGAAACTGACCGAGGCGCTGAAGGCGCATCCCACCGCGGGCCACCTCGGCATCGCGCACACGCGCTGGGCGACCCACGGCGTGCCGAACGAGCGCAATGCCCATCCGCACATTTCGCGCGACGGCATCGCGATCGTCCACAACGGCATCATCGAGAATCACGAGGAGCTGCGCGACGATCTCGTGCGGCTCGGCTATGAATTTGCCTCCGAGACCGACACTGAGGTCATCGCGCACCGCATACATCATCATCTGGGGAGCTCGAAGAACCTGTTCGCCGCGGTGCGCAAGACGGTCGCCGAATTGCATGGCGCATACTCGCTCGCCGTCATGTGGGGCAAGGACCCGGACTGCATCGTGATGGCGCGCGCGGGCTGCCCGGCCGTCATCGGCATCGGCAAGGACGAGAACTTCGTTGCGTCCGACGTCGCGGCGCTCCTGCCGGTCACGCGCCGCTTCATCATCCTCGAGGAAGGCGACGTCGCCTGCGTCAGGCGGCAGAGCATCCAGATCGTGGACGCCACGGGCAAGGCTGTCGAGCGCCGTCCCTACGAGTCGGAGCTTTCGGCCGATTCCGCCGAGAAGGGCGACTACGCCCATTACATGCTGAAGGAGATCCACGAGCAGCCGCGTGCCGTGGCGGAAACGCTGTCCGAGCGCGTCGCCGGCGGCCGGCTGCTGGCGCAGGCTTTCGGGCCGGCCGCAATGGAAGTCTTCAAGCGCACCACGTCGGTCCACATCGTGGCCTGCGGTACGAGCTATCACGCGGGTGTGGTCGCCGGCTATTTCATCGAGCAGATCTGCCGCGTGCCCTGCCGCGTCGAAATCGCGAGCGAGTTCCGCTACCGCGAGCCGGTCGTTCCGCACAATTCGTTGTTCGTGTCGATCTCGCAGTCCGGCGAGACCGCCGATACGCTCGCGGCGCTCCGCCTCGCGCGCAAGGCCGGGTTCCTGTCCACGCTCGCGATCTGCAACGTGCCGGAGAGTTCGCTGGTGCGCGAATCGGAACTCGTGCTGCTGACGCGCGCGGGCCCCGAGATCGGTGTCGCCTCGACGAAGGCCTTCACGACCCAGCTCGCGGCGCTCGGCATGCTGGTCGTCGCCATCGGCAAGCACCACGGCCTGACGCCGGAGCGCGAGAAGACCCTGGTCCAGCGCCTGCTGGAGCTGCCGCACATGATCGAACAGACGCTGGCGCTCGAGCCGGTGATCGCGAAGCTCGCGAAGCAGATCGCGGGCAAGCACCACGCACTCTTTCTCGGCCGGGGCGCGATGTTCCCGATTGCGATGGAGGGCGCGCTGAAGCTGAAGGAAATCTCCTACATCCACGCGGAAGCGTATGCGGCCGGCGAGCTGAAGCACGGGCCACTCGCGCTGGTGGACGAGGACATGCCCGTGATCGCGGTTGCCCCGAACAACGACTTGCTCGAAAAGGTGAAGTCGAACCTTCAGGAGGTCCGCGCGCGCGGCGGAATGCTCTACGTGTTCGCGGACCCGGAGTCCGGCATCGAGCCGTCGGATGGCGTGCAGGTGTTCACGATGCCGCGCCATGTCAGTTATTTCCAGGCGCCGGCGGTCTACACGATCCCGATGCAGCTCCTTGCGTATCACACGGCGGTGCTGAAGGGCACGGACGTGGACCAGCCGCGCAACCTCGCCAAGAGCGTCACCGTCGAATAATCACCGGTGAAGTTCGACGCCGGCTTTTACAAGCGTTACTACCGCGATCCCGAGACGCGGGTGGCCTCGCGCGAGGACGCGCTCAAGCTCGGCCGCTTCATCTGCGCCTTCACGTCCTACCTTGGATTCGGCGTCCGGCGCGTGCTGGATGCCGGTTGCGGCCTCGGCCACATGCAAAAGGCCGTGCGCGAGTACTTTCCGCGCGCCCGCTACGTCGGGCTGGACCCCAGCGAATACCTGGCCAGGCGCTATGGCTGGGTCCGGACGAGCATCGCGGAATACGCGCCGCGGGCGCCGTTCGACCTCGTGATCTGCCATGACGTATTGCAGTACCTGCCCGACCGGGAGGCTGCACGGGCGCTCAGGAACCTGTCCCGCCTGTGCCAGGGAGCCCTGTATTTCAGCGTATTGACGGCCGAGGACTGGCGGCGCAATGCCGACCGCGGGCGCACCGATTCTGGCGTCTGGTTGCGGCCCGCCGACTGGTACCGCAGCCGCCTGGGGCGCCATTTCCGCCCCCTGGGCACCGGAATGCTGGCGCGGCGCGGGTTTGCGCCGCTCCTGTGGGAACTGGAGCGGCCCTGGCCGTAGCGGACCCCCCGGCAGCGCGAATTGATCTAGAATTGCCCGCTGAAAGCAAAGTCCGGCCACGGACAACAACCACCCGGGAGTGTTCGACGATGTCTTTTCTGAAGCATTCGGGCATCAATGCCCTCGGTTTCGCCGCTCTTGCGGCAATCGCGCTCGGAGCCTGCAGTGGCGGCAGCGCCAATGACGACCTGCCGTTGATCCGCGCGACGCTGACGATCAAGACCGTGTCGCAGGGCGGTGTCTGCGACAGCGTGCCGGTGCGCGTGTCGCCGAAGGAACTGATCGGCACGGCGAACAAGTACGCCAACAACAAGATGATGGTCGCCGAGGTAGCGACGACCGGCCCGACTGACGAAAACGGCGCGCCGATGTGCAATGGCACGGGCGAGACGCTGCCGATGGCGCCCGGCAAGTGGGAGTTCAGCGCGCCGCTGGCCTCCGGCTCCGCGACCTGTGTGCGCGACGTCGAGCCCACTGGCGACCTGTCGATCGTACTGATCGATGGCGTCGAAGGCTGCAGTGGCGCACCCGCCGAGGCTGCGGCGCCTGCTGAAGATGCAGCGCCGGCCGAGGCGCCCGCCGAGCCCGCGGCGCCATCGACGGGCTGAAACGCCTCATCCGGCATGAACGAAAGCCGGCACGGGTGACCGTGCCGGCTTTTTTGCCCCCTTGGCCGACCCCGTACCTTTCTATCTCCCGCTGCTGTTCGGCCTCGCCGGCCGCATCGCGCCGCGCCGTGCCGCGCGCGCGATGGCGGAGATGGTCTCGCGGCCGCGCGGCCGAAATCCGACCCAGCCCTGGGAACTCGCCCAGGGCCTCGAGTCGCGCGAGATCGAATTGCGTCCGGGATTGTTCGCGCGGGCCTGGGGTGACGGCGGGCCATTGGTCATTGCATTGCACGGTTGGCGCGGCCGGCCGACGCAGTTCGGGCCACTTGGCGTCGCGCTGCATGAGCGAGGCCTTCGCACGATTGCGCTCGACCTGCCGGGACATGGGCGATCAGCGGGCGAGCAGGCGACGCCGCGGCTCATGGCTGAACTACTGATCGAGGTGACGAAGCTGACCGGACCGGCGCAGGCGGTCGTCGGGCATTCCTTCGGCGGCGCAGTCGTGGGCGCCGCGCTCGCATTGGGATTCAGGACGTCACGGATCGTCCTCGTCTCGAGCCCGACGCGCGTGAGCCGCTTGCCGTTCCTATGGGCGAAAGCGCTGCACCTGCCGCCACGCTCGATGAAGTACTTTGCGCAAATCCTGGACGAGCACGCCGGCCGTCCCGTTGCGGAACTCGACCTGGTCGCGACCGGACCGCATTGCGGCATCCCGGCGCTCCTGGTGCACGACCGCGGCGATGCGGTGATTCCGTATCGTGAAGCCGAGGTCCTGGCGGCCGCCTGGCCCGAGTTGAAGACGATCTCGACCGAAGGGCTCGGCCATCGCGATATCCTTGCGGATGCGGCAGTCGTGAGGGCGGTCGCGGAATTCATCGCAGGTGATGACACGTGAAATCGCGCCTCGGCAAGCTGCTACCGCCGATCGCCTCGTTCGCGGTCATCGCGATCGCGGCGATCGTGCTGTGGCACAAGCTCAGGCAGGTGGATCCATCGGGCGTCGCAGCCAGTTTCGCTGCGATATCCGGCAGTGCGCTCGTGCTCGCGGCGCTCTTCACGGCCGGCGCGCTTTTTTCGATGGCACTCTATGAAGTGCAGATGCTGCGCTATCTGCGCCCGACGGCCGGCTGGCAGCGGCCCTTCGTGACGGCGCTGATTGCGTATCCGATCGGCCATGCCGTGGGGCTCGGCGCCTTTTCGGGCGGCGCGATCCGCTACCGGATCTACAGTGCGGCGGGTTACGGCGCTGCCGACATCGGCAAGCTGATCCTGCTCTCGGTGATGCCGTTCGCGTCGGGGCTCGGCCTGCTGGCGGGGGTCGCGATGCTGGCGGAAACCGAGGCTGTCGCCGAGGTGCTGCATATCCAGCACCAGTTCGTGACGATGATCGGCGCGGGCCTCCTGCTGATGCACCTCTTCTATGTGTCGATGGTGATCGCCCGCGTGCGGCCGCTCGGCAGCTGGGTTCCGGCTTTCGAACTGCCGAGCCCGCGGCTGACCTCGATCCAGTACCTGCTGGGCATCGCCGAGGTGCTGTGCGCGATCGCCGTGCTGTACATGCTGCTGCCGGCCGGGGCTGGCATCGGCTTTCCGGCATTCGTCGCGGTCTACGTCACGGCGGTCGCCGCGGGTGCGGTGTCCGGCGTGCCGGCGGGGCTCGGCGTGTTCGAGTCGATCCTGCTGGTGACGCTGACCAATGCACCGACCGAGGAGCTCCTGGGCGCGGTGCTCGCCTACCGGCTGGTCTACGAGCTGCTGCCGTTCATCACCGGCCTCTTGCTGCTGCTCGCCTACGAAGCCTGGGCGCCGCGCGGCGCGAAGAAGATCCTATAGCTTCACCATGACGTGACGCACCGTCGTGTAGTCCTCGAGTGCGTACATCGAAAGATCCTTGCCGTAGCCCGAGCGCTTGACGCCGCCATGCGGCATTTCGCTGACCAGCATGAAATGCGTGTTGACCCAGGTGCAGCCGTACTGCAGCCGCGCCGCGACCTGCATGCCGCGGCCGATGTCATTGGTCCACACCGATGATGCGAGCCCGTAGTCCGAATCGTTCGCCCAGGCGATCGCCTGCTCGGTGTCCTTGAAGCGCGTGACGGAAACGACCGGGCCGAAGACTTCCTTGCGGACGATCTCGTCGGTCTGCTTGGCACCGGCGACCACGGTCGGCTCGTAGAAGAATCCGCCGCCGCTGCCGCTCTTGCCGCCCGCCGTCACCTCGATGTGCTTCGTCGCCCGCGCGCGGTCCACGAAACCCGCGACGCGCGCGCGTTGTTCCTTGCTGATCAGCGGGCCCATCTCGACGCCCTTGTCCTGCTGCTTGCCGACCTTGATGGACGCGGCGGCGATGCTGAGGTCCGCGACCAGGCGCTCGTAGATCTTCGGCGCCGCATACAGGCGGCAGGCCGCCGTGCAGTCCTGTCCCGCGTTGTAGTAGCCGAAGGTCCGGACGCCTGCGACGACTTCGTCGAGGTTGGCGTCGTCGAAGACGATGACCGGCGCCTTGCCGCCGAGCTCGAGATGCGTGCGCTTGATGCCCTTGGATGCGGCCTTCAGGATCTTCTCGCCGGTCGAGACATCGCCGGTCAGCGACACCATGCGCACGCCGGGGTGGCTGACGAGCGGGGCGCCGACCGTCTCGCCGCGCCCCGTAATGATGTTGACGACGCCCGGCGGGAAGAGCTCCGCGAGGATTTCCGCGAGCGCGAGCGCCGTCAGCGGCGTCTGCTCGGAGGGCTTCAGGATCGCCGTGTTGCCGGCAGCGAGCGCAGGCCCCAGCTTCCAGGCCGCCATCATCAGCGGATAATTCCACGGCGCGATGGATGCGACCACGCCGACCGGGTCGCGGCGGATCATGCTGGTGTAGCCCGCGAGGTATTCGCCGGCGATGGCGCCGGTCATCGTGCGCGCCGCGCCCGCGAAGAAGCGGAACACGTCGGCGATGGCGGGGATCTCGTCATTGAGCGCGGCGGCGAGCGGCTTGCCGCAGTTCTGCGACTCGAGGCTCGCAAAGTCCGGGCCCGCCGCCTCGATGCGGTCGGCGAGCTTCAGGAGGAGCGCCGCGCGATCCTTGGGCGGCGTGCGCGACCAGCCGTCGAAGGCATCCGTGGCGGCGCTGACCGCGGCATCCACCTGGCCGGTCGAGGCCTCAGCAATCTTCGCGATGACCTTGCCGGTCGCGGGGTTCAGCACGTCCTCGACGTCGCCCTGGCCGGCGACCAGCCGGCCGTTGATCAGGAGCTTCTTTTGCATGACCGCCTCACTTGGAATCGAATTCCTTCGGCCGCGTCAACCAGTACGCGAGCAGGATCGGGATCATGGTGATCAGCACGACGCTGACTGCGACGACATTCGTGATCGGCCGTTCGCGCGGGCGGAACAGTTCGTTGAAGAACCAGATCGGCAGTGTCTGCTCGTGGCCCGCCGTGAACAGCGTGACGATGATCTCGTCGAACGAGAGCGCAAATGCCAGCATGCCGCCCGCCAGCAGCGCGCTCGCGATCTGCGGCAAGAGGACGAAGCGAAACGTTTGGAATCCGTCGGCGCCCAGGTCCATCGAGGCCTCGATCCAGCTCTGCGGCAGGCGGCGCAGCCGTGCGATGACGTTGTTGTGCACGATCACGATGCAGAAGGTTGCGTGGCCGGTGACGATGGTCCAGAAGCCCGGCTGGATGTCGGCGAACCGGAATGCCGACAGGAGCGCAATGCCCGTGATGATGCCGGGGAGCGCAATCGGCAGCACGAACAGGAGCGTGACCGCCTCGCGCCCGCGGAACCGGCTTTGCGCCAGCGCAAAGGCGGCGAGCGTGCCGAGCAGGAGCGCCATCGCGGTCGCGACCGAGGCGACCGACAAGGACATCCGCAGCGCCGCCCAGATGTCCTCGCGCGCGAAGGCGACCGAGAACCAGTGCAGCGTCAGCCCGGGCGGCGGGAACTGGTAGGTGCGGTCCTCAGTGGTGAACGCATAGAGCACGATCACCCACACCGGCAGGTGCAGGAAGACGAGACCCGCGAAGGCCGCGAGCTTCTGGCCGAACGATGCGGCATTCCAGTCGCGTCCCTGTTTCGAGTCTCGGCCCAGCCTAGAGCGCATCGAAGGCTCCCAGGCGCTTCGCGAGCGAGAGATAGATCGCGATCAGGATGATGGGCACGACCGAGAAAGCGGCGGCGAGCGGCAGGTTTCCCGCCGTGCCTTGCTGCTGGTAGACCATCATGCCGATGAAGTAACCAGGCGCGCCGACGACGCTCGGGATGATGTAATCGCCGAGCGTCAGCGAGAATGTGAACACCGAGCCCGCGGCGAGGCCGGGGAGCGCCAACGGCAGCACGACATTGCGGAAGGTCTGGCCGGGGCGGGCGCCGAGGTCCGCCGAAGCTTGCAGCAGCGACTGCGGCACGCGCTCGAGCGCCGCGGTCAGCGGCAGGATCATGAACGGCAGCCACATGTAGACGAACACGATGAACATGCCCATGTAGGACGAAGCGAGCGAAGGCCCGCCGATCACCGGCGTCTGCAGCGCCGCGTCGAGTGCCGGCATGAGGCCAAGCTGGTCCAGGAACCAGGACAGGATGCCCTGCTTCGCGAGCACCAGGCGCCACGCGTAGACCTTGACGAGATAGCTGGTCCACATCGGCAACATCACGCCGACATAGAAAAGCGCCTTCATGCGCGGCGAGGCATAGCGCGCCATGTAGTTGGCGATCGGGAACGCGACGATGGCGGCCGTCACGGTGACGGCAAACGCCATGCCGAGCGTGCGTAGCACGATGTCCACGTTCGCCGGGTGGCTGACCAGCTGGTAGTAGGTCTCGAGGGTCAGCCTAGGCACGATGCGGGCGGTGAACTCGTCGATCGCATAGAAGCTCTGCATCAATAGCGCGAGCAGCGATCCGAGGTACACCGTGCCGAGCCACAGGAGCGGCGGCAGCAGCAGGAGCGCCAGGTAGAAGCCCGGCCGGCCGTAGAGATACTTGGCGATCGTGCGCATCGTCCTGCGCCCGCTCACGCGTCCGCGAGCGGCACGATGGCCTCGCGCGACCAGGCGAGCTTGACGCGGTCGCCGTGCGCCGCGGCGAGTTCGGCCGCGCCTTCCGCGCGCACGGCGGCGAGGATCGGTCCGGCATCCGTACGCACATGCCAGCGGCTCGTGGCGCCGTGGTAGTGGAGGTCCTCCAGCACGCCCTCGCAACCGAGGGCGCCCGCAGGCAAAGGCGCGCCGGCCGCGAGCACCTCGATCGATTCCGCGCGGATCGCAAACGCGCGCGCGACGCCCGTGACCTGCTTCGCCAGTTCACCCTCGACCACGTTGGCGCTGCCGACGAAGCGCGCGACGAAAGCCGTGCGCGGCCGCTCGTACAGGTCGCGCGGCGCATCGAGCTGCTCCATGCGCCCTTCGCGAAACACCGCGACGCGGTCCGCCATGCTGAGGGCCTCGCTCTGGTCGTGCGTCACGTAAACAAAGGTGATTCCGACCTGCTGCTGGATGGCCTTCAGCTCGATCTGCATTTCCTCGCGCAGCCGCAGGTCGAGCGCGCCGAGCGGCTCGTCGAGCAGCAGGACCTTGGGCTTGTTGATCAGCGCGCGCGCGAGCGCCACGCGCTGTTTCTGCCCGCCCGACAATTGCGCGGGCGAGCGGTCGGCGAGCGCGGCGAGCCGCACGAGTTCCAGCACCTCGAGCGCTTGTTTCCGCCGCTCCGGCCCAGCAACGCCGCGCACGCGCGGTCCGTAGGCCACGTTATCCGCGACGCTCATGTGCGGGAACAGCGCGTAATCCTGGAACACGGTGTTGACGCTGCGATCGAAGGGCGGGATGGCCGTGACGTCCTCGCCGTCCAGCAGGATCTTGCCGCTGGTCGGGCGATCGAAGCCGGCGATCAGGCGCAGGCAGGTGGTCTTGCCGGAGCCGGAAGGGCCCAGCATCGCGAAGAACTCGCCCTGCGCGATGGAGAGCGTGACGGAATCGAGCGCCCGCACCGAGCCGAACAGGCGGCCGACGCCGGCCAGTTCAATGGCCGGCGTCATTGCGGTAGAAGGGTTTGCTCAGCGGCCGCCCATGATCGCGACGTAGTCGGTGCTCCAGCGGCTGTAGGGCACGCATTCACCGCCGGCGCAGGCGGCTTCCGGCGTGCGCCAGAACCAGACCTTCGAGAAATTCTCGAAGCCGTTGGTCGCGCAGCCGGCTTCGCCGAGGAGCGCATTGCCGGTGCAGGCCGCCGGTACCGCGGGCACCGAGCCGAACCAGGCAGCGACGTCACCTTGCACCTTCGGGCTGACGGACCATTCCATCCACTCGTAGGCGCAGTTCGGGTGCGCGGCGTTGGCAGCCATCATCGTCGTATCGGACCAGCCCGTGGCGCCCTCGGTCGGCACGGTGGTCGCGATCGGCTGCTTGTTGGCGACCAGCGTGTTCGCCTGGAACGGCCAGGAGCCGGAGGCGACGACGCCTTCGTTCGTGAAGTCCTGCACCTGGACGTTGGCGTCATGCCAGTAACGCTGGATCAGCGGATGCTGCTTGCGCAGCACGTCGAGCGCGGCGGTGTACTGCGCTTCGTTCAGCGCATACGGGTCGGTGATGCCGAGATCGGGCTTGGTCGCCTTCAGGTAGAGCGCCGCGTCCGCGATGTAGATCGGTCCGTCATACGCCTGCACGCGGCCCTTGTTCGACTTGCCGTCCGGATACTTCATCGGCTCGAACACGACGGCCCAGGAGGTCGGCGCCTCCTTGAAGGTCTTCGTGTTGTACATCAATACGTTCGGGCCCCACTGGTACGGGACGCCGTAGTGCTTGCCGTCCACGAAATGCCACGGCGCTTCGCGCAGGCGCTCGTCCACGGTCGAGTAGCTGGGGACGCGCGCGATGTCGATCGGCTGCACCGTGCCGCCGCGGATCAGCCTGAGCGTTGCATCGCCGGACGCCGTGACCAGGTCATAGCCGCCCTGGGTCATCAGCGAAACCATCTCGTCCGAGGTGCCGGCAGTCTTGACGTTGACCTTGCAGGCGGTCTTGGCCTCGAAGCCCTTGACCCAGTCGTAGGCCGCGTCGGTGTCGCCACGCTCGATGTAGCCCGGCCAGGCGACGATGTCGACCTGTCCCTCGAGGACCGGCGCCTTGGGAGCCTCGGGTTCTTTCTTGCTCTGGCAGCCCACGAGGGCGATGACCATGCCGGCCGTCAGGACGGCGAGGCGTGACGAAAAACGAGTGGTGTTCGCGAACATGACGGAGTCCCCCGGGGATTGTTCTGATTGCCTCAAGTTTATGCCTGTCCGCAGCGAATTACACGGAAGCGGCCGGGCCGATCGCTATTGACCAGGGTCCGCCCCGGCCGCCTGCGGGTCCGGCGCAATGGTGATTCGCAGCCGGCCATAGGGGGAGGCGGCCACGGCCGCGTCGCCCCGCCGCTCCAGCCAGGCCATGGACGCGGGCGTCAGCAGGTCGCCCTCGCGGCGGCTGTCGGGCGCCTTGCCGAGCACCGCCGCCGGCGTGAAGACTATGAGATAGCGGGCTTCATCCGTGGCGGGATCGATCGGTACGGTCACGGCGAGGCCGGTCTCGCCGCCCGCGGTGGCGAGCGCTGGCTCCAGGCGCAGGTTGTCGAGACCCGACATGCGCAGCACGATGAAGGTGTCGTCGAGCAAGGCGATGACCGGATAAAAAATGCTCGCCTCGCCGTCGCGGCCGGTGTCGAAGAAGCTCTTCACGCGCAGGCGGTACGCTGCCTTGACCTTCGGCAGCGCGAAGGCCACGAACGGACTCAGGCCGCTGTGGAATTCGAATGCGGGGCTCGCGCGGCCGATGTCTGCTTCCGCGGATCCCTGCTCCGGCAGCGGCTGGTATGTGAACGCGGACGGATCGTCGCAGCAGGCTTTCGTTCTGGCGTAGAGCGCGAGACGCGCCTGTGGCTTCGCCGGGTAGGATTGCGGGGACGTCGCAGCGCAGCCGGCCAGGGCGGCCGCAATCACCGGCGACAGGAGCAGCATTGATACTCGCATCGGATACCAGCCATCGAAAGGGGCGTGGGCAGGCTAGCATGAATCCGGCCTCCGCCGCGGTGATCGGCGCGGGTCTTGCGGGAATCGCCTGCGCGCGGCGCCTGTCGGCCGCCGGCTGGCAGTTGCGCGTGTTCGAATGTCAGCGCGCGCCGGGCGGGCGGATCGCAACCCGCCGTTTCGAAGCCGCGGCCTTCGACCATGGCGCGCAATACTTGAATGTTCGCGATGATGCATTTCGCGCGCTGATCGAAGCGGCGGCGGCGGCGGGCGCCGCCGACCGCTGGCGGCCGCGCTGGCCCGGCGGCGAGCAGGAGCGCGGCGAGCTGTGGGTCGGTCTGCCTGGCATGAGCGCGCTGCCGCGATACCTTGCGCAGGATCTCGACATCGAATACGGCGCGCGCATCACGCGCCTCGAACGAACCGGGACCGGCTGGACGCTGATCGACGACCGGGGTACTTCGCACGCGGACTTCGCATTCGTGGTGCTGGCGCTGCCGGCGCCGGAGGCTGCCTTGCTCGCGGCGCCGCACACGCCGATCGCGGTCCGGGTCGGCGCCGTGCCGATGGCGCCCTGCCTCGCGGTGATGGTCGCCTTCGCCGGCGCGCTCGGTAACCTGCCGGATGCCGGCTTCACGGACGATGCGGTCCTCGCCTGGGTTGCGCGCAATGGCTCGAAACCCGGGCGTGACGCCCCGGACGCCTGGGTGCTGCATGCCTCGGCCGAGTACTCGCGCCGGGAATTCGATGCGCCGCCCGCGCGCATCCAGAAAGCGCTGCTGGCGCGCCTTGCCGGCCGGCTCGGGCGAAACTTGCCCGGGCTCCTGCTGTCGGACACGCATCGCTGGCGCCATGCACGGGTCGAGGCGCCGCTCGGGGAGCCCTACCTTTTCGACTGTTCGGCCAACATCGGTTTCTGCGGCGACTGGTGCCTGGACGCGAGGGCCGAGGCGGCCTTCCTGTCCGGGGACGCCATCGGCGCCGCGCTTTCGGAGACGCGATCCACGGAGTCGTCCGGTAAGATGCGCGACAGACAATGAGCAGCGGGCGCAATGACTGGATCCTGATCGTATCCCTGGCGATGTGGCTGGGGGCGTGCGCTTCCGGCGCGCCTGCCAAGACGGAGTCCGAGAGCATGGTGAAAACCGAGCCGACGCCGCCGGTCGCCGCGGTACGGCCGCACGACATCGTGTCTCCGAACGGCACGCGGGTGGACGAGTATTACTGGCTGCGCGACGACACGCGCAAGGACCCGGAAGTGCTCGCTTACCTCGAGGCCGAGAACGCCTACAAGGCGGCGATGACCGCGCACACGAAAGCCCTCGAGGATCGCATCTACAACGAGATCATCGCGCGCATCAAGCAGGACGACTCCACCGTTCCGTACCGCAAGCGCGGCTACTGGTACTACACGCGCTTCGAGACCGGCAGGGAATACCCGGTCTATGCGCGCAAGTCCGGAACCCTCGAAGCAGCCGAGCAGGTGATGCTCGACGGCAATGCGCTGGCCGAAGGCCACGACTTCTACCAGGTCGGCGCGATGGCGGTCGCGATGGACAATCGGCAGCTCGCCTGGGCCGACGACACGGTCGGCCGGCGCCAGTACACGCTGCGGTTCAAGGACATGGATACCGGCGAGGTGCTCGCCGACCACATCGAGAACGTGGATCCGTACATTGCCTGGACCGCCGACAGCAGGAGCGTGCTGTACGTCGAGAAGAATCCGGAGACGCTCCTCGGCCTGCGCGTGAAGCGCCATGTGCTCGGCACCGATCCCTCCCAGGACACGCTCGTCTACGAACAGGATGACGACAGCTTCTACACCAGCGTGGGCATGAGCAAGGACGAGCGCTACATATTGTTATTCGCGCAGAGCACTGTCTCGACCGAATGGCGCTATGCGGACGCCGCGGATCCGGCGCTCGCTTTCCACGTATTCCTGCCGCGCGAGCGCGACCTCGAGTACTACATCGAGCACCTCGACGACCGCTGGATCATCCGCACGAACTGGCAGGCCCCGAATTTCCGGCTGATGGAGGCCACGGTCGGCGAGGAGGGCGATCGCGCGAACTGGCGCGAACTCGTCCCGCACCGCGACGATGCCTTCATTCACGGCTTCGATGTGTTCAAGGACTTCCTCGCGATCGAGGAACGCTCGGGCGCGCTGCGCAAGATCCGCATCCGGCCCTGGGCCGGCGGCGCGGATTTCTTCATCGCCGCGGATGAGGCCTCGTACACGACCTCGCTCGGGCAGAATGCCGAGATCGACACGCACATCGTGCGTTACGAATACACCTCGCTGACGACGCCGAACAGCGTCTACGACTACGACATCCTGACCGGCGAGCGGCAGCTGATGAAGCGCGAGCCGGTGCTGGGCGATTTCGACCCGGCGAACTACCGCTCGGAGCTCGTATGGGCGACCGCGCGCGACGGCGCGAAGGTGCCGGTGTCGCTGGTCTACCGCAAGGGCTTCAACCGCGACGGGCACGCGCCGCTGCTCGTCTACGGCTACGGTTCCTACGGCATCCCGATGGATCCTGAGTTCTCCGTCTCGCGCCTGCCGTTGCTGGACCGCGGCTTCGTCTACGCCATCGCGCACATCCGCGGCGGCCAGGAAATGGGACGGCGCTGGTACGACCAGGGCCGCCTGCTGAACAAGAAGAACACCTTTACCGACTTCATCGACGCGACGCGCTTCCTGGTGCAGGAGCAGTACGCCGATCCGAAGCGCGTGTCCGCGATGGGCGGCAGCGCCGGGGGCCTCCTGATGGGCGCGGTTGCCAATATGGCGCCGGGCGATTACCGCGCGATCGTCGCGCAGGTGCCGTTCGTGGACGTGGTCACGACGATGCTGGACGAGAGCATCCCGCTGACGACCGGCGAGTTCGACGAATGGGGCAATCCGAAGCTGGAGCCCTATTACGACTACATGCTGTCCTACTCCCCCTACGACAATGTCGCGCACCAGGACTACCCGGCGATGCTGGTGACGACCGGGTTGTGGGACAGCCAGGTGCAGTACTACGAGCCGGCCAAGTGGGTAGCAAGGCTCAGGGAGCGCGGGACGGGCGCCAATCCGCTGCTGTTCCGCACGACGATGGAGGCCGGCCACGGCGGCAAGTCGGGGCGCTTCCAGCGCTTCCGCGAGCGGGCCGAGGAATACACCTTCATCCTCGACCAGTCCGGCATCACCGAATAGTCCGTGAACCTGTCGCGCAAACCCGATCGCGCGCGCATGAGCGGGGCATCGATGGTGGAGCGGGGGCTCGCGCGTGTCGTGGACGCGCGTCCTGCCGAGGCGAGCGGCCTCCTGGCCGCGTTTTCATACCATTTCCTGCTTTTCACGGCCTATTCGATCCTGAGGCCGATCCGGGACAGCATGGGCGTTGGCGGCGGCGCCGAGAACTTGCCCGACCTGTTCGGCTGGACCTTGGTGTGCATGATCGTCGCCGTGCCGCTGTTCGGCTGGATCAGCGGCCGATTCCGCCGCGCCGTGTTCCTGCCGTGGACCTACGTCTTCTTTCTCGTGCAGCTCGTCGGTTTCTGGGTGCTCTTCACGGTCCACGAAAGAGACGACGCGACGGCGCGCGTGTTCTTCGTCTGGGTCAGCGTCTTCAATCTGTTCGTGATCGCCGTGTTCTGGAGTTTCATGGCGGACCTGTTCAACAAGGAGCAGGGCAAGCGCCTGTTCGCGTTCATCACTGCAGGCGCGACCGCCGGCCAGCTGACCGGCTCCGCGATCACGGCTTTCCTCGCGAAGGTTGTCGGCGACGTGAACCTGCTGCTGGTGTCGGCCGCGATGCTGGCGTCGACCATTTTTCTGATGCGCTATCTCCTCGGCTGGAGTGCGCGGCAGGATGCGCACGGCGAGCGCTTCGAGGAGAAGCCGATGGGTGGCAACCCGTTCGCTGGCCTCCGGCTTGTGCTGTCTTCGCCCTACCTCGGCGGCATCGCGGCGTTCGTCTTCCTGATGGCCGCGGTCAACACGTTCCTGTACCTCCAGCAGGCGGACCTGCTCGGGATCCACTTCCCGGACAGCAGCGCGCGCACGTCCTTCCTGGGACGCATCGAGCTCACGATGAGCGTGATCACGCTCGCCCTGCAGCTGCTCGCGGTCGGCCGGTTGACGCGGCGCGTCGGCGTCGCGGCCATGATCGTGGTCGTGCCGCTCTTCGTCGTGGCGGGCTTCCTGCTGATCGCTGCATCGCCGACGCTGATGACGCTGGTCGGCGTTTTCATCGCGCGGCGCGTCGGCCAGTACGCGATCGTGCGGCCCTGCCGCGAGATGCTCTACACGACAGTGGATCGCGAGTCGAAATACAAGGCGAAGAATGTCAACGACACGCTGGTGTACCGGACCAGCGATTTCGTCGTCGCAAAGGCCCGCGACGCGATCATCGCGGCCTGGTCGACGAGCGCCGCCGGCATCGCGCTGGTGGGAGCGGCCGTCGCGGCCGCCTGGGCGGTAGTGGCGTACCTGCTCGGGCGGGCGCACGAGCGGGCCGTGGCGACGAAGCCGGTGGCCTGATCAGTTCGAGAGTTCGAAGCGCACGCGCGCGGCGACACGCTGCTCCACGATGGCGCCGTTGACGACGCGCGGCTCGTAGCGCCAACGCGCCACGGATTCGAGCGCCGCGCGATCGAACACGCCCATCGGCTCGGCCGCGCGCACGGTCGCGTCGCGCGTGCCGCCGTCGCGGGTGACGGTGAATTCGATGTCGACCCAGCCCGTGGTGCCCCGCTCGAGCGCGCGCGCCGGATAGGCCGGCTTCACGAAATGGGTCCTGTGCATCTCGTTTTCCGGCAGCACGACCGGTGTCTGCGGCTTCGGCAGCGCGCTCGCCGCGCGCACCTGCTGGATTTCGCCGGATACCGCCGCGACTTCGGCAGCCTGCGCGCCGGAATCGGCGGCGGCCTTCAGCATCGCCTCGGCGCCGCTGACATCGCCCGCGGCGGCAAGGCGCTGCGCTTCAGCGAGCGTCTTGGCGCCGAGCAGGGCGGTGGTCTCCGGCAGGCCGTCGTATGCGGGATCCGAGGCGCGCAGCAGGTCCAGGTAATGGCGCGCGGAATCGGCCGCCGGTTCGATCAGGCGGCCCTGCGCGATACGCTGGTTGGCGAGCGTGAAGAGCCTGAGGCGGTCCTCGCGCTGCGTGCCGAGCCGCGCCACTTCCAGTTCTGAGCGCAGCTCAGCGACTTCCGGGCGGTTCACATCGAGCGCGACCGTCTGCTGGACCCATTCGCCGGCTTCGTCGAGGCGGCCTTCGCTCATCGCCTTGCGCGCGTTGGTCTGAAGGAGCGCGGCAAGCGCCGCGATGCCCTGTTGTACGCCGGCATCCGCCGCGTCGAGGCGCTTGGCCGCCAGCAGATAGGCATGCGCGCTGTCCTTGCCGCCGACCAGCTGGTTGCTGCGCATGCGCTCGTTCGCGAGCAGGACCAGTCCCTGCACGCGGCTCGCGTCGCTCGGCGCGGATACCGGTGCAGGCGCCTGCGCGGTCTGCGGTGTGGATGCTGTCGTGGCTGTCGGAGCGGGCAGCGGGGCAGGGACCGAACCCGCGGGCCGCAGGATCGTTCCGGTTTCGCCGAGGCGCTCGCGTTCGCGGTCGAGCTGGCTCAGGAAGAATTCCAGGCGCGGATGATCGGGCCGCGCGGCGCGTGCCGCGTCCACGGCGCTCGCAAGGGCGTCCAGGTCCTGCGCCATCAGGGCTTTCTCGGCCTGCGCCAGCAGCTCATCGGCAATCTTGTCGATACCGCGTTCCGCGACCCGGTTCTCGGGATCGCGCGCGAGCACGGCGCGGTAGAGCTCGAGCGCATTCTGCCCGGGCGGCTCGACCAATTGGCCCTGCGAGAGCGCGAGGCCAGCGGCATCGAGGAGCTTCTGCACGGCAGAGTCGCGACTCTCGGCCGCCGCCTGGCGCTCTGCCTCGCCGACATCCGGGAGCGTGTTGCCGAGATTTTCCCAGGGCCTCCAGGTCGCAAGCAGGACGATCATCAGCACGAGCGGAATCAGCAGCAGGCTGCGCCGCGTCCAGCGGCGCACTTCGGCGCTGTCCAGCTTGATCGCCGGCAGTGTCAGCGCCTTCAGCTTGACGGAGGTGGCGCCGGTCCGCTGTGCAGCCGTAAATTCGCCGCTCTTCTGCTGCTGGCGGCGCACCGTCGCATCCACGAAATTCCGGATGCGGTCCGCGGAAGCAGGCTTGTGCAGGAACCGGTAGATGGTTCCCTGGGAGACGAGGTCAGAGAGTGTCGCTTCGTCGTCGCGGCCGCCCGCGACGATGATCGCGAGCTCGGGGAACTGTTCGTGAACCTTGGTGACCAGTTCGCGCGTGTCGTGATCGGCGAGCGAAGCATCCGCCAGCAGCACGGCGTTGCCGGCCGCGACGATCAGGTCGGCGGCGTGGGTCGCATCGTCGGCGCGCCAGACGCGATGATTGCCGGCAAGCGAGTCGCGCAGCAGGTCGATGAGCGCGGGATCGGCGGAAAGCACGACGACGTTGGCGCCGGCGGACGGCGACGACGAAGATTCACGCTCTCCATTCGGTTTTTCGACGCTTGAATAGTCGATGTACACGGTACCCCGGACGCAGCAAATCCGCGCAAAAACGCCCCGGCACAGGCCGACAGGCCGGTGACGTACTAGCTATGTCAATCCTTGACAAAATTCGTCGTGGCGAACGAGACACAGGTCAAGTTTCCGCCCAGGCCCGCGTGACGTAGTTCGAAAAATCCCATGACTTCCGAGACTTGCGGCAAGGGGCCTCGGGGGTGCCTGGAGGGGGTTCCCGGGCGTTGCTGCGGCACAACATTGGTTTCGCATTCTTCGGGTTTCACCGAATTATGTGAATCTCGACAGCGGCCTGAGCGGCCCGTAAGGTGGTCCGGCCGGCAGGGGTGGGGTTCACATGCCGGGAGAGACACGCATCAAGCACCAGATCGCATTCGTATCGAGCCTGCCGGCCGAGCATTACCACCAGCTCGAAGCGCTGCTGTTCTTTAATGAACGCCAGGATCGCGTCCGGCACGGCATCCAGACCGCCATCGACCGTTACGGCCCGCCGGAGATCGCCACCGACGGAAATTCGTTGCGTGTACGCGTCGCCGGGCCTTCGGAAGCCCAGTGCCTGTTCGCCGTCGAGCGCGAAGGCAAGGTTTCACGCCCCGTCGGGGTGATCCTTTATGTCCGCGACAGCTTCGAGCGCATCACGGTGCTGCACCTGGTCGTCGCGGGCGCTTACGCGGCCGGTGGCCCGCGCGCGAAGTACAACCTGTTGCTGCGTCTCGTGCAGGCGGTGAAGAGGGTCGCGCGCTGCACCTCCGGCATCCGCCACGTCGAATTGCTCTACTCGCAGAACAGGCCGCGCGCCGCTTACGCCTGAATCTCCTGCGCGCGGTTATGATGTAGCCGCACCCCGACGCAGGAGACCCACATGATCCGCATCGTCCGCCCGCTGCTCGCAGCTGCGCTGCTCCTGTTCGCTGCCATGCCGGCGATGGCTGCCTCGCGCGAGGAACTCGACGCGTCGGTCCGCGAAGCCGTCAACGAGCTGTACAAGCATTCAAGCGCGGCCAGGGAACTGGCGGGCAAGTCGGCCGGCATGCTCGTGTTCCCGAAGGTCGTCAAGGGCGGGATGGTGATCGGTGGCGAATACGGCGAGGGGGCCTTGCTGGTCGGGGGCAAGACCGCCGCTTATTACAGCATCGCCGCGGGCTCGATCGGGTTCCAGCTGGGCGTGCAGCAGAAGAGCCAGGTGATCCTGTTCATGAACCAGCGCGAGCTCGACAAGTTCCGCAAGAGCGAGGGCTGGAAGGCGGGCGTGGACGGCAGCGTTGCGCTCGCGACGCTCGGCGCCGGCGGGCAGATCGACACCGAGACATCGAAGAAGCCGATCATCGGCTTCATCTATTCGAACAAGGGCCTGATGTACAACCTGACCTTCGAAGGCTCGAAGATCTCCAAGATCGACAAGAAGTAAGCGGCTCCAGGCCGCGGCCCCTGCGATGTCGCCGACACTCTCCGATATCCGGCGGGCCCGCGAACGCATCGCTGGCATAGCGATCCGAACGCCGCTCCTGCGGCTCAATGTAGAAGTCGCACCGGCCGAAATCTGGCTCAAGCTCGAGAATCTCCAGCCGATCGGTTCGTTCAAGATCCGCGGCGCTGCGAATGCGATGGCGCAGATCGAGCCCGCCCGCCTCGCGCGCGGCGTGATGACGGCATCGGCGGGCAACATGGCGCAGGGCCTCGCCTGGTGCGCGCGCGAGCGGAGCGTTCCCTGCACGGTGATCGCGCCGGACACGGCGCCCGACACGAAGATCCAGGCGATCGAGCGCCTCGGCGGCCGGGTGATCAAGGTGCCGTTCGAGCGCTGGTGGCAGACCTTCCAGGACCGCAAATTCCCCGGTGTGGAGGCGACATTCGTCCACGCCTTCGACGATCCGGAGGTGATGGCCGGCAACGGGACGATCGCGCTCGAGATCGTCGAGGACCTGCCGGACGTGGATGCCGTGGTGATTCCCTGGGGCGGCGGCGGACTCAGTTGTGGAATCGCGGCGGGCATGCGGGCGCTGAAACCCGGGTGCCGGCTGTTCGCGGCAGAAGTCGCAACGGCGGCGCCGCTCGCGCCTTCGCTCGCCGCCGGTGCGCCGCAGCAGGTCGATTATCAGCCGTCGTTCGTGGACGGCATCGGCAGCAGGACCGTCTTTCCGCAGATGTTCGAGCGCGCCCGAGCGCTGCTCGACGGCGCGCTGGTCGCGAGCCTTTCCGAAGTCGCTTCCGCGCTCGCGCTGATGGCGGCGCGCAACCGCGTCATCGCCGAAGGCGCGGGCGCCTGCGCGCTCGCCTGTGCGCTTTCGGGCAAGGCCGGCAACGGCCGGATCGTGTGCGTGGTCTCCGGCGGCAACATCGATTTCAGCCGGCTGTGCGAGGTGCTCGCAGGCAAGGCCTAGCTGTGCGCGCCGGAGAGGCCGCCGGTCAGCACCAGGCGCATCGCGGCCTCGACCGGCATGTCGAGCGGCTGGATGGCCGATCGCGGCAGGAGCGCCGTGTAGCCGCCGATCTGGTAACTCATCGGGAAATAAACCGCGACCAGCGCGTCCTCGTGTTTCACGATGCCGAGTTCCGAGGCGTCGTCGCGCGTGACGAAGCCGACCAGGCGCGCATCGCCCATGCGGGCAAGCACCACGCGCTTCAGGTCGCGCCGCTTGCCGTCGGCCGGCAGCAGCTTGGTGAAGTCGCGGATTGCGCCATAGATGGTCTTGACGACCGGAATGCGGTCGAGAAACCCTTCCCAGGCCGCGAGCACGCGACGCACGATCAGGGCGTTCAGCAGGAAGCCCGCTGTCAGCACCAGCAGGACGGCGGCCGCGATTCCCATGCCCGGGCGGTAGAACTCGTCGGGGATCACGAGTGTGATTGCCCGGCGCAGCAGCGATTCCGTCGAGCTTCCGAACCACCAGAGCAGCCACAGCGTCAGGCCGATCGGCATTACGACCACGAGACCGCTGACAAGAGCGCTGCGAAGCTTGCGGAACATCGTCTTCTCCAGGCGCGACCGGCTGCGCCAGGCCACTGAGGCGTGCATGATACCGGCCGGAGGACACGAAATGCGGCTGGCCGGAATCGTGCTTGGAGTCCTGTTGTGCGCCACGCCCGCGATGGCGCAACTCGTCGATCGCGAGGCTGTCTTTGCGCGTGCGCGGGACATCGCGACGGCGACGCTTCCGGGCGTAGAGGGCGCCGATCTCGCGCCGTTCCATGTCGCCTATGGGCTCACGCTGCTGGAAACCGGCGACCCGGCCGGCAGCTTCGAGGTGGACCTCCTGATCCGGTCCTCGCGCGAGGTCCTGCCCGCGCGCGAGGTGATCGCGGCCGCGCCGGACGCGGAAGCCGCGGCCAGGCTCGAATCGCTGCTGGCGGGCGTCGAACACGCCTGGCACTACAGGACCGTGCGGGTACGGTTTGCCGAGCAGGGCGATACGGCGCCCAGCGCCGAATTCTCCACGCTGCTGCTGAACCGCGATCCGGAGGCGGGAGTATCATTGACGCAGACTACAAAGCCGTAGCCAATTCAATGAGGAGCACGCCATGACCGTCGCCAAAGTCACTGAAATCTGCGCGAGTTCGGACAAGAGCTTCGACGATGCGATGCGCCAGGGCCTCGCGCGCGCGAACAAGACACTCAAGAACATCACCGGCGCCTGGATTGCCGATCAGGAAGTCACGGTCGACAAGGGCAAGGTCACCGGCTATCGGGTCCGGATGCGGATCACCTTCGTCCTGGAAGGCTGAGCCGATGCGGCTTCCGGCCCTGGCTGCCGTCCTGACGCTCGCGTTGGCGGCAGCGGCCTGGGCCGACGAGCCTTCGCTCATCGAGCCGCAGGCGCTCGCCGAGCGCATGTGCGTCGGCTGACGCCCGGTTGCTGGTGCTCGACGTGCGTACTGCCGCGGAATTCGACGAGGGCCATTTAACGGGGGCGGTCAACATTCCGTACGACTCGCTGGCCGCGCGGATCGCGGAACTCGGTCCGGCGGGCGAGCACGATGTCGTCGTGTACTGCCGCAGCGGCCGTCGCTCGGCCATCGCGCTCACGACCCTGAAGGACGCAGGCTTCAGCCGGCTGTTCCATCTCGATGGCGACTGGCAGCGCTGGAGCGAGGAACACCGTCCCCTGATCAAGACGCCCGCGCAGCCCTGACGCGCAGCAGTCATCGATGATCTATCTCGCGCTCGCCGACGCGGTCCTCGTGCTGCACCTGGCATTCATCCTGTTCGTGGTGCTGGGCGGGCTGCTCGTGCTGTTGCGGCGGCGACTGGTGTGGCTGCACCTGCCGGCCGTTGCCTGGGGCGCCCTGATCGAGTTCGCGGGCTGGATCTGCCCGCTGACGCCATTCGAGAGCTGGCTGCGCATGCAGGGCGGCGAGCGCGGATTCAGCGGCGGTTTCATCGACCACTACCTGATGCCGGTGATCTATCCGGTCGGGCTGACGCGCGGGCTGCAATGGCTGCTGGGCGCGCTGGTGCTCGCGATCAACGCCGTGATCTATCTGCGGATCTGGCGCGGCCGGGTGCGGACCGGCGCCTAGCTTTCCGCCTTCGAGTCGCCGGCCGGCGCATCCAGTTCCTGCACGGCGACGACGACACAGCCGGGACCGCCGTGCACGCCGAGCGCCGTGCCGAGCGGGATGACCGGCAGCACATCGGTATGCGGCAGGCCGGCGATGACGGCCTCGCGCACCAGGACGGCGGCCTCGGGCGAGTTGGCGTGCGCGATGCCGATACGCCAGCGCCTGGCCGGATCGAGCCGCCGCCGCAGGAAGCGCCCGAACCGCCGATAGGGATTCGCGCGCCCGAACAGCACGCCGCCGATGCCGACGCTGCCATCGGCATGCACGGCGAGCACCGGCGTCAGCTGCAGGAAATCCGCGAGCGTCCTGACCCAGCGCGGCACGCGGCCGCCGCGCACGGCGAACTCGAGCGTGACCAGGCAGCCCCAGGTGCGCGTCCTGCGCCGCGCCGCGATCGCCGCATCGCGCACAGCCTCCGCATCGCCGCCCGCCGCCGCGACTTCCGCCGCGCGCATCGCGATCAGCCCCTGGCCGAGTGCCGCGGTTTCGGAATCGACCGCGACGATGCGAGCGCGGGAGCGGACGCGACTCGCGGCCGTCTCGGCGCTCTGGAACGTGCCGCTGACGCGCGCCGTCAGGCCGACGTAGACGACCGCCTGGTAATGCGAGCCGAGGAACTCGAAGGCGCGCCGGAAATCCCCGGGCGGCGGCTGCGACGTCTTCGGATGCAATGGGTTGGTCGCAAGCTCGCGGTAGAACTGCTCGGGTGACAGGCCGATCTTGTCGAGGTAGCTGTGCGCGCCGAAGTGCACGCGCACCGGCACCATATGGATGTCGAGCGCCTCCATCACCGAGTCCGGCAGGTCCGCCGCGGAATCGGTGACGACGGCGACCTTGCGACGCGATTCGTGGTGCGCCATTTCCTGCTGGCGCTGCATGTCGTCGGCTTTCTCGCGGCTGACCTCGCCGTAGCGGGCGGCGAGCTCGAAGAGCCGCTGCGGCTCGTTCAGGTGCAGGTGCAGCCGGATCTTGCGGTGGGTGCCGGCGACGACCAGGCTCGAGCCCAGCGAGGAAGCCTCTTCACGCAGCTTGCGGCGGTCGATGCTTTCGCCGGTGATCATGCACTCGGTGCAGAAGCGGTAGGCGAGGTCCTCTTCGTGTCCCGCCGCTGCCTGTTCGTCGTGCACGAGCTCGATCGGCGCGTCGTCGTCCGCGACGACGCCGGTGTCCAGGTAATCCGACATGCCGGCGACGAGCTCGACGAAGCCGAATGCGCCGGCATCGACGACATTGGCGCGGCGCAGCGACTCGAGCTGGTCGCGGGTCGCCTCGAGCGAGCTGCGTGCGGTCGTGAGCGCAGCGCGGAAGAGCGTGGGGAAGTCGCGTACGCCGTGCTCGCGGACTTCGCGCGCCGCCGCGGCAGCGAAATCCGTCAGCACCGTCAGTATCGTTCCTTCGCGCGGCTCCGCGAGGGACTCGCGCGCATAACTTGCGCCGCCGCCGACGGCATCGGCGAAGGCCTCGACCGAGAGCTCGGCAAGGTGCCCGGCGCGATCGCCGAGGCCGAGCAGGAATTGCGCGAGGATCGCCCCTGAATTCCCGCGGGCGCCGTCGAGCGCTGCATCGGCAACGCGCGTCAGCGTCTGGCCCGCATGCGGATCCGGGTTGCCGCGCAGCGCCGAGAGCACGGCCTGCAGCGTCAGGGCGAGGTTGGTGCCGGTATCGCCGTCGGGCACCGGGAACACGTTGATCTTGTTGATGATCTCTTCGCGCGAGATCAGGCGGTATATGCCGGCGCGCAGCGCAGCGGACAGGTCGATGCCGCCGAGGGCCTGGGCGGGCAGCGCGACTGCATTCATGCCGTGGGCAGGCTCGCTGTTACTGGCGCGGCAGCTGGAAGCGCTGGCCGTGGTAGGAGAGCACGACGCCTTCGCGCGTGATCTCCTCGACGGTCGGGCCTTCCGCCAGCACTGCGCCGCGCTGGTAGCGCCTGCCATTGATGAACACGGCGCGCTTCGCCGGATCGTCCGTATAGATGTGCAGGTCCACGGAAAGCTCCGGCAGGCCGGCGGTCGCCTGCGCCGGCAGCTCGTCGATCGACGGCGGATTGCCCGCTGCGGGTGCGGGAGCATAGGTCACCGACGCATCGGGCAAAAGCGTCGGATCCGGCGCGGGCGGCGGCGACGACGCCTCCGGCATGGCGGGCGCGATTGACGCTCCCTCATCGGCGAGCGTCGAATCGGTCGCCGGCGGGAGTTCCGTCGGGAGCGGCTGTGGCGCGGCGGCGGCGGGTGCGGTTGCGACCGGTCGAGCGGCGACGGGTGCCGGCGTGGTCTCGACGGCCGCAACGACTGGCTTGTCGGCGCGCAGCATGAAGTACAGGAGCCCGCCGGCGTTGACCGCGAGCAGCACGCCGATCGCGAGCAACACCCAGGGCATGCGCTGGTCTTCGCGCGCGATGGGCAGCTCCGCAATGCTGGGTCCGCTCTGGCGCTGGCGCTCGAGCTCGGACTTGCGCAGCGCGTCGAGGATGAAACTCATGCGCCGGCCTCCGGTCCCGGTCCGGCGAGCGTCGGGGTGCCGGGCGCGCCGAGCGCGGCATCGAGCACGAGCTGAGTCTGGATGCCGGCGACGCCGTCCACGGAAAGCCGCTTGCTCCGCTGGAAATCCTCGACCAGGCGCTGCAGATCGGCATCGAACAGGTCGCCCGGGGAACCGGACGCCGGCAGGCCGCCCAGTTGCTCGAGGCCCTGGCGCAGCCAGCGCACGTCGTCGCCGCGCATGCCGGCGCGCAGCGGGCGCAAATCGGTGGACTGCGGCCGCCACAGCACGAGGAATTCGCCGAACCAGTAATCGGCGAGTTCCGCGACCGGCACCTCGACTTCGCTTGCGCCGATCAGCAGTTTCGCCCGTCCGCCGTCGAGGCCCGGAGAGCACCACCTGGCGCGAGGAGTTCGCTTCATCGATCAGCGACAGGATGGCAGGGCGGTTGAACAATTTCAGTTGCGCGAGCGAGCCGCGCTGCCAGACGCAGGTCAGCCCCTGCACGGAGGCCTGGGTGCAGCCGAGGCCGTTGCCGGTCTTGTATTCCGCGCCCCACATCCGGAACAGTGACACGAACGCGGCATCCATCGTCGTACCCTCGGCGTCGAGCGCGAGCAGCGCGCCGAGTTGCGGTCGCGGCGCCGGCGCAGGCGGCGGGGCCACGGGCGCTGCCTGTGCGACGACCGGGGCCGCGGCGGCCGGCGGCGTGGAGGCTTTCTCCGGCAGCGCGCGCCAGACGGCGATACCGAGGAGTGCGGTGCCTGCGACCGCACCGGCAAGTGCGGCCCAGCGCAGCCAGGGCGCGAGCACCGGGCGGCCGTAGACTTCCGAGGCCGCGCGGCGCACGAAGTGGCTCGTGACGCGATGTTCCTCGCGCGTGTAGGCGCCGAGCAGCGCGCGATCGGCGATCACATTGATGATGCGCGGCACGCCGCGCGACAGCCGGTGCAGCTCGCCGAGCGCGCCGGAAGTGAAGATGTCGCGCGTCGCGCCGGCGACGCGCAGGCGATGCCGGATGTAGGCGATGGTCTCCGGCCGCTTGAGCGCTTCCAGGTGATAGCGGCCGGTGACGCGCTGGGCGAGCTGGCGCAGCTCCGGCTGCGCGAGCACGGCGCGAAGTTCCGGCTGGCCGATCAGCAGGATCTGCAAGAGCTTCTGCGTCGCGGTCTCGAGGTTGGTCAGCAGGCGCACCTGCTCCAGCACGTCGGTGGAGAGGTTCTGCGCCTCGTCCACCATCAGCACGACGCGGCGGCTGCGTCCGTGCGCGTCGAGCAGGAAATGCGTCAGGAGGTCCACCAGCGACTTGACGCTGCCCGTCGCCGCCGCCGGAACCTGCACGTGCAGCTCGTCGCAGATGCATTGCAGGAACTCGGCGGGCGTGACGCGCGGGTTCAGTATCAGCGCGACGTCGCAGTGCTCCGGCAGCTGCTGCAGCAGGCTTCGCAGCACCGTGGTCTTGCCGGTGCCGACCTCGCCGGTCAGCTGGATGAAACCACCGGCCTCGGCAATGCCGTACGCCAGGTGCGCGAGCGCTTCCGCGTGCCGCTCGCTGAGGTAGAGGTAACGCGGGTCGGGCGTGATCGCGAACGGCTTTTCTGTCAGGCCAAAAAAGCTTGTGTACATGGGGACTTGAGAGTCCGCTCCGGCTTCCGCAGGGCGACCATGATGCCTGCTGCTTCAGGGCAGCGCAAAGCGGCCCTGTCGCGGCTGCGGACGCCGCCTAGTCGCTGCCGCGCTTGACCGCCTCCGTGCCGTACTTGCCGCGGATGCGGTCGAGCGCCTCGTCGAGCTTCCCGGACTCGGCGCTCTCGCGGGTCGTGAAGAGGTCGAGCTGCTGCGCGGGCGCCAGGTCGCTGACGCCGACGCCGAGCAGGCGCACGGCGGCGCGCGGCTGCTCGTCGAGCCAGCGGTCGAGCAGCTCGGTCGCGACCTGCACGACGAGGCGCGTCTCCTGGGTCGGCGGGCTGAAGCTCTTCTGGCGCGTATAGGTCTCGAAATCGCGCCGGCGCACCTTGATGCTGATCATGCCGGCCTTCAGCTGCCGCGAACGCAGGCGCTCGGCCGTGCGATCCGCGAGCTGCGCGAGCCGCTGGCGCAGTTCCTCGTGGTCCCGGATGTCCACGTCGAACGTCTCCTCGGAACTGATCTGCTTTTCCGGCGCGTCGGAGACGACCGGGCGGTCGTCGATGCCCGCGGCGCGCTCGCGCATCTCGCGCGTCTCGCGGCGGAACAGCGGCCACAGCACGGACTCCGGCGCGCGACGCAGCTGGCCGAGCGTGTGGATGCCCTGCTGCTCGAGCCTGAACGCCGTCTTCGCGCCGATGCCGTGCAGCCTGCGCACCGGCATCGGGTCGAGGATCGTCGTGACCTCGCCGGGGCGGATCACCGCGAGGCCGTCGGGCTTGTTCATCTCGGACGCGAGCTTCGCGAGCAGCTTGTTGTGCGAGACGCCGACCGAGGCCGTGAGCCCGGTGCGCTGGCGGATGCGGTCCTTGATCTCGCGCGCCATTTCCTCGGCGCTGCCGAACAGGCCGATGCTGCCGGTCACGTCGAGGAATGCCTCGTCCAGCGAGAGGCCTTCGACGAGGTCCGTGAACTGCCCGAAGATCTCGAACACCTGCTCGGAGACCTCGCGATAGCGCTTCATGCGCGGGCGCACGACGACCGCGTGCGGGCAGCGCTTCAGCGCCTCCCGCATCGGCATCGCCGAATGCACGCCGAAGCGGCGCACTTCGTAGCTGGCGGCGGCCACGACGCCGCGGCCGCCAGCGCCGCCGACGACGACCGGCTGGCCGGCAAGCTCCGGGTTGTCGTGCTGTTCGACGGACGCGTAGAAGGCGTCCATGTCCACGTGGAGGATCGCGCGGTGTTCGCTCATGCCAGCGAGAGCGCCGTGTAGATGAATCCGCCGAGCATCGTCATGCCGAGCAGCACCAGGTAGATCATGCCGATCGCCGTGAGCTTCAGGATCGTCCTCCAGCGGCCGTCGCCGTAGACGACGCGCATCGAGCGGTACACGTAGTACGGCAGGTACAGGAACAGCAGGAATTCGAGGAACCCGAAGAAGCCAAACAGCGGCAGGTCGATCGCCGACAGCGCGTTCAGGCCGACTGCGGCCGTGAACAGCAGGAACATGAACGCATGATTGTGCAGGAACAGCACGAGGTGCTCGATGTAGAGCCGCCGCGGCCGCCGCCAGTAGAAGAGCAGCGCCACCGCCGCCATCAGCGGCAGGAACAGGAACATGAGCTTCGGAGCGGTGGCGGCGAAGTGCTCGAAGAGCCGCTCGCCGCCGTCCGCCCGGATCTTCCTGCAGGCGCGGCTCAGCGGTTCCTTGACCGAGCCGATCAACGGCAACGTCAGGTCGACGTTGCAATCCGATTCGTTCTTCCCCGTGGCAGCCGCCACCTTTGCGGGGTCGACGCCGGCTTTCGCGAGTTCCGCTCCGACGTCCTTGCGCAGTTCGGCCGCCTGCTGCTCGGAGAGCTGCGCCTTGTCGTCGAACTTCACCAGGTCGCCGTCCGGCAGCAGCGCCGACAGCGCGAAGAACAGGATGCTGACGCCAAGGTAGAGCCGGAACGGCGGCAGGTAGCTCTGGTGGCGGCCCGCGATGAATTCGCGCGTCAGCTCGCCGGGCTTCCTGATCAGCAATTTGAGGGTCTTCCAGACGCGGCTGTCGAGGTGCAGCAGGGTATGCGTGACGTCGCCCGCGACCTCGTGCATGGACAGCACGTGCACGCCGGAAGACTGGCCGCAGTTAGGGCAGTGCAGGCCCGCGACTTCTGCGCCGCAGTTCAGGCAGCGCTTCGGCTCGAGGGCCGCGGGAACGATTTCCTCGCGGGGCTTGAACACGCGCCGGTCGCACTGCACGCGGCCGCTGAAGCGCGTGAGCGTCTCGGTCCGGATCCGGGTCGCGCTGTTCTCGAGGTAATGATCGAGCGCCGCCAGGCTCTCGACCCGGTACTGCACGCGCCGGCGCTGGCGCTCTCCCGGCGGCGTTTCCGTCGCCTGGATGCTGGCGCCCAGGAAGCCGGCGCAGGCCAGCACGTCGCGGACGTGGTCCGGCAGCCACGCGTCATATTCCGCGACGATGTCCGGGTCGAGTTGGCACTCGACTTCGTAGATGACGTTGGATGACACGTTGCGGCTCGTTTCGAGCGACAACGCGGATCTTAGCTCAGCACACCTGCAGGCGCTCGATATGCCTTAGTTTCCCGAGGTCCGGCAGGCGGTAGAACCGCCGCAGGTCCGCCAGCCATCCCGTGTCCCCGGAGCGGCACAGCGCCCGCAGCCGCGGCTCGAGCCTGGCGCAAAAGCGTCCTGCATAGCGGCTGGCGCGCCGGTACAGCGATTCCCTGCCGGCCGCAAGCGCGGGATCGATGCGCGCGTGCCTGAACAGCAATGCATGCAGCTCGGCGGGAAAGCGGCGCGGGTCGCGGCGCTGCAGCAGCAGGAAGCTCGCGACGTACTTGTCGATCTCCGCCTGCAGCTCCAGCGTCAGCAGCGACACTGTCCGGTCATGCTCCGCATGGTGGGCGACGCAGAGAAAATGGCTGACGCCTTCGAGGGCCGTCCAGCAGTCCGCGACATTGCGATGGTCGAGTTCGTCGTTCGGGTCGTGCGACTCGAGCCGCTCCAGCATGCCGGGGTCCAGGAACAGCGACATGCAGAGCTCGTCGTCGTCGGTCGTGACGAAGAGCTGCTCGTCGCCCGGCGCTTCCCGGCAGTCGCCCGGCAGTTGCTGGCGCTCGGTGACCAGGAAGTCCAGGACGCTGCAGCCGATGCGGAGATCGTAGATCCCGGTCAGCAGCCGCTCGAGTCCTGAGAGCGCTGCGACGCTCATGTCAATGCGCGGCGGCGCCGCTGGCGAGCGGCTGGATGCCGAGGCGCATCAGCAGGCGATGCGCGCGCCGGCTGCCGGTCCTGTGCCATAACTCGTAGAGGCGCAGCACGTCGCGCTGCGAGTGCTGTCGCGGCGTTGTCGCTGATGTCGTTCAGCGCATCCACGAGCGGCTGGAACTTGTCCTCGAGTTCCGCGAACACGGTCGCGAGCACGCGGCGCGGCCCGCGCGGTGCGGACTGCGCGAGCGCGCCATAGGCGCGGCCGCCCATGGCGATGTGGTAGTCGATGTCCACGAGCCGGCGCGGGAAGCCGTGCGAGAGGAAGCCGGAGACGAACAGCGCGACGTCGCCCGAGGCGCTGCAACAGCCGGAACCGGTGCTCGTCGTCCCGGGACTCGAGCGCCTCGGCGAACAGGAGCGCGAGCGGCTTCAACTGAGCGCCGTCCGGGCCCGGCTCGAACAGCGCCTCGGTGCGCGCGAACATCGCGAGCAGGTTCACGACGTAGTGCTGGGTGTGATCCTTGACCGTCAGGTGCTGTTGCTCGAGCGCGGTGCTGAGCGCCTCGCGAAAGAATTCGCGGACATCGGAAACCGTCAACAGCTCGGTATCGCTGGAAGGCATTGCTTACCCCCACGCCAACAATGCCAGTTGAGACCTGTCCGCGCGGAAAATCTGCTGAGCGCGTCGCAGCTTGTCGTGGCAGTCGGGGATGCCGAGTGCTGACGGGCCGGGGAACTGTGATCGGGGTCGGATGCCGAGTGGCGGTTCAGGCGACCTGCACGCTGCCGCCGTCGAGCTGGATCTCGTAGGTGCTGCCCGCGACGAGTTCGCGCGGGTCGAAATCGTCCACGTTGATGATGTCCATGACCTTGCGGTCGTACTCGCGCAGCTGCGCGGCCTCGGCCTCGGTGATGATGCCGGCGGCCTGCGCCTCGCGGATCTGGCCCGGCAGGTCGAGCGCATTGACGCGCCCGGTCTTGACGCCCTCGACGCGGATGCGTTTCAGGACCGGCTCCGCCGCGATCGCGAGTTCCATCGCCTGCTGCACGCAGCCCGAGGTGATTGGTCGGCTCGAGCGTCCGGTACACGAACTGGCACAGGCGTTCGCGGGCCTCGCCCGGGTTCATCATCAGCTCGGCGATCTGCGGGTTCAGCCGGTCGCTGGGCGCGAAGTAGGTCAGGCCGCGCGGGAAGATCAGCAGCCGCATCAGGCCGGCGAGCCAGCGGATCGGGAAATTGCGCAGGAAGCTGTGCAGCTGCTCCTGCGCCTGGTACAGCAGCAGGCGGCAGCCGTACTCGACCAGCGGCAGGTCGGCCGGCGGGCGGCCCTGGTTCTCGTAGTGCTTCAGCACCATCGACGCGAGGTACATCGACGACAGCACGTCGCCGAGGCGCGCGGACAGGTTCTCCTTCTTCTTGAGATAACCGCCGAGCGAGAGCATCGCGACGTCGGTCGCGAAGGCGAACGACGAACTGAAGCGGTTGATGTGCTCGTAATAGCGCATGGTCGGACCCTTGATCGGGGCCTTGACGATGCGCGAGAGCGTAATCGCCGCGAAGAACGAGCGCACCGCGTTCGAGACCGTGAAGCCGATGTGGCCGAACAATGCGCGGTCGAAATCGCGCACGCCGCGCGCGTGATCAGTGTCCTGTGCCGCGCTCATCTCCTTCAGCACCCAGGGATGGCAGCGCACGGCGCCCTGGCCGAAGATGATCAGGCTGCGCGTCAGGATGTTCGCGCCCTCGACGGTGATGCTGACCGGCACGGCCTGGTAGCCGCGGCCGAGGTAATTCTTCGGGCCCAGCATGATGCCCTTGCCGCCCTGCACGTCCATCGCGTCGTCCGCGATCATCCGGCCCATTTCGGTGATGTGGTACTTCAGGATGCCGGCCGGCACCGAAGGCCGCTCGCCGCCGTCGATCGCGCCGGTCGTCACCGAGCGTGCGGCGTCCATGATGTAGGTGCGCGCCGCCATGCGCGCGACGACGGCCTCGACGCCCTCGAAGCGGCCGATCGGCATGTTGAACTGCCGCCGGATGCGGGCATAGGCGCCGGTCGAGTAGACAGCGCCTTTCGCGCCGCCGGTCGCGATGGAAGGCAGCGAGATGCAGCGCCCGACCGAGAGCTGCTCGACCAGCATGCGCCAGCCCTGGCCCGCCATCTTCGGCCCGCCGATGACGGCTTCGAGCGGGACGAACACGTCCTTGCCGTGGATCGGCCCGTTCTGGAACGGGTTATTGAGCGGGAAATGCCGCCGGCCGATCGTGATACCGGCGGTGTTGCGCGGCACGAGCGCTACGGTAATTCCGTAGTCGCGCTTGTCGCCGCCAAGGAGCCGGTCCGGATCGAACAGCCGGAACGCGAGCCCGATGATCGTCGCGATCGGCGCGAGCGTGATGTAGCGCTTCGAGAAATTGAGCCGGATGCCGATGACTTCGCGGCCCTGGTACATGCCCCTGCAGACGATGCCGGTGTCGGGGATCGAGCCCGCATCGGAGCCGACGCGCGGGCCGGTCAGGCCGAAGCAGGGAATTTCATCGCCGCGCGCGAGGCGCGGCAGCAGGTGGTTCTTCTGCTCCTCGGTGCCGTAGTGCATCAGGAGTTCCGCCGGGCCCAGCGAATTCGGCACGACGATGGTCGATGCCGTGGTCGCGGAGCGGCCTGCGACCTTCACGACCACGCAGGAATGCGCGTAGGCCGAGAATTCGAGCCCGCCATACTTCTTCGGGATGATCATCGCCCAGAAGCCCTTCTTCTTGATGAAGTCGAAGACTTCGGGCGGCAGGTCGGCGCGGCGGTGCGTGATGTCCCAGTCGTCGAGCATGCGGCACAGCTCTTCGCAGGGACCGTCGATGAAGGCCTGCTCCTCGGCCGTGAGCTTCGGCACCTTCGCGGACAGGAGCTTCTTCCAGTCGGGGCCGCCGGTGAACAGCTCGCCGTCCCACCAGACGGTGCCAGCCTCGAGCGCCTCGCGCTCGGTGTCGGACATCGACGGCAGCATGCGTTTGTAGACGCGCAGGAAGGGCCGCGAGATCAGCCGGCGCCGCAGCGGCAGGATGTTCAGCAGCAGTTGCGGCGCGAACAGCAACCAGAGCGTCGCTTTCCACCACAGCGGCCCCGCGCCGAACAGGCTGTAGTAGACGAGCAGCACGCCGAGCACGAGGGTTGCCTTGGCGAAGCTCGCGCGCTGATAGGCGAGCCACAGCACCAGGCTGACGAACAGCAGCAACCAGAGGACTGACACGATCACGGCCTCCTTATACCGCTTTCAGGATGGGGCGCGCGATTAGGGCATGCACCCTAGGCGGGGTTGCCTGGCGGCCCTTGTTTGCAGTGCAAAAAAGAAGCCGGCGCGAACGCCGGCTTCCCGTTCCGATGATCGGATCCGACTGGATTACGAAATCGGCTTCAGCATCACTTCGCGAACGTACTCGGTGCTGAGGTACGTGCGCATCGAGAGCCGCGGGCTCGACAGCTCCGCCTGCTTCGCGTTGTCCGCGGTCGCCCAGTGCGCGGCCGAGATCGCCTCGAACTTGTCGTCGTCGCCCTTGTTGTAGTCGAGGGCCTTGCCGAAGCTCGAGTACAGCGTGCAGAACAGCACGTCGTAGTCGTTCGGGCCGTTCGGCGGCTTGACGAAGGTCTTGAAGTCCACGATCAGGCCCTGCTTCTTCGCCTCGATGTTGATCGGCTCGGAGTGGGCGCGGATCCACTTCAGGTAGTTGTCGAACTGGCCGGGAGCCGTCCGGTAGGCACTGCATTCCCAGACCGGGCCCTCGTTCCAGTGTTCCTGCGCCTGCGAGATCGCAGGAGTCAACAGCGCGCACGCGGCCAGGAGGCCGAATATTCTCGATTTCATGGATGTCCCTCGGTATTTTTTCTAGGCCTGCCGATGCGGCAGGTGTGGCGTCATCTTACGCCAATTACCAGGCGATGCCGTAGTCCTCGCCATTGTTGCTGGACCCGCCCCAGATCGTGCCGTGGGCCTGGTCGAGCAGGATCGCGTTGATCGGCCCGGAGGTGCGGTTGCCGTATTCCGGCTTGTAGCCGCGCGCGCGCAGCTCGCGCCGCACCCAGTCCGGGATCGCATTGTTGAGCAGGATGCGGCCCGGGAAGATCTCGTGCTCGTCGAAGGAATCGTGCAGCTGGTAGCTGATGAAGTTCGGCGCTTCGGTCGCCTGCTGCGGCGTCATGCCGAACTCGAAGACGTCGAGGAAGAACTGCAGCAGGTTCTGGTCCTGCGTGTCGCCGCCCTGCACGGCGAACGCCATCCAGGGCTTGCCGTCCCTGAAGGCGAGCGACGGCGTCAGCGTCGCGCGCGGCCGCTTGCCGGGCTCGGGCAGGTTGAACGGATTCTCGGATGCGTCGAGCACGAAGGCCTGCATGCGCTGGCTCATGCCGATGCCCGTGTGCCCGGCGATGACCGCCGGCAGCCAGCCGCCGGAGGGCGTCATCGAGACGATCCAGCCTTCCTTGTCGGCGGCGACGACCGAGGTCGTGCCGCGGTAGAAGGAACCGGTGACCGGGTCGGTCGCCGCGGCATAGCGCGCCTCGTCGAAATCGGCGACCGCGGCCGCGGGCTGCGTCGCCGGCTTCAGCCAGGGATTCGTCTCGCCCTGGAACGGATAGGGATCGCCCGGGCCGATGGCCGGATCGTTGACGTCGGGGTTCACGAGCGCCGCGCGCGCCTTCGCATAGTCCTTCGACAGCAGTCCCTTGATCGGCTCCTCGGGCGGGAAGTACGGATCGCCGTAATAGAAGTCGCGGTCGGCGAAGGCGAGGTTCATCGCCTGGTAGACGGTGTGGATGTAGCGCGCGCTGTTGTAGCCCATCGCCTTCAGGTCGAAGTTCTCGAGAATGTTGAGCGTCTGCAGCATCACCGGGCCCTGCACCCAGCGGTCGAGCTTGTAGACGTCGATGCCGCGATAGTTCGTGTGCACCGGTTCCTCGAACTCGACGCGCCAGTTGGCGAGGTCCTGCTTCGTGATCAGGCCGCCCTGCTCCTGCACGCCGCGCACGAATTCATCCGCGATGTCGCCGCGGTAGAAGCGCTCGTAGGCGGCCATGATGGCTTCCTTGCGCGTCTTCCCGGCGGCGAGCGCGGTGGCCTCGGCCTCGACCAGCTTGCGCAGCGTCGCCGCGAGTTCCGGCTGGCGGAACATCTCGCCCGCCGCCGGCGCTTCGCGCGCCTCGCCGAGATGCGGCAGCATCACGGCCTTCGCATAGGGCCACTGCTTGATCTTCGCCTTCTCGGCCTCGATGCGATCGGCGGTCTCGGCCTCGATCGGATAGCCGTCGGCGAGCGTGATCGCGGGGGCCAGCACTTCCGCGAGCGACAGCCGCCCGTACTCGGCGAGCATCGTCAGCAGTCCGCCGGGCGTGCCCGGCGTCACCGCCGCGAGCGGTCCCTCGGCGGGCGGATACTTGAGGCCCTTCTTGCGGTAGAAATCGACGGTCGCGCCGGTCGGCGCGACGCCCAGGCCGTTGATCGCGACGATGCGGCCGGTTCCCGGGTTGTAGATCAGGGCCTGCGTCTCGCCGCCCCAGGAGAGCGTGTCCCACATGGTCGCGGTCGCGGCCAGCATCGCGCAGGCGGAATCCACGGCGTTGCCGCCGCGCTCGAACATGCTGGCGCCGGCGGTCGCGGCGAGCGGCTTGCCGGTGATCGCCATCCAGTGCGATCCGTGCAGCGGCGGCTTCTGGGTTTTCTCCTGGGCGAACGCGCTACCCGATGGCAGCGCGATGGCAAGCAGGCCGATGGCTGCCATGGCCGCAGCGCTTCTGATGAATGTCATCGCGTCACCTCGTGGGGAGCAGGTCCTGCACGCCTTCGCGTTCCTCGAGCAGTTCCTTGTGCGTCGCGTCCATGCGGCCGCGGCAGAATTCGTCCACCGCGAGGCCCTGCACGATCGCATAGCGGCCGCCCTTGCAGGTCACGGGATACGAATACATCACGCCCTCGGGAATGCCGTAGCTGCCGTCGGACGGAATCGCCATGCTGACCCAGTCGGCGGCCGGCGTGCCGAGCGACCAGTCGCGCATGTGATCGATCGCGGCGGAGGCCGCGGACGCCGCCGACGAGGCGCCGCGCGCCTTGATGATCGCGGCGCCGCGCTGCTGGATGGTCGGTATGAACTGTTCGCGGTACCACTGCTGGTCCACCAGCGAGCGCGCGGGCTTGCCGGTCACCGTGCAATGGCTGATGTCGGGATGCTGGGTGGCGCTGTGGTTGCCCCAGACGATCATGCGGCGGATCGCCGTCGTGTGCGTGCCGGTCTTCTCGGCGAGCTGCGCGAGGGACCGGTTGTGGTCGAGGCGAGTCATCGCCGTGAAATTCTGCCGGTCGATGTCCGGCGCGTTGGACGCCGCGATCAGTGCGTTGGTGTTCGCGGGATTGCCGACCACCAGCACGTGGATGCCGCGGCTCGCTGCCTCGTTGATGGCCCTGCCCTGCGCCGAGAAGATCTGGGCATTCGCGAGCAGCAGGTCCTTGCGCTCCATGCCGGGCCCGCGCGGCCGCGCGCCGACCAGCAGCGCGTAATCGCAGTCGCGGAATGCCGCGTTCGGATCGTCGGTGGCAACCAGGCCGTGGAGCGTCGGGAAGGCGCAGTCGGACAGCTCCATGACGACGCCGCCGAGCGCCTGCAGCGCGGGCGTGATCTCGAGCAGGTGCAGCTTGACCGGCTGGTCGGTGCCGAGCATCTGGCCCGATGCGACGCGAAAGGCGAGCGCGTAGCCGATGTGACCCGCGGCTCCGGTGATGGTGACGGTAACGGGTTTCTTCATCAGGGACTCCGTTGGAGCCGCAATTGTAGCAGCGATCTCCGGGGGCGGACCGCGTTCGTCCTATACTCCGCCGGTGCAACGGGCCGAAACGCGATGAAAACCGCCACACGGCGCATCAAGGAAGTACTGCGCGGCCTGATCCGGCCGGGCGCCCGCGCGCGCCGCTACGTGGCGAAGCGTTATTCCTGCGAGGATTTCTTTCGCGAACTCGCCGCGCGGCAGGTTCGCTACGCAGTGCTGCGCTGGTTCGAGACGCTGCCGCTTATCGGGCGCGGCGAGGACGTGGACCTCCTCGTGGCCGACGACGACGTCGCGAAAATGGACGACCTGTTCGTGCGCCTGCGTTCCGGGATCGCCTGCGACGTCTATTCCGTTTCCGGCCTGCCGGGCAGCGACTTCCAGAAGATGGCGTATTTCCCGCCGCATCTCGCGGCAGGCATCGTCGCCCGCGCCCGCGTGATGAAGGACCTGTACCGGGTCCCGGCCGGACCGGATCATTTCCTGAGCCTTGCCTACCACGCGCTCTATCACAAGGGTTACGCGAGCGGCCTTCCGACTGCGTTGACGCCCGCGGTGCCCCCGAAGAAGCTGCCGGATCACGATTACCGGCAGGTGCTCGGCGAGCTCGCCGCGGGTCTTTCGATCCGGGTCGCGATCGACCTCGAGTCCCTGGACGAATACCTGACGCAACAGGGCTGGCGGCCGCCCTTCGACATGCTCGCGCGGCTCTCGCTCAGGAATGCCTGGATACACGACCGCTATTTCCGCGCGGGCTTCGCCGTCGAGCCGTCGCGCCGGGGCCTCGCGGTCTTCCTGATCCGCGAACGCGCGCTGCGCCCGGGCGTCGCCGGCGAGATCGCGACGGCACTCGAGGCGCAGGGATTCCGGATCCTGGTTTCGGCGCCGCTCGCGGCGGAGCGCCAGGCGGCGGTCGCCTCGCGCCTGCGCGGCGGCAACTGGGGCCGCGGCCCCTTCGCTTTTTCGGGCGGCCCTCCCGCGCAGGTGATCGTCGCCTGGGATCCCAGCCCGCTCCCGGTGGACCGGCACCAGAAGGCGGAATACCCGCTGCTCGAGAACGGCCGCATCCTGCGCGCCAAGCTCGAGTTGCGCGATTTCCTGCTGCGCGGACTCGCCAAGCGGCAGCGCTTCAATCCGCTGCATTCCAGCGACAACGACATCCAGGCCTGGGAGTACGTCGAGATCCTGCTGCCGCAGCAACTGGACGACCTGCGCCGCCAGCTCGAGGCGCTGCATCGCAAGCAGGCCTGATTCCCGCCGCGGGCCGGGAGTGCGGCGCATCGGCTACACTCGGTCGCCGTGCGCAAGTTGAAGGCATCCATCGCGGAATGGAGGTGGGGACCGCTGCCGGAACGCCGTGCGCGGGGCCTCGTCCACCTGTACGACGTCCTCGCCGGCACCGGCTTCCACCGCAAGTACTGGATGGTCATGGGACTGCTGCTCGGCTGCATGCGCGACGGCGGCCCGATTCCCTGGGACAGGGACGCGGACTTCGGTTTTCACGGGGAGGACCTTCCGGCATTCCTGGCCGCACTGGACGAATTGCTTCGCAAGGGCTTCAGTGCCGCGCGTCTGCAGGTCAACAACGACGGCAGCATCACCAAGTGGGCCGTGCGCCGCGAGGGAATCAAGTACGAGTTCTTCATGTTCGAACGGCATGGCGAGCGGCTGCGCTGGTATTACCACCACAGCCGCGAGCCGCGCCTCGAGATCGTCAACGAGATTCCGGTTCACGGACTCGACGAGTTCGAACTCTACGGACGCCGCTGGCTGAAGCCGGACAATGCCGATGCCTGCCTGACGGCCCTGTACGGCGACTGGCGCACACCCGATCCGGACTACGTCTACTGGCGCGATTGCGGGGCGACGGTGGACCGTCTATCCCTGGAGCGGCGAGCGCCGCAGGATCTGAGCTTGCAGCTGCGCAACACGATCGAGGACCATTTCATCCGCATCGCCGCGAGCGGCTTCCTGCCTGCCAGCTGGTGGCTGTCGCTTCCGGATCCCGCGACGATCGCGGCCCGCAGGGGCAGGCTTTCGATCGACATCGTCAGCCACTGCTGGCAGTACGGCCACCTCCTCGCCTACCAGCTGAGTTCGCTCGTGAATTTTCCGCCGACGCGCGCCACGGTCCGCATGACCGTCTTCTACGCGCCGGAGGACTTGCGCACCCGCGCGATGCTGGACTTCTTCGGCGGCATCCGGGCGCCCGGCGTCAGCTGGGACTGGCGCCCCATCGAAGCCGGCCGCCTGTTCCGGCGTTCGATCGGCCGCAACCTGATCGCGCGCAGCACGACGGCCGACTGGGTGTGGTTCACCGACTGCGACATCATCTTTCACCGCGGCTGCCTCGACACGCTGGCGGACGAGCTGCAGGGCCGCACCGACAGGCTCGTTTACCCGCGCGAGGAGCGCGTGACCGCAATGCTCGCCGAGACCGATCCGCTGCTCGCGGCCGAGCGCGACCGGCCGCGCGTCGTCGACATCGACACGAGCGGGTTCTCGCTGCTCGCCGTGCCGCAGGCGACCGGCGCCTACCAGATCGTGCACGGCGATATCGCACGCGCCTGCGGCTACTGCGAGCAGGTGGCGCTCTTCCAGCGCCCGGTTACGCGCTGGGCCAAGACCTTCGAGGACCGCACGTTCCGCTGGCTGATGCGAAGCCTCGGTACGCCGCTTGAGGTGCCGGGCGTGCACCGGATCCGCCACGTGCACAAGGGCCGCTACGGGGAGAACAGGGCCGAGGCTCTGGTGCGCGGCAACATCCGGCGCGTGAAGCGGGCGATCAAGGCCCGCTGGCAGGCACTGCGCGGCTGAGGCGCCCTACTGCGCGTGCATGACGGCTTCGTGATGCCGCCGTCCCGCGACGCGCCAGAGCAGCATCGCAAACACGAACCCGAGCGCGCTCGACAGGAAGAAGTACCACATCATCGGCTGGTAGCCGGCGGGATTCGCCGCGCTCGCGCCATAGGCGTCGTTGAGCCAGCCCGCGAAGAGATTGGCGCCGGCCATGCCGGCGTTCTGCACTACCCACATCAGGCCGAGCGCAGTGCCGAGATAGGCCTCCGGCACGATTTTCGCGGTCAGCGGCCACATCACGGCCGGCACGAGCGAGAAGCTGATGCCGATCAGCACGGTGCCGACCCATAGCGTTCCATGCGACAGCGCCATGGACGCGATCGCGATGGGCAGCAGCAGCGCGCCGAACGCGAGCATCGGCGCGTAGCGGCCGATGCGGTCGCAGAGCCAGCCGAACGCGGGCGTCGCGAACAAGGCCGCAAGGAACACCCAGGCATTGATCGATCCCGCCGCCGCGAGGGTGAGGCCGTGCGCGTGCTGGAAATACTTGATCGAGAACGTGCTGCGGAATGCGAAGATCACCGAGTACCAGAGCACGCACAGCACCAGCAGGTACCAGTAGGCCGCGCCGAAGTTCGAAATGCCGCGCAGCGAGATGGGTTTTGCGTCGGCGCCTGAATTCGGATCGGGATGGCCGCGCCTGTGATCGATCCACCAGTAGATCGCGCACGCGGCGACGGAACTCGCCGCGAGCACGGTTGCGATGATGAGGGGCGGCTGCCAGCCCTGCGCATACGCAGCCGAGAACCAGGTCGGCGACATGTCCGCGGAATACGCGCCGGCGCGCCCGATAGCGATGCTCGCCCCCACCGCGAAAGCGAGATTGCGGCCGGAAAAATACTTCACGACGGCCGTCATCGTCGCGATGTTGAATGTCTCTGCCCCGATTCCGAACAGCAGCCGGCCGCCTGCCATGTTCCAGTAATCGAAACTGAACGCCGTCAGTGCCGTGCCGGCAAGACAGACGGCCGCGGTCCAGAACATCATGCGGGCCGCGCCGAATTTGTCGACCAGCATGCCGCCAACCAGCAGCAGCACGATGTTCGGCAGGCTGTAGATGGCATTCAGCATGCCGATCTGCGAATCGGTGAATCCGCGCTGCTGCTGCAGCAGGTCGGCGACCGGGCCTATCGAATCGTAGACGTAGAAATTGCCGTAATTGGCGAGCGAAACGAGCGCGAGCATGAACCAGGCGAGGCCCCTGCTTCGCGAATCGTCGGCAATGGCGCCGCCCGCCAGGGACGGCGTCATGGATCCTTTTTCTCGTGGCTCTCGAGCCAGCCGGGATATTTTGCTTTCAAGCGGGCGAGTTCCGCGTCAGCTTCCTTGATGCGCCCTGCGGCACGTAGCGCCTCGATGTCAGCGTACCATTGTTCGGGCGTGCGCAACTCAGCGTGCGATTCCTTTGCGCTCAACATGCCGAGGGTCGATGCGGATTCTGCCGCGGTTTGCGCCTGTGCGGGCGCCGGTGCAGCCGTGGTTGCGGTATCGGATGCAGATTTTGCGACCGCTGTCTGATTCCGCGACAGCTTTCCCGCCTCAATTTCCGGCAGCGGCGGTTCCGCAGCGGGCGGCGACGCGGGCGCCGTGGCCGGCGCGCCGGACGATTCCATGGATGGCAGTTCCACGCGCGGCGGCGGAACGATGGTCACGGCCGATGCCGGCGCTTCCTGGCGCGGCGGGGGCATGTCCATTTCCGCAGGCGCTGCCTGGTCGCGAGCCGATGCAATGGGAGGGGCGGCAATCACGTCGCTTTCCGTCACGGCCGTCGGCTTGCCGACATCCGCGAGCTGCCATTGCACGATCAGGACCGCGAGCAGAAGACTCGCCGCAAGCGAGGCGGGCAGCCACCAGCGCGCGATGCGCGGTGCGAGCGCGCGGCGCGCTTCGGCGAGGATGCGCCGGTCGATCTCCTTCGTGGGCGCGCCGGTATCGGAGCCGAGCAGCCTGCGCCACGCTTCGCGATCGAATGGTTCCTGTTCTTTCCGTTCCATGCCTTCAGTCCGCCGGCGCGTCGTCGCCGAGCGTTTCCTTCAGCCGCGCGACCGCGTAACGCAGCCGGCTCTTCGCGGTCTCGACGCCGGCGCCCGTCTGGTCCGCGATTTCAGCCACCGACAATCCGCCCTCGACATATAGAAGGAATGCGACGCGCTGCTCCGCCGGCAGTTCCGCGAGCGCCGCTGCGAGCCGGCTGCGCGCTTCGCCGGCGACTGCGATCGCATGAGGGCCGCTCGCAGGCGGATCGGCCGCTGCCGCGATCGCGTCGTCGTCCGTCGCCTCGTGCGCCGCGCGCCGGCCGCTTTTCCGCCAGTGATCCATGCAGCAATTGTGCGCAATCCGGTAGAGCCAGGTCGTGAAGCGCGCCGTGGGCCGGTAGCGCCCGCGGCTGCCGATGACGCGCGACCAGCATTCCTGGAAAACGTCGTCGGTCGCCGCCGCATCGCGCACCAGGCGGCGGATGAACCGCCACAGGCCTGCGCGATTGCGCTCGTAGAGCTCGTCGAATGCGCGTGCATCGCCCGCGGCGTAACGCAGCATCAATTGTGCGTCGGCATCCCGCTCCTCCATCGCCGGCACTTTACGCCGGAAGGCCCAGCCGACCCTTTCTTGAACGCTCTGGAGACCTTCGGAGTGTTCTGGTCCTGCGCAAATTTCACCTTTGCAAGCCTTGCCACGGCCTCAAAACCACCCTCGCCCAAAATATTTTCCTCTTTAAGTGATTGTTTTTAATGGGTTTCACGTGACACCCCAAAAAAGATCTCAAAAACCCCTTGCATTGGAGTCGGTGTTATAGTTCACTACAACACCAGAGGAGCCCAACAGTACATCGGAAGCCGGCAAAGGGCCGGGCCGAAACGAAGCGAAAGGAAAGGAGAAGGTCATGTTCACGATGTTTGCAAATAGCACCCGGTTGGCCGCCACCACAGCAGCGGCGGTTGCGATCGTGTCATTCGGCGCCGTGGCAATGGACCAGAGCTATATCGCCTCTGCCCCCCGCGGCACAGTGGAAGTCGGCGAACTCACCCTGGTGAACGTCGCCCAGACGGCCTCCGTGATGCTGCCGGAAGTGACGGTGGTTGCGAAGCGCGAGCCAAGCGACGCGTTCTTTGCGATGGCCGCGGAGCTCCCGGAAGTCGTGGTGGTCGCGAAGCGGGTCGCCTACATGGTCGCCAAGGCCAATGCGGCCGAGCAGGCCGGTACGGCGAGCGTACAGGGTCCGGCCGAAGGTGCTCTGCTAAAGTAGTCTGGTAGCGGGCTAATTCACTTACGGCACAACGCATGGACACCAACTGGAACGAAAGCCTGCCGATCTACCGCCAACTGCGCGACCGCGTGGTGGCGATGATCCTGGAAGGCGTGCTGAACGACGGCGATCCCCTTCCGTCGGTCAGGAGCGTTGCGGCCGAATACCGGCTGAACCCGCTGACCGTGTTGAAGGGTTACCAGCAACTCGTGGACGAGCAGCTGGTCGAGAAGCGCCGCGGCCGCGGCATGTTCGTCACCGAAGGCGCGCGTCGCGCGCTCTTGAAGGACGAACGCCAGCATTTCCTCGAGGAGGAATGGCCGAAGGTCGGCGCCAGGATCCAGCGCCTTGGTTTCGAACCCCGCGAGTTGCTGGATGCGCTCGCCAAGGCGCCGCCGGCGGCGGCATCGACTCTGACGGCGGTGCGCGAAGCGGAAGCCGACGAGGGAGACAAGCGTGAATGACCTGATCGTGGCGCGCGGGCTCACCAAGAGCTACGGCGCGACCCATGCATTGAACGACGCGACATTCCGCGTCGGCGCCGGACGCATCGTCGGCCTGATCGGGCCGAATGGTGCCGGCAAGACCACTGCGCTGAAGGCCGTGCTCGGCCTCGCGCGATTCGAGGGCGAACTGTCGGTGCTGGGTCTCGATCCCTACCGGCAGCGCCACCAGTTGATGAAGGACGTCTGCTTCATCGCCGACGTCGCGGTGCTGCCGCGCTGGATCCGCGTCCGCCAGCTGATCGACCTGGTCGCGGCGACGCACCCGAAATTCCGCCGCGAGGTGTGCGACCAGTTCCTCGCGCGAACCGACGTCAAGCGCGAAAGCCGTGTCAGGGAACTGTCGAAGGGCATGGTGACGCAGCTGCACCTCGCGCTCGTGATGGCCATCGACGCGAAGCTCCTGGTGCTCGACGAGCCGACGCTCGGCCTCGACATCCTGATGCGCAAGCAGTTCTACGAGACGCTGCTGAACGAGTACTTCGACGAGCAGCGCACGATCCTCGTGACGACCCACCAGGTCGAGGAGATCGAGCACATCCTGACCGACCTGATCTTCATCGACCGCGGCCGCATCGTGCTCGATGCCGCGATGGACGAGGTGCAGGAGAGCTACGCGCAGGTCGCGGTGCGGCCGGAGCAGCTGGAGGCGGCGAGGGCGCAGAAGCCGATCGCCGAGCGCCAGGGCCTGGGCCGCACGCACATGCTGTTCAAGGGCGTGGATCGCGCCGACCTCGAGCGCCTCGGCGACGTGGGCGTGCCGTCGGTCGCGGACCTGTTCGTCGCGGTGATACAGGGAGCACGCGCATGAACCGCTTCATCTGGCTGGTCCGCCGCGAGCTCTGGGAACACAAGGCGATCTGGGTCGCCCCGCTGATCGTGCTCGCCTGCCTGCTGCTCGCCGTCATTACCGGCAATGTCCACCTGGGCCCGATCGGCGCGATGGACGCGTCGACGCCGCTCGGCAACATGCCGCAGGAAACGCAGGTCAAGCTGCTGA
This sequence comes from uncultured Gammaproteobacteria bacterium, assembly GCA_963746545.1. Taxonomy (GTDB): domain Bacteria; phylum Pseudomonadota; class Gammaproteobacteria; order Steroidobacterales; family Steroidobacteraceae; genus SCUD01. The sequence goes on from CAVVBV010000034.1 coordinate 45,375, forward strand.
TGATCGCGTACGCGGGCCTCGCGCTCGTCGTCTACATGGTCATGGGCATCGTCGCGTTCTTCTACGCGCTCGATTCGCTCTACGCCGACCGGCGCGACCGCTCGGTGCTGTTCTGGAAGTCGCTGCCGCTGTCGGACGCGGAAACCGTGCTGTCGAAGTTCACCGTCGCGGTCGTCGTGATACCGCTGGTCGCCTTCGTCGGCGCGCTGCTGGCCCAGTTCGTCATCGCCGGCGGCGGCGCCGCGAAACTCGCGGCGGCGGGCCATGCCGCCGGCATCATGTGGCAGTCCGATGCGATATTCGGCGGCATGGCGCTGTCGCTGACCTGGTGCATCACGGCGATGTTCTGGTATTCGCCCGTGATCGCCTACCTGATGCTGGCCTCGGCCTGGGCGCCCAAGGGCCCGTTCCTGTGGGCCGTGCTGCCGCCGGTGGCCTTAAGCCTGCTCGAGGTCGTGCTGCTGCGCACCGCCCACGTGAAGGACTTCCTCGCCGACCGCATGTTCGGCCTGTATCGCGTGCTTGGCGCGCGCGAGGGCCTGATCGCGAAGGGCCCGGACAATTCGATCCATATTTCCGACATCGACCTGGTCGCGAGCATGAAGGCGTTCTATGCGTCCCCCGAGCTCTGGCTGGGCGTGCTCGCCGCGGGCCTCATGCTGGCGGGAGCGATGTGGGTTCGCCGCTACCGCGACGAAACGACCTGAGGAGCACCTGATGCGTACGACGATCCGCGCCACCGCCGCGCTCGCATTGCTGATGACCGGCCTGCCGGCCATGGCGGCGACCGCGACGCTGACCCGCGCCTGGCAGTACAAGACCGATGCCGCAGCGGGACTCGAGGTGCGAAACCTGATCGGCGACGTCCGCGTGGAACGCGGCACCGAGGCCGGCTTCCACATCACGGCGACCGCGACCATCGAGGCCACGACCCAGGAACAGGCCGATGCGCTCCTGCGCGCCATCGACTACCGCACGCGCGACGTCGGCGCGGGATCGCGCTTCGACGTGGCATTCCCGAGGGAGCAGTTCCCGAAGCTCTACTACGCGAAGGGTCCCGATTCCTGGTGGGGCGTCATGTACGTCAGTTACCTCGGCGAGCGGATCCGCATGACCGGCGACCGCGACGAGGCGCCGGCGGTGCGCGTAAACCTGCTGATCCGCGCGCCGGCTGGCGCGAAACTTTCGGTGAAGAATGTCTTCGGCGGACTGGCTGCGCAGGGATTCTCGGGAGACCTGGTCCTCGACGGCAGCAGCGATACGCTGCAGTCGGCCGGTGGGGAAGGGCGTCTCGTGCTCGACAGCGGCAGCGGCGACGCCGAGGTGACCGGGCACAAGGGCCGCGTCAGCGCGGACACCGGCAGCGGCGACGTCAGGATCAGCGATTGCGAATGCGAGATTGACGCGGATACGGGCTCCGGCAGCGTCGAGGTCCACGGCGGATCCGGCGTGCTGCGCGCGGACACGGGCTCGGGCGGGGTCTCGGTCGACGGCTTCAGCGGCGCGATCTCCGCGGACACCGGTTCCGGCGAGGTGCAGGCCCGTGCTGTCTCGAACGTCACGGAACTGGACCTGGACACGGGCTCCGGCAGCGTCTCGGTGGACGGCGACCTCTCGGCGCTCAAGCGGCTGCATGTCGATACCGGCTCGGGGAGCGTGCGCCTGCAGTCGGCGGCTGCGCCCTCGATGGAAATCATGATCGATACCGGCAGCGGCCACGTGGACGTCAATGCGCCGGGCGCGACGGTCAAGGAATCCAAGAACGGCGTCTGGACCGTCAGGATGCATGACGGCGCCGGCAGCGGCACCATCGACACCGGCTCCGGCGGCGTGGACCTCGTCGTCTCCGCCAACTGATTCAGCCCGCCAGCAGTACCGACTCGGCGTGCTCGTTGGCCTCGGGCGTGCCGACCAGCACGACGATGTCGCCTTCGCGCAGCTTCATGTCCTGGTCGGGATCGCGGCCGACGATGCCGTCGCGCCGCACTGCCGTGAATGAAACCTCGGCGCCGTGCTCGCGGATCTCGCGCAGCCTGCGGGACACTGCCCAGGCCCCGGGTGGCAGCACGACCGTGTGCAGCTGCTCGCGCAGCGCATGCGCTTCATCGACGAGTTCCGCGCCCTCGCGCTGGAATACCGTCCGCAGCATCCTGTAGCGCTGCCGGCGGATCTCGCCCACCGTGCGCAGCACGCGCGACATCGGCACGTCGAGCACCAGGAGCGCGTGCGAGACCAGCGTCAGCGCCGCTTCCAGCGTCTCCGGGATGACCTCCGTGGCCCCGGCCGCATGCAGTTCCTCGAGCTGCGAATCGTCCATCGTGCGCACCAGGAGCGGCACGAGCGCGCGGGCGCGCCGCACCGCCTCGACGATCTTGAGCGACCGCTCGGGGTCGGAGAACGTCACGATGACCGCGCTCGCGCGCTCGAGGCCCACGGAATGGAGCACGGATTCGTTGGCGGCGTCGCCGTAGATGACCTGGTCGCCGGCGGCGCGCGCGGTGCGCACGCGGAACGGGTCGAGGTCCATCGCCAGGTATTCGAAGCCCTCGCGCTCGAGGATGCGCGCGACGTTCTGGCCGACCCGGCCGTAGCCGCACAGGATCACGTGCTCGCGCGCGGCGACCGCCTTGGTCGCCTCGTCGATGCGCGCGCGCCCGGTCTGGGCCGGCCCGGTCTGGCGCAGCACGAATCTCGCAATGCGTTTGTTGTGCCGGATCAGGAACGGCGACAGCACCATGCTGAGCGTGATCGCGGCGAGCAACGGCTGCGTGATCTCGGTGCCGATCAGCCGGTTCTGCAGCAGCAGCGTCAGCAGCGCGAATCCGAATTCGCCGCCCTCGGACAGCACGATGCCGGTGCGCAGCGCCTTGAACCACTCGCCCGCGAAGCCGCGCGCGGACAGCATCACGATGAGCGTCTTCAGCAGCAACATGCCGGCGAGCAGCGCGGTCACGACGGGCAGGTGCCGGAACAGCCCCGGCACGTCGAGCTGCATGCCGACCGTGACGAAGAACAGGCCGAGCAGCGTGTCGCGAAATGGCCGGATGCCGGCCTCGACCTGGTAACGGTACTCGGTCTCGGCGATCATCATGCCGGCCAGGAATGCCCCGAGCGCGAAGGTCAGCCCGGCGGCGTGCGTCGCCCAGGCGGCGCCCATTGCGACGAACAGCACCGCGAACGTGAAGAGTTCCGGCGCGCCGCTGGCGGCGATCTCGTGAAACAGCGGGCGCAACAGCCAGCGTCCCGCCGCCAGCACGATCACGAGCGCGACCGCGGCTTTGACGATCGTGAGCGTGATCCCGGGTGTCGGGCCGGCGCCGCCCGCCGAGGCCAGGACGCCGGCGAGGGCGAGGAACGGCACGACCGCCAGGTCCTGGAACAGCAGCGTTCCGAATGCGAGCCGGCCGTGGGTGCGGTTGAGCTCATCCTGCTGGGTCAGTTGCTGCAGCACGATGGCCGTGGACGACATCGCGACCGCGCCGCCCAGCAGCACGGCGACCGCGAGCGGAACGTCGAAGGCGAGCGCGATTGCGGCAACCGCGGCGGTCGTCAGCCCGACCTGCAGGCTGCCGAGCCCGAACACCTCGCCGCGCGTCGCGATCAGGCGCGGCAGCGAGAATTCGAGTCCCAGCGTGAACAGCAGGAATACGACGCCGAACTCGGCCAGCGCCCTGGTGGCATCGGTAGCCGCGACCCAGCCGAGCGCATGGGGACCGACGGCCATGCCGACCGCGAGAAAGCCGATGACCGGCGGCAATCGCAGGCGGCGGACCGCGACCACGACCGCGAGCGTCGCGGCGAGCAGCAGCAGGACGTCCTCGAGTACCGTTTCACCCATGCGGCCCATGCTCCCTGCCGCGGACCCCGCGCGTCAACCGCTGGAACGGATTCCGCGTTCAGGGCACCAGCACGATCGCGCCCCGTACCGCGCCGCGCCGCAGGCGGGCGAGCGCTTCGTTGGCGGAGGCGAGCGGCATGACTTCGACCGACGTGTCGAGCGCGGAGCGGCCGGCGAGTTCCATGAACTCCAGGCCGTCGCGTCGCGTCAGGTTGGCGACCGAGAGCAGGCTGCGCTCGCCCCACAGGAGTGAATACGAGAAGGCGGGAATATCGCTCATGTGGATACCGGCGCAGACGACGCGGCCGCCTTTGCGCACGGCGGCAAGCGCCGCGGGCACCAGAGCGCCGACTGGCGCGAAGATGATCGCCGCATCGAGCGGCACGGGTGCCGGCCCGTCGCTCGGGCCCGCCCAGGCGCAGCCGAGCTGCCGGGCGAATGCCGCGGCGGGCTCGTCGTTCCGGCGCACGAATGCGTAGACCTCGCGTCCCTCGTTGTGCGCCAGTTGCGCGACGATGTGCGCGGCGGCGCCGAAGCCGTACAGTCCAAGCCTGCCCGCCGCGCCCGCCGCGGCGAGGGCGCGATGGCCGATCAACCCTGCGCACAGGAGCGGTGCCGCTTCGGCATCGCCGTAGCGCTCGGGGATGGGCAGGCAATAGCGCTGGTCTGCAACGAGGTATTCAGCGTAGCCGCCGTCCTGCTGCCAGCCGGTGAAGCGCGCCGAGTCGCAGAGATTCTCGCGGCCGGCGCGGCAATAGCTGCACTGCCCGCAGGTCCACCCGAGCCAGGGCACGCCGAGCCGGGCGGCCTTCGGCATTTCGGCGCCGGGCCCGGCTGCGACCACCTCGCCCACGACCTCGTGCCCGGGAATGCGCGGCGGCCGCAGCCCGGGCAGTTCGCCGTCGACGATGTGCAGGTCGGTGCGGCAGACCGCGCAGGCGCGGACCTTCAGCAGCAGCTGGCCGGGCCCCGGTCGCGGCACCGGAAGCTCCACGGCGTCGAGCGGTGTACCGGCGCGCGTGAGCAGCATGGCGCGCATGGTTGGCGGGTTCAGCCGAACATTTCCCCGTAGTGCGAGTCGCCGCGGCTCTGCGTGACCAGGAGCTGCAGGAAATCGGCGGCGGACATGGGCTCGCCGAACAGGCGACCCTGGCCGTAGTGGCAATTGATGCTGCGCAGGTAGTTCAGCTGTTCCTTCGTTTCGATGCCCTCGGCGACGACCTCGAGGTCGAGGTTCTTGCCCATCTCGATGATGGTGCGCACGAGCGTCGCGTCCTCGCGCGACACGGCGGCGTGGCGCACGAAGGACTGGTCGATCTTCAGCGTACCGACCGGGAACTGCTGCAGCGCCGACAGCGACGAGTAGCCGGTTCCGAAGTCGTCGATCGAGAGATGCAGGCCCATCGCATACAGCTCGTCGAGCAGGCGCACCATGCGGCGCGCGTCGGTCATCAGGGTGGTCTCGGTGATTTCGAGCTCGAAACTGGATGGCGAGACGCCGGTATCGTCGAACACCGAGCGGTAGCGGGTCAGGAACTCCGCCTGGCGCAGCTGCTTCAGCGACAGGTTGATGGAGATGCGGCCGGGTTTCGGGACCTGGTCCTGCCAGCTGCGGTAGTCGTTGCACACGCGCTTCAGGACCCATTCGCCGATTTCCTGGATGAGGTTGGACTCCTCGGCCAGCGGGATGAACTGTGCCGGCGGGATGTCGCCGTGGCCGGGCAGCCGCCAGCGCAGCAGCGCCTCGCCGCCGACCACGCGGCCGTCGTGCAGGTCGATCTTCGGCTGGTAGAACATCACGAGCTCGTCGCGTTCGATCGCGCGCCGCAGCTTGCTTTTCAGCATCAGGCGCTCGACTGCGATGGCGCTCATGTCCGGCGTGAAGAAGCTGTAGCTGTTGCCGCCGTTCTGCTTCGAGTGGTACATCGCGGCATCCGCGTCGCGGATCAGGTCCACGACGTTGTCCGCGTCGCGCGGGCAGAATGCGATGCCGAGGCTGCTCGTGACGTAGAGCTCGTGCTGCCCGAGCTGGAACGGGCGGCCGAGTTCGTCCAGCAATTCGCGTGCGAGCGCCGCGAGCGCCGCGCGGTTGTCCTCGTCGCGCGGCAGGTTCTCGACGAACACCGCGAACTCGTCGCCCGCGAGCCGGCCGAGCATCCCGCCGCGGGGCATGCGCCGGATCATCCGCTCGCTCAGGATCTCGAGTGCCCGGTCGCCGGCCGCGTGCCCGAAAGTGTCGTTGACCTCCTTGAAATGGTCGAGGTCGATGTAGATCAGCGCCAGCGCCTGGTCGCTCTTGCGTGCGCGTGCGATCGCCTGCTGCAGCGAATGCTGGAACTGCAGCCGGTTCGGGATCTTGGTCAGCGTGTCGTAGCGCGCCAGGTAGCGGATGCGCCGCTCAGCGCGCTTGCGCTCGGTGATGTTGCGGGCGACGAAGATGCAGCCCTGGAAGCGGGGATCGTCCGCCGCGATCACCGAGCCTGAAAGCGAGACCGGGATCGTCTGGCCGTTTTGCGTCCTGACGGTCAGCTCGAGCATCTCGTTGGCCGCCTGCTCGATGTTGAAGGTCGTGCGATCCTGGTCGGAAATCACGTAAGCGAGTTCGCGGCCAAGCAGTTCCGCCTGCGACCAGCCGAGCAGCTGCGTGGCCGCCACGTTGACGCGCTTGATCAGTCCGTCCGGCGAGGTCACGAATACCGCGTCATTCATGCTGTCCAGCATGATGTCGAGCGCGCGGCCGGTGGCCGCATGGTCGCTCAGGTTCATGCGCAGCCGCTCCAGCGCAAGCGCAAGCTCCCTGCCGTATCCGCCCGCCGGCGCCTCGATGTGCGTCGCCCAATTGCCGCCCGCCAGCCGCTCGACGGCAGTGCGCAACTCGTCGATCGGTCCCTCGACGCGGCGCGCGAATCGCCAGGCGACCGCGAAGGCCACGCCAAACAGCAGCAGGCCGCCGCCGGCCAGGACCAGGAGCCGCCGCTCGAATTCCGAATTGCGGCGCTGGTCGAGCGCAGCGGCGATCTCGGCGGTCTGGCGCGGTTCGCCGCTGTCGGCGACCTGCCCGACCAGCGTGCTGTCCGCGCCGATGCCGAGGCGCAGGTCGAGCGCCGCGAGGGCCACGAGGACGACGAGCAGCACCGTGCAGGCGACGGTCGCCATGACGAGCGCTCTGGTCCTGAATGTGGGCCTCATTGCCGCCTTAGCGGTGCCGCCGCACCGACCCCGTGATCTTGTAAATGCCGGTCTGTGCCGGCCCGGCCATCATACGCTAGCATCGCGCGAGTGGACGCACTGCAACTGACCGGCCGCGACCGCGGGCATATTGTCGACCTGGCATCGCCGCGCTGTACGCTGCATGCGGCCGCTGTCGATGCATTCCTCGCGATGCGGGAGGATGCCGCGAGCGCGGGCATCGACCTGCTTCCACTGTCGTCATTCCGCGACTTCGAGCGCCAACGCCTGATCTGGAACACCAAGTACCGTGGCGAGCGGCCCGCGCTCGATCGCGGCGGCCGGCGCGTGGACATGAACCGCCTGTCCGACGAGAAGAAAGTCGAGACGATCCTCTTGTGGTCGGCATTGCCGGGCGCCAGCCGCCATCACTGGGGCAGCGAAATCGACGTCGGGGACGGTGCCGTGATCGCGGGCGGATACGACGCGCAGCTCGAGCGCGCGGAATTCAGGCCCGGCGGAATGTTCGCGGCGCTGTCGCGCTGGCTCGGCCACAACATGAATCGCTACGGGTTCTACCGGCCGTACTCGCGGGCGGGCCGGGGCGTGCAGCCCGAGCCCTGGCACCTGAGCTTCGCGCCCGTCGCGCGCCGCGCATTGCCGATGCTGACGGTGGACGTGCTCGCCACGGCGATCGCGGGAACGGGTGTCGAGGGCGAGGCCGCGATACTCGAGCGGCTGCCGTCGATCCACGAACGCTACGTGATGGGAGTCGACGCGCCGCCGCGGATGCGGTCGCGCTGGGCCAGGCTCAGTTCGCGCTGACCGGGGCGGGCGCGCCCCACACTTCCTTGAGATGTTCGACCAGCAGCGTGCGCACGCCCTGCATGGCGTTGTGCTCGACGGTGAATACCGGCGGGTTGCGCCGCAGCATCGGCCAGCGGCTGCTGCGCGCGAGCCCGCGCAGGTAATCGACATTCTGCTGGATCGCGTCCATGTACGGGTTGACGCCACCGAACAGCGGCTCCACATGCCGGTACGCGTGATCGAACATCTCGCCGAGGCGGTTCTTGATGGTCGTCGCGACGAACTGCGGCGTCTGGCGCAGCAGGTCGAGACCCGAGCCGTACAGCACCTTCACGCCGCCCGCGCCCTTGTGCGCGGCGACATCGCCGAGCACGAATTCCGCGTACAGGCGGTCGCGGCACTTCTCCAGGTAGCAGCGATCCGCCATCTGCGCGAGCATGTCGGCCGTTCCCAGCATGTGGCCGACCAGACGGTCGCGCGCGTCGCCGACGCGGATCAGGTCGAGCGGCATTTCGTAGCCGGTGAAGTGCACGATGCGCGTGGACACCGGCACCCAGTCGGCAAGGCCGATCGTCGGCAGGTATCGCCCCAGGTGGCGCGCGCTGCGCGTGACGTGCTGGCGCGTGAAGACGGCGCCGTTCGATATGTCCTTCTCGGCGACCTCGCGGATGTAGCCAGAATCGTGGAACAGTGCCGTGACCAGGCCCATCATCGCGCGCTCGGCACCGATGCGCGGCCCGTCGGCGTGGCTCCTTTCGTAGCCGGCCATCAGCCGGGTCATCGCGAGCACGACGTCCTGCGAGTGCTGCAGGTCGTGATAGACGGTGTCGACACCGAGGTAACCGGGCGTCTTGCCCGTGAAAAGCCTCTCGAAATCCGCAAGCGCCGTCTCGAGCGTGGCCAGCGGCGCGCCGGGCCAGGCGTCGGCATAGAGCTGCAGCACGGCTTCGCGCACGGCGGGCGGGGAGCTGACCTGCACCGTGTCGGTTACGTCGAAATCGCTGCGGCGGTAGGGGCGGGCCACGCTGTGGCGGGCCTCCGTTTCAGACTGGTGGCAGGCAGTTTACGCTGTGGTCCGCGCCGGCCGCCAACCGCCCTGGCGCGAGTTTGCGCGGGTTCACATCCCGCGCCTCAGCCTATGTCAAACGAGGCGACCACGGGCGCATGGTCCGAGGGGCGCTCCCAGGCCCGCGGGCTGCGATCCACGCTGCAGGCCTTGCAGGAGGCCGCGAGCGCCTCGGAAGCCAGCACGAGGTCGATGCGCAGCCCGTGGTTGCGGCGGAATGCACCCATGCGGTAATCCCACCAGGAAAAGGTGCCCGGCGGCTGCTCGAAGCGCCGGAACAGGTCCACGAGGCCGAGTTTCGTGATCGCGGCGAGCGCCGCGCGTTCAGGCTCGCTGACGTGCACCGAGCCTTCCCATTTCGCAGGATCGTGGACGTCGCGGTCCTCCGGCGCGATGTTGAAATCGCCGACGATCGCGAGCTTCGGATGCCGCGCGAGCTCGCCCTTGAGCCAGGCGCGCAGGCGTTCGAGCCAGGCGAGCTTGTAGGCGTACTTCTCGGAGCCGACCTCCTGGCCATTCGGCACATAGACGTTGATCAGCCGGACGCCGGCGACCGTCGCCGCAATCACGCGCCGCTGCGGATCGTCGTCGCCCGGGATGCCCATCGTGACGTCGGCGGGCGCCTTGCGCGCCAGGATCGCGACGCCGTTGTAGGTCTTCTGGCCGTAGTGCACGGCGCGGAAGCCCAGCGCCCCGATCTCTTCGCGCGGGAACTGCTCGTCGGGCAGCTTGAGTTCCTGCAGGCCGATTGCGTCCACCGGGTTCGCGGCGAGCCATTGCGCGAGGTGCGGCAGCCGCACGCGCAGCGAGTTTACGTTCCAGGTCGCGATGCGCATCACTCGAACAGCGCCTGCGCGTGGAAGCCGATGGCGCGTGCGATCATCCGGTGCGGAAAAGCCTGGCTGCGGACATTCAGGAGGTTCACGGCGGAATTGTAGAGTTCGCGGCGCTCGGCGATCGCCGCGTCGATGGCAATGACGCGCTCGCGGAGTTCGGCAAACGCCGGATCGCGGCCGAGCGCGGGGTAGTTCTCCGCCAGGGCCAGGAGTTCCGCAACCGAGGCGCGCAGCAATTTTTCCGCCGCTCCGAGCGCCGGGATGCTTGCCGTTGCGGCGGCGGCAAAGGTCGCGGCATCGGCCCTCGCGACGCGATCGAGCACCGGCTGCTCGTAGCGCATGTGCCCGGCGCATCGTTCGGCGAGCTGCATCAGCAGGTCGTGGCGTTCGAGCAGCAGCGCGTCGAGGCCGGCCCAGGACTGTTGAACCGATTCGCGCAAGCGCAGCAGGCCGCCGCGGACGAGGATCGCGAAGAGCGCCAGGAGCGCGGCGATCGCGGGCACGATGACCCAGATCATGACGGTTTCGAGTATATCATCGGCGCTCTCGGCACCTGCGCGGGGCAGCGATGGCGGAGCGGTGGGACCTGATCGTGATCGGCGGCGGCAGCGGCGGCCTTGCCTGCGCGCAGCGCGCAGCCGAGCACGGCGCGCGGGCGCTGCTCGCGGAACCAGGGCCTCTCGGCGGCACCTGCGTCAATGTCGGCTGCGTGCCGAAGAAGATCATGTTCCATGCCGCGGAACTCGCCCACGGAATCGAGGATGCGGCGGGCTACGGCTTCGATATCGGGCGCCGCGGCCATGACTGGAAGAAGCTGAAGGAGCGGCGCGACGCCTACGTCGTGCGGCTGCGCGGAATCTACGGCGATAACCTGGCGCGCCGCGGCGTCACGCTCGCCACGGAATATGCACGGCTGTTGGATCGCAGGCAGGTGGCGATCGGCGCTGCGGTTCACGAAGCGCCGCACATCGTGATCGCGACCGGCGGGCGGCCGGTTCTGCCGGCCATACCCGGCGCGGAGCTGGCCATCAGCTCCGACGGATTCTTCGGGCTCGAACGGCAGCCGGCCTCGGTCGCGCTGGTCGGCAGCGGTTATATCGCCGCGGAACTTTCGGGCATCTTCGCCGCGCTCGGATCGAAGGTGACGGTGCTGATCCGGCGCGAACGCATGCTGCGTGACTTCGACGAGATGCTTTCCATCGCGCTGATGAAGGCGATGCGCGCCGACGGCATCACGATCGTGGATCGGGCCCTTCCCAGGTCGCTCGCGAAGCGCGCGGAAGGCATCTGCATCGAACTCGAGGACGGCCGCAGCGCCGGGCCCTTCGATCAGGTGATCTGGGCCGTGGGCCGCGAGGCCAATTCCGCGGGATTCGGGCTTGCCGAGGCCGGCATCGCAACAGGCGCGCAGGGCGAGGTGATCACGGACCTGATGCAGGACACGAACGTGCCGGGCATTTACGCCATCGGCGACGTGACCGGCCGTGAGGCATTGACCCCGGTCGCGATCGCGGCGGGCCGCTGCCTCGCTGACCGGCTGTTCGGCGGCATGGCCGGGCGGCACCTCGACTACCGGCTGGTCCCGACCGTGATCTTCACGCATCCGCCGATCGGCACCGTGGGCCTCTCCGAGCAGGAGGCGCGCGCGCTGCACGGCGACGCAGTCGAGGTCTTCCTGTCGGACTTCATGCCGATGTACCACGGGCTGACGGAGCGCCGGCGCCGCGCGGAGATGAAGCTCGTGACCGCCGGCGCCGACAAACGCATCGTCGGCCTGCACGTGATCGGCATGGGCGCCGACGAGATGCTGCAGGGCTTCGCCGTGGCGCTGCGCATGGGCGCGACCAAGGCGGACTTCGACGACACGGTCGCGATCCACCCGACCAGCGCCGAAGAATTCGTGACCATGCGCTGACATGAACTTCCGCCCGTACCGCGATGCGCGGCCCGTGATCGGGCAGAGGGTCTGGATCGACCCGGCCGCCATCGTGATCGGCCGCGTGACTATCGGCGACGACGCCTCGATCTGGCCCGGCGCCGTGCTGCGTGGCGACGTCAATTTCATCGAGATCGGCGCGCGCACCAGCATCCAGGACGGCAGCATCCTGCACGTCGCGAGCGACCGGCTCGCGGGCGAGAGCGGAATCCCGCTACGGGTCGGCGACGGACTGCACGGTCGGGCATCGCGTGATCCTGCATGCCTGCACGATCGGCAAGCGTTGCCTCGTCGGCATGGGCGCGATCGTGATGGACGGCGCGATCGTCGGCGACGAAGTCATCATCGGCGCGGGCAGCCTCGTGCCGGCCGGCAAGCAACTGCCGTCGCGTACGCTATGGATGGGCAGTCCGGCGCGTGAGGCACGTGCGCTCACCGCAAGGGAAATCGCGATGCTCGCCGAATCGGCGAAGCACTACGTGGCGCTGAAAGACGATTACCTTGAGACGGATTAAAGCCGTTCGAGCGCGTCGAGCACGGGCTTGGTTGCGGGGCGCACGCCGTGCCAGAGCCGGTAGGATTCCGCAGCCTGTTCGACCAGCATGCCCCAGCCTTTGTAGGAGTGCGACGAGCCGCGCTCGGTCGCCCAGCGCATGAATGCGGTGTCGCCGCGGCCGTAGGCCATGTCGTAGCAGACGGTTTCGTGGGCGATGGCGCGTGGCGGCAGAGCCGGAACCTCGCCCGCGAGGCTCGCTGCGGTCGCATTGATGACGATGTCCCAGGGCCGGTCGTCCACCTCGTCGAAGGTCGTGGCCGAGATTTCCCCGAGGTCCGAGAATTCGTCGCGCAGGCGCAGAGCGCGATCCCGCGTGCGGTTCGCGATGCGGACCTCACGCGGCTCCTGCTCGAGAAGCGGCGCCAGCACGCCGCGCACCGCGCCGCCCGCGCCCAGAACGAGCAGGCGCGAGCCGCTGATGGTGACGCCGAGATTGCCGACCAGGTCGGTCACCAGGCCCGCGCCGTCGGTGTTGTCGCCGAGGAGTTCGGTGGGGCTCCTGCGGATGATCGTGTTGACTGCGCGTGCGCGCTCCGCGCGCGCCGAGAGTTCGTTGACGATCTCGGCCGCCGCCGGCTTGTGCGGCAGCGTGATGTTGGCGCCGCCGCCGCCCTCGACGAAGAAATCGATGACGGCGCGCCGGAACGACGCGGGATCGACGTCGCACAACCTGTAATCCACGACATGGTCGAACTGCCGCGCGAACATGCCGTGGATGAACGGCGACCAGCTGTGGCTGACCGGATGACCAAAGAGCGCGTAGCGGCCCGGGCCGTCGTGATTGGCCACCGTCAGTCCCCGCGCAGCCAGCCGGCGGCGCGCCCGGCGTAGTAACTCAGGATCCCGTCGGCACCGGCACGCTTGATGCAGGCGAGGCTCTCCAGCACGGCGGCCCGCTCGTCGAGCCAGCCGTTGGCCACGGCCGCCGCGAGCATCGCGTACTCGCCGCTGACCTGGTAGACGAAGGTCGGCATGCCGAACTCGTCTTTCACGCGCCGCACGACGTCGAGATAGGGCAGGCCCGGCTTGATCATCACGATATCCGCACCCTCCGAGATATCGAGCGCGACTTCGCGCAGCGCCTCCTCGCTGTTGGCCGGGTCCATCTGGTAGGTGGACTTGTCGGCCTTTCCGAGGGACGTCGAGGAACCGACGGCATCGCGGAACGGTCCGTAGAAGCAGGAAGCGTACTTTGCGGAATAGGCGAGGATCCGGGTGTCGTGATGGCCGTCCTGCTCGAGCGCCGCGCGGATCGCGCCGATCCGCCCGTCCATCATGTCCGAGGGCGCCACCATGTCGGCGCCCGCAGTCGCGTGGGAGCGAGCCTGTTTCACGAGCGCCGCAACTGTCACGTCGTTCAGCACCAGGCCGGTCGCGTCGATGATCCCGTCCTGGCCGTGGGTCGTGAACGGATCGAGCGCGACGTCGGTGATCACGCCGAGGCCGGGCACGGCGCGCTTCAGTTCGCGTACGGCGCGCTGCGCAAGACCATCCGGATTCCAGGCCTCGCGGCCGTCCTCCGTCTTGGTCTTCGGATCGGGGACCGGGAACAACGCGACGGCGGGTATGCCGAGGCCGGCGAGGCGCCCGGCCTCCGCGACCAGCAGGTCGACGCTCAACCGTTCGATGCCCGGCATCGAGGCCACGGCCTCGCGCTTCCGGCTTCCCTCGATGACGAACAGCGGCTGGATCAGGTCATCGGCCGTGACGCGGGACTCCCGGGCGAGCCGGCGCGAAAAGGGGTCGCGGCGCATGCGCCGCGGCCTCGTTCGCGGATAACTCCCGGTGACACGCTGGCCCATGAAGCTCCTGGCCCGTCTTTGGCTGCGGTAGAGTTGGCCGTTCAGGGCCGGAAATAAAACCTTTCTATGGCCGGTCTTTATACATGAACCGCGAGGAGCGCGGAACGGACAGGCGACGGCGTTTTGAGACGCTGTGCGAGACTTTGCGCCCCGACCTGCTGCGCTTTGCGTTCTGGCTCGGCCGGGACCGGCAGCTGGCCGAGGATGTCGTGCAGGAGGCGCTGTTGCGGGCCTGGAAGTCGTTTGACACGCTCGCCGAGGAGGACAAGGCGAAGTCCTGGCTGCTGACCATCGTCAGGCGGGAACTGGCCCGTTCCTTCGAGCGCAAGCGCCTCGAGGTCACCGACCTCGACGCGCTGGTGACCGCGGAGGCGGACGTGCTCGCGGCGGAGGAGGACGCCGGTCTTGCGGAGATGCGCGAGGCTCTGTTCCGTCTCAGTGACGAATACCGCGAACCGCTGGTGCTGCAGGTGCTGATGGGTTACTCGACCAGGGAAATTGCCGACCAGATGGGGCTGAACCAGGGGGCCGTGCTGACGCGCCTGTTCCGCGCCCGCGCGCGCCTGCGCCAGGAACTCGGGCTCGCGCCGGAGCCGGCGCCGTGATGGACTGCCTCGAATTCCGCCGCCGCGTCGGTGCGGAGCCCGCGCTCTCAGGCGACGATATCGAGGCGCACCGCCGCGACTGTGCCCGGCCTGCGCGCGCTACCAGGACGAATTGCGCGCGATGGACGCGCAGATTGCGCGCGCGCTTGCGGTGGATGCGGCGCGCATCCGCAAGGCCGGGGCTGCAAAGGCTTCGGCAGCAATCGCGACGCGCCCGCGCTGGCTCGCGCTCGCCGCGAGCATTGTGATCGGCGTGTCGGTGGGCCTCGCGCTCTGGATCAGCTCGCCGCGCGTGTCGCTCGCGCGCGAAGTCATCGGCCATGTGGCACACGAGCCCGGCTCGATGGTGAACCTGGTGCCGATCGAACCCGGGGCGCTCGCCGGCGTTCTGGATCCCGAGGGCGCACGCCTGCGGCCGGTCGGCAACGTGACCTTCGCGGCGCGTTGCGTCTACGAGGGCCATGTCGTGCCGCATCTCGTCGTGCGGATGCCGCAGGGTCCGGTCACGGTGCTGCTGCTGCGGCACCGCAGCGTCGGCAAGACGGTGCAGATCGCCGAGCAGGGCTACACGGGCATCGTGATGCCGGCGCCGCGCGGCAGCATCGCGGTCGTCGGCCGCGACCAGAAGGACCTCGACGCCATCGCCCGGCAGGTCTTCGAAGCGGTGGACTGGGGCGGCTGAGCCGCCCGGTTCAGCCGCCAGGTTGAGCCGCTAGCTCTCTCACTCTCCGGCGAGCCAGTCCACGCGCCAGCGCCCGGCGCCCGCGGGCGCGAGGATCGCGTGCAGCGCGGGCAATGCCGCGCGCAGGTCGCTATCCACCTTCCATGGCGGATTGACCAGCAATATCCCGGAACCATTGAGCCCCGCGCGCGAATCGTCGGGATGCACGCAGAGTTCCACCGCGAGCAGGCGTTTGAGACCTGCGTCTACGAGACGGCGATGGAAGCGCGCGATCGGCGCAGCGAGCTTGATCGGATACCAGGCGGCAAGCACGCCCTGGGGCCAGCGTTCGGCAGTGGACACCAGCGCATCGGCGACCCGCTCGAGGTCGGTCAGCTGCTCCTCGTAGGGCGGGTCGATCAGCACCAGCCCGCGCTTCTCGCGCGGCGGCAGGAGCGCAGCCAGCGATTCGAACCCGTCGCGGCAGTGAACGCCGAAGCGCCGGTCGCCGTGGAACTCACGGGCGAGCAGCTGTGCCTCGCCGGGCAGGATGTCGCAGAGCGCGGCGTGGTCCTCCGGTCGCAGCAGTGCCGCTGCAATCAAGGGTGAGCCCGGGTAGAACCTCAATGCGCCTTCATTCGCGGGATCGAAGCCGCGCACCAGCTCGAGATAGCGGCGGATTGGTGCGGGCATGCCCTTCGGGTCCGCGGCGGCGAGCTTCAGGATCCCGCGCGCCGCCTCCGCCGCGCTGTCGCGCGAGCCGAGGTCGTAGCGGGCGCGCCCCGCATGGGTGTCGAGATAGAAGAGCGGACGGTCCTTTTCCGTCAGGCGCGCGAGCACTGCGACCAGCGCGACGTGCTTGACGACGTCGGCGAAATTGCCCGCATGGCAGGCGTGGCGGTACTTCAAGCGGGGCCGGCGAGCCAGTCGCGCGGCCGCAGGAAATCGCGGCCGAGCCGTTCCTCGGGCGAGCCGGGTTCCGCTTGCCATCCGTATTCCCAGCGCGCGAGCGGCGGCAGCGACATCAGGATGGATTCCGTGCGCCCGCCAGACTGCAGCCCGAACAGCGTGCCCCGGTCGTAGAGCAGGTTGAACTCGGCATAGCGGCCGCGGCGGTAGAGCTGGAATTGCCGCTCACGCTCACCGAAGGCCGCGCCGCGGCGCTTTTCCACGATCGGCAGGTAGCCGGCGACGAAGGCGGCCCCGACCCGGCGGAGGAAGCTGAAGCAGGCGTCGAAACCCCATTCGTTGAGGTCGTCGAAGAACAGTCCGCCGACGCCGCGCGTCTCGCCGCGATGCGGCAGGTAAAAATAGCGGTCGCACCAGTCCTTGTAGCGTTCCCAGGTGCCGGCCGGGCAGCCCTCGCAGGCCGAGCGCGCGACGCGGTGCCAATGCCTGACGTCTTCCTCGACCGGATAGTAAGGAGTGAGGTCGAAGCCGCCGCCGAACCACCAAACGGCCTCGGCGCCCGCGGGCTCGGCGAAGAACAGGCGCAGGTTCATGTGCGTGGTGGGAACGTGCGGATTGCGCGGGTGCAGCACCAGCGACACGCCCATCGCCTCGAAGGGAGCGCCGGCGAGCGCCTTGCGCTCTGCGCTCGCCGCAGGCGGCAGGCGCGCGCCGCTGACCCGCGAGAAATTGATGCCGGCCTGCTCGAACAGCGCGCCTTCCTTCAGCACGCGGGTCTCGCCGCCGCCGCCTTCCGGCCGCCGCCAGGCATCGCGGCGGAATTTCGCGGCCCCGTCAGCCTGCTCGAGCGCCTGCGTGAGCCGCTCCTGCAACTCGAGCAGCCAGGCGCTCACCGCGGCGCGATCGGCCATCGCTCACTCCTTGGCGCGGGCGGCCGGGCCTGCGGCGGCGCGCGGCGCCGACTTTTTCTTTGCAGGCGTCCTGCGCGCGGTCTTCGCCTTCGCGGGCTTGGCCGCGGCTGCCACAGGCGCGGCGCCCGCAACTGCCGCCGGCGCTGCGCCAGGCGCGGCCTTGCGCGCGCCGCGGCGGCCGAACCGGCCTTTGCCGCGCTCGGGCGCGACGGCGAGGAGCGCAATGCACTCCTCGAGCGTCATCGACGCCGGGTCGCGGTCCTTGGGGACGCGGGCATTCTTCTTGCGATCGGTGATGTAGGGGCCGTAGCGGCCCTTCAGCACCTGGATGCCGGCGTCCGGGAAATCGAGGATCGTGCGCTCGGCATCCGCCTGCTGCTTGGCGGCGACGATCTCGAGCGCGCGCGGAAGCGTCACCTCGAACGGGTCGTCTTCCTTGATCGACGCGAACTTCGTGCCGTACTTCACGTAGGGCCCGTACTGGCCGCGGCCGACGCTGATCGGCGTGCCGTCCGGCGCATTTCCGAGCGAACGCGGCAGCGACAGCAGCTTCAGCGCATCCGGCAGCGTGACGTCGTCCATGTGCTGGCCGGGTATCAGGCTCGCGAATTTCGGCTTGTCCACGTCGTCGCGCGTGCCGCACTGGACGAACGGGCCGTAGGCGCCCATGCGCACGGTGATCGGCTTGCCGCTCTCGGGATGACGGCCGATCTCGCGCGACTCGGCGACCTCCTCGCGGGTGACGGTCTTGCCGATGTGCTCGACCAGCTTCGAGAACGGCCTCCAGAACCGCTCGAGTTCGGGCCGCCAGGGCTTTTCGCCATTCGAGATCTCGTCCAGCACGTCCTCCATCAGCGCCGTGAACCCGTAGTCCACGTAGGTCTCGAAATACTTGACGAGGAACTTGCTGACGATCTTGCCGATGTCGGTCGGCTGGAAGGCGCGCCCGAGCATCTCGACGTATTTGCGGTAGCGCAGCGTCTCGATGATCGACGCGTAGGTAGAAGGCCGGCCGATGCCATGGCTCTCGAGCGACTTGACGAGCGAGGCTTCCGTGTAGCGCGGCGGCGGCTGCGTGAAGTGCTGCTCGGGCCGCAAGCGCCTCGAGCGCGACGCGCTCGCCTTCCTCGAGCGCGGGCAGGCGCTGCTCGTCCTCGCTCTCGACGTCGGTCTCGTCCTCGTCGTGGTCTTCGTGATAGGCGGCGAGGAATCCGGGCTCCAGCAGCGTCTGGCCGTTGGCGCGGAACACGTGGCGCGCAGTACCGGTCGCCCCGCGGTCGCCCGCGACCAGGTCCACCGCGATCGTGTCGAACACGGCGGGCGCCATCTGGCAGGCGACCGCACGCTTCCAGATCAGCGCATAGAGCCGGCGCTGGTCCTCGTCGTGCAGGTCGTGCTCCGCCTTCTGCGGCGTCTCCGCGGCGGCGGTCGGGCGGATCGCCTCGTGCGCCTCCTGCGCGTTCTTCGACTTGGTCTTGTATTCGTTGACGCCGTCGGACAGCGCTTTTTCGCCGAAGCTGGCGCGGATCGTGTCGCGGATCTCGGTGATCGCGTCCTTCGACAGCGACACCGAATCGGTGCGCATGTAGGTGATGTGGCCCGATTCGTACAGGCGCTGCGCGGTCTGCATCGTGCGCCGCGCTGTGAATCCGAGCTTGCGCGCCGATTCCTGCTGCAGCGTCGAGGTGGTGAATGGCGGCGGCGGATTGCGGCGCTTCGGCTTGCGCTCGACGCCGTCCACCGTCAGCACGCCGCCCGCGGCCGCGATGATCGTGCGCTCGGCCTCGCGCGCCTGCGTCTCGCCGGTGATCGTGAAACGGCTCCTCTGCGTGTCGGCTTCGACCTTCTCGCCGCGGTACTCGACGAGCCGCGCGGGAAACTGCGCCTTGTCCTTGGACGCATCGGCCTCGATGGTCCAGTATTCCAGGCGCTTGAAGCTGGTGATCTCGGCCTCGCGCTCGCAGATCAGGCGCAGCGCAACGCTCTGCACGCGGCCGGCCGAGAGTCCCGGCTTGACTTTCTTCCACAGCAGCGGCGACAGGTTGAAGCCAACCAGGTAATCGAGCGCACGGCGCGCCTGTTGCGCGTTGACGAGGTTGTCGTTGAGGCTCTCTGCGTTCGCAATCGCCTCGCGCACGGCGTTCTTCGTGATCTCGTAGAAGCGCACGCGCTTCACGTCCTTGTCTTCCAGCACGCCGCGCTCGCGCAGGATCTCGGCCAGGTGCCAGGAGATCGCCTCGCCCTCGCGGTCGGGGTCGGTCGCGAGATAGAGCGCATTGGCCTTGCGCATCGCGCGTTCGATGGCATCGACCTTGGGGCGGTTCTTCTCGATGAGCTGGTACTTCATCTCGAAGTCGTTGTCGGGGTCGACCGCGCCTTCCTTTTCGATGAGGTCGCGGACGTGGCCATACGAAGCCAGCACCTCGAAATCCGGTCCGAGGTACTTCTTGATGGTCTTCGCCTTGGCCGGCGATTCCACGATGACTAGATTTGCGCTCATCCTCTGTTCCGTCTCGAAGACCCTAAAGACGCCAAAGCCGCGGGCCCGGCCGCGGCTCAATGGCCGAACCGTGGCGCGGGCACTCAGTGCATCGCGTCCCGCCGCTCGTCGAACACCAGGTCCTCCATCCGCTGGTAGGCGTTTTCCTGGCCGGGCTGGCTGAAAAGCACCATCAGCACCACCCACTTCAGCTGCTCGATGTCGATGTCGTCGGCCTCGAGCGCCAGCAACCGGTCGATGACGACCTCGCGCTGCGCGGCGGACAGGATGCCGAGATTTTCGAGGTGCAGCAGGTAGCCGCGCACGTCGGTGTCGAGGCGCACCTGCTCCTGGCCGCTGAACACGCGCACGGCGCGCGCCGTGCCCTCGTTCATCGCGCGGTCCGGATCGGCGGCCAGGCTCTCGAGCCAGGCGAGCGCGCGTTCGATGTCCGGCTCCGGGTAACCGGCCTGCTCCAGCTCCTGCTTCAAGGCGTCCCGGCTCGGCGCGCTGTCGTCATCGGCGTCGAGGAAGTTCTCGAACAGGTGGATCAGGATGTCGAGAACGCTTTCCTTCATCGGTCCTGCCTCGGTGGAGTCCGGCTGTAACGCCCGCCGGCCAGCGACTCGATCCGACCTTCCAGTTCGAGCAATTGCAACATCGAGGCGACGGAGTGGGCCGCAAAGCCCGTTCGTTCGACCAGTTTGTCGAGATCCGCCGGCTCGAAACCGAGCGCATTCAACAGCATTTCTTCCGCGCTGTCCAACCCGTTGCCGGAATTGCGTGTCCGCGCCGGGGCATTTGCGGGCGTTTGGAGCGCGCGAAATCCGATTGTTGCGAGCACATCCTCGGGCGATTCGACGAGCGCCGCGCCGTCCTTGATCAGGCGATGGCAGCCGCGCGCGAGCGCGTTATGTATCGAGCCCGGCACCGCCATCACGTCCCGTCCCTGTTCGCCGGCGAGCCGCGCCGTGATCAGCGAGCCCGAACGCGCCGCCGCCTCGATCACGAGCACCCCGAGCGCGAGGCCCGACATCAGGCGGTTGCGCTGCGGAAAGTTAGCCGCGCGCGGCGGAGTGCCCGACGAGAACTCCGAGACCAGCGCGCCCTCGGCCGCGATCGCTGCGGCAAGCGAAGCGTGCTCCGCGGGATAAACCTGATCGAGCCCGGTGCCGCAGACGGCGATGGTCCTGCCGCCGGCGGCGAGGGCGCCGCGATGCGCGGCTGCGTCGATGCCGGTGGCGAGGCCGCTCGTGATCGCGAGGCCCGCCGCGGACAGCCGCCCGGCAAACTCGAAGGCGGTTTCGCGCCCAGCCGCCGTCGCCGAACGGCTGCCGACGATCGCGAGCTGCGGCGATGACAGCGCGGCAGGATCGCCCAGGACGAAGAGTGCCGGCGGCGCGCCCATGGTCGCCGCGAGTTGCGGCGGATAGCAGGGATCGTCCGCGGTAATCAATTCGTGCCCGGGCGCCTCGAGCCAGCACAGGTCGCGCTCGAGCGTTGCCTCGTCGAAGCTTGCGAACGCGTCCGCGCCCGCCGGCGTGAGGCCGGCGCGCGCGAGCCCGGCCTCATCCTGCGCGAGCAGCGCCTCGGCCCCGCCGAGGCGCGTGAGCAGTGCGCGCGCGGCGGCGGCGTCCATGCCGGGCACGCGGGCGAGGCGCAACCAGGCACGCCGCGCCGCGGTTAGAATCTCCGTCGTCACCGGACCATGATCCGGAATGGGGATTGGGAGAGGCCTGTCGATTTGCGCCGCGAAGGGGCAGAAATGGCCCGGCGGAATTCATGCAAGTGCATGATTTGTATAGGACTCTGACAGCCCAACCCGGTGCTGCCCCGACGGGTGGCGAGGAGTGCTGACGCGATGACTTCATTACCGAATGCAAAGGCCGCAGCGGACCCCGGGATCAATGCCATTGCCGAGATCCTGGTCTGCCCCGCCTGCGCAGCGAGCCTGGCGATCGGCTCCGGTTCGATCGACTGCCGCGGTTGCGGCGCGTCCTATCCGCTGCGCGACGGCATCGCGCTCCTGGCGATTCGCGGCACCTCCGAGACCTGGGGCGAGCCGCAGGCCCATGAGCAGAGCGCGAGTTACCAGGGGGAATACCAGCGCGTCGATCGTGCCGCGGCCTACAACCTGAGCTACCGCCAGCATCTGCTGAAGCGCCAGAGTACCCAGCGCGAGTTCAAGCTGATCCAGCAGCACGTCGCACGGATCGGCCGGTCCCGCGTCATCCTCGACCTGCCGTGCGGCGGCGGCCGCCTGACGCCGGCCTTCGCGGACACCGCCGATCTCGTGATCGAGGCCGACATCGCGCACGGCCAGCTGCTCTTCAACCGCGCGGAATCGACGGGCAAGACGCCGCGGGTCTGGATGACCGCATCGGCGTTCCACATTCCGCTCAGGGACGACAGCGTGGACGGGATCTTCTGCATCCGCCTGTCGCATCACCTGCCGACCGCCGCCGAGCGCGAGCGGCTGCTGACCGAACTCCTGCGCGTATCGCGGCGTTTCGTCGTGATGACATTCTTCGATCATCATTCCCTGAAGAACCTGCTGCGCCGCCTGCGCCGGCCCTTCGACCGCCAGCCGCCGAAGATGACGATGACGACGGCGCGCGTCGCCGAGCTCGCGAAAGAGCGCGGCGCCCGGTTGATCGCGGCTCCGCCGCTTTCGCGCATCGGTTCCGGCCATCGCTATGCGCTGATCGTCAAGGATCCGGGAATCGCCTGATGCCCCCGGGCGGCGAGCCTGGCGAGATCCTGATCAAGGCCGAGTACCGCACGCTCGTCTGGTCAGAAGCGTTGCCCGGCGGGGGCCGCGCCATCATGAAGGTGTATCGCCGGCGGCCGTTCTACGATCCGCTGCGCCGCTGGTTCATTCCCTATCGCGCCGAGCGCGAATTCCGCGTGCTGTCGCACCTCGTGCGGCACGGCATTCCCTGCTCGGAGCCCCTGTCCTGGTCGCACGGGCGGCGCGACCCGCACGGACTGCATGAACTGCTGGTGACGCGCGAGGTAGAGGGCGCGACGGCGCTCGACAAATTGCTGCAGCGCCCGGGCACGGTCACTGACCTGGCGCCGCTCCTCAGCCTCGTGCGGCGCATGCACGACTGCGGCGTGTCGCACGGCGGCCTTGCGCCGCGAAATATCCTGGTCACGCTGTCGCCCGGTGCTCCGGCGTTCCACATCATCGACATGTCCTACAGCTGCATCTTCCCGCAGGGCATCGCAGGGACGCGCATGGCGACCTTCGACCTGCTCGATCTGATGTACCGGATGCGGCCTCATTTCCCGGCGGAGCGCTGCAATGCCTGGCTCGCTGCCTATGGCCTCGATGAATCCGCGGTTCAGAAGCTGAATGCCGCCCTCGGGCGCTATCGGCCGAAGCGCCCGTGGAGCCACCTGCGGCGCGGGGAGACCGACCTGCGCGCGGCTATCGCCCGGCTGCGAGGGCCTCGTAATCGAGCGGGCGGCGGCAATCCACCGCCCGTCCCGCCGGCGGCATCGGATACTTGAGCCCGCTCGCGCAGTTGAAGAGGACTGCACGCTCGTCGCGCCGGACGAGGCCGTTCGCAAGCGCCGCGCGCCAGGCAGCATAAGTCGCGGCGCCCTCCGGGCACAGCAGGAACCCCTCGGTGCGCGCCATCTCGGCCTGCGCATCCAAGATCGCTTCGTCATCGACCGCGATCGCGAAGCCGTTGCTTTCGCGAACCGCGCGCAGGATCAGGAAATCGCCGATCGCGCCCGGCACGCGAATGCCGGAAGCGATCGTGTGCGCGTCCTTCCAGGGTTCGGCATGCTCGCGGCCTTCCTGCCAGGCCTTCACGATCGGTGCGCAGCCCGTGGCCTGCACGGCGACCATGCGCGGGCGTTCGCCGCCGATGAAGCCGATGGCCTCGAGTTCCTCGAAGGCTTTCCACATGCCGATCAGCCCGGTGCCGCCGCCGGTCGGGTAGAAGATGACGTCGGGCAGCCGCCAGCCGAGCTGCTCGGCGAGCTCGATGCCCATGGTCTTCTTGCCCTCGATCCGGTACGGCTCCTTGAGCGTGGACGCATCGAACCAGCCCATCGCGGCCTTGCCCTCGGCGACCAGGCGCCCGCAATCGTTGATCAGCCCGTTGACCAGGAAGACGCGCGCGCCCTGGAAAGCGATCTCGCGGACATTGACCTCGGGCGTGTCCTCCGGGCAGAAGACCCAGGACTCGATGCCGGCGCGGGTTGCATACGCTGCGAGCGCGGCGCCCGCGTTGCCATTGGTCGGCATCGCCATGCGCGTGATGCCGAATGCCTTCGCCATCGACACGGCGAGTGCGAGGCCGCGCGCCTTGAATGATCCGGTCGGCAGGCGGCCCTCGTCCTTGATCAGCAGCGCGCGCGCGCCATGCAGCCGCGCAGCGGCAGGAGTTTCGACAAGCGGCGTGGCCACCTCGCCGAGACTCACGACATGGGAACTCTCGCGCACCGGGAGGAACTCGCGGTAGCGCCAGAAGCCGCCTTCCGCGCGCCGCGCCAGAACGTCTTTGCTGAGCGCTCTCCGCAGGGCTTCGAGGTCGTAGCGCACCAGCAGGGGCTTGCCGGCGTCCGAGAGCCCGCGCAGCTGGTCGGCCGGGTAATGCGCGCCGGTGGCGCTGCACTCGAGGTGGGACGTGAACGTCCGGATTTCGTGCATGGGCCATTGTGCGGGATCAGGCGGGAACAGGAGAATCCCCGCACGGGCAGCGCCGCCCGGTGCGGGGGTTCTTGACCCGCTGGTGATTGTCGGCGATTTCCTCGACACCCGTTGCATGCGCCTCTCGGCGCTCCACCGGGTCTGCCGGCAACCTTCCCCTCGTCGGACGGGCCCGACTCAGGTGCCCCGCTTGCGGGGCTCGCATTGTGTCCAGCGACCTCACAACGCATGCGGCAAGGGTCGAATTCCCGCCGCATCGCCCTTCGGCACTATCGCGCGGAAGAGCCCCATTCACGGATTCCCCGTCCCATGAATGCGATATCAGGGTCGCGAAAATGTGCAGTGCGCGCAATACGGATTAGTACCTACGGCGGAGGCGCAAAAAAAAGCGCCGGCCACGGGGCCGGCGCTTCGCATCGGTGACTGGATCCTGTCTAGGGCTTGCGGACCATGTCGCCCGCCTTGACTTCCTGGCTCGATTCCATCGTGAGGGCGTAGCTCATGCGGTCATAGGTCTTGAACACCATCACCAGGCCAATGCGCTCCTCGGGAAGCGTGACCTTCCGGCTGACCGCGTTGGCGCTCTTGTCCCGGACTTCCTCGCCCGTTTGCCAGATCGCGAGCACGTGCCCGGGCTTGAGCCCCTGGCCTGAGCCGCGATTGATGACCACGACATCGTACTCACCGGTGACCGTCTTCTGGTCGTTGTTCGAGACCGAGATGATCGTGCCGTTGACCGCCGTCGTCGGTGCGTGCGGAATGAAATCCATGTTGACGCTCGGGGCATCCGGCAGCAGGACATCGCCTTCGGTCGTCTCGCGCGCGGAATTGACGAGCAGCAGCGTGGCCGGATCGCCCGCCTGCCTGAAGTCGGCCTGGCCGGTGAACTTGGCCTGGTAACCCAGGACGTCGCCCGTGTCGGGGTCTTTCAGCTCATCGGCGACGTTGAAGATGTTGTAGCGGTTGTGGGTGCCGGAATCCGTAAAGCGGCGGACGTAGATATCGTTGCCCTGCGCCGAGACCAGGCGCTGGTCGCGTCCGCGCACGACGTATGGGGCGCCCTTGACCTGCTCTTTCGCCAGCACATCGGGCCGCGACGTGAACGCCGCGATCCGGTCGTACGAGATCGAGGTGATCGCCTCCGAGAGCGGATTCTCGCGCACCCGCGGCGACAGGCGTACGGCGCCGCCGCTCTGCAGCACGACGCGCGGCTGGCCGTCGACCCAGGTCAGGGCCAGCACGTCGCCGGGATAGATCAGGTGCGGATTCGCGACCTGCGGGTTGATGTACCAGATCTCCGGCCAGTACCAGGGATCGGTCAGGAATTTCGCCGAGATGTCCCACAGCGTGTCGCCCTTCTGGACGGTGTAGCTCGAGGGCGCATCGGGCGCCACCGGGATGACGCTGCGGTCGATGCCCTGCTGGCCGGTGGCGACACCGGCCGGGATGGCGAATGCGAGCGCCAGCGCCATGAGCGCGGCGCCGGCCAGGCCGATGACGGGGCTGCGGGACGGGAATTTGCCAGAAGGTGCCATGCGAGTTGCTCCCTCACTGCCGGGGCGGCCCGAACGATCGTATACTTCCGGGTCACCAAACGCGCATAAGTCTATGCTTCGACGAACTTTAACAGCATTCCCCGGTCAGTTACACGCACCCACGGCCCCGCTCACATGACGCGCCTCACAATCCTGGAGTATCCGGACCCCCGGTTGCGCACCCGGGCGGTCCCGGTCGACGCCGTGGACGCCTCATTGCGTGAACTGATCGACGACATGCTGGAGACCATGTACGCCGCCAATGGCATCGGCCTGGCCGCGACGCAGGTGGACGTGCACCGGCGCCTGCTGGTCGCCGACGTCTCCGAGGGGCGCAACGATCCGCGCGTATTCATCAACCCGGAGATCATCGGGAAGGCAGGCGCGACGACATCGCAGGAGGGCTGCCTGTCCGTGCCCGGCTATTACGACGAGGTGCCGCGCGCCGAGACCGTCCGGGTGCGCGCGCAAGGGCGGAACGGCAAGCCGTTCGAGGCCGACCTCGAAGGCCTGCTCGCAATCTGCGTCCAGCACGAGATCGATCATCTCGACGGCAAGCTGTTCGTGGATTACCTGTCGGAGATGAAGCGCCAGCGGGTCCGCAAGAAGCTGGAAAAAGACCGGCGCCTGCGCGCGGAAGGCAAGACGCCGGCGCCCGCGCGCGCACCGGCGATCTGACCGGTTGACCGCCGTGGACAGGAGCCTGGCGGTCGCTTTCGCCGGAACGCCGTCGTTCGCAGTGCCAGCGCTCGATGCGATCGCCGCGTCGCATCACCGCCTTGCCGTCGTCTATACGCAGCCGGACCGTCCGGCCGGGCGCGGTCAGGCGCTCGCCGCGAGTCCCGTCAAGCAGCGCGCGCAGGCGCTCGGCCTGCCGCTCGAGCAGCCGGAGTCGCTGCGCGAACCGGAGGCGCGGACCCGTCTCTCCGGCCATTCGCCGGATGTCATGGTGGTGGTCGCCTATGGATTGCTGCTGCCGCAGGCGCTCCTCGACCTGCCGCTCCTCGGCTGCCTGAACATCCACGCGTCATTGCTGCCGCGCTGGCGCGGCGCGGCGCCGGTCGCGCGCGCGATCGAGGCGGGCGATGCGACGACCGGCGTCTGCGTCATGCGCATGGAAGCCGGCCTCGACACCGGGCCCGTAATGATGAAGAAGGAAACCGCGATCGCGCCGCGCGAGACCGCGGGCGAACTCGAGGCGCGCCTCGCGGCGCAGGGCGCCCGCATGATCGTGGCTGCGCTCGATGAGCTCGGCGAGGGCCGCGCGACTTTCGCGCCCCAGGATTCCGCGCAGGCGACCTATGCGCGCAAGCTCCGGAAATCGGAAGCGCGCATCGACTGGCGTGAACCGGCGGATGTGATCGAACGCCGCGTCCGTGCGCTGAATCCCTGGCCGGTCGCCGAGACGAAACTCGAGGGCCTGCAACTGCGCATCTGGCAGGCGCGCGTCGTCGCGGCGGCAAGCGGCCCGCAGCCGGGCACGATCCTGGCCGCGGGCCCGCAGGGCGTCGTCGTGATGACCGGCAAGGACGCGCTCGCGCTCGAGCGCCTGCAACTGCCGGGGCGTCGCGCGGTCGGGGCGGCGGATTTCGCGAATACGCGCGGCTTCGTCGGACTGGTGCTGGTCTGAGCGCGGGCGAGGCAGCCGAGATCCGCGCCGTGGCGGCCCGTATCGTCGCCGCGGTCGCAGGGCCGGGCCGCAGACTCGAATCGGCGCTCGCGGATGCCGCCGCGGTGCGCGCTCTGCGCCCCGCGATCCAGTCGCTTTCATTCGGCACCGTGCGCTGGTACCTGGAGCTCGACGCCTGCCTTGCGCTGATGCTCGACCGGCCGGGCGTCGCGCTCGATCCGGAGATCCGCGCGCTCGCGCTGGTCGGGCTCTTCCAGCTGGCGCACGGCGCGACGCCCGCGCACGCGGCAGTCGCCGAGACCGTCGAGGCGACGCGCGCACTCGGAAAGCCACGCGCCGCGGGTCTCGTCAATGCGCTCTTGCGGCGCTGGCAGCGCGAGGGCGAAGCGATCCTCGCCAGGGCGCATCAGCAACCGCAGGCGCGCTACGCCCATCCGGCCTGGTTCCTCGATGCGCTCGCGCGCGACTGGCCCGGGCAATGGCAGGCGATGGTGGCCGCGGGCAACGCTGAGCCGCCGATGTGGCTGCGCGTCAATCGCAGGCAGGGCAGCCGCGACGATTACCTCGCGCGGCTCGTCGCGGCCGGTCATGCAGCCGAGACCTGCGCCTTCGCGCCGGAGGCGCTCCGGCTTTCCGCAGCGGTGAATGTCGGCGAGCTGCCGGGCTTTGCGGCTGGAGCCGCGTCCGTGCAGGATGCCGCCGCGCAACTCGCGCCCTACTGGCTCGCGGCGAAGGCCGGCATGCGCGTGCTCGACGCCTGCGCCGCGCCGGGCGGCAAGGCCTGCCATATCCTCGAACTCGAGCCCGCCATCGCGGAACTGGTCGCGCTCGATATCGATGCACGGCGCAGCGCGCGCATCGCGGAGAATCTCTCGCGCCTCGGCCTTCGCGCGACCCTGGTCGTCGGCGATGCGCTGGATGCAGGATGGTGGGACGGCAGGCCGTTCGACCGCATCCTGCTCGACGTGCCCTGCTCGGGAACGGGCGTCATCCGCCGGCATCCCGACATCAAGCTGCTGCGCCGGGCCGCCGACATCGCGGGCTTCGCGGCGACGCAACTTGCGCTCTTGCGCTCGGTCTATGCCCTGCTCGCGGAAGGGGGCCGGCTGGTCTACGCAAGCTGCTCGGTGCTCAGTGCGGAAAACACGGCCGTGGTCGGGGAATTCCTCGCGCGCGAGCCCACGGCTTTGGATGTGACCGAATCTGCTAGGCTTTTGCTGCCGGGCGTCGCGCCGGTGCAGGGCCCGGGGCCGGGCTGCGCGCTGCCCTGCGGCGCGGCCGACGCCGATGGCTTCTATTACGCCTGCCTCGAGAAGCGGGCCTGAGGATCCGGCGTGCAGTTGACGCGATGGCGACATCCCGGGCTGGTCATCATTGCGGCGCTCCTGTTCGCGGCATCGACCCTCTGCGCTTCGGCCTCTGACGAGGGCCGCTTCGAGATCAGGAACGCCTATGTCGAGATGCTGGGGGGCGTCTGGCAGCTCGACGTCCGGCTCGACCTCGGCCTGTCCGAGGCCGCCCGGCAGGCCTTTGACGAAGGCGTGCCGCTGGCCCTGCTGCTGGAGGTCGAGGCGACCACCGCGCGGCGCTTCCTGCCTGACGAAACGGTCGTCTCGCTGACCAAGGAATGGCAGCTCGCCTACGACGCGATCGCGGATCGCTATGTGGTCAC
The DNA here is from genome assembly GCA_963746545.1 of uncultured Gammaproteobacteria bacterium. Taxonomy (GTDB): domain Bacteria; phylum Pseudomonadota; class Gammaproteobacteria; order Steroidobacterales; family Steroidobacteraceae; genus SCUD01. Next base: position 74,455 of record CAVVBV010000034.1, read on the forward strand.
CGATCCTGTGACCGGCGAGCACCAGAGCTACGCGACGCGCACCGAGGCGCTCGAAGCGCTCGCCCACATCAGCAGGCTGCAGTTCGCCGACACGACCCAGCTGCCGACCGACGGCCGCTTCGAGATGCGCGTGCGCGCATCGGTCGAGATCGGCGACCTGCCCACTGCGATCAAGGTACTGCTGTTCTGGAAGAGCTGGTCGCGCAGCACGGACTGGTACGTCTGGAGCGTGCGGCCATGACGCGGCGCTGGCTCCCGGTCGCGGTCGGCATCGGCATCGTGGTCTGGGTCGCGGCGCTCGCGCTGCTCGCGGTCACCGCGGAAGGGTCGCAGCGCTACGGGCAGCTGCAGCCGTGGATCCTGCTGATCAACATCGCGGGCGTCGTCGTGTTGCTGGCGCTGATCATCAGCGGCCTGGCGGACTTCATCCGCGACTGGCGCCGCCGCGTGCCCGGCTCGAGGCTGCGCGGCCGGACCATCCTGATGTTCGGCGGCCTCGCGGTCGCGCCGCTGCTGATCGTGTTCACGTTCTCGGTGCTGTTCCTGACGCGCGGCATCGACAGCTGGTTCCACGCCGAGGTGCGCGAAGGCCTGTCCGATGCGCTCGGCCTGTCGCGCGCCGCGCTCGACCTGCGCATGCGCGAGATCCTCGAGCGCACCCAGCGGATCGCGGACGACCTGTCGAATCTTGGCGGCAGCAGCCTGTACGCGGCGCTCGACGATCACCTGCGGCTCGCGGGCGCCGACGAACTGATCGTCACGAACTCGGGCGGCCAGCCGGAGGCCTACAGCACGGCGGGCATGCAGCACGGGTTGCCCGGCACGCAGCCGGAAGAGTTGCTGCAGCAGGTTCGCCAGGGCCGCCCCTACGTCAGCCTCGAACCGGTCTCGGGCGGAGGCTACCTGATCAGGGCCGCGACCAGGATCGGGTCGCAACAGAGCCTGCGGGGGTCGCGCCTGCTGGTCGCGACCTATCCGGTGCCGCAGCGCCTCGCCGACCTCGCGACGACCGTGCAGAACGCCTACCAGCAGTACGGGAAACTGACATACCAGCGCGAGCCGCTGAAGCTCTTCTTCGTGCTGACGCTGTCCCTCGTGCTGTTGATGGCATTGCTCGCGGCTCTGTACGGCGCCCTTTATTTCTCGCAGCGCCTGGTGCGGCCGGTGCAGGACCTGATCGCCGGCACGCGCGCGGTCGCGAAGGGCGACTTCGACACGCGCCTGTCGATGCCCTCGCACGACGAGATCGGCTACCTCGTCACGTCGTTCAACGACATGACCAAGAAGCTCGCGCGCGCGCGCGAGGAGACCGAACGCAGCCAGGCGGCGGTCGAGGGCGAGCGCGCGGCACTCGCCGTGATCCTCGCGCGCCTGACGAGCGGCGTTATCTCGCTCGAACCCGACCTGCGCGTGCGAATCGCGAACCACGCGGCCGGCAACATCCTCGGCGTCGACTTCGACCAGGCGACCGGCCAGCCGCTCGCCGGGCTCGCCGCCCGCCACCCGCTGCTCGGCCAGCTGCACGCCGTGATGCAGCGCCACCTCGAAGCCGGCGAGAGCGAATGGCGCGAGCAGGTCACGCTCCGGAGCGACGCCGCCCGGCGCGAACTGGTCTGCGCCTGCACGGCGCTACCAGGCGACGCCGGAGGCGCCGGCGGCCTGGTGATCGTGTTCGACGAAATCACGCAGCTCCTGCAGGCGCAGCGGCAGGCTGCCTGGGGCGAGGTCGCGCGGCGCCTCGCGCACGAGATCCGCAACCCGTTGACGCCGATCCAGCTCTCGGCCGAGCGCATGCGTCGCAAGCTGTTCCGCGGGCTGCAGCCGGCCGAGGCGGAAATCCTGGACCGCTCGACCCAGACCATCGTCCAGCAGGTCGAGGCGATGAAGCAGATGGTGGCGGCGTTCAGCGAGTACGCGAAGGCGCCGGAGATGCAGCTCAGCGAATTCGACATGAACGCGCTGATCCGGCAGGTGTCCGACCTGTACCACGCGCAGGATCCGCGCGTCGCGTTCGGCCTGTCGCTGGACCCGCGCGCGGCGACTCTGGAGGCGGATCCGGGCCGGATCCGGCAGCTGCTGAACAACCTGCTGACCAATGCGGTCGAGGCGCTCGACGGCCGGGAGAATCCTGTCATCATGATCGAAACGAAGCGCGCCGGTGACCAGATCGTGCTGACCGTGATCGACAACGGGCCGGGATTCCAGGGCGGCCTGATCGAGCAGGCATTCGATCCCTATGTCACCAGCAAGCCCAAGGGTACCGGGCTCGGCCTTGCGATCGTGCGCCGCATCGTCGAGGAGCACGGCGGCCAGGTCGAGCTGGAGAACGTGCCGCAGGGTGGCGCGCGCATCTGCATCACATTGCCGGCGGCGTCGCGCGAGTCGCGCCGCGCCGATGCGAGGAGAGAGCGAGCATGAGTTCGTCGAGAATTCTCGTCGTCGACGACGAGGCCGACATCCGCGGGCTGCTGAGCGAGATCCTCGCCGACGAGGGCTATGAGGTCGAGGCTGCGCCCGACGCGGCGAGTGCGCGCAGCGCGGTCCTGCGCCAGGAGCCGGACCTCGTGCTGCTCGACATCTGGATGCCGGACACCGACGGCATCACCCTGCTGCGCGAATGGTCCGAGAAGAACCTGCTGAAGTTCCCGGTCGTCATGCTGTCCGGGCACGGCACGGTCGAGACCGCGGTCGAGGCGACGCGTCTCGGCGCCTTCGACTTCGTCGAGAAGCCGCTGTCGATCGCGAAGCTCCTGCGCACCGTCACGCGCGCGCTCGAGTCGGGCCACCGGCGCCGCCAGAAGCAGCGCACGCTGATCCCGCCGCTGGTTGCCCCGATCGGCAAGAGCCGCCTGATGCAGCGCCTGCGCGAGCAGGTGCAGCAGGTCGCAGCGCACGACGCGCCGGTGCTGCTGGTCGGCGAGGCCGGCACCGGCCGCGAGGCCTTTGCGCGCTACCTGCATTCGCTGGGGCCGCGTTCCGCGGGCCCGTTCGTCGCCGTGAGTTGCGCAAGCCTCGACGACGCGACCGCAGCCGCGCGGCTGCGCGGCGTCGAGACGGACGGGAAAGTGGAGCCCGGTCTCTACGAGCAGGCCGAGGGCGGCACGCTGTTCTTCGGCGGGCTCGAGGACCTTTCGGCCGGCGCGCAGCGCGTGTTGCTCGCGGACCTGGAGCAGGGCAGCTGGCAGCGCGAGGGTGGCAGCCGGCGGGTGCCGCTGGGCGCGCGCCTCACCGCCGCCGCGAGTCCCGGCCATGACAGCGTCGCGAGCGGCCTGCGGCGCGACCTGCTGGCGCACCTCGAGGTCATCACGGCCAGGGTGCCGCCGCTGCGCGAGTACGCGGAGGACGTGCCCGACCTGCTGCGGCATTACATCGACCGCCTCGTGGACGAGGAGGGCATGCCGTTCCGGCGCTTCAGCGTCGCGGCGCAGAACCGCCTGCGCAACTATCCGTGGCCCGGCAACGTGCGGGAGCTCCGCAACCTCGTGCAGCGCGTGCTGATCATCGGCGGCCCGGAGGAGATCGGTCTCGACGAGATCGAGCAGCAGCTTGCGCTGCAGCAGGCGCCTGACGAACCGCTGGTGAAGCAGGACCTGCTGGCGCTGCCGCTGCGCGAGGCGCGCGAGCAGTTCGAGCGCGCCTACCTGCTGCAGCAGCTGATGCTGTGCAACGGCAAGGTCGGGCTGCTCGCAAAGCGCGTCGGCATGGAGCGCACGCACCTGTACCGGAAGCTGCGCTCGCTCGGCGTGGATTTCCGGCAGATCAGCGAGGACTGACCCGGCGCCGCTCAGTCGCCGAGGCGGATCACCAGGTAATCCATGTCGGCTTCCTGCAGCCGGTCGCGGATGCGGTTCAGTTCCCTGAGATTCGAGATCGGCCCGATCCGGACGCGGTGCCAGGTGTCGTTGTCCACCGAGATGCGCTGCACTTTCGACTCGATTCCCTGCAGCGCAAGCTGCGCGCGCACCCGGTCCGCCTCGTTGAAGTCCTTGTACGAGCCGACCTGCAGCGCATAGGAGCCGGCTTTCTGGACCGGCGCGGCCGGCTTGTTGCGTCCCACCACGGCCTCGCGCTCGGGCACGACGACCTCGGCCTTCGGCAGCATGTTGTAGTAGTCGTACTGGTCCGCCGGCTCGTCGCCGGTCGATTCGCGCGCCGACGCCGGCTCCGGCGCCGCCCCGCTGCCGTTCGTCTGCGCCGAGCGCGGGTCGAAGATGTAGAGCGCGAGGCCCACGCCGAAGCCCGCGATGAAGCCGAGCAGCAGGCCCGTCCAGCCCGAGAACGGCTCGCGCCGCGCCTTGCTGCGCTTGTAGTCGCGCGACACCATTACATGGTCTCCGGCGCCGAGACGCCGAGCAGCGCCAGCGCGTTTCGGAGCACCTGGCGCGCGGCGACGATCAGCGCGAGCCGCGCGTTGCGAAGCTTCGCGTCGTCGACGATGAACGGCAACGCGTTGTAATAGGCGTGGAACGCGGTTGCGAGCTCGCGCAGGTAATGCACGACCGCGTGCGGCGCGCGCAGGTCCGCGGCCTGCTGGACCAGCTCGGGCCAGCGCGTGATTTCGCGCATCATCGCGTGCTCCTGCGCGTCGGTGAGGAGCCCGAGCGACGCGAGCCCCGCTTCGCTGTCGAATGGCAGGCCGCGCTCGGCCGCCTGCTTCAGCACGCTCGCGATGCGCGCGTGCGCGTACTGGACGTAGTAGACCGGGTTGTCGTTGGTCTGCTTCTTGGCGAGTTCGAGGTCGAAGTCGAGCGACTGTTCGTTCGACCGCATCACGTAGATGAAGCGCGCCGCGTCGTTGCCGACTTCGTTGCGCAGGTCGCGGAGCGTCACGAACTGCGCTTCGCGCTTGCCCATCGCGATCTTCTCGCCGCCCTTGTACAGCGTGACGAACTGGACCATCGGCACCTCCAGCGACTCGGGAGGCTCGCCCATCGCCGCGAGGCCGGCGCGCACGCGCGCGATGTAGCCGTGGTGGTCGGCGCCGAGGATGGTCACCAAGAGCTCGAATCCGCGTTCCCGCTTGTCGAGGTGATAGGCGATGTCGGAAGCGAAATAGGTCTTCTGGCCGTTGGCGCGGACCACCACGCGGTCCTTCTCGTCGCCGAAGGCCGTGGCACGGAACCACAGCGCACCCTCCAGCTCGAAGACGTGGCCGTGCGCGCGCAGGCGCTGCAGCGCGCGGTCGATCGGCCCGCCGTCGCGGCCGTCGCCGAGATCCTGCTCGGAATACCAGCGGTCGAAACGCACGCCGAAGTCGGCGAGGTCGCCCTGGATGTCAGCGAGGATGTCCGCGAGGCCTGCCTCGAAAACGACGCGGAATCCGGCGCCGAGGAGTTCCTTCGCGCGCGCGATGACCGCATCGATGTACAGGTCCTTGTCGCCGCCGCCTCGCTCATCCGCGGGCAGGCCCGCGACGACCGCGCTGGCGGATTTCCTGAACGCGTCGCCGTGGCGCTCGCGCAATGCCGCCGCGATCGGGCGGATGTATTCGCCGCGATAGCCGTTGGCCGGGAAGGCGAGCGTCTCGCCGCAGAGCTCGAGGTAGCGCAGCCACACGCTCGCGGCGAGGATGTCCATCTGGCGGCCGGCGTCGTTGACGTAGTACTCGCGGTGCACGGACCAGCCGTCCGCCTCGAGCAGGTTCGCGACCGTCGCGCCGAAAGCGGCGTGCCGGCCGTGGCCGACGTGCAGCGGCCCGGTCGGGTTGGCGGAGACGAACTCGACGATCGCGCGCCGGCCGGCGCCCCGATCGCCGCGGCCGTAGCCGGCTCCCGCCGCGTGCACGCGCGTGAGTTCCGCCTGCCAGGCGGCGGACGTCAGGAAGAAATTGATGAATCCGGGTCCCGCGATCTCGGTCTTCGCGATCAGATTGTTCTCCGGCAGCGCGGCGACGATCTGCTCCGCGAGCTTGCGCGGGTTCGCGCGCAATGCCTTCGCGAGCCGCATCGCGATGCTGCAGGCGAAGTCGCCGTGCGCGGCGTCGCGGCTGCGCTCGATCTCCGGCAGCGGCGCCGCGGCGCCGTCGAGGCCCGCGGACGGCAGCGTCGCGAGTGCATCGGACACGAGCTTTTCGATGAGGTCTTTCAAGCGCGCGAGAGTCCTGGATCCTCTGATTTACCCGCGCATGGGCGCGACCGAGAGCGATTTTCGTTTCTGGCAAGAAGCGAGGAACGAAGTGTATCAGGTGATACATGAGCGACGAGCGACGCAGCCAGAGAGGAAAATCGCCCGGTCCCCGTGGGTTACGCGCGGGCCTTGGCGGCACTTCGTTGCTCGCCTCGTCCATAGGCTCTGCTATTGGACTTCGGCTCGCGCCTTGTGCCGCCAAGGCGCGCGCGTAACGCGCTCCATGCGCGGGTGAATCAGGATCCTCAATCAACCTCAATTGGATCGACGTCCACGGACCAGCGCAGCCGCCGCGACGGGCGCAGTTCCCCGACGCGCACGAGCCACTCGGAAAGGAATCGCTGCAGGGTCGCGCGCGCCGGCGCCTCGAGCAGCAGCTGGGCCCGGTAGCGCCCGGCGCGGCGCTCCATGGCCGCGGGCGCCGGACCGAGGAGCCGCAGGCCTTTTCGTTCCGCAGGCGCCGCGGCCTTCGCCTCGCGCAGGAATTCGTGCACCTCGGCCCGCGAAGGGCCGTCAGCGCGCAGGAGCGCGAGGTGCGAGTAGGGCGGCCAGCCGGTCGCGCGGCGCTCCTCCAGTGCCCGTACCGCAAAGCCCTCATATCCCTCGGTGATCAGGCATTGCAGCAGCGGATGCTGGGGGTAGCAGGACTGGATCAGCACCTCGCCGGGCCGGTCGCCGCGCCCGGCGCGGCCCGCGACCTGCACGATCTGCTGCGCAAGCCGCTCGCTCGCGCGGAAGTCCGCGCCGAACAGGCCCTGGTCCGCGGCCAGCACGACGACCAGCGTGACCTCCGGGAAATCGTGGCCCTTGGTCAGCATCTGCGTGCCGAGCAGGATGCGCGCATGGCCGTCCACGACCGAGTTCAGCGCTTTCTCGATGTCGCCGCGGCGCCGGATCACGTCGCGATCGACGCGCACCAGCGGCGCCAGCGGGAACAGCTGCGCAAGCGTCGCCTCGACGCGCTCCGTGCCTTCGCCGACCGGGCGCAGCTCCGTGCCGCAGCGCGGGCAGCCATAGGGCATCGCCTGTTCCGCGCCGCAGTGATGGCAGGTCAGGCGCGCCTGGCGCAGGTGCACGGTGAGGCGCGCATCGCAGGCCGTGCAGGGCGCGATCCAGGCGCAGCCCGGGCAGAAGAGCGTCGGCGCGTAGCCGCGGCGATTGAGGAACACGAGTACCTGGCCGGAAGCGGCGAGATGCCGCTCGATCGCCGCGATCGCTGGCTGCGACAGGCCGTCGCGCGCCGCGTGCAAGCGCAGGTCGATGACGCCGACGCGCGGCTTGCCGGCGCGGCCAGTGCGCTCCGGCAGCGACAGCTTCGTGTAACGCCCGGCTGCCGCATTGGCAAGGCTTTCGAGCGACGGCGTCGCGGAACCGAGCACGGCCGGGGCACCCGCACGCTGGGCGCGCGCGACCGCGAGATCGCGCGCCGAATAGCGGAAGCCATCCTGCTGCTTGTAGGAAGCGTCGTGTTCCTCGTCGACGACCACGAGGCCGAGCGCCGGCATCGGCGTGAAGACTGCCGAGCGCGTGCCGATCACGACGGGCGCTGCGCCCGTTGCCGCCGCACGCCAGGCCGCGAAGCGCGCGCCGTCGGCCATCGAGGAATGCAGCGCGACGACCGGCGCGGTCAGGCGCTCCTGGAAGCGCGCGACCAGTTGCGGCGTCAGCGCGATCTCCGGCACCAGCACGAGCGCGCCCTGCCCTCGTGGCGAGCACGCGCTCGATCAGCTGCATGTAGACCTCGGTCTTGCCGCTGCCGGTGACGCCGTGCAGCAGGAATGCGCCGTACCGGCCAAGGGCGGCGCCGATCGCGCTGCAGGCTGCGGACTGATCGGCGGTCAGCACGGGGCCCGCGCGGCCGGGACCGGCGCGCGGCGCGGGCTCAGGCCGCTCCAGCGATTCGAGCCAGCCGCGCGCGGCGAGCGACTTCACTGCGGCGCCGAGCCCGGCCTCTGCAACGACTTCGTTCGCGACACTTCCGTCGCCGATCAGCTCGAGCAGCTGCCGTTGCCGCGGTCCGAGGCGCGGTGCTCCGGCGCGCGCAGCAACGCCGCGCTCGGACAATCGCCATGCAAGTTCGTGGCGCAGGGCGCTGCCGCCTTCGCGGAGCGCCACGGGGATCGCCGCGAACAGCACCTCGCCGAGCGGATGATGATAGTAGTCCGCGGCCCAACCGAGGAGCGCGAAGGTGACCGGATCCCACAGCGGTTCGGGGTCGACGATCTCGAGCGCGTGCTTGAGGCGCGATGCCGGCAGCTCGCTCTGCTCCGCGATCGCAGCGATGACGCCGATCGCGCGCCGCTTGCCGAGCGGCACGCGAACGCGCTGCCCAGGCCTCGCGTGCGTCGGCATTCCGGCAGGCGGCAGGTAGTCGAATCGCCTGCGCAGCGGCGTGTCCAGGACGACTTGCAGAATGGGGTGATCTGGGCGCAAAAACGTCTTACTTATCAATAAGTTATTAAGTGCTCGCGGCGGGCGTCAACAAGTCGGCTGCGCCCACGTTATATCACCGTGGAGAAGCGTTCATTGGCGCGAAATGCCTGCGGGAGGGGCCTGTGATCGGCTCTGCTACGCTTTCCTGGCCGATGCCGCTGATCGGCGGAGACAAGGCGCGGGAGACGGCAGTGGACCGGGAGCAGGCACTCGGGCGATTCCTGGCCGGCATCGAGAAACGCGCCTACCGGATCGCGAGGATGTCGCTGCGCGACCATGACGAGGCGCTCGACGTCGTGCAGGACTCGATGATCAGCCTGGCGCAGAACTACGCAGGCCATCCCGACGAGCAATGGCGGCCATTGTTCTACCGGATACTCCGCAACCGGATCACGGACTACCAGCGCCGCCGCCGCGTGCGCCAGGGCGTGATCCGCTGGTGGCCAGGACTGCGGCGGACGACGGGCCACCGGATCCGGTCGAATCCGCGCCCGATCCGTCGGGCACGCCGCACGAACAGCTCGAAGGCGAGGAATTGCTCGCGCGCATCGAGCAGGCGCTGGCCGGCATGAGCGGCCGCCAGCGCGAGGCATTCCTGCTGAGGAATTTCGAGGGACTCGACGTCGCGCAGACGGCGATCGCGATGGGCTGCTCGGAAGGCAGCGTTAAGACGCATTACTTCCGCGCGCTGCAGGCGCTGCAACAGTCACTGGGGGAATGGCAGACATGACGGAAGAAAATCAGGACTTCGAACGCAGGAGCCGCGCGGCATTCGACGACAGCGTCGCCTCGCTCGACGGCGCGACCCGCTCGCGCCTCGCGCGGGCGCGTGAACTTGCACTGGCGGAGGTGCGGCGCAGTGGCAGTCCGCGACTGTCCACCTGGGTGCCGGTGGGCGCCGCCGCGGCGGCCGCGGTGATGGCCATTGCGCTGTGGAGCGGCCGCGAGAGCGGTGCCCCGCCGGCGGAACCGGCGCTGGCAGCGCTTGATGAGCTCGACATCGTGTCTGCCGGCGATGACCTCGACATGATGGACGAGGACCCCGCGTTCTATGACTGGGCGGCGGATGAACTCGCCGACGACGTGGGCTGAGGATGGGCCGCCGCGCCTGGCTTGCCGCGGGATTGCTGGCGTTGCCCGCCGCAGCGGCGGAACCGCCGCCGCCGCCACCCGACCCGGAATTCCTGGAGTTCCTGGGGGAGACCGCGGGCGAGGACGAGGAATTTTCGAAGTACGTGGAGTCGAGCAAGTTTGAACGCGAGCTGCAGAAAGTCGAGAAGCAGCACGCGCCTGCCGAGGATGAAGACCATGAACCGTAAACTGATCTGGATACTCGCCGCCTGGCTCGCGTTCGCCGCGCCGTCCCTGCGGGCGGAAGAACAGCAGCCGGATCCGGGCGTCGCCTGGGATTCACTCACTGAGGCCCAGCAGCAGCTGCTCGCGAGCCAGAAGGAGCAGTGGAATGCGCTGCCGCCCGGGCGCCAGGAGGCGATGGCCATCGGCGCGGAGCGCTGGGTGTCCATGACGCCCGAACAGCAGGTCAGGGCCCGCGAGCGCTGGAGCAAATGGAAGAAGCTGACGCCCGAGCAGCGCCAGAAGCTGCGCGATCGCTGGCAGCGGTTCCGCGAGCTGACTCCGGAGCAGAAGGAGGCGTTGCGCGAGAAATACCGGCGCTTCCAGTCGCTGTCGCTCGAACAGCGCGAAGCACTGCGGGATCGCTGGCAGCGCATGACGCCCGAGCAGCGGCAGCGCGTGATCGAAAGGCGCAGGCCGACGGGCCGCCCGAGGATCTGACCGCAAGCCACTCGCGCCCGGACCGTTCGCGTGGGAGGATATCCGAGCCCCATGTCCATGAACGGGTGCCGCGATGTCCAACGCAAAGCTGAAGCGCTCGAAGGACCGGATGATCGCCGGTGTCTGCGGCGGAATCGCCGAATGGCTGGGCTGGAAACCGGACAAGGTCCGCATCATCTACGTGATCGTCTCGATACTGAGCGTCGCGTTCCCCGGCATCATCGTTTACCTGCTGTTGTGGCTCATCATGCCGGACGCTGACGAATGAACCGGCAGGTCATCGAGCTCCACGACGAATACACGCACGGCGGCCTCGACCGCCGCAGTTTCCTGGGCCGGCTCGCGCGCCTGGCGGGGAGCGCAGCGGCTGCCGCCGCCATGCTGCCGTTCCTTGAGAACCGCTACGCCGAGGCCGCGACCGTGGCCGCAGACGATCCGTCGCTGAAGACCGGAAACGGCCGCTTCGACACGCCGGACGGCGCGATCACCTTTTACGCCGCGCGGCCGAAGAGCCGTCCGAAGCGGCGTCCGGCCGTGATCGTGATCCACGAGAACCGCGGCCTGAATGCTCACATCGAGGACATCACGCGCCGGCTGGCGCTTGCGGGATTCCTCGCGATCGCGCCCGATGCGCTGTCGGCATCCGGCGGCACGCCCAAGGACGAGGACGAGGCGCGCAAGCGCATCGGCGAGCTCGATCCGGAAGCGACGCTCAGGACCTATGTCGCGGCGGTCAAGCATGCCGCGAAGCACGATCACAGCACCGGCAAGGTCGGCTGCGTCGGCTTCTGCTGGGGCGGCGGCATGGCGGGGCGCCTCGCCGCCAACTCAAAGGAATTGCGCGCCGCGGTCGTCTTCTACGGCATGCCGCCCGCGGCCGAGGAGGCTGCGCGCATTCATGTTCCGATGCTCCTGCACTACGCAGGCCTCGACAAGCGCATCAACGACGCCGTGCCCGCATTCGAGACTACGTTGAAGGCCGCCGGCGTGCGCTACGAACTCCACATGTACGACGGCGTGGACCACGCTTTCAACAACGACACCAACGCGGCGCGCTACAACGCCGCCGCCGCCGCGCTTGCCTGGCAACGCACGGTCGATTTCCTGACCCGCGAACTCCGCTGACGTCTGATCGCGGATCCCGACATCCGGCGCGCAATGGCCTGCCGGGCTGGCTCGCTCGCTCAGCCGAACTGTATTCGCTCGCTCGGCACCCCGCCGCGGCCATCGCGCGCCGGGCCGCGCGTTCCGCGGCCGGCCGGGTCGCGAGCGAGCGAATAAGGTCGCGGCTGAGCGAGCGAGGCAGCCCGGCCGGCCGCGGCGCGCGGCGATGACGCGTTAACCCGGCGGCCTTGACCGCGTGGATCAGTTCAGCGGCGACCTTTTGCGCGTCGCCGTAGACCATGCGCGTGTTGTCGAGATAGAAGAGGTGGTTCTCGATTCCCGAGAATCCGGCACCCTGGCCGCGCTTGATGACCAGGACGTTCTTCGCCTTGTCCGCGTTCAGGATCGGCATGCCGTAGATCGGGCTGCTCTTGTCCGTGCGCGCGACCGGGTTCACGACGTCGTTGGCGCCGATCACGAGCGCGACATCCGCCGTCTCGAATTCCGCGTTGATCTCGTCGAGGTCCGCGATCAGGTCATAGGGCACGCCGGCCTCGGCCAGCAGCACGTTCATGTGGCCCGGCATCCGGCCCGCGACCGGGTGAATCGCGAAGCGCACCATGACGCCCTTGTCGATCAAGAGCTGGCACAGCTCCCAGACCTTGTGCTGGGCCTGCGCGACCGCCATGCCGTAGCCTGGTATCACGATGACTTTCTGCGCAAAGGCCATCATGACGCCGGCGTCGGAGGGCTCGATCGGCTTCAGCGCCCCCTTGACGTCGCCCGTTGCCACGGCCGCGGTGTCGCCGAATCCCGAGAACAGCACGTTGGCGAGCGAGCGGTTCATCGCCTTCGCCATCAATTGCGTCAGCAGCGTGCCGGCGGAACCGACCACGATGCCCGCGATGATCATCGCCGCATTCTCGAGTACGAAGCCCTCGAAGGCGACCGCGAGCCCGGTGAAGGCGTTGTACAGCGAGATCACGACCGGCATGTCGGCGCCGCCGATCGGCAGCGTCATGGTGATGCCGAGTAAAAGCGCGAGCCCGAAGAACAACACCACTGTCTGCATCGTCGGATGGCCGGCGACCACGATCGAGGCGCCGATCGCGAGCGTCGCGACGACGATCAGCATGTTGACGATCTGCTGGCCCTTGAAGCGGAAGCTGCGCTTGATCAGGCCCTGCAGCTTGCCGAAGGCGATCAGCGAGCCCGAGAAACTCACCGCGCCGATGAAGGCGCCGGCGGCCGCGAGCGCGGTGACGACGGGCCCGTGCGCGGACGCCGTCCCGGCCTCCGCCGCGGCCATGCGGAACAGTTCGACGGCCGCGATCGCCGCCGCCGCGCCGCCGCCCATGCCGTTGTAGAGCGCGATCATCTGCGGCATGTCGGTCATCGCGACGCGCTTGCCGGACCACCAGGCAAGCCCGCCGCCGATCGCGATCGCGACCAGCATCAGCGGGAAGTTCCCCATGCCCGGGTACAGGAAACTCATCACCGTGCCGATCAGCATGCCGAAGCCCGCGACGACGATGCCGCGGCGCGCGGTGACCGGCGAGCTCATCGCCTTCAGGCCCATGATGAAAAGGAACGCGACCAGCAGGTAGCTGCCGTCGATCAGCGAGGTCGCGACCTTGTCCGGCATGAGGCCTTCCATCACTTGGCCTCCTTCGGCTTCTTCTTCTGGCCGCTGGCGCGGAACATCTCGAGCATGCGCTCGGTGACGACGTAACCGCCGACCGCATTGCCGGCGCCGAGCACGACGCCCGTGAAGCCGATGATCTGCTCGAGCAGCGTATCGGCGCGGCCGAGCGCGACCATGGCGCCCACCAGCACGATGCCGTGCACGAAGTTCGAGCCCGACATCAGCGGCGTGTGCAGGATCACGGGCACGCGCGCGATCACCTCATAGCCGGTGAACGCGGCCAGCAGCACGATGTAAACGGCAATCACGCCTTCCATTACGCGGCCTCCACGGTCTTCCTGGTCGGTTCGTGGCGGATGCTGCCGTCGTGCGTGACGCAGGAGGCCGCAAACACCTCGTCGTTCCAGTCGATGGTCAATGCGCCGGCGGCGAGCGCCGGCTTGATGAAGTTGAGCAGGTTGCGCGCGTACATCTCGCTCGCGTGGAATGCGACCGAGGCGGGCAGGTTGACCGGCCCGATGATGCGCACGCCGTTGTGGTCCACGGTCTCGCCCGCGCGGGTCAGCTCGCAGTTGCCGCCGTTCTCGGCCAGCAGGTCCACGATCACGGCGCCGGTCTTCATGCGCTCGACGGCCGCGCGCCCGATGATGCGCGGCGCGGGGCGCCCGGGAACGCCGGCCGTCGTGATGACGCAATCCGCCGCGGCGATCCGCGAATCGAGCACTTCCTGCTGCTTCGCCTTTTCTTCCGCCGTCAGTTCGCGCGCGTAACCGCCCGCGCCCTCGGCGGTGACGCCGGTCTCGACGAACTTGGCGCCGAGCGACTTGATCTGCTCGCGCGTGGCGCTTCGGACGTCATAGGCCTCGACGACGGCGCCGAGCCGGCGCGCGGTCGCGATCGCCTGGAGTCCCGCGACGCCGGCGCCGATCACGAGCACGGTCGCCGGGCGGATCGTGCCCGCGGCCGTCGTCAGCATCGGGAAGAACTTGTCGAGCGCCGCGGCGCCGATCAGCACCGCCTTGTAGCCCGCGACGGCCGCCTGCGAGGACAGCGCGTCCATGGACTGCGCGCGCGAGATGCGCGGAACCAGCTCCATCGCGAAGCTGGTCACGCGGCGGTCGCGCAGCGCGCGGACGAGCGCTGCCTGCGCATGCGGGGCGATGAATCCGATCAGCGTGGAACCCGATTTCAGCCGTCCTGCGACGGCGGCATCGAGCGGCTGGACGGCCAGCAGGATGTCGGCGGCCTCGAGGACGGCGCCCGCGCTGTCGGCGAACGCGACATCCTTGTACAGGGCGTCCGGGAAGCGGGCGGCGATACCCGCACCGCGCTCGAACAGGAGCCTGGCGCCGAGGGCGGCGAGGCGCGTTGCGACCTCCGGAACCACGGCCACGCGGTTTTCGCCTGGCACGCTTTCCTTCAGCACGCCGATCGTGACTGGCATCAAGTTCCTCCCGGGCTTGCTTGGCCGGCCGGTCGGCTGGACCGCGGCGCGTTGAAAAATATCACAAATGACGTATCGTTTGCGGTTTGGGTTAACGTAGTCGGTCGTGAACGCGAAAATGCAGGCAACGAAGCCGTCGGCCCTCGCGGCGGCCAATGAACTGGCCTTCCGGCTGTCGCAGCAGGTGCTGCGCACGGACGCCTCGGGCATGCCGCTGGAATGGATCGATTACAAGGAGGCCGTCCGGCTCTATTGCCTGGGCCAGGTCGCCTATGCCTTCGGCAGCCGCCTGTACGAGCTGCACGGCGGCACCAATGCGCGTAGCGGCCGCCAGACCGTCATCGAGGTCAACTCGATGATGGCGACCCAGGGCAGCTCCGGCAATCCCGGCAGCCTGCGCGGCGACTACGTGCCGCCGCTCAACAACGAAACCCTGTTCCGGCGCGATGCGCACCTGTGCATGTACTGCGGTGGGCGCTTCGCGTCGCAGCAGCTGTCGCGCGACCACGTGCGGCCCTTCTGCCAGGGCGGCAAGGACGCCTGGAACAACGTCGTCGCGGCCTGCCGGCGCTGCAACAACGCCAAGGCCTCGCGCACGCCCGAGCAGGCCGGCATGCAGCTCCTCGCCGTGCCGTTCACGCCGACCTACGCGGAGTACATCTACCTGAAGGGCCGGCGCGTGCTGGCCGACCAGATGGAATACCTGCTCGCGCATTTCCCGCGCACCAGCCCGCTGCACGCACGCATCCAGCGCTTCCGGCAGTGAGCGGCGAGGCTCGCGAGCCGCTCTACCTCGTCGACGCGAGTTTCTTCGTGTTCCGCGCCTACTACTCGGTGGGCCTGGAGATGACGGGCGTGGACGGCGAACCCGTCAACGCGCTGTACGGTTTCAGCCGCTTCCTCGGCGACCTCGTCGAGCAGGCGCGGCCGGTGCATATCGCGGTCGCCTTCGACGAAAGCCTGGCGAGCTCCTTCCGCAACGAGATCTATCCTGCCTACAAGGCGAACCGCGAGCCGGCGCCGCCCGAACTGAAGCGCCAGTTCGCCTGGTGCCGCGAGCTGTGCCGGCACTTCGGCATTGCCGAGTTCGGAAGTCCCACCCACGAGGCGGACGACATCATCGGCACGATCGCAGCGCAATTCCGCAGCCGCGGCCACCGCGCCGTGCTCGTGACCCGCGACAAGGACCTCGCGCAGCTGATCCACGCGGGCGATGCCTACTGGGACTGGGCCGCGGAGCGCCGCCTCGAGTACGCCGACATCGAAGCGCATTTCGGCGTGCGCCCCGAGCGCATGGCGGACTTCCTGGCGCTCGCCGGCGATTCGGTGGACAACATCCCGGGCGTGCCGGGGGTCGGCCAGAAGACCGCGGCGGCCCTGCTGAAGGAGTTCGCGTCGCTCGAGGAGATCTATGAAGGCCTCGAGCGCGTGGCCTCGATCCCGATCCGCGGCGCGGCGAAGCTCGCGGCGAGGCTCAAGGAGCACCGCGAGGCGGCGTTCCTCGCGCGCCGGCTCACGACCATCGCCTGCGACATGCCGATGGACGTCAAGCCGGACGAGTTGCGCCGCCGCAAACCCGACATCGCCGCCCTCGAGACCTTTTACGACCGCGCGCGCTTCGGTGCGATGCTGCGCAAGCAGGCCCAGCGCATCGCCGATCGCGCATGAGCGAAGCCTTCGCTGCCGCGCTCGCGGCGGCGCTCGGGCACGGTGTTTCTGGAGAGCCGGAATCGGCAGTCCACGGCGGCAGCATCAACGAATGCCTGCGCTGGCAGACCGGGCGCGGGGCCATCTTCGTCAAGCGTGCGCCCCGGGACCGGCTTGCGATGTTCGAGGCGGAAGCCGATGGACTGGCGCGGCTGCGGCAGGCGGGATCGCTGCGGGTGCCGGATACCCTCGCGCTCGGTCACTCCGATGACGAGGCTTTTCTGGCACTCGAATGGCTCGATCTCGTCGCGCCCGACGCCGCTTCTGAGGAGAAATTCGCCGAGGCGCTCGCCTGGCAGCACCGCAATCGCGCCCAGGCCTACGGCCTCGAGCGCGGCAACTTCATCGGCGCCACGCCGCAGCCTAATGATGTGTCGGACGACTGGGTGGGTTTCTGGCGTGAGCGGCGCCTGCTGTACCAGCTCGATCTGGCCGAGAAGAATGGCCACGTCGGCCGACTTCAGGACCGCGGCCGGCAGCTCGCCGGCGTGATGGACGTATTCTTCGCGAGCTACCGCCCGGCGGCGTCGCTGCTGCACGGCGATCTGTGGGCTGGCAATCGCGGCGCGCTCGCCGACGGCACGCCGGTCGTATTCGATCCCGCCGTTTACTTCGGAGACCGCGAGGCCGACATCGCGATGACCGCGCTCTTCGGGGGCTTCGGTCCACGCTTCTACTCAGCGTATGCGGCGACCTGGCCGCTGGATCAGGCGGCCGGCACGCGCCGCGCCCTCTACAACCTGTATCACGTGCTGAACCACCTGAATCTGTTCGGCGGCAGCTATCGCGAGAAAGCCGAGGGCCTGATCGACCGGCTGCTCGCTGCCGCCGGGCATTGAGCCGGGGACCGGATTTCCATGCAATCGGGACGCCACCGGCTCCTGGCGCGTGGTGGCAGGCGTCTGCTCACGCTCTTCATGTACCTGATCGTCGGGTTCTTCCTGATGTGGATTTGCGCCCTGGCGATCCTGTGAGGCGTTCGCGGCGCCTGCCTCTGATCCCGATGCATCGGCGAACCAGCTTCCGAAGGCGATTCAATGGTGTTATATGGTGACACAGCGAACAGCAAATCCCAGTCACCCGGGCCCCTTGATCGTAGTTAGGCGGCACCGACAGAAAGTCGTGAGCGAGACAGACCGTAGCCGTGTAATCCGCTTCACCGAGATGCAGGACGCCATCCCGGGTCTCGTTGGCGAGCGTTCGGTTCTCGCCCTGAAGCGTGGCACCCTGGACATCAGACTGTCTCTCCCAGTGCTACCGAATCAGCAGACTCCGCATGTGCAGGACGAAATCTACGTTGTCGTCCGCGGCCGCGGCACGCTCGTTCATGGTGAAAAGCGTGATCCGTTCCAGTCAGGAGACGTGCTGTTCGTTGCCGCGGGGATCGAGCATCACTACGAGGATTTCACCGTAGATCTCGCGGTGTGGCGCGTGTTCTATGGGCGGCAAGGTGGCGAGGTTCCAGCGTAGCGGTCCTCGTAATCACTCGCCGCACCGCGCCAAAGACGGCGGAACCAACTTCCGCTGTCGTCGCTCAGAGGACTCATGAAGCCAATTCATGTGCCGGCGATTGTGGCGACTCTTGCCTGCTCAGCCATCGCTGCGGCAGCCGGCGCGGATGTCCGGCAGTGGAAACCCGCCGGCATCTCCAGCCCCCAGTTCGAGTCGCACGCCGCCTTCGATCCCAGGACCGGCGAATTTTATTTCGTGCGCAGTACGCCGGACTTTTCCGGCTGGCGAATCTTCGTCGCTCGATGCACTACAGCAGGGTGGTCCGCACCGCAGCCTCCGCGTTTCGCCGGGGATGGCGTGGAAGCTGATCCTTACTTCACTTCCGATGGCCGCAGCCTGTACTTCATCTCCACGCGCTCCGTCGATGGCGTGAAGCAGACGGATCTGGATCTCTGGCGGATCGATCGCGATGACGCCGGCGCCTGGGGCACGCCCACGCGCCTGCCCGAGCCGGTGAATTCGCCTGCAACCGAGTGGTTCCCGAGGCCAGGCGCCGACGGCTGGCTGTACTTCGGGTCGAACCGATCGGGCGGTTTCGGGGGAAACGACATCTGGCGCGCGCAGTCCGATGCGGCCGGCGCATGGACGGTCGAGAATCTCGGTGCAGCCGTGAATACGGCGGGCGACGAATTCGAGCCGCTGCCGGACCCCGACGGGTCGCGGCTGATCGTGATGGCCGACGGGGATCTCTTATGAGGTCTTGCGGACGCCGACCGGGTGGGCGCCGCGGACCAAGCTTGGTCCCGACGTCAATGCGGATGGAATGGAGGTCGGCGCCGTCTTCTCGCCGAGCGGACGTTCGCTCTTGTTCGCCCGGGACACGCAGGGTCCGGACTCCGGGGAATTCTTCGTGTGGTACGAGCACGGACCCGAGGCGTGGCCGCCGGTCTGCCAGGCTCGAAGTCAGTAACAACCCGATTGTCTGGCCGAAATGTTCAGCGCTGCGCGAGTGCCGCGGCGACGATCCGGCGTTGCAGGCGCTCGTGGAAATTGCGCGGCGTGGCGAGATCCATGCGCGCGAGACAGGCCTTCGATGCTTCGTCGCGCGGCAATGGCGCGAGCAGGCGCGCCGCAAGCCTCAGCTTACCGGGCAGGGAACCGCTCCGCGCCTTCAGGCGCCGCAGCTGCCTGCCGAGCGTGATTTCCTCCGTCGTGAGGTCGCTGCCGAAAGGCAGCTCGCCGAACAGGCCCTCGGCGCGATGCGGTGCCAGCGCGCGCTCGAGCACCTCGGGCAGGTTCTTGCGGTGCAGGTCGCGGATCCTGTAATTGGCCGGCAGCTTGCCTGCGCGCTTTGCCTCCGCGAGCAGTGCAGGCTGGAAGCGCGAGTCGGTGATGTTGAGCATCGCGGCCGCGACCTCGGCATCGCTCTTCCAGCGCAGGTCGGCGACCCCGTATTCCGTCAGGCAGATGTCGCGCAGGTGGCGCGGAATGGTCACGTGGCCGTAATTGAAGCGGATATTCGATTCGACCGTTCCGCCGTTGTCGCGCGTCGAGCGCAAGGCGATCAGCGAGCGGCAGCCGGGCAGGGCAAAGGCCTGGGCGACAAAGTTGTACTGCCCGCCGACGCCGCTGACGACGCGCCCGTCCGCGAGCCCGTCGGAGACGGCCGCGCCGCCGAGCGTCGCCATCATCGTGCTGTTGATGTAGCGCGCGTGCTGACGCTGCGCGATCTTGGTCTCCCAGCCGGCTCCGGCCAGCTCGTTCGTGAAGCTGACGGGCATCATCCGGAAGAGCGCGCGTTCGGCATCCGGCATCGCGCGCAGTTCCTCGTAGAAGGCGCGCGGCCCCAGCATGAAAGCGCCGTGCAGCAGGACGCCGTCGGGCTCGACTCGGCGCTTCAGGATGCCCGCGCGGTACAGGTCCAGGAACCCGTCCACGAACATCTCGGTGACCGCGTAAAGCCCCTGCGCGAACGGCGCATCGCCGCCGATGGCGGCACGCTCCGTGACGAAGCGCGGCCCAATGCCGGTGTCCACGAGCACTCGCCGCCACAGGACATTCTGCGCGTGGCGCATCATCAGCGCATAGACGATGGCGTCGCCCAGCTCGCCGATGCCGATCTGCAGCGTGCCGCCGTCGCGCACCAGCATGCTGGCCGCGAGCGCGATCGCGTGATCGGCGGTGGTGATCGGCAGGTTGGGCGGGCTGAACAGGTCGTGATAGCCGCGCGGATCGTCCACGATGAAGTCGAAAGCCGATTCCGGTACCACCGCATCGCCGAACATGAATGGCATCCGGTCATTGACTTGACCGACGACGGCGACCGGCGTGCCAGCGCGGCGCTTCGCCTCGAAGAGCGGCAATATGTCCACGGTGACATCGGGATTCGAGCCTAGACTCACGCTCGCGCCCTCCGGCGTCACGCGCCGCGCGATCTGTTGCGTGATGACATTCGCGCCGGCCGGCAGTGACTGCGCGCGCGACATGCGTGTAGTTGATGCTCGCGTAGGATTGCTGCGCCAGCGCCGATGTCAGGTAGGCGCCCGGCTCCATGAAGAATTCATGGACCGCGATGTTCGCGGGCAGGGCGCTCTTCTGGAGCGGCGCGACCCATTCGGGTTCCGGCATGTCGCCGAACACGCGCGTGGCCATCGGCTCGATGAAGCGCCGTTCGAGTTCGCTGTGGCCGCGCGGCCGGTGCATCGTCAGGCCGGTCAGGATCGTCAGGTCGATCGCCGGATCGGCCGCGGCGCGCCGGTAGAACTCGTTGACCAGCGCGACCGGCTTGCCGACCGCGATCGGCGCGCACAGCACGATGCGCTTCCCGACCTGCGACAGCACCTGCTCGACGCAGGTCTGCAGGTCGGAGACTGACTGTGGCCTGCCGTTGTCCATCGGCAGGACTCTAGCGCAATTGGCGGTCCGCGCGGCCCGGCGCTACGGCATCACGGGCTGGCGGCGGCGGTTTCCGGCTGCAGGCCGAGGTCGAACGCGACATCCACCGGGTCGGAGAGCCAGGTCGTGTCCGTCCAGTCGCCCTGTCCGACGCCGAACTCGAGCCGGCGCAGCGCCGCGCCGCCTTTCATGCCGAGCTGCTTCTGCTTCGGCTTCAGCTCGAATCGCACGGCGACCGGCTGCGTGACGCCGCGCAGGGTCAGCTGGCCGTTCGCCACCCAGGCCTTGCCGTCGGGCTTGAATCCTTCCGCATGATAGGTCGCCTGCGGAAAATGCTCGACCCAGAAGAAGTCGCGCCCGTGCAGGACTTCGTCGCGTTCCTTGTCGGCCGTGTCGGCCGAAGCGGTCGCGATCGTGACGTCGAGGACGCCCTTCGCGGGATTCGCGGGGTCGAAGTCGAACGTGACCTTGAACTCGCCGAAATGCCCCCGGAATTTCGCGCCGGCCTGGGTCGCGGTGAATTGCAGCGCGCCGGAATGCTGGTCGCCCTGCCAGGCGGCCGCCGCCGCGACCGCCGGCAGCAGCGCGGCGAGCACGACGCAGGAGCGCAATGTCAGCGGGAACGCCATGGCAGCATCCGGAACAGGAGGCCGTTGCGGTCGAGGAACTGGTGCTTCAGTGCGGCGGCAATGTGCAGGCCGGCAATCGCTGCGAGGATATTGAAGAGCGTTTCGTGCACTTCTTCCAGGGTCTCCTTCAGATCGTGATCCGGACCGACCAGATCCGGGAGCTGGAAGAAACCGAACCAGCTGACCGGGTAATTTGATGCGGAGGACATCATCCAGCCCGTCAGCGGCATTGCGAACAGGAGCAGGTACAGCGATGCATGCGACACTCGGGAGGCCAGCGCCTGCCAGCGCGGCATCGGCGGCAGCGGCGGCGGAGGATCGAACCAGCGCCAGGTCAGGCGCAGGATTGCGAGCACCAGGATCGTGATGCCGACGGACTTGTGCCGTGCCATTGTGCCGACCTTGTCCGGGCCGAGCGGCAGGTTGTCCGCAATCTTGGCCAGCGTGAATTGCAGGATCACGAGGCCCACGATCACCCAATGCAGCGCCTGGGCAACGGAACCATAACGGGCCGGGCTGTTCCGAACAGTCATAGAGCTTGGAGAATACGACAATGCGTAAGTTCCTGATCGTACTGTTCGCATTATTCTGCGGTTGCGCCCTTCCGCCGAAAGTTCCGGCGCCGGCTGCTCCGCAGGTACCGGTAACCGCGCCCTCAGGTCCCTTCGAGCGTTACGACGTCGTTTCCTCGCACGTCGAGATCCGAGTCTATCGCGACGGTCCGATGGCCCAGCTCGGCCACAATCACCTGATCAGTTCGGATGCAGTCACGGGCAGCATCCAGTTGCGCGATCCTGTGAGCGATACGCGCTTCGCCCTCGAGCTGCCGCTCGATTCGCTGGTGGTGGACGATCCGGCATTGCGGGCAAAGGCCGGCCCCGATTTTGCCAAGGAAGTGCCGCAGAACGATCGCGACGGCACGCGACGCAACATGCTGGGGGCTTCAGTGCTCGATATGGCGCGCCAGCCGGTACTGCGCCTCAGCGCGGACAGCCTGGCAGGCGGGCCCGCCAATTTCCAGGCACAGCTGCGGATTGGCCTGCGGGGCGAGGAACGCGTCATCAGCGTGCCATTGACGCTCGAGGCCGGCGACGGAAAGCTGAGCGCCCATGCGAGCTTCAAGCTGCATCACGCGGACCTCGGGCTGACACCCTTCACCGTCGCGCTCGGGGCGCTGCGCGTGCGCGACGAGTTCGAGATCGACTGCCGTCTCGAGGCGAAGCGCGCCTCAACGCCCTGAGTTGATCTCGTCCAGCAGGGCCTTCGCGCCGTAAACCTGCTCGAGCGCGACCTTGATGTAGGCCGGATGCACCATGACCGAGCGGTTCATGCGGTCGTCGAACCAGTAGCTGCCCGAGATCGAGTGGATGTTGCCGTCGAAGGCGAGTCCGACGATTTCGCCGGCCGCATTGACCACCGGGCTGCCGGAATTGCCGCCCAGGATGTCGTTGTTGGTCGTGAAATTCGCCGGCGTCGTCATGTCGAGGCGATCCTTCGCGGCCAGCCAGCGATCCGGGATCTTGAAGGGCTCCTGGCCGGTCGCGCGCTCGAAGGCGCGGCCAAGTTCGGTCCAGGGACGCACGTCCTCGCCCTTTTCCTTCCATCCCGTCATCGCGCCGTAGGACAGGCGCAGCGTGAAGGTGGCGTCCGGATAGATGCTCGTGCCATAGGCGGCGAAGCGTGCCTTCGCGATCGCTTCCTGGCCGCGCTGCACCGGTCCCTCGACCTGTTCCTCGAAGCGCTTGCGCAGCGCCCTCGCGGCCGGATCGACAGCCGCAGCGAGGCGGATCATCGGGTCCTGGCTCGCGTCCACGGCGGCCTTGCCTCCTTCATAGAGCGCCATGCGCGCTGCCGGATCGGCGAGCTTGCTCTCGCGGATCAGCCTGCCGGCGAGCGCATCCGGGGAATCGTTGCCGAATACCTTGCGCACCAGCGGGTCGTCCGGTCCCAGCCATTCGCGCATGCGCTCGAGGCCGAACGACAGGCGCAGGACCTCGAAGTCCGGGTAGATCGGCGCCGAGGACTTCAGGTTCTGCTCGATGGCCGCCAGGCGCGCTTCCGTGTACTCCGGGAGGCGCTGGTCGTTCGTCTTCGTGCGTTCCTCGGCGGCGCGCACGATCGCGCGCGCATAGGGGAACAGCGTGCTGTTGAATGCCGCGCCGCCCTCGACGAACGTGTACTCCACGAGGATGTCGCGCCACACCTGCTGGGCGGAGGCGATCTCGTCCCAGGCGCCGCTCGTTGCGGCGAGCGACGGGTTCGCGGCGACCGCATCGCGCAGCGCCTGCTCGTTCCTGCCGACCGCTTCGAACAGGGCCGGATCGAGCAGCGCATCGAACTGCTTGCGGCGCACCTTGATCGAGTTCTCGACCAGGTTCAGGAAGTTCTCGGTCGTGCGGCGCGGCTCGTCGCCGGTCTTCGAATACTGCAGCAGGCGGCCGCGCAGTTCGGAGAATCGCATCAGCCAGAACGGCATGAACGTGGTGCGCTGCGTCTCGAGTTGCGCGAGCGTCAGCAGGCGGTCCGAGTTTCCGGGATGGCCGGAGACGAATGTCGCGTCGCCGGGATCGGGACCCGCCCAGTTGAAGCGCAGGCGGTTGGGCGTCTTCGCCGGCTTGTCGTTCTCGTAGACGCGCAGGATCGACATGTCGAGGCACCAGCGCGGGAACTGGAAGTTGTCCGGGTCGCCGCCGAAGGCCGCGATGTCGCGTTCCGGCGCGAACACCAGGCGCACGTCTTCATAGCGCTTGTACTTGTAGATCCAGTACTGGCCGCCCTGGTAGAGCGTCACGCGCTCGCACTTCTGCGCCCCGGTCTTCGACTTCGCCGAGGCTTCCTCGCAGGCCTGTTCGAGCCGGGTCAGCTCCGCCCGCCGCGCTTCGACCAGCGCATCCGGTGCAACACCCGCGGTCGCCGCGGCGACCTTGGCCGTGACGTCCTCGGTGCCGACCAGCACGGAGATCGCTTCTTCCTGGCACTTCGGCTCCTTGTCGCGCGTGGCCGCCAGGAAGCCCTTGCTGACCAGGTCGTTGTCGGGCGTCGAGTTCTGCGCGATGCATTCCTCGCCGCAATGATGGTTGGTCAGCACCAGGCCCTCGCCGGAGATGAAGGAGCCGGTGCAGCCGCCCTCGAGGCGCACGGTCGCGAGGCGCAGGCGATCGAGCCAGGCGGCATCGAGCGTGACGCCGTATTTCTCGGCGATCGCGGCGCGCGGCGGGTTGTCGAAGGTCCACATTCCCTCGTCCGCCATGGCAGACAGGGACACCATCGCGGCCAAAACCGCAATCAGGATGCGCATCATCAGGAAGCTCCCGTGCTACTGGACGGCCGCCGGCGGGCGGCGAATGCGCCATGTTACCTGCTGGCCGGCGGCCACGGACAGGCTGGCCAACAGGTCGCCGCGGCCAGCGGGCCGTTCATCGTGTCCGGACACGGCCGGCGGCGGGCGGCCCTGCGCAGGACGCTTCGGATCCGGGGTCAGGGAACCCGGGCAGCTCGCCTGGTCGGGGTCGAAGAAGAGCGTCAGGAGCGCGACCGCGGCGATCGGCTGGCCTGAACGGTATGCCGGTGTCAGGCGCGACCCCCTCGCGATCGCGAGCGCGGAACGGTCGAACAGGCCTTTCGGTTCCGCGGACAGGATGCGCGCCTTGCGGATCCGGCCGGTCGCATCGGTCTCGACCTCGAGGCTGACCCGCCCGGTCTGGCGCCGCTCGCAGGCCAGCATCGGGAAGGGTGCGCTCGCGAGCGTGATCGGCGGCACGTCGAGCAGCGTGGAATCCGGCAACCGGAATTCGAAGCGCCGCGTCCTGCGCTCGGCCGCCGTCCCGGCGGGAAAACGCCACGAGCGGATGGCCTCCAGCGCCGCCACCTCGAACTCGCCGCGCGGCATCGCCGTGATGACCCGCGGTTCCTGCACGCTGCCATCCGCCGCGATCTGGAATTCGAGTTCGGCATAGCCTTCGACGCGATCGGTCAGCATCCGCGCCGGATAGACGGGATCCGGCCGGTCCTTGCTGGCGAGCGGGCGACCCGCCGCATCCACCGTGTCCACCAGCGTGAACCGGAGCCGCGTCAGCATCCGGCATTCGACGGGAACGCCGTCCAGGCGCGCCGGCTCGTAGCGCCAGCCGCGCACGCCGATGGCCGCCGCCTGCTCGAAATAACCGGGTGGATCGGCATGAACGACGCTGACCCAGCCGACCCTGCCGTCGGCCAGGATCGTCATCGCGACTTCGACCGAGCCTTCGATGCCGATTTCGCGCATCGCCGCGGGATAGGCCGGCGCTTCACGCGATAAGGCGACCGGCGGCGTGAGGCCGGCCTGGTCGCAGGACGGCCAGGCGAGCGCCGCGGGTGCGGCGAGTGCGAGCAGTGCCGGAATGAGGCGTTTCATTCGGCGGTCGTCAGCAGAAGCTGCGTGCCTTCCGGCGCGACCAGCAGTGCATGGAGCGCGGGATCGAGGCCGCCCGGCGGGCGCCCGGGTTCGACGCCCTTGTCCGTGAGCGCCTGGATGCGCGCGGCCATATCCGTATCCGTGAAGAGAAGCGCCGGGCGCTTGAGCAGGCCCTCGGCCACGAGCGCGATATTGAGTGAATCGCTGATGAGCCCCGAGTGCGGCAACGGTTCCGGGTTTTCGCCGGTCGGCACGAAGCCGACCTTCTCCCAGAATTGCTCGGCCGCCATTGCATCGGCGACCGGCAGCACGAAGCCCTCGAACCATCCGAGCCGCGAGGTTTCGCCGGGCTTGCGCTGCGACGGGGAAAACGTGCGCGCTTCGAGCAGGCGCAGCAGCTGGCCGCCCGGGGTCGCGATCGTCGCCTCATTGAATACGTCGCCGCCGAGCCTGCGATCCAGGATCCCGATGCCGAGATGTTCGAGCGCGTCGAGATGACGGTGCAGGTCCGGGAGCACGAACGACAGCAACGGCGATTGCGGGAGTTCGCGCTGGTGCAGGCCGATGCCGACGCGACCGTCAGTGACGACCGCGTAGGGATAAGGCCAGGCTTCGCCGGTCGCGGCCTGTGAGAAGCCGAGCGACTCGTAGTATTCCAGCGACGCCAATGCGTCCGGCGCGTGCACGCTGACTTCGAGGAAGCGCCCGATCATGACGTTGCCCGCGGCGTCTCGCGGGCAGCCGTGTCGGTGACGATCCGCGCGAGGCATTCGATCTGGCCGTGCGAGTCGTTGAGCGCCGGGACGTAATCGAAGGACTCGCCGCCGGCCGCCAGGAAGGTCGCCCGGCCGCGCATCGCGATCTCCTCGAGCGTTTCAAGGCAGTCCACGGCGAATCCCGGGCAGCAGACCACGACGCGGCGGCTGCCCGTGGTCGCGAGCGCGCGCAGCCGGTCCTCGGTGTAGGGCTCGAGCCAGCGCGCAGCGCCGACCCGCGACTGGTACGAGATCGACCAGGCATCGGCGGGCAACGCGAGGCTCGACGCCACGAGCCGTGCCGTCGCCCGGCACTGTTCGTCGTAGGGATCTCCGGCGGCGACGTAGCGTCGCGGCAGCCCGTGAAATGAAAAGAGAAGGTGGGCTCCGGCGCCGAAATCGGCGATGCGGCCGGCGAGGGATTCCGCGAGGGCCGCGATGTAGGCCAGGTCGTCGTAATAATCGTCCACGAACAGGATCGCGGGCCGCCAGTCGAGGCGGCGCAATGCGGTCTCGACACGGTCAAGCACGGATGCGGTCGTGGTCGCCGAGTACTGCGGGTAGAGCGGCAGCACCAGCAGCTTCTGCACGCCGCTCGCGCGCAGAGTCTCGAGCGCGGCCGCAATCGAGGGATTGCCGTAGGTCATCCCGGTCACCACCGGCATCGGTTCAGGCAACAGGGTGGCCAGCCGTTGCTCCAGTGCGCGCGCGAGGGCCTGTGTGTTGACGAGCAGGGGCGAGCCCGCCTCGGTCCAGATCTCGCGATAGGCGCGGGCGCTCTTCTGCGGGCGGATGCGAAGGATGATGCCGTGCAGCAGCGGCAGCCACAGCGCGGGCGGCAGGTCCACGACGCGCCGGTCCGACAGGAACTCGGCGAGAAAGCTGCGCACGGCCTCGGTCGTCGGCGCTTCGGGCGTGCCGAGATTGGCGACGAGCACGCCTGTCCTGCCGGTCATGGCCTGACAATAACGCATGGCCGCCCGGCCCGCGAAGCGCGGTGCACGCGCAAAAAAAAGCGGCCGGGAACGAGGTTCCCGGCCGCTACATGGAGACCAGCGATCTTAGAAGCTGAAACGCACGCCGACCACGTAGGACGACGCGTCGCTGCTGTGCTGGTATTCGGCACCCAGCGCGAAGGTATCGGTGAAGTAATAACGGCCGCCCACCACGCCCGTGGTCTGGTTGCCGCCATTGCCGCCGAGGTCCGCGTAGACCACGCTGCCTTCGAGCTCGACCTTGTCACCGGCCCGGCCGCGCAGTCCCGCGGAGACCATGTAACCGTCGTCGTCGGCGCTCAGGCCGCCGCCGCTGACCTTGGCCTTGAACCAGCCGGCACGGCCGACCAGGTCCAGGTTGTCGGACAGGGCGTAGTGGCCGCCGAGGCCTACGGTGGTCTGGTCGAGGTCGGCGCCAGAGGCGCTGACGCGCGAGTACTCCGCGAACGCGAAGTAATGCTCGGCGAAGCCGATCGAGCCACGCGCTCCGAAGCCATCGAAGCTCGGGCCGACGCCGTCGATGTCGGTGTTGACGTAGCCGAGGTCGATGTTCGAATAGCTCATGTCCTCGGCATGCGCGGCCAACGGCAGCGCCGCGAGCAACATGCTTGCAGTCATAGCTTTCAGGATCTTCATGATCTTAATTTCCTATATGGATGAGGGAGTTACAGTCGCACCAACCGTCCTGGGGTGGAGCGGCTCGTGGGCTGGCAGGGAGGGGGTGCCCGCCAGTCCCGCGTGCAGCATACAGACCCCCCGGATAGGGTCAAGTTCAATTTACTGCACAGCAAAAAGAGTTAATTTGTCGTTAAAAAACAACGACCTGCCAAGCGGCAAGAAAGCGGATTCGAGGCTACTGCACGCCGCCGACGCAGACGTACTTGATCTCGGTGTATTCGAGGATCCCGTACTTCGAGCCCTCGCGGCCCGTGCCCGATTCCTTGACGCCGCCGAAGGGCGCGACCTCGGTCGAGATGATCCCGGTGTTGAGGCCGACGATGCCGTATTCGAGCGCCTCCGAGACCCGCCAGGAACGCGCCAGGTCGCGCGTGTACAGGTAGGCCGCGAGCCCGAATTCCGTGTCGTTCGCCATCTGGATCGCTTCCTGTTCCGTGCTGAAACGGAACAGCGGAGCGACCGGCCCGAAGGTTTCCTCCTTCGCGACCATCATTGCGGTCGTGACGCCCGTGAGGACCGTCGGCTCGTAGAAGGTCCCGCCGAGCGCGTGGCGATGGCCGCCGGTCGCAACCTTGGCGCCCTTCGCGAGCGCATCGGCGACGTGCTCCTCGACCTTGGCGAGCGCATTCGCATCGATCAGCGGGCCCTGGTCGGTCTCGCCGGCGAGGCCGTCGCCGATGCGCAGTTTCCTGACGGTCGCGACCAGCTTTGCGGCGAAGGCGTCGTAGACGCCCGACTGCACGAGCAGCCGGTTCGCGCAGACGCAGGTCTGGCCGGTGTTGCGGTACTTGGAGGCGATCGCGCCCAGCACGGCCGCATCGAGATCCGCGTCGTCGAACACGATGAAGGGCGCATTGCCGCCGAGTTCCAGCGAGACTTTCTTCATCGTCTTCGAGCATTGCGCCATCAGCAGCTTGCCGATCTCGGTCGAACCCGTGAAGGAGAGCTTGCGCACGCGCGCATCGCCGGTCAGCACGCCGCCGACCTCGCGCGCGGGTCCCGTGACGACATTGAATGCGCCCGCAGGCAATCCAGCGCGCTGGCCGAGCTCGGCGAGCGCGAGCGCAGAGTAGGGCGTCTGCGTCGCCGGCTTGCAGACGACCGTGCAGCCCGCCGCGAGCGCGGGCGCGACTTTTCGCGTGATCATCGCGGCCGGGAAATTCCACGGCGTGATCGCGGCGACCACGCCGACCGGCTGGCGCAGCACGAGGATGCGCTTGTCGGGCTGGTGGCCCGGGATGATGTCGCCGTAAAGCCGCTTGCCTTCCTCGGCGAACCACTCGATGAAGGACGCCGCATAGCCGATCTCGCCGCGCGACTCGGCGAGCGGCTTGCCCTGCTCGGCGGTCATCAGCATCGCGAGGTCGTCGGCATTCGCCATCATCAGGTCGTGCCAGCGGCGCAGGATCGCCGCGCGTTCCTTGGCGGTCTTCGCGGCCCAGGCCGGGAATGCCGCATGCGCGGCGGCGACCGCGGCCTCGGTGCCGGCCGCATTGATCGCGGGCACGGTGCCGAGCTTTTCGCCGGTCGCGGGATTCGTCACGGGAAGCGTCGCGCCGCCCGCCGCGTCAACCCACTTGCCGTTGACATGGCATTGCTGGCGGAACAACGAGGGATCCTTCAGTTTCATCATGCTGCCTTCACCACGCGCTGGTCGATTGCGCCAAATATGGATTGGCCGCCGGCATCGAACATCTCGATGCGCACGCGGTCGCCGAACGAAAGAAAGGGCGTCACGGGCCGGCCCTGCTCCAGGGTCTCCAGCATGCGCCGCTCCGCGAGGCAGGTGGAGCCCTGCGAGCGATCCTTGTTGGAGACCGTGCCGGAGCCGACGATCGTGCCGGCGCCGAGCCGGCGCGTCATCGTGGCATGCGCAATCAGCTGGCCGAAGTCGAAGGTCATGTCCACGCCGGCATTCGGCCTGCCGAGCAGCCCTTCGTTCAGGTGAACCACCAGCGGCAGGTGGACCTTGCCGCCGTCCCAGGCCTTGCCGAGTTCGTCGGGCGTGACCGCGACCGGCGAAAACGCGGTCGCGGGCTTCGACTGGTAGAAACCGAATCCTTTTGCGAGTTCGCCGGGGACCAGGTTCCGGAGCGACCAGTCGTTGACCAGCATCAGGAGCTTGATGTGCGGCCGCGCATTCGTGGCGTCCCTGCCCATCGGCACGTCGTCGGTGACGACGGCGACCTCGCCCTCGAGATCGATGCCCCAGTCCTCGCTCGCGAACGCCGCATCGGCGGTTGCTGGCAGCAGGTCGTCCGAGCCGCCCTGGTAGACGAGCGGATCGGTCCAGAAGGAGTCCGGCATCGTCGCGCCGCGCGCCTTGCGCACCAGTTCGACGTGATTGACGTAGGCGCTGCCGTCCACCCAATGATGCGCGCGCGGCAGCGGCGCGAGCGCTTGTGCCGGGTCGAACGGGAAGGATTCCGCGCCGCCCGCCTCGAGCGACTTCGCGAGCTTCTCGAGTTCCGCCGCCGCGCGCTGCCAGTCGTCGAGCGCCGCCTGCAGCGTCTGCGCGATGCCGGCAGCGAAGGCGGCGCTCGACAGGTCCTTGCTCACGACCGCGAGCCTGCCGTCGCGGCTGCCGTCCGCGAGCGTCGCGAGTTTCATCGGGACCCTCCAATTGATCCGCGCATGGAGCGCGTTACGCGTGCGCCTTGGCGGGACAAGGCGCGAGCCGAAGCCCCATAGCAGGGACTATGGGCGAGGCGAGCAACGAAGTCCCGCCAAGGCCCGCGCGTAACCCTTCGGGACCGGGCGATTTTCGTCTCCGGCGGCGTCGCTCGTCGCTCATGTATCGCGATACACATCACTCCTCGCTTCTTGCCAGGGACGAAAATCGCGCACGGTCGCGCCCATGCGCGGATCAATCGGAGGGTCCCTGGCCCTTCCAGCTGTCCACGTAGCCAGTCCATTCGACCGAGGCCGCGGGCGCAGCAATCTCGAGCGCATCGCGCGTGTCCACCATCACGGCGTATTCGTCGGTCCCGGGCTTGGTCTGTACCAGCATTCGTTCCAGGGCCTTCGGATGCGGTCCGTGCGTGAAGCCGCCCGGATGCAGCGTCATCATGCCCGGGTGGATGTTGTCGCGGCTGAAGAAATCGCCCGCGTGATAGAAGATGACCTCGTCGTAATCGTCGTTGTTGTGGAAGAACGGAATCTTGATCGCGCCGGGATCGGTCTCGAAAGGCCGCGGCGCGAAGGTGCAGACGACGAAGCGGTTGCCGAGGAAGGTGGTGTGCGCGGACGGCGGCAAATGGTAGCGATGGCTCATCAGCGGGCGGATGTCGCGCACGTTGATGCGGCAGACGGAGAGGTCGCCGTGCCAGCCGACCGCGTCCAGCGGGTTGAAGGGAAAAGTCGCCGTGGAGACGCGGCCATGGCGTTTGATCGCGACCCGCCAGGGCTTTTCGTCCTGCTGCGCGCGGAAGGCCTCGTCCATGCGCGGCGTGTCGAGCATCGCCGGGTCGAAGATCGCGTGCGGGCCGATGAGGCCCTTGTCCGGCAGCATGTACGAGGCGTTGGTCGCCTCGATCAGCAGCAGCATCGCGGGCTCGGCGCAGGCGAGCCGCCACATCGTGCCGCGCGGCACGACGATGTAGTCGCCGGCCTCGAATGCGAGCCGCCCGAAGTCCGAGAACATGTCGCCGCGCCCGCGGTGCACGAACAGCAGTTCGTCGCCGTCGGCGTTGCGCGCCAGATGGTCCATCGCGCCGCTCGTGCGCCAGTGACGGATCCGGCAATGCGCGTTGTGCAGCACGTCGTTCGCGGACCAGGGGCTCGCGGCGGCGGCCTCGAGCTTCGTCAGGTCGAAGGCGTGCGGGCAGAGAGGTCCTTCGAAGGACGACCAGGCGGTCGGCGGATGCCGGTGATGGAAGAAAGCGGCCGGGCCGAAGAAGCCTTCCTTGCTCATCTCGCGCTCGTAGGTGCCCGGCGGCAGGTCGGCATGCGCCTGGCGCGAGGCCTTGCCCTCGACATGGGGGAACCCGATGTAACGCTTCATGGGGTCAATTTAGTTTCAAATGCAACTAATGGCAAGAATGTTCGTCATCGCTCCAGAATGGCCGTCACACCCATGCCGCCTGCGGTGCAGACCGAGATCAGGCCGCGGCCGGAGCCGCGCTCGGCCAGGAGCTTCGCGAGCGCCGCGATGATGCGCGCGCCGGTCGCGGCGAACGGGTGCCCGACGGCGACCGAGCCGCCCTTGACGTTGAGCCTGGCACGGTCGATGGAACCCAGTGGCGCCGCGAGGCCGAGCCGGTCGCGGCAGAACTCCGGCGATTCCCAGGCTTTCAGCGTGCAGAGGACCTGCGCCGCGAAAGCCTCGTGAATCTCGTAGAAGTCGAATTCCTGCAGCCTCAGGCCTGCATCCGCGAGCATGCGCGGCACGGCATAGGCGGGCGCCATCAACAGGCCCTCGCCGCCGACGAAGTCGACCGCCGCGACCTTGCCGTAGCTGAGGTAGGCCTGCACGGGAAGTCCGCGCTTGCGCGCCCAGTCCTCGCTCGCGAGCAGAACGGCCGCCGAGCCGTCGGTCATCGGAGTCGAGTTGCCGGCGGTCAGCGTGCCGTCGGCGGCGAACGATGGCTTGAGCTTCGAGAGTTTCTCGAGGCTCGTGTCGGAACGGACATTGTTGTCCGCCGTGAGCCCGAGGTAGGGCACGACCAGGTCCGACATGAAGCCCTCGGACCAGGCCTTGCTCGCGTGCAGGTGGCTTGCAAGCGCGAGCTCGTCCTGCTCCGCGCGCCCGATCTGCCAGGTGCGCGCCATCTTTTCGGTGTGCTGGCCCATCGACAGCTTGGTGCGCGGCTCGCCGACGCCCGGAAACACGGGCTTGAAATGGCGCGGGCGCAGGCCGAACCAGGGCGTCAGCCTTTCGCCGAAGGTCTTGCCGCGGTAACTGCGCAGCATCAGGCGCTGATAAGCGCGGCTGAACACGATCGGCGGGTCGCTGACCGTGTCCACGCCGGCGGCGATCCCGGCGTCGATCTGGCCGAGCGCAATCTTGTTGCCGATCGCGATGGCGGCCTCGAGGCTGGTGCCGCAGGCGCGTTGCACGTCGAGGCCGGGTGTTTCCGGCGACAGGCCGGAATCGAGCAGCGACTCGCGCGTCAGGTTCCACTGGCTGGAATGCTTCATCACGGCGCCTGCGACGACGTCGCCCAGGCGTTCGCCGCCAAGCCGGAAGCGATCGACGACGGCCTTCAGGGAGGCCGTCAGCATCTCCTGGTTGCCGACCTCGGCGTAGGCGCCCTGCGCCCGCGCGAACGGGATCCGGACGCCGCCGACGACGGCGACTCGTCTGGGTTGCGATCCGACCAGCATGGTGACTCTCCGGTTTGCGCGTGAGCGCAGCGTGATCCGCTAGAATGCCAGCATCTACCCGAGCCCGCCACGGCGCGGCGACCACTGCGCCATGTCCGACCCCGGCAGATTCAGCGACAGCTTTCCCCACGACGCCCGCGCCATCCTGCGCTTCGCAGGACCTCTCGCGGTCAACAATCTCGTGCTGGGCGGCATGATGCTGACCAACACGGTCATGGCCGGGCGCCTGGGGCCGGGACCGCTGGCCGGCGTCGCGGTCGGCGGCAGCTACTACCAGATGTTCTGGCTGTTCGGGCTCGGCATCCTGATGTCCATCTCGCCGATCGTCGCGCACGCCTACGGGGGCGGCCGCGACGAAGAGGTCGGCCGGCGCTTCCGCCAGGGACTGTGGCTGTCGCAGATGCTGGCCGTGCCGCTGGTCGCTGCGCTGCTGTGCGTCGTGCCGGTGCTCGAGTGGTTCGGCACCGATCCGCGCGCGATTCCGCACGCGTCGGGCTATGTCCACGCGATGTGCTTCGGCATGCCGGCGATGCTCGCCTTCCTCGCCCACCGCTACACGAGCGAGGGAATCGGCTGGACGCGGCCCGTGATGTACACGGCCGTGATCGGGCTCTCGGTCAACCTGGCGGGCAACCTGCTGTTCACGCGCGGAAGCCTGGGCATCCCTTCGCTCGGCGCGACCGGCTGCGGCATCGCAACCGCGCTCGCTTACTGGTCGATGCTCGTGACGATGCATGCCTACCAGCGCCGCCACGCGATCTATGCGCGCTTCAACCTGTTCCAGCACTTCGAGCGGCCGGACCCGGCGGCGCTCCGCGAAATCCTCGCGCTCGGCCTGCCGATCGCGGGTTCCGTCGTGTCCGAGGGCGGCCTGTTCGCGGTGGCGGCGCTCCTGATGAGCACGCTCGGCGAAGAAATCGTCGCGTCACACCAGATTGCGATCAACTACGCCTCGCTGATGTTCATGATCCCGCTGTCGCTGCATTCTGCGACGACCATCCATGTCGGGCACCAGGCCGGGCGCGGCGATGCGGCGGCCGCGCGACTCGCCGGCTGGGCCGGCATCGCGATGTGCGGGATGATCATGGCGCTGTCGTCGCTCGTGATCCTGGCGGCGCGGCACGGCATCGCCGCGGCCTACACTTCGGATCCCGGCGTGCAGGCGCTTGCGGCGTACCTCCTGCTCTTCGTCGCGATCTTTCAGATTCCGGACGGGCTGCAGGTCGGTTCCGCGGGGGCGCTGCGCGGCTTCAAGGACGCGAAGGTGCCGATGGCGCTCAACTTCACGGCGTACTGGTTGATCGGTTTTCCGCTCGCCTGGTGGTTCGGCATCCACCAGCGCATCGGGCCGGCGGGCATCTGGGCGGGCCTGATCGCGGGGCTCTTCGTCTGCGCCGTCATGCTGATCTGGCGCTACGAATTCACTTCACGGCAGGCGCTTGCCGCTCAGAGTTCCAGCAGGTAGAAACGATTGCAGCCGCCGTGACCGGTCGCGCCGAGCGCGCCGGGCAGCCGCGTGAATCCCGCCTTCCCATAGAGCCCTTGCGCGGCTTCCATGTGGGTCAGCGTCTCGAGATAGCAGCGCCGGTAGCCGCGTTGGCGCGCCGCTTCGAGGCAGCGCTGCAGCATCTTTTCGCCGAAGCCGCGGCCGCGCAGTTCCGGCAGGAAATACATCTTGCGCAGTTCGCAGGTATCCGGGCTGCTGCCTGCGAGCGGGCCGATGCCGCCGCCGCCCAGTACGCAGCCGCCGTGCTCGACGACGAAGAATGCGGCGCGCGGCTCGGGGTAATGCGCGCTCATCGCATCCACTTCAGGGTCGTTGATGGAATAGCCGGGCCCGTACGCGCCGAAGCTCGTCATGACCTCGCGGATGATCGCGGCCATCGCGGGGTCGTCCTCCGGCCGGATCGGCCGGATCAGCGGATCAGTCGTCACTGTCCGAGTAGTAGCCGTGGGAGAGCGTCTCGACGTCCACCAGCAGGCCATCCTCGAACTTGAGCCGCCGCATCAGCTTGTTGGGCCCGAGGTTGTAGGTCCAGTACTCGACCGGGACCTCGACCGGATCGAATGACATGTAGTAGGGGCGGCCGTGGATCCACTGGATCGGCCGGCGCAGGATGTCGTGGCGCTGGATGGAAGTGGGCGGCCCGCAAAGCGCCTCCACCTTGTCCGTGCTGTCGCCGTCGCTGACGAGGCGCGTGCCGCAGCGGAAGGAATCCGCAGCGGCGCCCTGGGCCCAGAGCGCGACGATGGCCAGCGTGACGAAAGCGATCGACTTCTTCATGACCCCAACATGCCCCCGGGCGCGTGAACGCCGGCTGAAGGCGGGCCTGCCCCCCAATGTAACGTCTGTCCGTGGCAGGACCAAGCCTGCCAGTTGGACCCGCCGGCCCCGACTTGCGTTCGCCAGCACGGACCGCAGAATGGCCGACTTATGCCCGCGAGACGCTCCGATGCCCAGTTCGAACGCCGGCTTGCGGGGCTCGTCAATGCCCGCGAACGCGGCGTCCTGAAGGGCGGCCTGAAGGGAATCGAGCGCGAGGCGCTTCGGGTCACGCCGGAGGGGCGGATCGCGCAGACCCCGCACCCGCAGGCCCTGGGGTCGGCGTTGACCCACCCGAACATCACGACCGATTACTCCGAGGCGTTGATCGAGCTCGTCACGCCGCCCTTCGCCGAGACCTGGGAACTGCAGCAGTACCTCTGCGACATCCACCAGTTCGTCTACCGGCACATGGGCGACGAATTGCTGTGGGTCACGAGCATGCCCTGCGTGCTGGGCGGCGACGCCGAGATCCCGATCGCGAAGTACGGCAGCTCGAACATCGGGCGCATGAAGCACGTCTACCGCGTCGGCCTCGGACTGCGCTACGGGCGCGTGATGCAGGCGATCTCGGGCGTGCACTTCAACTACTCGTTCCCGGAGCAGTTCTGGCCGGTTCTCGAGCACGTGCGCGAATCGAAAGTAAAGGGCCAGGACTTCGTCGACGAGTCTTATTTCGCGCTGTTGCGGAACTACCGGCGCTTCGGCTGGCTGATCCTGTACCTGTTCGGCGTGTCGCCGGGCGTCTGTCGCTCCTTCTTCGCGGGCCGCGACATACCGGAGGGACTCGAGGCGCGCGGCCGCGGCACGCTGGTCGCCCCGTTTGCAACGTCGCTGCGCATGAGCGACCTGGGCTACCGCAACAAGAGCCAGGCCGGCGTGCATGTCTCCGTCAACTCGTTGCAGGAGTACATCCGCGACCTGGCGCATCTGATCTCGACGCCGCATCCGGAGTACGAAGCCTACGGCGTCGAGGTGGACGGCGAGTGGCGTCAGCTGAACGCCAACCTGCTGCAGATCGAGAACGAGTACTACAGCTTCATCCGCCCGAAGCGCGTCGCGCGCTCCGGCGAGCGGCCGACCAGGGCGCTGCAGCGCGCCGGCGTGCAGTACGTCGAGATGCGTTCGCTCGACGTCGGCGCTTTCGACCCCGTCGGCGTCAACCAGCGCAAGCTGTATTTCCTCGAGGCCTTCGCCGCGCTGTGCCTGTTGCGCGACAGCCCGCCATTGTCGGCCGAACAGTCCCTGCGCTACGAGGACAATCACGTGCAGGTCGCGAGCCGCGGCCGCGAGCCGGGACTCGTGCTGTGGTCCGAGCCGCAGCCGCTAGCGCTAGCCGACTGGGCGGGGGAGATCCTCGATCAGATGCAGGGCATCTGCGAGTTGCTGGACTCCGGGGACGATGCGAAACCTTTCGCGACGGCGCTCGCGCTGCAGCGCGCGAAGCTTGCCAATCCCGCGGAGCTTCCGTCGACGCGGCTGCTCGACGAGATGAGCCGCCAGGGAACGTCCTTCTTCGAGCTGGCGCTCGGCATGTCGCGCCTGCACCGCGACTATTTCCGCGACCTCTATCCGCCCAACGAACGGCGCCTGGCGGAGCTTCAGGGCGAAGCCCGCGAATCGCTGGCGCAGCAGCGGGCGGTGGAAGCGGCCGACAAGTTGCCGTTCCGGGACTTTGTCGAACGCTATCTGGCCGGCACTCTGGTTTGACATATTACAGGCCGAATCAGGTGCTTGCGGGAATTGCCGGGCGAATCCCGGACACGGCTCGCGGCCGGTCCATATACTTCCGCCCCATTGCATGCGCACTCACCTTGCAGCCGTGACCGGGAAGGATGCCCGCCAGACGAACCCCACGGACGGGGTAGAAATCCCGGGTTGACCGGCTAGCCCATGGGCCAGGAGGCGCTCACCGCTTCGCCGGTAGCCGAGCAACTGCGGCTGGGCTTTCGCTGGCTGCGTTTCCGGCCGGGCCTCGAGGCCACTTACCGCGCCGAGCAATTCCGGAGCGACCTGAGATTCCTGCGCGCAAGCCTCGGGATCGTCGCCCTGAGCCTGTTGGTCATGTTCGAGATCGAGCACGTCGTGATGCCGGAAGTCGGCGCGCTGCTGCCGAACTACCTGCGCATCGGCGTGCTGGTCCCGACGATGATCCTGGCATACGGGCTGACTTACGTGCCGCGGGCCGAGGCCTGGTACCCGCGCCTGATGACGGTGCTGCTGCCGGTCGTACTGATGGTCGTCGCCTGGGTCACCTTGTGGGCGTGGAGCCTGGGCGAGGACCGCCTGTTCGCGCGGCTGGTCATCGGCACGATTGCGATCTATTTCCTGTTCGGCCTGCCGTTCCGCTCGGCGCTCCTCGCGTGCCTGCTGGCGATGGCCT
The DNA here is from genome assembly GCA_963746545.1 of uncultured Gammaproteobacteria bacterium. GTDB lineage: Bacteria > Pseudomonadota > Gammaproteobacteria > Steroidobacterales > Steroidobacteraceae > SCUD01. The sequence continues at coordinate 112,536 of CAVVBV010000034.1, forward strand.
TCTATACCGTCGCCGCTCGCTCGATGAACATGTCCGCGCTCGAGCTGACCAATTTCCTCACCATGCTCTTTGTCGCGAACCTGTTGTGCGCCGTCGGCGCTTACAACATGGAATACATCCGCCGCATGGCCTGGCTGGAGGCGCAGTTGCTCGACGAGGTCGCGCAGCGCGACGGCCTGACCGGCATCTACAACCGCCGCCGCTTCGACGAGCATCTCGGCCACGTCTGGCAGCACGCGGTGCGCGAGAACCGGCCGATCGCGTTGCTGTTCGCGGACATCGATCACTTCAAGGCCTACAACGACCGTTACGGGCACCAGGCCGGCGACGAGGCGATGAAGGCGGTCGCGAATGTACTGGCCCAGTTCGCGCGCCGTCCGCTCGACCTCGTCGCCCGCTACGGCGGCGAGGAATTCGCGATCGTGCTGTACGACACGACCCAGGCCCATGCGAGCGATGTCGCGGAGCGGCTGCTGGAGGAAATGCGGAGGCTCGGCATCCCGCACCAGGACTCGGGCGCCGCGCCGGTTCTGACCATCAGCGTGGGCGTCGCCTGCGTCCAGCCGGTCGCGCGGCGCAGCAGCGCCGGGCTGCTGCAGCTCGCCGACCAGGCGCTCTATGCGGCAAAGGACGGCGGGCGCAATCGCTGGCACCTGCTGCAGGAAGAATACGAGCACATGAAGACGGGCTATTTCCGGCGCCACGCCGCGGAAGGCGGCGGGCCGCCGCAGGCTCAGTAGATCGCGATCTCGTGTCGGCCGCGCGAATCGCGTGCCGCCCTGAACATGCCCTCGGTGTTGAAATCCATCGTCAGCACGCCGTTCCTGTCGACGACGATGACGCCGCCGTCCCCGCCGATGTCCACCAGCATCTTGTGCACGACGTCCTTCGCCGCGTCGGCGGCGCTGACGCCGGTGAGGCGCACGCGCGCGCAGATCTCGTGCGCGACGACTGCGCGCATGAAGTACTCGCCGCTGCCGGTCGCCGAGACCGCGCAGGAATCGTTGTCGGCATAGGTGCCGGCGCCGATGATCGGCGAGTCGCCGATCCGGCCCCAGCGCTTGTTGGTCATGCCGCCGGTCGAGGTCGCCGCCGCGAGGTTGCCGTTGCGGTCGCGCGCCACCGCGCCGACCGTGCTGAAGAACCCGATGTCCTCGTCGGCCGATGCGAGCTTGTCGCCGCGCCGCGCTTCTTCGAGCTGCTGCCAGCGCCGCTCGGTGTAGAAATAACTGCGCGGCACCAGCGTGACGCCCTGTTCCAGCGCGAATTCCTCCGCGCCCTCGCCGGTCAGCAGCACGTGGGGCGACCGTTCCATGACCGTGCGCGCGAGCTCGATCGGGTTCTTGACGTGACGCACGCCGGCGACCGCGCCGGCCTTCTTCGTCGCGCCGTCCATGATCGCGGCGTCGAGTTCGTTGATGCCTTCGTGGTTGAACACCGCGCCGAGGCCGGCATTGAAAAGCGGTGAATCTTCCATGATCTTCACGGCCGCGACGGTCGCATCGAGGCTCGAGCCGCCGCTTTCGAGAACCTTGTAACCCGCGTCGAGCGCGCGCTCCAGGTCGGCGCGGTAAGCCTTCTCGTTTTCGGCGGTCATCGAGGACCGGCTGATCACACCGGCGCCGCCGTGGATGGCGATCGAAATCATCGGCTGGTCTCCGTCGGCCGCACCCGCTGGTACGGCGATTGCTAGGCTCGCCCACAGGGCGATGGCGATACGGGCGCGCATGGTTGCTATTATCCGTGAATTCGGGGCTGGAGACACAGGATGATGCGGGCGTGTCGGGCACTGGTTTCAGCCGCGGCGTTGGCGCTCGCCGCCTGCGGCGGCGACGGCGGTGCGCTGCTCGGGACGCTGGAGCGCGACCGGGTGGAACTCGGCGCTGAGGCCCAGGAACCCATCATCGAAGTCGCGGTCCGCGAGGGCGACGCCGTGACCGAGGGCCAGATGCTGTTGCGCCTCGATCCCGCGGACGTCGAGTCGCGCCTTGCGCAGGCGCGCGCGACGGCGGACCAGGCGGAACAGCGGATGGCGGAATTCGTCCATGGGCCGCTGAAGGAGCAGATCCTCGAGGCGCGTGCGCTCGTCGAGGGTGCCGCATCGAAAGCCGCGGCCGAGGCCAGCGAGTTCAGCCGCGTCGAGAAGCTGGTCGCCGACGGCATGCTGCAGGCGAACGCGCTCGACCGTCAGCGCGCGCTTCGCGACAGCACTGCGGCCGACGAGCGGGCGGCGCAATCGCGTCTTGCGGGACTCTCGCGGGGAACGCGCAGCGAATTGATCGAGCAGGCGGCGGCGACGCTTGCCGGCGCGCGCGCCCAGGTCGCGGAACTCGAACTCTCGCTCGCGCGCCACACGGTGCGCGCGCCGCGCGCCGGCGTCATCGACGCGCTGCCCTACAAGCTGGGCGAACGCCCGCCGCGCGGCGCGCCGGTCGCCGTGCTGCTCGCGGCGGGCCAGCCCTATGCACGGGTCTTCATTCCCGAGCCGACAGCGCGCCTCGGTGAAGGCGGGCAGTCCTGCGACGGTGCGCATCGACGGCACGGATCACGACTGGCGCGGCGTCCTGCGCTACGTATCGTCGGATGCGGCGTTCACGCCTTATTACGCGCTCAACGAGCGCGACCGCAGCCGCCTGTCGTTCCTCGCGGAAGTCGTGCTAACGGAACCCGCGGCGGCGGCCCTGCCGACCGGAATGCCGGTCGAAGTGACGATGCTGGACCACCAGGCCGGGCAGTGAGCGTCGCGATTTCCGCGCGCGGGCTGACGCGCCGCTTCGGCGCTGTCACCGCGGTCGACGGCATCGACCTCGACGTGCCGCGTGCGCAGATCTACGGCTTCCTCGGCCCCAACGGCTCCGGAAAGTCCACGACCATCCGCATGCTGTGCGGCCTGCTGGTGCCCACGAAGGGCACGGTCAACGTGCTCGGCCACGAGGTGCCGCGCGAGGCCGAGACCGTGCGCCGCAAGCTCGGCTACATGACCCAGCGCTTCTCGCTGTGGGACGACCTGACCGTCACCGAGAACCTCGACTTCATGTGCCGCATCTACGGGCTCGACGGCCCGACGCGGCGCGCGCGCATGGCGGACCGGATCCGCGACTACGACCTCGCGGGCTTCGTGAAACAGCGCGCCGGGACGCTCTCCGGCGGTCAGCGCCAGCGCCTCGCGCTCGCTGCCGCGACGCTGCACGACCCGGAACTGCTGCTGCTCGACGAGCCGACGAGCGCGGTGGACCCGCAGAATCGCCGCGATTTCTGGGAGAACCTGTTCGCGCTGGTGGCAGCCGGCACGACGATCCTGGTCTCGACGCATTACATGGACGAGGCCGAGCGCTGCCATCGGCTGGCGATCCTCGACCTCGGGCGCATCGCCGCCGAGGGCGAGCCGAAAGAGCTCGCGCGCGACATCGACGCGACCGTGATCGAGATCGAATGCCCGGACCTGACCGCGGTCCGGCGCGTGCTCGCGACGGTGCCGGCCGTCAGGAGCATGGCGCAGCTCGGCAACCGGCTGCACGTGCTCGTCCATCGTGAGCTCGCGGAGCCCGAGCGCGAGCTGCGCGCGGCGCTCGCCGGCCACTGCGCCGAGGCGCGCGTCGAAAAGGTCGGCGCGACGCTCGAGGACGTGTTCGTCGCCGCGACGATCCTGCGCAAGCCCCCGGACGTGGGGCGCGCGGCATGATCTGGCTCGAGCGCCTGTTGGCGATCGCCGCGAAGGAAGCGCGGCAGCTCGGGCGCGACCGCGTCACCTTCGGGATGATCATCGGCGTGCCGGTGCTGCAGATGCTGCTGTTCGGCTACGCGATCAACTTCGACGTGCGCGACGTGGATGCCGCGGTGCTCGACCAGTCGCGCACGTCGCTGTCGCGGCAGCTGGTCGGCGACCTGCAGGCGACCCAGGTGCTGCGCGTCGTCCACGTGGCCGGCAGCGAGTTCGAGCTGCAGAAACTGATGCAGCGCGGCGACGCGCGGGTCGGCATCGTGATCGCGGCAAACGTCGAACGCCGCCTGTTCGAGGGCGACCGGGCCGCCGTGCAACTGCTGGTGGACGGCAGCCAGCCTTCCCTGGAGGACCTGGCACAGGGGCTCGGCTCGATGCCCGTGCTGCGACGTGCAGGGTCGGGCGCTGGTGGCCCAGCACACTTCGAGATCCGCACCGAGTACAACCCGGCGCGCCGCACCGCCGTGCAGATCGTGCCGGCGCTGATCGGCACGATCCTGACGATGACCATGGTCATCTTCACGTCGGGCGCGATCGTCCGCGAGCGCGAACGCGGCAACCTCGAGCTCCTGATCACGACGCCGGTGACGCGCGGCCAGCTGCTGGCGGGCAAGCTCCTGCCCTACGTGCTGATCGGGCTCGTCCAGACGACGCTGATCCTCGCGGTCGGGCGCCTGCTGTTCGGCGTGCCGATGGCGGGACGGCTGATCGACCTCTATCTCGGGGCGCTCGTGTTCATCGCCGCGGCGCTGGCTTTGGGCCTCTTCATCTCGACCATCGCCCAGACCCAGTTCCAGGCCTTCCAGATGGCCTTCGTGACCATGCTGCCCTCGATCCTGCTGTCGGGTTTCATGTTCCCCTTCGAGGGCATGCCGCCCTTCGCCCAGGGGCTTGCCCAGGTCCTTCCGCTGACCCATTTCAACGAGATCATCCGCGGGATTACGCTCCGTGGGGCGACGCTTGCCGACATGCACGTGCCGCTGCTGAAGCTGGTCCTGTTTCTGGTCGTCATGTTCTCGCTGGCAGCCGCGCGCTTCCGCAAGCGGTTGGATTGATTCACGAAATCGCCAGGTTCCACCCATGGTCGGGCGCCGGATACGGGCGGAAATGGTGCCGGTCAGGGCACCGTGTTATTCTCCGCGCCGATCGCAGTCCGTCAGCGATCAGGTGACAGGAGCTGTTCGAAGGTTCGCCCTAGCCAGGCCTACGCCCGCCAGACGATCCCGACCGTGTTTCCTGCCGTGTAGTAGTGGCCACTACCGTTCATCGGATTGATGGCGGATCGCGGCCCATTGTTAATGAAAAGTGAGAGCTTGAGTCATGAAGATCTACGTTGGAAACCTGCCTTTCTCGGCGACCGAAACACAGGTTCGCGACCTGTTCGCCGCACATGGCACGGTCGAGTCCGTTGCGCTGCCGTCCGATCGTGAAACCGGTCGTCCGCGCGGCTTTGGCTTCGTCGAAATGCCGCAGGCCGAGGCCGCAAAGGCCATCGAGGCCCTGAACGGTTTCTCGCTGGGCGGTCGTCAGCTGCGCGTCAATGAAGCGCAGGATCGTCCCCGAGGTGCCGGCGGCGGTGGCCGTCCCGGTGGCGGTGGTCGTCCGGGCGGCGGCGGTGGTGGCTTCCGCTCCGGCGGTGGCGGTGGTGGCGGCGGTGGCGGTGGGCGCTGGTAAGGCTCCACTTTCTCTGCTGATGAAAGGCCCGCTTCGGCGGGCCTTTCTTTTTGCGAATTTGGTGCTGGTGCACAAGTCCGTGGCTATCCTGTATTGGACTACTACGAATCTGTACACCGGCACCAACTTGAGCAAATTGATTTGCGGATTTCCGCCGGTCGCGCGGGACAGCGCGCGGATCCTGGTGCTCGGCAGCATGCCGGGCGTCGCGTCGCTCGCGGCCGGCGAGTACTACGCGCATCCGCGCAACCAGTTCTGGCGCATCGTCGGAGAGTTGTACGGTTTCGATCCGGCGGCGCCCTATGCGCGGCGCAAGTCTGCGCTCACGGCGGCCGGCATCGCGCTGTGGGACGTGATCGGAAGCTGCGTCCGGCAGGGCAGCCTCGATGCGGCGATCGACGATGAATCCATCGTGGTCAACGATTTCGCGGCTTTCCTCGCGAGCCACGCGCGCGTCGCGCGTGTCTGCTTCAATGGCCGCAAGGCCGAGGCCGCCTGGCGCCGCCATGTGCAGGGTCAATTGCCGACCGGCTGCAAACTGGAGTGCCTGCTGCTGCCCTCGACCAGCCCGGCGCATGCCGGGATGAGTTATCTTCGCAAGCTGCGGGTCTGGCGGAGCGCCATCGCGTGTTGAATCGCAGGCAGGTCTTGCAGGGCATCGGCGCCGCGGCCGCATCCGGCGCCTTCAGCACGCGACTGCTGGCGCAGGCGGCTCCGATCGAAGTCATCGTGATCGGCGCCGGCGGCGCGGGCCTTACCGCGGCGAAGGAATTGCAGGCCGCGGGCATCGGCGTGCTGGTTCTCGAGGCGCGCGATCGCATCGGCGGGCGCGCATTCACCGATGCGAGTCTCGGCGTGCCCTGGGACCGCGGCTGCTCCTGGCTGCACGCCTCCGAAGTCAATCCGCTGGTGCCGATCGCGCGCCAGGCCGGCTTCGAATTGATCGCGGACGAGTATCCGCGCCATGTCTACGACGGTTCGAAACGCATGAGCGGCGCGGACACCGCTGGGCTTCGCGCCGTCCGCGAGCGCATCACGCGTGAGATGGGCGAAGCGGCCCGGCGCGGGCTCGACATCCCGGCCGAGGCCGCGCTGACGCAGGCGACGCTCGCCGATCCCTGGTATCCGATGGCCGCGGCGGGCCTGACGGGCTGGGAAGGGATCGAAGCCGCGAATTATTCCGTGCTGGACTCGCAGCAGTTCATCGAGAAAGGCGCGGACCTGATGATCCCGCGCGGCTACGGCAGCTTCCTCGCGACTTATGCGAAGGACGTCGAGGTGCGGCTGCGCACGCCGGTGACGCGCATCCGCTGGGACGGCCGCGGCGTCGTCGCCGAGACGCCGGCGGGAACGGCACGCGCGCGCGTCGCGATCGTCGCACTGCCGACGTCCGTCATCACCGCAGGCGCGGTGATCTTCTCGCCTTACCTGCCGGTCGAGGTGCTCCAGGCGCATCACGACCTGCCGCTCGGCGTGATGAACAAGGTCGCGCTGCGCTTCAAGCGCAACGTGTTCCCGAATGAAAGCCTGGAAATCATGATGCTGCGCCGCAGCGACAGCCGCGGCCTGGAATACCTGACGCGGATGTGGGGCGAGAATTTCTGCGTCGGCCTCTCCGCCGGCCGCCTGGCGCAGGAACTCGAGGCGGCGGGCGAGGCGGCGATGATCGAGCACGCGCTTGCCGAACTCACGACGATGCTGGGCGGCGAGGTGCGGCGCCAGTTCGATCGCGGCGCGACGACCGCCTGGGCCGGCGACCCCTGGAGCCGCGGCTCGTATTCGCACTGCCTGCCCGGACGCTTCGGCGCCCGTGCGCTGCTGACGCGCCCGGTTGGCGGGCGCCTCGTATTCGCCGGCGAGCACACGGAGCAGACTGCCTACGGCACGCTGCACGGCGCCCACATGTCCGGCCTGCGCGCCGCGCGCGCCGCACGCGATCTCCTGCTGGAGTCCCGTTCATGAGCCTCGTGCTGTACGACTACCTGCCTTCCGGCAACGGCTACAAGTGCCGCCTCGTGATGAAGGCGCTCGGCATGCCCTACGAACTCAGGGAGATGAACATCGTCGCCGGCGCTACGCGCACTCCTGAATATCTCGCGATCAATCCGAACGGCAAGATCCCGTTGCTGGTCGTGCCGGGCCGCGGGCCGATCGCCGAGAGCCACGCGATCATCGCTTACCTGGCGGAAGGCTCTGCGCTGATCCCTTCCGATCCCTACGAGCGCGCGCTGATGTGGCAGTGGATGTGCTTCGAGCAGTACCAGCTCGAGCCGGGCATCGGCACCGTGCGCTTCTGGCTCACGTCGCTGAAGAAATCGCCGGCGGATTTCGGCGAGCGCTACCAGGAGCGCTTTCAGCGCGGTGCTGATGCGCTCGCGGTCCTCGAGCAGGGACTGAAGGGCCGGCGCTGGCTGGTGGGAGACAAAGTGACGCTCGCGGACATTGCGCTCTTCGCCTACACGCACGTCGCGGAGGAGGCGGGCTACCGGCTCGCGGACTATCCGGCGATTGGTGCCTGGATCGCAAATTTCAGGGCGCTGCCCTGGTACGCGCCGATCACCGATCGCTGAAGGAGCCGCAGCAATGGATCAGGACGGCGCGCGCATTGCGCAATTGCTCGAGCAGATCCGCGACAATCAGGCGACGCAGCTTGCGCGCCAGGCGGAAGCGCTGGCGCTGCAGAAGGAACAGTTCGAGGTCTTCCGCCGCCAGGCCGAGCGCGCCGAGCGCCTGCAGGACCGCGCCGAAGAACTGCAATCGCGCGGCATGGGCATCATGAAGACCGCACGCCGCTCGATCGCGATCGTGCTGCCGATCGTGTTCGCGCTGATCGTCTACCTGAGCTGGCTGCTATTCCGCCGCTAAGCCCTCCCACTCGCCGCGAGGCCTTCCGCTTCTGGCTGAAGCTCGGCTTCATCTCCTTCGGCGGGCCGGCAGGGCAGATCGCGATCATGCACCGCGAGATCGTCGAACGGCGCGGCTGGCTCGAAGAGCGGCCGTTCATGAATGCGCTCAATTTCTGCATGCTGCTGCCGGGGCCGGAGGCCTTGCAGCTCGCGATCTACCTCGGCTGGCGGTTCCACGGCACGCTCGGCGGCATCGTCGCGGGCCTCTGTTTCATCGTGCCCGCGATCCTCTTGCTGCTCGGCCTGTCCTTCGTCTATGCAATGCATGGCTCGGTGCCTGCTATCGCGGCGCTGTTGTTCGGCCTGCGCGCGACGGTCGTCGCGCTCGTGCTGCAGGCGCTCTGGCGGATCGGGCGCCGCGCGCTGACTTCGGCGGCGTACCTGCTGATCGCGGTCGTTGCCTGGGCTGTGATGACCTGGAAGCTCGCGCCGTTCCCGGTGCTGCTGCTTGCGGCGGCCCTCGCGGGCGCCCTGATGCGAAGGGGTGAGCCGCTCTCCGTTGCCGCCGCTCCCAACCGCGTTTCCCTGGCGTGCGCTCGCCGCCGGCATCGCGCTGTGGGCGATTCCTGCGGCACTGGTGCTTGCGCTGGCCGGCCGGGATTCGCTCTATGCGCAGGTCTACGGTTTCTTCACGAGCGCCGCGCTCGTCACTTTCGGCGGCGCCTATTCGGTGCTCGCCTGGGTCAGCCAGCAGGCCGTCGAAGTCCATGGCTGGCTCACGCAGGCGCAGACGGTGACCGGTCTCGCGCTCGCCGAAACGACGCCCGGTCCGCTGATCATCGTGCTGCAGTTCATCGGCTTCATGGCGGGCTGGAATGCGCCGGGAACAGCCGGCGCCGCGGTGACCGCCACGAGGGACGGCGCTGCTGACTTCCTGGGCGACCTTCCTGCCGTCCTTCATCTTCATCCTGGTCGGCGCGCCCTATGTCGAGCGCCTGACCGCGATCCCGCGGCTCGCTGGCGCGCTCGCCGGCATCACGGCGGCGGCGGTCGGCGTGATCGCAAGCCTCGCGGGAATGTTCGCGATGGCGGTGTTCTTTCCCGCCGGGCCCGCCGCACCGCAGTGGCCGGCGATCGCGATCGCGGCGTGGCGCTCGTCCTGCTGTTGCGCACCCGCATCGACGTGCTGTGGATCATCGGCGGCGGCGCGCTCGCGGGCGTTCTGGTAAATTTCCTCGCATGAAATACCTGCACACGATGGTCCGGGTCACCGACCTCGACCAGTCGCTCGATTTCTACTGCAACAAGCTCGGGCTCGTGGAGCTCGATCGCCACGTCAACGAACGCGGGCGCTTCACGCTCGTGTTCCTCGCCGCGCCGGGCGACGACGAGGCGCAGGTCGAGCTGACCTGGAACTGGGACCCGGAGCAGTACACGATGGGCCGCGCCTTCGGCCATCTCGCCTACCAGGTGGACGACATCTACGCGTTGTGCGCGAGGCTCAGGGCCGCGGGCGTCACGATCAACCGGCCGCCGCGCGACGGGCACATGGCCTTCGTGCGCTCGCCGGACAGTGTGTCGATCGAATTGCTGCAGAAGGGCGCTGCATTGCCGCCCCGCGAGCCCTGGGCGTCGATGCCGAACACCGGCAGCTGGTGAAGCTCAGCCGGCGATGTAGCGCCGGAGATCGTCGATCTCGTGCTTCTGCTCGTCGATGACGCACTTGACGCAGTCGCCGATCGAGATCACGCCGATCAAGCGGTCGTTCTCGACGACCGGCAGGTGGCGGATGCGCTTGTCGGTCATCAGCACCATGCAGTCGTTGACGGAATTTTGCGGCCCGACGTGGATGACGGGCGCGCTCATGATCGTCGCGACCGTCGTCTCGTTGGAATTGCGGCCCATCAGCACGACCTTGCGCGCGTAATCGCGCTCCGAGACGATGCCGACCAGTTTGCCGCCGGAGAGCACCGGCAGCGCGCCGACGAAATGATCGGCCATCAACTGGATTGCCGCGCGGACCGGGTCCTCGGTATTGACCGTGTGTACAGCCTTCGGCTTGTCGTCGAGCAGTTGCCTGACCGTGCGCATATGGGCTCCCCCAGGATCCGGCCTGACGGGGGCATCTTAACGCCGAACGGGGCCGGTGCGGCCAGCCCCGTCATTCAGGCCGGTTTTCGCGCGCGCCAGGCTTCGAGCAGCTTCGCTTCCAGCTCGGGGGTCAACCCGGAACGCAGCGCCGCCTGCCGCTCTGGCGGGCGGGTCGCGTGCCAGGCGAGGGTGTCGCGCACGGTGTCGTCGAGCGGGCGGCTCGTCAGCCCCTGGGCGACCGACAGCTTGATGCCGGTCAGCGAGGCGCCGGCCTCGACGCCGCGCATCGGCCCCCAGGGCGCGAAGTTCATTTCCTCGGGCTTCAGCACGGAGGCGACGAAGTCCTCGTCGATCCAGGTCGCCTGCGTGTTGGCGCCGGAAATCTTCTTGCTCGAGTCGAAGAGCCCGCCCATCGTGATCGCGCCCGGCGGCGTGACGGCGTTGAAGAATCCGTCCACGCGGCGCTCGACGAGATCCAGCATGAAGTGCGCGAGGTCGCGCACGTCGATGATCTGGATCGGGTCCGCGGGCGTGCCGGGCACGCGCCATCTCGCCGCCGCGCGCGACGCGCACCGGCCAGTAGGTGAACCGGTCGGTCGGGTCGAGCGGGCCCACGATGTAGCCCGGGCGCACGATGGAGGAGCGCTTGCCGTAAGCCTGGCGCACGTAGTCCTCGCAGAGCGCCTTCATCGGGCCGTAGGAATCGTTCGTGACCTGTTCCTCGTCGATGTTGGCGAGCACGCCGCGCGGCGAGTCTTCGTCGTTCGGCTTGTCGAAGGCCGCGTAGGCCGAGATGCTCGAGATATAGAGGCAGTAGCCGGTATTCGGCGCGAGCAGGTCCGCCGACATCTTCTCGTACTTCGGGATATAGCCCGTGTTGTCCACCACCACGTCCCAGCTGCGGCCCTTCAGCGCATCGAGCTGGCCCTTGCGGTCGCCGTGCAGCGTTTCGACGCTCTCGACGCCGTCCGGGTCGCGCTTGCCGCGGTTGAAGTGCGTGACTTTCCAGCCGCGCGCGAGCGCCTGCTCGGTCACGTGCGGGCCGATGAAGCCGGTGCCGCCGAGGATGAGCATCGTCTTCGGCTGCTGCTCGCCGGCCGACAGCCGGCCGGCCGCCATCGCGAGCGCCGTTCCGGCCGCGGTCTTGCAGGATGCTGCGTCTCGTCATCTTCATGCGTGTCTCCGTGTCAGCGGGCGCCGGCCGGCGCGTAATGCTCGAGCCAGTCCCGGACTTCCTTGTACCAGTAGATCGAGTTCTGCCGCTTCAGGACCCAGTGGTTCTCGTCCGGGAAATAGATCAGGCGGCTCTCGACGCCGCGGTTCTGCAGCGTGTTGAAATATTCGATGCCGTTGTTGAGCGGCACGCGCTGGTCGAGTTCCCCGACGACGACCAGCGTCGGCGTCGAGAAATTGGCGGCGTAGGTATTCGGCGAATAACGCGCGAATTCCTCGGGACGCTCCCAGGCCTCGAAGAAGCGCCGCTTGCCGGCGCCGTAATCCGCGCCGTACTGCGCGTACTCGCTGTACACGGCGGCATGCGCAACCAGCGCCTTGAACGGATGCGGCTTGCCGTTCAGCGTCGCCGCGAGGAAGCCGCCGTAGCTGCCGCCGCCGGCGGTCAGGCGGTCGCGGTCGATCCAGGGCTTCGCTGCGAACCAGTCGGCCGCGGCGATCGTGTCCTGGTAGGGCTTCGTGATGTGGTCCGGGTTGATCGAGTCCGTGAATGCCTGGCCGAAGCCGCTCGAGCCGTGGAAATTGTGCCAGGCGACGACATAGCCCCAGCCCGCGAACACCTGCGCGTTCCAGCGGAAGGTCCAGGCATCGGCGACGCCGTTGTGCGGGCCGCCGTGAAGCAACAGGTAAAGCGGATATTTCCTGGCGGGGTCGAAGCCCGGCGGATACACGACCCACATCTGGATGTCGTCGCCGCCCGCGCCGCGGTAGGTCACGCTCTCGACCTTGCCGAACGCGACGCCGGCCAGCAGCGCGTCGTTGAAGTCCGACAGCTTGGCTCACGGCGCCGTCGCGCGTGCCGATGCGCACGAGGGTCGGCGGCTCGCTGAAGGACTGGCGCAGCCCGATGAGCGTCGCGGGCGAGCCCGCGATGGCGAGGTTCGAGTAGCTCGAGGCCGAGGTCACCGGCGCATGGCGGCCGGTCGCGACGTCGATGCGGTGGACGCGGTCGGTGCCGGCATCATCGATCGCGGCGTAGAGGGTCTTCGAGTCGGGCGACCAGACCATGCCGTTCAGCGAGCGGTCCCAGTCCGCCGCGAGCCGGCGGCGCGCATCGGTCTTCCGGTCCACGAGCCAGGCCTGGTACGAATCGCCGTAGAAACCCTTGATCGTCTGGCGCGTGAACAGGAGCCAGCGGCCGTCGGGGCTGTACTGGGGATTCTCGTCGTCGCAGGAATTGTCGGTCGTGAGGTCGCGCGCCTTGCCGCCGGTCGCCGGCACGACGAAGACGTCGAAATTCTGGTCGACGCCGGTCGGGTCGATGTCGGCGACGAACGCGATCTCGTTGCCGTCCGGCGATATGGCATAGGCGTTGTCGTCGAGTTCCTGGCGCGTCAGCTCGTATCCGGTGCCGAGCGTGATCGCGGTGGGCGTCCCGCCCTCTAGCGCGATCGAGAACACATGCGCATGCCGGTCGTCGATCCAGTGATCCCAGTAGGCGATCGGCGGCCTGCTCCAGGCTTGCGCCTTCATCTTCGAGTCTTCGCGCTCCTTCAGCCGCTCGCCGGCCTTCTTCCAGTCCGGCAGGTCGGGCCAGACGCGCGAGATGAAGGCGATGCGCTTCGAATCCGGAAACCATTTCGGCGCGGACACGCCGGTCGGTATGTCGCCGACCTTGACGCTTCGCCGCCATCGGTCGGCAGCAGGTAGAGCTGCGATTCCTTGTCGTCGCTGCGCTTCGCGACGAAGGCGATCCAGCGCCCGTCCGGGCTCCAGGCCGCTTCCGATTCCTTGCCGGGCATGCTGGTCAGGCGCCGCGCCGCGCCCCCCGCGGTCGCGACCAGGTACAGGTCCGCTTCGCCCTTGTCCTGCTCTTCGTCGTAGGACGGTCACCGGGAACACGGCCTGGTGGCCGTCCGGCGACAGCGCGGGATCGCCGACGCGCTGGATCTTCCACATCGTCTCGGCGTCGAGCGGTGCCGGTGCGGTGTCCGCGGCGAGCGCCGCGATCGGCGCGAGGGCCAGCAAGGCGGTCATCCAGCGGGCTGCAGCTTGCATTGGTATCGACTCCGGCGCCGCACGGGGCGGCCAGGCATGGGGCGTCGATTCTGCCGGTCGGGACGCGGCACTGGCAAACCGGATTCGACCAGACGTTGCGCGCGAGCGGCGATTGGCTGACAGTGACGCCATGCGCGACCTCGAGGAACTGAAGGAACGCGTCCGTGCATTCGTCGCGGAGCGCGACTGGGACCAGTTCCACAGCCCCAAGAACCTCGCCATGGCCCTCTCGGTGGAAGCGGCCGAGCTGGTCGAGATTTTTCAGTGGCTGACCGAGGAGCAGAGCGCGGCGCCCGATGCCGGGCGGCGCCAGCGCGCGGCCGAGGAGCTCGCGGATATCCTGTGGTTCCTGGTGCGGATCGCCGACCGGCTCGACATCGACCTTCTGCAGGCAGCCGGCGAAAAACTCGAGCGCAACGCCGTCAAGTACCCGGCCGAGCGCGTGCGCGGCCAGGCCCGGAAGTACGACGAGTATTGAATCAGTGCTGGTGCCGGTAATTGCCGTCGAAGACGGTGGTCCAGGTCGCTCCGCCGTCGCTCGATGACTCCCAATGCTGGCGCACGCTGCCGTCCGGCAGCGGCGTCCAGCGGATCCGGTGATGCCGGATCCCGCCATCCTTGTTCGGAGTCGTTCCCTCGAGCAGCATCGAACCGTCCGTGATCCCGCCGGCAAGCCGCAGCACGCCGCCCTGGGCGTCGATCCAGACCTGGTTCCAGCGCTGCTCGCGGCGATCGTAGAAATTGACCGAGCGGCCCTCACTGCCGTCGGTGCCGGTCCAGTGCTCGGTCAGCGCGCAGCCGTTCAGCGTCGGCTCGATGACGTTGTGCCCGGCGACGGCTCCGTCGGGCGTGCGCACCTCGAATTCTCCGATCCAGAAATCGAACTGCCGGAATTCCGGAGCACCGCAGTCGGGCGGCGGATTCGCCGCGAACGCGGCGCCCGCGGCGCACAGCAGGGCCGATGCCGCGATCAGGCGCTTCATGCGGCGGGCACCGGCGCAGGCACCGGCGCGGGCGCAGGCTCCGCAACGGGCGCTGGCGGCGCGGCAGGCGGGGGCGGCGCCTCGACCTGGCGCTGCAGGAACCAGTGCGTCGAACCGAGTTCCTTCGGGCCGACGAAATGAAACCAGCGATGCTCGATGCGGTCCGGTGACACGAAGCGGATTTCGCCCTGGTGCACGTGCCCGTCCTTCTCGGGATCGAAGCCCGTGCCGCCCGCGAATTCGAGCTGTGCGAGGTCGGCGGTCGATTTTTCGCCCAGCTTGTACGCCGGCTGGTTGCCGGCGCCGCAATAGTGCGTCGCCTGCAGCTTGCCGTTCGCGAGGTAGTAGACCGTGACCATCTCGAAGGACTTGCCGGGGTTCTGGTATTCGACGACGGCCTTGCCGTTGCTGACGACCTCGTAACGCACCGTCACCGGCGGACCGTCGAGCGGATCCTCCATCGTTCCGGTCCAGGTGCCGGCCAGGGACTTGATCCTTTCATAAGTCGCGGCCTGGTCGGGACCCGAGGCCTGTGCTGCGGTGACTGACTGCGAGTCCAGCGGCCAGCGCGAGGGCCGCCGGCAGGAATGTGCGCGGGTTCTTTGGCATTGCAGGCTCCTTGATGCACCATGATACATGGCGATGAAGATCCGGAAATCGACGGCGACGGTATCCCCGCGGCGCATGTATGTGGACTGCCGCTATGGCCAGATGCACTTGACGACGGCTTTTCCGCCAAGCGGTGGCTTCGACGAACGCACGGCGCTCCTGTTCCTGCACGACGACAACGGCACCGGTGCGGATTTCAATGGCTGCGCGGCGCTCCTCGGAACCGATCGCTCCGTCTACGCGCCGGACCTGCCGGGCAGCGGCGCATCCGACGGGCCGTCGGGGCGCATGTCGGTCGCGAGCCTGGCAGGCGCGATCGCCGACCTGATCGACCAGCTGCGGCTGCGACAGGTGGACCTGGTCGGTGTCGGGCGCGGCGCGCTGATCGCCTTCGAACTCGCCACGCTTCGACCGGGCGAAATCCGCCGCCTGGTCTTCGCCGGAAATCAGCAGCCGGCGGTGGCGCCAGCGCAGCCGATGCTGCAGGTTGCGGAGGACACGGCGGCGCCGTTCCAGGAACCGGCCGCACAACTGGTCGCACGCATCCGGGGATTCTTCGACCGCTAGATCCGTACGCCCTTCCGGCGTGCAGCCAGCGCCACTGCGATCAGCACCGCCGCCAGCAAGGGCAGCGTCGCAAGATTCAAGTGTTGCCAGCCGATCGTCGCGAGCGCGACGCCCGCCATCAACGAGGCGGTGGCCTGGGCGCCGAAGACCATGAAATCGTTGATCGTCTGCACCTGGAAGCGTTCCTGTGGCCGATAGCAGCGGGTCAGCAGCGTCGTCGAGGAAATGAACAGCAGGTTCCAGCCGACGCCGAGCAGCGCGAGCGCCCAGCTGTAGTGCAGCACGGCATGACCGGCGAATGCCGCGATGGCGACGCAAGCCGACATCAGCAGCACGCCCATGACGAGCACCGGGCGGATGCCGAGCTTCATGATGATCCAGCCGCTCGCGAGCGAAGGCAGGTACATCGCGAGCAGGTGGCCCTGGATGACGCTCTTGGTCGCGAGTTCGTCATACCGGTCGATGACGTGCATGCTGATCGGCGTCGAGGTCATGATGAAGCTCATCACGGCATACGAGACGAGTGCCCCGAGCACGGCGATGCGGAATTGCGGTTGCGCCGCGATCTCGGCGAACGGCCGCGGCGGCCGCGGATCCTCCTGGGCCTTGCGCGTGGCGAGCGGCATCAGCGCGAGCAGGATGGCGGCCAGCACGAACAAGCCGCTGGCAACGAGGAACGAACCGGCATAGTGCGAGCCGGCGACGATGTCGGCCGCGCGCACGGCGATCTCGGGACCCAGCAGGGCGGCGGCGAGTGCGCCGCTCATGACGATCGAAATGGCCTTGCTGGCGCGTTCGGGTTCCACGTATTCGACCGCTGCGAAGCGATACTGCATGACCATCGCGTTGTTGGCGCCCAGCATCAGTGCGCCGGCGCAGAACATCCAGAAATTGCCGGCCTGGATGCCGAGCCCCGCGATCGCGCAGCCGAGACCGGCGAGCAGGGCGCTCATCACGAAGGCGAAGCGCCTGCCGAGGCGGCGCATCAGTTTTCCGGCCGGCAGGACGCTTGCCGCCAGCCCGACGATGACCAGGGACACCGGCAGGGTCGCAAGCCCGGGCGCCGGCGCCAGCCCCGAACCGATGATCCCGCCCAGCAGGAAGAACAGGAAACTGCCCGACATGCACAGGGCCTGGGTCGCCGACAGGAGCCATATCTGCTGCATAATCAACATCCTACACGGTTCCTGAGGGTGAACCGGCGGCTGTGACGCAGGTCACAGAATTGAGGCAGGGCAGGCGCGGATACTGACTGACTGGCGGGAGACCGCCCTGCGACATAATGAGACCCGCACCCGCGGCAGCGCGGCGACCGGGTCGGGGGATCGGGGACCAATGACCAAGCGGGATGAAGAGAGTCCGTCGGACGACGGCATCGTCTCCGAGGACATCACCCAGCTGATGGAACACATCGAGCTGACCGGTGAGCGCCGCCTGGCGAGCGGTCCCGAATGGGAGCCCGCAGCGACCGCCGACGAGCTCGAAGACGCGCCGATCTTCGTCAACGAGGAAATCGAGCTGGTCTCCGACGTGGAGCCCGCCGAACCCGAAGAAGACCTCGAGCTATTCACCGATACGGAAATCGACCTCAACCGGCGGCTCTCCCAGGTCGAGGATGAGCAGCTGAAGCTCGCCGCTGGGATCGGCGCCGAGCGCGCGCGCTGGCAGAAACGTGTCGTGGGCCTGCGCACCGAAATGTCGGAACGCAATCGCGCGCTCGCCGAACGCGAGCAGGAAATCGAAGACTTGTCGGCCCAGCTCGCCACGATGGCGGTCGAGCGCGACGGCTTCCTCGAGGAACTGCGCGACCTGCAGCGCTCCGTCGGACAGGACGAGGTCCTCGAGGCACAACACGCGCCGACACCGGCGGAAGGCGTCATCGCGGGCCTGCACGAGCGGCTCAGGGAGCGCAGCAACGCGCTGCTGCATGCGCGCGAGGAAATCGACCGCCTGCGCATCGAACGCGAGCAATTGCTGGCAGATCTCGCGGACCGCGAGGAGTCCATGCGGGGCCTGGAAGCGTCCCTGCGCGAACTGGCGCGCGGCGAGCACGGAGGCCGCGAATTGCGTACGCTGGTACTTCGCTTCTTCGGCGACGAGCAGAAGCCGGAACCCGCGCCTGTGGTGGCGGAGCCGCTTGAAATCGAATTCGAGGTCGGGGCCGGAGAGCAGGCCGAAGTGCAGGCCGAACCGATGGCTGCGGCGCCGGCCGATGCGACGACCGAAATGCCGGCCATGCTTACGCCGGCAACGCACACGATGGAAGTGCCGCTCCTGGAACTCCCGCTCCAGGCGCCGATCGTCGAGGACATGGCCCTGCCGGTTGCGGTGAGGGCCGAGCCGCGCGTGCGCCGCTACCTGATCGGGCTCGACTCGGTCGATTCCGTTTACGAAGTCACGCTGCCGCGCATCAACATCGGCCGCACGCGCGACAACGACATGCGCATCCTGGACCCGACCGTCAGCCGGCTGCATGCCGTGCTGCACGTGCGCGGCCGCGATGTCACGGTGATCGACGCCAACAGCCGCAATGGCGTGTTCGTCAACGGCATCCAGCTGCGCTACTCGAAGCTCGAGGACGGCGACACGCTCATCTTCGGCGCGGTGCGGTTCCGCTATCGCGTCGGCTCGGGCTCCTCCGGCGGGGAATACGGCCCGGCCTGAGCGGGCATCCGCGCGATCGAGCGCAGCGCGGAGAGCGCTACCAGGCACAGTCCCATCAGCGTCGCCGCGAGCGGCAGGGGCGAGTGATTCGCCAGCAATGCGACCAGCTGCGTCGCGCCCGCCGCGACCAGAAGATGCACGAATCCCAGCATTCCTGACGCCGCCCCGGCGATTTCCGGGTGTCGCGTGATCGCGGCCGTCGTGGAATTTGGCGTCGCGAGCGCATTCGCGAAGCCGATCAGCATGCCCGGCACGAACATGGCGAGCGGGTGCCAGACACCCGTGAGCGAGAACGCGAGCAGTGCCGTGGCTCCCTGCGAATGCAAACAGTGCGCCGATCTGCATCAGGCGCAGGCCGCCCACCCGGTTGACGGCGCGCGAGGCGACCAGGAAGCCCGCGAAGGATGCGACCGCCGGGAAGAACAGCAGGAATCCCAGTCGCGACGGCGAAAGGCGAAGCACGTCGATGGCGATGTACGGTGCACCGGTCACGAACGTGTAGATCATGCTCATCATGCTGGAGCCGAAGACGAGGTAGGTCAGGTAGGCGCGCGAGCTGAAGAGCTTCCGGTAACTCGACCATGGCTTTGGCGACAACCCGGCCGCCGGACTCGCGGGCCTCGTCTCGACCAGCTTGCGCGCCGCGAACAGCATCACGACGCCGCCCAGGAGCCCCGACAGGGCAAACACCGCCTGCCAGTCGTACCACTCGATCACGAGGCCGCCGAGCGTCGGCGCAAGCATCGGCGCGAGCAGGATGGCGGTTGCCGTCGCCGCGATGGCGCTCGCGGCGCGCGCCGGCCCGAAGAAATCCATGATGGTCGCCCGCATGACGGCCATCGCCGCGCCGCCGCCGAAGGCCTGGACGATGCGCGCGACCACCAGGAGATGCATGGATGGCGCGACGATCCCGCCGAGGCTGCCGGCGACGAACAGGCCGAGCCCAGCGAGCACGACGGGCCGGCGGCCATAGCGGTCCGACAGCGGCGCGATGACGAGATTGCCGAGCGCGATCGCGACCAGCGACAGGCTGATCAGGAGCTGCGCGGCGGCGGCGGTCGTGCCCATCGCGGATGCGATCGCCGGCAGCGCCGGCAGCAGCACGTGCAGGCCGAAGGTCCCGATCGAGCCGATGATCGCCGAGCCGATGATCAGCCGGCGGGCGGGGTCGAATTTCTCCAAGCTTTCCAGTCCTTTGCGACATCTTGCGGCGCGCGGGAGCGGCCTGCAACCGAGCGCGTCTCACTCCGCATCGCCGATTGCTTGACAGTTGGTTAAACGTTTGTTGAAATGTTTAATTATGAACCGGATGAAAGCCGTGAAATCGCTGGCGGCGCTCGCCCAGGAGACGCGCCTCGAGGCATTCCGGCTGCTGGTGCAGGCGGGCCCCGGCGGGCTCGCGGCCGGCGATCTCGCCACCCGTCTCGACATCTCGCCGCCGGCACTTTCATTTCACCTGCGCGGACTCGCGCACGCCGGCCTCGTGCGCTCGCGGCAGGACGGCCGGTTCATCTATTACTCGGCCGACTACGACGCGATGCAGTCGCTGGTCGGCTTCCTCACCGAAAACTGCTGTGGCGGGGCTTCCTGCGCGCCCGCGCGCACCACCGGCCGCAAGGGCATTCAAAGGAGACTGGCATGAAGCGCTTTCACATCCACGTCGCCGTTGACGACCTCGACGGCAGCAAGGCTTTCTACTCGAAACTTTTCGGCGCAGCTCCCGCCGTCGTCAAGCACGATTACGCGAAGTGGATGATCGAGGATCCGCGCATCAACTTTGCGATTTCCACCCGCAAGGGCGGACGCACAGGCATCGAGCATCTCGGCCTGCAGGCGGAGGATGCCGGAGAACTTGCGGAGATCCGCGGCCGACTCGCCGCGGCGGGAGCGGAGATCGCCGACGAGCCGGGCGCCAACTGCTGCTATGCGCATTCCGACAAGCACTGGGCCGTGGATCCGCAGGGCATCGCCTGGGAAGCTTTCCACACGCTGGGCGAAGCCGTGCACTACGGCGACGATCACGGGCCCGCGAAAGCGCCGGCCCGCGCCTGCGACCCGGCCGGCGGCTGCTGCGCCGGCTGATGGCGGAGCACACTTACAACATCCTGTTCCTGTGCACCGGCAATTCGGCGCGCAGCATCCTGGCGGAGGCGCTCGTCAATCACTGGGGCCGGGGGCGATTCCGCGGCTACAGTGCCGGAAGCTTCCCGACCGGGCGGGTCAATCCGCTGGCGCTCGAACTGCTCGCGCAGATGAAGATTCCCGCGGATGGCGCGCGCAGCAAGAGCTGGGACGAATTCGCCGCGCCGGGCGGCGTCGAGTTCGACTTCGTCATCACGGTCTGCGACAAGGCCGCCGGCGAGACCTGCCCGATCTGGCCGGGCCAGCCGATGACGGCGCATTGGGGCGTCGAGGATCCGGCCGCGGTCGAAGGCAGCAAGGCGCAGAGAATGCTGGCGTTCCGCGACGCCTTCCGCTCGCTCGAACATCGCATCAGGATCTTCCTGGAGCCTGCCTTTGGCGTCGCTCGATCGGATGCGCTTGCAAGCAGATGCTCGACGAGATCGGCCGGCAGCAGGCGACGGCGGACGATGCGACCGCCAGCCGCTGAGCTCGGCTTCTTTGAACGCTACCTGACGGTCTGGGTGCTGGCGTGCATCGCGGCCGGCATCGGCCTCGGCCAGCTCCTGCCCGGCGTTGCGGCTGCGGTTGCGGACCTGGAAATGGCACAGGGTCAATCTGCCGGTCGGGATCCTGATCTGGATCATGATCATTCCGATGCTGGTCAAGGTGGACTTCGGCCGGCTGCACGAAGTACGCCGGCATGCGCGCGGCATCGGCGTCACGCTCTTCATCAACTGGGCCGTCAAGCCCTTCTCGATGGCATTGCTCGGCTGGATCTTCGTTCGGCATGTGTTTGCGGACTGGCTGCCCGCCGGGCAGCAGGACAGCTACATCGCGGGCCTGATCCTGCTGGCCGCCGCGCCATGCACGGCCATGGTATTCGTCTGGAGCAACCTGTCGAAGGGCGAGCCGAACTTCACGCTGACGCAGGTGGCGCTCAACGACCTCATCATGGTCTTCGCATTCGCGCCGATCGTCGCGCTGCTGCTGGGCGTCGCATCGATTCGCGTGCCCTGGGAAACGCTGCTCACGTCCGTCGTGCTCTACATTGTCGTGCCGCTGGCGATCGCGCAGGCCTGGCGTCGCCACCTGATGCGGCGCGGTCAGGCTGCGTATGAGAACGCGATTCGCGGCATCGCGCCCTGGTCGCTGATCGCGCTGCTCGCGACGCTCGTGCTGCTGTTTGCATTCCAGGGCGATGCGATCCTTGCGCAGCCGCTGGTGATCGCGATGCTCGCGGTGCCGATCCTGATCCAGGTGCTGTTCAATTCATCCATTGCCTACCTGCTGAACCGGCGCCTCGGCGTTGCACACTGCGTGGCCGGGCCCTCCGCGCTGATCGGCGCCTCGAATTTCTTCGAACTGGCAGTCGCGGTCGCGATCAGCCTGTTCGGGCTCGAATCCGGCGCTGCCCTTGCAACAGTCGTCGGCGTGCTGATCGAAGTCCCGCTGATGCTGCTGGTGGTGCGCGCGGTCAATGGCACGCGCTCCTGGTACGAGGCGGGGCCGGCGCTGGCCGGGAGTCGGGGCATCGGCGAATAGCTGCTAGAATCGGTCCAGCCGGCGCCCCCGGCACACGATGCTGGCTTACTCCCTGATCCTCTTTTCGCTGATCCTCGTCAACGGCCTTTTCGCGATGGCCGAGCTGGCGGTTTTCTCGTCGCGCCCGACGCGGCTGAAGCAGATGGCGGAAGCCGGCAGCAAGGGAGCGCGCGCGGCGCTGAGGCTGCTCGACAACCCGACCCGCTTCCTGTCCACGGCGCAATTCGGCATCACGCTGATCGGCGTGCTGGCGGGCGTCTACAGCGGCGCGCGATTCGCGCAGCCGATCGCGGAGTGGCTGGCGGGCTTCGAGCTCTTCGCGCCCATCGTCCAGTACACCGACACGATCGCGAACGCCATCGTCGTGGTCGGCGTCACCTATCTCTACCTCGTGATCGGCGAACTCGTCCCCAAGCGCTGGGCGCTGACCAACCCCGAGGTGATCGCCGCGCTGATTGCGCCGGCTATGGAGGTCATCGCGCGCGTGAGCGCACCGGGTGTCTGGGTGCTGCAGGGCTCGACCAACCTCGTGATACGCGTCCTCGGACTGAAAAAGTCCACGAGTCGCGGCCTGACCGAAGAAGAGATCCGCTCGATGATCTCCGAGGCCACGCGCGCCGGCGTGTTCCACGTGGACGAGCACCGGATGATCGAGGGCGTGCTGCGCCTGCCGGACCGCACGGTGCGAAGCGTGATGATCCCGCGCGGCGACGTCGCCTGGCTCGACGCGGACGACAGCCGCGACACCGTGTGGAACGCGATCCGCGCCAGCAGTCATTCGCGCTACCCGGTCTGCCGCGGCGACCTGGACGAATTGCTCGGCATCGTGCAGACCGGCGACCTTGCCGACTGGCTGCGCGATCCGAAGGGCGGCGACCTGGTGTCGCGACTGCGCGCGCCGCTGATCGTGCACGAGTCCACGCACGTGCTGCGACTGCTCGACCTGTTCCGCGAATCGAAGCTGAACTTTGCGGTCGTCGTGGACGAGCACGGCTCGATCGAGGGCATCGCGACGCCCGGCAACATCCTGACCGCGATCGCGGGCGACCTGCCCGAGGCCGCGAGCGAAGAGGTGCCTGAGGCAGTCAAGCGCGACGACAGTTCCTGGCTGATCGACGGGCGCATGGCGATCGACAATGTCGAGCGGTTGCTCGGCTGCGGCAACATGCGCTCCGGCGACGACTACACGACGCTCGCCGGTTTCGTGCTGGCGCAGCTCGGGCACCTGCCTGCCGTGGCCGAGAGTTTCCGCTGGCGCGGGCTGCGCTTCGAAGTCGTGGATATGGACGACCGCCGCGTCGACAAGCTGCTGGTCCAGCGGCTGGCGCCGGAATGAGGCGATGAGCTACCAGCCACGCCGGGTGGCCCGGCCGGAAATGCTGTTGATCCGCGGCCTGATGCACCGCCTGCTGCGCTGGGGCCCGGAGTCGGACGACCCGGTGCTGCTGCTGCACGGCTGGGCCGACAGCGCGGACAGTTTCCAGTTCATCGCCGACGAGATCGCGCCCAGCTTGCCGCTCGTCGCGCTCGACTGGCGCGGATTTGGGCACAGCGAATGGAGTCCGGCCGGCTACTGGTTTCCGGACTACTACGCCGATCTCGAGCAACTGCTCGAACAGGTGTGCCCCGCGGGCGCGGCGCGCCTCGTGGGCCACAGCATGGGCGGCAACATCGCAATGACCTATGCCGGCATCCGGCCCGCGCGTGTCCGGAGTCTCGTCAATCTCGAGGGTTTCGGCCTGCCGCGCACCGACCCGTCGCAGTCGCCGGAGCGCCATGCGAAATGGCTGGACCAATTGCGCGAGGCGCCGGAGTTCAGCGACTACGCTGACGCGGGCGATCTCGCGGCACGATTGATGCGCCGCAATCCGCGTCTGACCGCGGATCGGGCGTCGTTCATCGCAGAAAACTGGACCAGGCCGCTGGCGGGCGGGGGCGTGCGCCTGCGCGCCGACCCGGCCCATCGCCTCGTCAATCCCTACCTGTACCGCCGCGAGGAGATGGAGGCCTGCTGGCGCCGGCAGAAGGCGTCTGTGTTGATGGTCTTTGGCGGGAAGTCCGACCTCGCGGCGCGGCTCGGCACCGAGGGCGGCGAGGCCGCGTTTCGCGGCAGCATTCCCAATGTGCGGGTCGAGGTCTTGGCCGACGCCGGCCACATGCTCCATCATGAAGAGCCCGCGGCAATCGCGCGGCTGATCGAGGAGTTCCTGGGAAGCGCATGACGACATCCGGAAAGGATTGGCCCCGCTCGCTGCTGTGGATCACGCTGATGGTCGCGATCGCGATCGCCTGGTCCGGCATTGCGCCGTACGACCGGCTGACCTGGTACCTCGAGCTCTTTCCGATCGCGATCGCGCTGCCCGTCCTCTACCTGACGGCGCGGCGCTTTCCGCTGACGCCCTTCCTGTACTGGCTGATCGGCTTCCATTGCCTGATCCTGACGCTCGGCGCGCACTACACCTATGCGCGCGTGCCGCTCGGTTTCTGGGTGCAGGACATTTTCGACTTCTCGCGCAATAACTACGATCGTCTCGGCCACTTCGTGCAGGGATTCGTCCCGGCGATCGCCGTGCGCGAGGTCCTGAAGCGCGAATCGCCGGTGAGAGGGCGGCGGCTGGCTCGCCTTCCTGACGGTCGCGATCTGCCTCGCGGTCAGCGCCTGCTACGAATTCCTCGAATGGTGGATCGCAGTCGCATTGGGTGTCGGGGCCGACGAGTTCCTGGCGACCCAGGGCGACATCTGGGACACGCAATGGGACATGTTCCTCGCCACCTGCGGCGCGATCGTGGCCATTGCGATGCTCTCGCGCGTGCATGACCGCGCGATCGCCAGGCTGGTGGCGCGATGAGGCACCGGCTGCGAATGTGGCTGCGCCGGACGATCACCTACAAGTGGGCGCGCCGCATCGTGGTCGCCGTCATCGGCGGCAGCGTCGTGCTGATCGGCATCGCGATGATCGTGCTGCCGGGCCCCGCGATCGTCGTGATACCGCTCGGGCTCGGCATCCTGGGCCTCGAATTCGCCATTGCGCGCGTCTGGCTGAAGAAACTGCGCGCGACCGCGACAAGCGTCGTCAATCGCGTGCGCGGCCGTCGCACGACCGATCCGCCGCCACCTTCGGGGCCGGGCTAGGTCGCGAACATCTGCCGGGCGATGTCCTTGAAAGCCTTGAACTCCAGCGCATTGCCGCTGGGGTCCAGCAGGAACATGGTCGCCTGCTCGCCGGGCTGGCCCTTGAAGCGGATCTGCGGTTCGATGACGAAGCGGATGCCGGCGAGTTTCAGCCGCGCCGCCAGCGCCTCCCAGTCCGGCATCTCGAGCACCATGCCGAAATGCGGCACGGGCACGTCGTGGCCGTCCACTGGGTTGCTGGTGACCACCGGCCTGGCGGCCGCCGCCTTGTCGAGATGACAGACGAGCTGGTGCCCGAAGAAATCGAAGTCCACCCAGTCGTCTGAACTGCGACCCTCGGCGCAGCTGAGCAGCCCGCCGTAGAATTTGCGCGCATCTCCCAGGTCGCGCACCGGGATCGCGAGATGGAAGGGCGTCAGCGCCGGCCGGTCATCCACGCGTCGCTCCTCGAGCGTCAGGCGCTCGCATTGACGGTCGAGGGAACGATACTCCTCGCCGCAGGACGCGAGAAATGCCGCGTGATCCTCGGCGGCGCGCCAGCGGTCGATCGTGCGATACCAGCCGGGCCGCCCGGCAATCGGCAGGAGCTGCGTGCCGAGGAATCCCGCGGCGCGCCGGAAGAGCGCTACCCAGGCGCCCTCCGGCCCGTAGGCCGCGAGGAATTCCTCGAGATGCTCCGGCGCCGGCCGGAATTCCCATTCGATCCGATGCATCGCCGGCGTTCAGGCGACGAGCTTCGCGTTCATCGTGATCGCGGCGTTCAGCAGTTTGCTGACCGGGCAGCCGGCCTTGGCCTTCGCAGCCGCAGCCTCGAACTTCGCGCGGTCCGCACCGGGCGCGCGCACGCTGACCTCGAGGTGCACCTTGGTGATCGCGAACCCGCCCTCGGTCTTCTCGAGCGTGACGGCGGCCTCCGTATCGATGCGTTGCGGCTGGATGCCGGCCTCGCCCAGCATCAGCGAGAGCGCCATCGAGAAGCAGCCGGCATGCGCGGCCGCGATCAGTTCCTCGGGATTGGTGCCCGGCGCGCCCTCGAAGCGCGTGCTGAAGGAATAGGGGCTCGCCGACAGCACGCCGCTTGCGGTCGTGATGCTGCCCTTGCCGTCCTTGATGCCGCCCTGCCAGACGGCCGTTGCTTTCCTCTGCATTTAGCTCTCCTGGTTCGCTTTCGACCGGCGTGTGCTCAGATAGTAATGCCACAGCAGGCGCGCCGCGACCGAGCGCCACGGCGCCCAGGACGCGCTGATTGCCTGCTGCTCTTCGTTGCCGGGCCGGTCCGCCAGGCGCTTGACGTCCTTGAGCGCAACCGCGAGCGCCAGGTCGCCGCAGGGCCAGACGTCGGGGCGGCGCAGCGCCATCAGGTAATAGATGTCCACGCTCCAGGGCCCGAGCCCGCGCATCGCGAGGAGCGTCGCACGGCCCGTTTCATCCGCCGCGCGCGCGACGCCGGTCAGGTCGAGCTTTCCGTCCTGTACGGCGAGCGCGAGCTCGTGGCAGTAAGAGGCTTTTTGCCTCGTCAATCCAAAGCGCCTCAGGCGCGCGACACCGTGGGTCGCGACGACGCGCGGCGTCATTTCGCCGAGATGCGCGTGCAGCCTCCGGTAGAGCGTGCGCGCCGCGACGATCGAGACCTGCTGCTCCAGCACGATGTGGACGAGCGTCGCGAAGCCGGGGCGCCGCGCCCACATCGGCGGCATGCCGTTCCGGCGGAAGAGTTCCGCAAGGTCCGGGTCGCGGCGGGCGAGGGCGCGCGCGCCGGCAGCCAGCGTCGAATGCGACAGTGCGCGGGGCGGCTCGACGATCCGTGCCACGGCGCGCTCAGCGCCCGGGAAGGCGGACGCTGAAGTGATAGCTGCTGAGTTCGAGGCCTTCGCGCAGGTAGAACTCGTGCGCGCGCTTCCTTTGCACGCCGGAGTCGAGATGAAATGCACGGCAGCCTTTCTCGACGGCGAGTGCGCGCAACCACGCAAGCAGTTCCCTGCCGTAGCCCTTCGAGCGTTCGGTCTCGGCCGTCACGAGATCGTCCACGTACAGGTTGTAGCCGTAGAACAGGTTGGTCGAGAAGCGATAGCCGGCGACCGCGACCACGCGCCCTTCGGCGCGAATGCAGGCGAGCCGGAATCCGTCGCCCTGCATCCGGCGGATCAACGGCACGAACTCCTCGCGGCCGACGTGCGGGCGCAGCTCCGCCATCACGTCGTAGCAGGCTGCGATCTCGGCGTCGCTGTCGGCGTGCTCGGGCATCGGGTCAGTCCGCCAGGTAGTACTCGACCGTCGAGACGACTCGCACGCGCTTGATATGCGGCGTCGTGCTGTCGCGATTCTCGATCGAAAACTGGCCCTGCTGCGCGGAGCGGATCTTCCCCAGGCGGCTCTCTGAATCCGCCGCGAACTTCTCGGCGACCGAGCGCGCATTGCGGGTCGCCTCCTCGATCATGTCGGGCTTGAGCGCCGAGAGGCCGGAGAACATGAACTGGGTCTGGCCCTGGTAACCCTCGCCGGAGAGGGCGACACCCTTCTTCCCAAGCGCAATGACGTCCTGCATGGCCGCGCGCACGGCATCCACCTTGGTCGAGTAAACGGTCACCGTCGAGCTGCCGGTGTAGCGATAGAGAATATGGCTCTTGTCGCCGTAACTCTGCGCATAGAGGTCGGTGACCGCCGGTGGCGCGATCGTGATTTCCTCTTTCGGGATGCCATGGCCGACCAGGAACTCGGTGACCAGCGTGTTCTTGCGCTGGATCGCCTCGAAGATGCCGTTCAGGTCGCCATTCGCTTCCTGGAATGTCAGCGGCCAGATCGCGATGTCGGCCGGCACCTCGCGTTCCGAGAGCCCCTTCACGGTGACCGTGCGCTCGAGCGCCTTGACCTCGAGCGCGGCATGACCGAGCAGCCAGCCGAGCGCGATGAGCCCGACCAGCACGCAGCCGCCGAGGATCGTGACGCTTTTGGAAACCGAGTCGTTCATAGCCGCCATTCCCATATTTCGCCGTCAACCGGGTGCTGGACGCTGCCATGCAGCCGGAGTCCGAGTTTGCGCAGGATCGTGGTCGAGGCATTCTCTTCCGGCAGCGTCTGGGCTGCAATCAATAGTGCGGGATCCGTCGCTCGCGCTATCGCAATGAGCGCGCCGGCGGTCCGGGTCGCGTGGCCGCGGCCCTCGAACTCGGGCGCCGTGAAATAGGCGATTTCCACCCGGCCATCCTGCGGTGGCTCCTTGAATCCACCGCCGCCCACGACGCGGCCCTCGATGACCGAGAGATAACCGATCCAGGGCGGGATGTAGCCGACCTTCGGATACCAGACCGCGGACATCTCGCAGGCGCTGCGGGCGAACTCGGGCAGCGAGAGCGTGAGGTCGGCCGGAAAGCCGTCCTCTTCGCAGCGGACGAGCCGGAATTCCTCGATCATGGAACTGGCGTCTTGCCCTGAAGGTCGTCGAGCAAGGCGTCAATGTGACGCTGCAGCGCCGCGCGCGCCGCAGCGTAGTCGACACTTGCTGGCGGCACGTCGTCCCATGACTGCATCAGGGTTTTCGCTCCATCCACGCGCGCCGTCAGGTCGACGCCGATGGCGACCACTCTCGCGGCGCCTGCGACGTCTTCCTTCTGTAAGCCCTGTGGCCGGAATTCCTCGACCTCGAAGCCATCCCCGTGCATTGCCGCCACGATCGCCGGCGGTACGTGCGCCTCCGGATTGATGCCGCGCGCGACCGCGCGAAACGGCAGGCCGCGTTCCTCCGCCGCACGATCGAAGAGGGAAGCGGCGATCAGGCTCTTCACGGAGCCATGCTCGCAAACAAAAACGATCCGCTCATCCTTGTCCTGTGCGAACGCAACCGGTGTCAGGAGGACGAAAGCGACCGGCAGGAATCGGGTGAACGAGACAGCCATGTTGCTCTTCAAAACAGGAGTTCCCAGTAGCCGACGTCCACCCATTTCCCGAACTTCCAGCCGACTTCCCGGAACTGGCCGACATACTTGTATCCCAGCTTCTCATGCAGTGCGATGCTGGCCGGGTTCGGCAGCGCGACGCCGCCGATCGCGCAGTGGTATCCACGCACGCGCATGTCGGCGATCAGCGCGCGATAAAGCCGGGTGCCCAGGCCGCGGCCGTGGAATTCCGGCGCCAGGTAGATCGTGCTCTCGACCGCGTAGCGGTAGGCGGAACGCCGCTTCCACGAGGATGCGTACGCATATCCGGCGAGCGTTCCGTCGACTTCCGTTACGAGCCAGGGATAACTGGCCGTCGTCTCGACGATGCGCCGCGCCATTTCGGCGTCGGCGACCGGCTGTTCCTCGAAGGTGACCACCGTCTCGCGGACATGGTAGTTGTAGATCTCGGCGATACGCCGGGCATCGGCCGTTGCGGCAGGCCGGATCACTTGGCTTCCGGGCCGCTCCGGTAGAAGCGGATGTCCACTTTCTCGATCGTCGCCATGCCTTCCTTGACGGCGCCGTCGATGATCGGCAGGAAGGCCTCGATCTTCTGGATCGTGTCCACGATCTCGATGACGATCGGCAGGTCTGCCGAGAGGCGCAGTACCTTGGCGGTGTGCAGGCGGCTGTGCGCGCCGAAACCGCCGAGGCCGCGCAGTACGGTTGCGCCGGCGAGGCCCTGCTCACGCGCCCGGCGCACGATCCACTCGTAGAGCGTCATGCCTTCGTGGCGGTCGGACTCGCCGAGGAAGATCCGGAGCAGGTGTCCTTCGCGCGGGAGAATCATGGTTTCAGCTCCTGACCCAGGCGTAGCCGAGCCATGCGGCGGCGAGGCCCAGCAGGACCTGCGCCGCGACATTGAGCAAAGCGCGCCCGAATTCCGCATCGCGCGCGAGCGCCAGCGTCTCGTAGGCGAAGCTCGAGAACGTCGTGAAGCCGCCCAGCACGCCGATCAGCAGGAACACGCGCAGGTCCGGCCCGAACAACTGCCGCACGTCGATCAGGCCGCCGAGCAGGCCGATCGTCAGGCAGCCTGACACATTGACGACGAGCGTTCCGATGGGAAACGAGGTCATGGGCAGGAGCCCATGCACCCAGCCGCCGATCAGGTAGCGGCCGGCAGAGCCGATGAAGCCACCGAGACCGGCGAACAGCAGTGGGCGCAACGCCTGCATTTGCGCGGCATCTTACCCGATCGAGGCGATGCTAGGCCTGGGAGTCGCCGGCGGCGAGCGCGCGCTCGATGCGCCGGTCGGGGACCAGCCAGAGCAGGGCGACCAGGATGTAGATCCCGAGCGCCACCCACTCCATGCGGAACGCGACCGCAATCGCAAGGGCGTAGAGGACTGGCGAGAGCTTGCCCTTCCAGTCGCCCCTGATCGCTTTCTTCAACAGGGACTGCGGACCCTGCGAAGCGATGATCACCTGCTGCAACGTCCAGTAGGCAATCGCCGCCATCAACAGCA
This sequence comes from uncultured Gammaproteobacteria bacterium, assembly GCA_963746545.1. Taxonomy (GTDB): domain Bacteria; phylum Pseudomonadota; class Gammaproteobacteria; order Steroidobacterales; family Steroidobacteraceae; genus SCUD01. The sequence goes on from CAVVBV010000034.1 coordinate 143,125, forward strand.
CGAAACCATAGAGTGCCGCCGGACCCGCGGCGAAATGATTTTCGCTCATCCAGGCCGTCGTGAACGGAAACAGCGACAGCCAGAACAGGAGGTGCAGGTTCGCCCACAGGATCGGTCCCGTCACCTTGTGCAGCGTGTGCAGCATGTGGTGATGGTTGTTCCAGTAGATGCCGAGATACAGGAAGCTGAGCGCATAGGCGAGCAGCAGGGGCCATAGCGGCGCGAGCACCTTGATGTCGCTGCCGTGCGGCGCCTTCAGCTCCAGCACCATGATCGTGATGATGATCGCGAGCACGCCGTCGCTGAAGGCTTCCAGCCGGTTCTTGCCCATCACGCCCGCCGCGCGCGGCTCGTTCATGATTTCGCCTGCTGCGCGGCAATCCGGGCGAGCAAGGCCTCGCGCCGCGCCAGGCTTTCCTTCGGCCAGTACTGGTTGCGGTCGTAATACTCGGGCACGGCCGGCGTGCCGGGCGGCAGCACGACCCAGGGCTGCTTCGAGGCCGTGAAGATGTGGATGTCGGGCGGCAGGCGATCGGGCTCGTCGAGCGAGCCGACGCGCACGAAACGTACGGCGGGTCCGGCGCCGGCATAGTTGCTCCAGACCGCGATGCGGCATTTCGGGCAACGCGCGATTTTCTGGCCGCGGCCGCTTTCCGACGGCGTGTCCACGATTTCAGGCTCGCCGGCGAGCAGCGAGATGCGGTCGGTCTCGATCATCGCGTTCAGCGCAAACGACGCGCCGCTCTCGCGCTGGCACCAGCGGCAATGGCAGCAGTGCACGAACAGCGGCCGCGCGTCCATGCGATAGCGGATGCTGCGGCAGTCGCAGCCGCCGAAGAGCGGGAAACCGTCGGTGGATGTCATGTCAGAACCTGACGAAGTAGGGGACGGCCGTCAGCAGGACTCCGACGACAACCAGCAGTACCTTTCCTGACACGAAGTAGGGATAGATCATCAGCACTATCCCGCAGCTCATGGGCACGATTTTCCACTGCTTCTTGCCGTAGAGGAAAAACCCCAGCCCGATCGAACTGAAGACGACGATCCACAGGAGCTGGGCGGCATCCATCCGTGCGTCAGTCCGTGAGCCGGTGGCCGTAACTCAGTACACGCGTCAGCTTCCAGCCGGACTCTTCTTTCTTCCACAGCTGCGTGAACAGGGAGATCTCGACGAGTTTCTCCGGTTGCCCCGGCAGGAGCTGGTAGAAGCGGTGTTCGCCGACCTCGACCGCGCCGTAATTATTGAGCGGATACACCTTCAGGCTGCCAGGTACGATCTCGCGCCGCGCGCGATAATCCTCGCCGGTCTTCTGCCGCTCGCACGTGCCCTCGATCGCCTTGACGAATTGCGCGCCGGTCGTGGACGAGAGGCCGTCCTTGTCGTGATAGAACTCGAAGTCGTCTGCAACGAGCGCCGTGAGCGCCGGGATGTCGCAGGTATCGAATACCGCGGCGAACAGCTTCTGGTCCACCGCCGCAATCTCGTCGTAGAGTTCCTGCGTCAGGGCGGGGCCCGCCCTCGGCCCGCCGGTTTGTTCGGCCGCCTGTATCGCGGGCATTGCGAAGCACAGGCCAGCCGCCAGCAGGAGCATGTGGCCGGTCATGTCCGTACTCCGTTAATGACGCCTCCCATCCAGCATGATCGTCCAGGGTTCGATGCTCGCGATCTCGAGGATATGGGCCGCGCTCCAGGGATCCTTCGCCAGGCGCGCGCGGACCGCTTCCTGGGTCGGCGCATCGATCACCAGCAATACTTCCGCGCGCGAGCCGAGCGGGCCGCCGAGGACGACGAATTTCTCGGCCGTGAGCGCGGTCATGAATTTCGAGTGCTTGTCCCATAGCGCCTGGGCGCGCATGGGCTGGGCCCCGTCCCAGGACGGCCCATGAATGCGGCGAACGGCAAAGTAGGTTGGCATGCGATCGCTCAGCCGGCCCCGGCGCTCGCCGGCTCTGCCGGGGGCGGATTGTCGTTCCAGATGTCGACGACGCATTTCCAGGCGCCCGTCGAATTCTTGCGCCAGATCGTCACCGACTTGCCTTGCAGCGTGAGCAAGGCCCCGTCCGCGCCGTTGACCGTGAACCGGCTCCGCTCGATCAGATACCCCAGGTCTCCATCGTTCGCGATGCTCGCCTGCTCCGGTTCCCAGGTGACGCTGAATCCGGGCGTCGCGAAGCTGGCACGGACGAATTCGCGAATCGCCGCCTTTCCGACGACCGCGGACTCGTCCGATGGCATGACGATGGCGTCGTCGGCCCAGTAGGAGACGGTGCGATCGATATCTCCACTGGCGGCTGCCTGCGCCCAGTCCCGGCTGGTCTGCATGAGCGCCGCTTGTTCAGCCTGGAGATCCGGCGGCGCGGGCGCGCAGGCTGAAATTGCCGCGCTCAGGCACGCGATGACGGGCAGGCGGGGCCAGATGCCCATCGTCTCAACCCTGCCCTGAACGGCGCGATTCACGCCAGAGCATCGCGGCGATGCCACCCGCGACGACGAAGGCGAGAGCGCTGGCCCACAACGGAATGCTGACGCCGTTGATCACGACCTCCCAGCCGCGGACGAAACGCGTCAGCTGCATGATGGCGATCAGCGACAGGAAAACGATGGCGACGGTCGTGAATGGTTTCATGTCGAGACTCCTTGGGTTCGCCGGCATGTGCAGGATACACGCGATCTAGGGTTCCAGCGGCTCGCCGCTGGTATCGGGCAGGGTCAGGATCAGGAGCGCCCCGGCCAGGAAGAACGCGGAGGTCAGGGCAAGGGCCGTTCCGATGCCGAATCCAGGCATCGTCGCGATCGTGCCGATCGTGAATGGCGCGAGGGCGCCGAGTCCCCGGCCGGCGTTGTACGCGAGCCCTTGTCCGGTCGCGCGCACCGCGGTCGGGAACAATTCGGCCAGGAATGAGCCGAACAGGCTGAAGAAGCCGTAGCCAACGAAGCCGACCACCGGCCCCAGCGCCATCAGCACATTCGGACTGCGCGCGAGCTGGCCGTAGATCGGCACCAGCACCGCCGCCACGACCATATAGGCGATGAAAGCACGCCGCCGACCGATGCGGTCGGCAATGAATCCGAACGAGAGATAGCCGAGGTACGAACCGAGTTGCATCGGGATGATCCAGCTCATCGAGCGCAGGATGGTCATGCCGGCGCCGCCCTGCTCGATGGGCGTGGCGAGGAATGTCGGCAGCCAGAAGAAGAGTCCCCAGTTCGCGAACATCACCGAGCCCGTGAGCAGCGTCGCGAGTACCGTGCGGCGCCACAGGCGTGGGCCAAAGAGCACCGCGAACGGATTCGCCTGCGGCGCGCCGCTGTCGCGATGCTTCAGCCACAGCGGCGACTCGGGCACGCTCCTGCGCACCCAGAGTGTGAACAGCGCGGGTAGTGCGCCGACGACGAACAGCCAGCGCCAGGCGTCGGGGCCCAGCGACAGGACGTCGAGCACGACGGCCGCGGCGATGGCGGCGAGAATGTAACCGAGCGCCCAGCCGGACTGCATGATCCCGATCGCTTTCGTGCGATGCGCGGCGGGCCAGGACTCGCAGACCAGCGCCGCGCCCGAGGCCCATTCACCGCCCATGCCGAGTCCGAGCAGCGCGCGCCACAACAGCAGCTGCGTCAGCGTCTGCGAGGTCGCGGCGCCGAGCGAGCCGAGCGAGAACACCAGGATCGTGAATATCAGCGTGCGCGCGCGACCGAAACGGTCGGCAATCGCGCCGAAGAGCAGGCCGCCCGCGGCGGAGATCAGTAGCGTGACGGTTCCCAGCAGCCCGGCCACCGCGTCGTCGAAATGAAAATATTCCTTCAGGCGCCCGATGACCATCACGTAGAGCAGGAAATCCATCGCGTCCAGCATCCAGCCGAGCTTCGCAGCGAGCAGCACCCGCCATTGCTCCCGCGTGATCGTGCGATACCAGGGATCGGTCATCAGTTTGCGGCCTGCTTTTCAGCCTGGAAGACCGTCTTGCCGTCGAATATCGTCATCGTGCACTTCATGTCCTTCAAGGCCACCGTCGGCACCTGGTAGGGATTGCGGTCCCAGACCGCGAGATCGGCGTACTTGCCCACTTCGATGGAGCCGATCTTGGTGTCGAGGAACATCTGGTGTGCGGCCCAGATCGTGGAGGCGCGGAGCGCCGCATGGATATCCACGGCCTCGTTGCGCCCGAAGGGATCGCCGCCGTAGATGCCGAGCGCCGGCTCGCGCGCGACGGCGGCCCAGAGCCCGTAGCGCGCGGCGTAGGGCGTAACGCTGTAATCCGATCCGTTCGCCCAATGGATCCCACGCTTCAGGTAGGTCGCAAAGGGATCGATCCGCTTTGCCCGCGCGCCGAAATTTCCCGCGTAGGTATCGCCGATCCACCACATGAAGGTCGAGGAGGACTCCGGATAGCCCGCGTCATAATCGCGTTGCAGCGCGGCCATCGTGTCGATCGCATGCTCGGTCGGGACGTTGGCGTGGATGATTGCGTGACGCATGCCCTTCTTCGGATTCGCGCGCAGGGCTTCCATATAGCCGTCCACGACCGCGTCGATCGTGCGGTCGCCGATCGCGTGGATGGCGATGTGCAGTCCCGCGTCGTGATACAAGCGGATCATCGCACGCAGCGTCTCGGGCTCGACATTCGGGTAGCCGTGGTTGCCGGTGTCGGTGCCGGTCACGCCGATATTCCAGTCGTCGTACATCCAGGCGGTGCGGGCGCCGCCGCTGCCGTCGGCGAAGATCTTGACGCCGCCGGCGACCAGGTGATCATCGCCGGTGTTCTCGTAGGGCCGCGTCGCGGCGGCATGGTCCGCGATCACGGCGCGCGCATCGTCCAGCGTCTTCCCGCCATACCACAGCACGAAAGCGCGCACCGTCAGGTCGCCGGAAGCGAGCACGCGGCGGTACGAGTCCCAGGTCTCGTCCGGGACGCCGGGATCCTTGACGCCCGTCATGCACTCGGCGTTGAACCCGCGCGCCATCTGGCGGATGCCAAGATCGACGTCGTCTGGCGTCGGCGGCGGGATCAGCGAGATGACGAGCCTCTGCGCGGCCTCCTTGAGCACGCCGGTCGGATTGCCTGCGGCGTCGCGGTCGATCGTGCCGCCGGGCGGATCGGGCGTGTCGCGCCCGATGCCTGCCATCCGCAAGGCGACGCTGTTGACCACGCCGTAATGCTCGGTGGTCTGCGCGAGCCAGACGGGCCGGTCCGGTGCGACCGGATCGAGGTCGGCGGCGTCGATCATGCGCCGCTCCGCGAGCTTGCCTTCGTCCCAGCCGCTGCCCAGGATCCAGTGGCTCGCCGGCAACTGCGCGGCGCGCTCGCGGATCGCGGTCTTGACGTCCTCGATGGTCTTGACGGCCGGGTAGCTGAGTTCAATACCGTCGCGGCGATTGAACTGGTTCGGGCTGAAATGCGCGTGCGCGTCGAGGAGCCCTGGCGTGACAGTGCGACCCGCCAGATCGATGCGCTGCGTTTCAGGGCCCGCGAGCGCCTCGATGGCCGCGGTCCTGCCGACGGCGACGATACGGTTGCCGCGGATCGCGACGGCCTCGGCGACGCTGTCATTCGCATCCACGGTGATCACCGTGCCATTGACGAGCACGAGGTCGGCGGGCGCCTGGTCGGGCGCCAACCGGCAGGCGGCCAGCGGCAGCAGGAATCCGAGGACAACCGCCCGGCAGGGCATCGCGGTTCGCCTTACTCCGTCGTGAACGGAGCTTCGATTTCCGAGGATCGCACGGCGCGGGCGAGATGAGTGAAGGTTCCCTGCGTCGCGATCTCCTTCGCCGCCTGCAGGAATCCGGTCCAGGCTGCGCGCGCGAGTGCGCCGCCGACGCTGATGCGCCGCACGCCGAGCTTTGCTGCTTCCGCGACCGTCGTGAAATCGCTGCCGACCAGCAGGTTGACCGATTTTGGTGCAACCGCCTTCACGACCGCCGCGATGTCTTCCTTCTTATGGATACCCGGCGCGTACAGGCAATCGGCGCCGGCCTCGGCATAGGCGGCGAGCCGGCGGATCGTCTCGGCGAGATCCGGCCGCCCCGCGATGAAGCCTTCCGAGCGGCCGGTCAGCAGGATGCCGGTCCTGCTGTCGTCGATCGCACGCCGCGCCGCGCGAATGCGCTCGACGGCGAGCGCGAAATCGTGGAGCGGCTTCGCGTCTTCGCCGGTGGAGTCCTCAATCGAGAGCCCGGCGATGCCGGTCGCCGTCGCGGCCGCGACATTGGCAGCGACCCCGGCCGGCTCGATCGCGAAGCCGCCCTCGAAGTCCGCATTGACGGGCACATTCACGGCCTGCGTGACAAATCGCAGATGCGCGAGCGCTTCCGCGAGCGTCACGTGATTGTCGCGCTTGCCGAGCGTCCATGCGAAGCCGGAACTCGTGGTCGCAAGCGCCGGAAATCCGAGTTGTTCGAGCAGGCGCGCACTGCCCGCATCCCAGGGGTTCGGGATCACGAAGCAACCGGACCGGTGCAGTTCCCGGAAGACCTGGCAGCGGTCGGCGGCGCTCGGCTTCGATGTCATGACGACGCGCTGCGCGCGGCGGACCAGCGTGCAACCAGCGCGATCGGGATGCCGACCAGCACGACGTGGCTGAGAACGCTCGCCAGGAACCAGGACGGGATGAAAGGCAAGGGCGAAGCATTCGAGAGCGGCAACACGACGTAGCTCATCGCGAGATACAGGCCCACGCCGTAAACGGCGCCAAAGAAAATCGGCCTCTGGTACAGCACCGACCAGCGCAGGCAGCCGACGAAATAGACTGCCGCCATCACGCAGGCGATGAAGACGTGCAGGAAAGCTCCGAGCGCGACGGTTCCCAAGCCGCCGGCGAAGGAATCCTTGCCGAGCAGCCCCGCAGCGATGCTCTGCAGGATCACCAGCGGCGATGCGCCGTTGTAGAACCACCAGAACGTCATCGCGAGCGCGATGTCGAGCAGTGCGGCGACGATGCCGCCCAGCAAGATCACGTGGCGGGCGCTGGGCCGTGCGGTATCTGCGTTCATGTTCGTGATCCTGCCACGTGCTACCCGCCGCATCCATGCTGTTTGACAATTCGTTCGGTCGAGGCGGGGTGGCGCGCCAGTTTCTCGGGTGAGCGGCGCGGCCGGGCCTGGAATTCGCCGCCGCAGTTCGGGCAGCGTCCTTTCAGGACGCCTTCGGCGCAAGCGCGGCAGAACGTGCACTCGAAGGAGCAGATCAGGGCATCGCCCGAATTGCCGGGCAGGTCCTTGCCGCAACATTCGCAACAGGGCCGGAGCTGCAGCATGAATCCTCCTCAGTCTCGCCCGCCGAGCTTGCGCGTCGCCGGTTTCGAACCGGGCAGCAGCACCAGCGCGTCGTATCCGTTGATCAGTTCCCGCAACTGCCACTGATCGGCCGGTGCGACCGTTTCGCGGAACAGGCGCTGGTACGGACGCAGCGCCTTCAAGTCCACGATCGTCGGCGCCGTCGGCTCGCTCGTGGGCAACAGCGGCCGCATCCAGTCGGGGAAGTCCTTGTAGGATACGTAGTCCTGGCCGAGCGGCTGGACGTAGAGACCATACGCCACCATTCCGTTGAAGATTGCGAGCTCGTGCGCGAGATTGCCGATCGGGTAGGCCTGGGTCGGGTTCTTGCCGTGGTAGAGATGGTTGCCGCCGAACTTGAACATCGCCTTCGGCAACTTCTCCCGCTTGGCCGCCGCACGATAGCGTTCGATGAAGTTGCCCTTCAGCACCTCCTCTCGAACAGTGTTGTTGTAGAGCCCGACGAATTCCCCAGCCTCGGCGCGCCGGTAGTAGCCGAATATCTCAGCCGATTTCGTGAGCCCCGCGAGCAGCCGCGCCGCACGTGAGCCCGGTCTCGCGTGGAATGCCTCGGTGAGCCTGGCGAGCCTGGCCGGCGTCGCGGCGGCAATCAGCCAGTTCACCGAATACTTGGGTTCATGGTCGGCGGCACGCGCGTCATCGAGCACAGCCTTCGCCATGTCGCGTGCAGCCGCGTCGGGAGCGAGCGTGACGAGTTCCTCGAGGTAACGCACGGCGCCTGTCGCCTGTTCGACGCCCCAGATGGCATCGGCACGATTTTCCAGGCCACCCACCAGCGCGAGCAGCGTGAGGTCCTCATCGGAATCGAATTCGTAGAGTGTCGGATAGTCCCTGGCGTGAGCCGCAATGCGTTCCGCGTCGCCGCGGAGCGCCGGTGTCAGCACGTCCTCGATCGCGATCGGATCCTGCTCGACGACCAGGTGCCGGAATCCGTGCGTATCGTGAAGCATCCGATACAGGGCGCCGGCAAAGACCGGGACCGCATGATCCATGTGCTCCTCGCCGAGGAGCACGAACTGGCTCGCCGCCGTCTGGCTGCGCAGGAATTCCGCGCCTGCGCCCTCGAGCGCGGAGTCGGTGAATGAGAAACCGACACTGTGCTGCGCCACGAGATCGGCCGTACTGGGCGGCGGACGTTCTTCTGCGCCGGATCCCGCGGCAAGCAGCATGCCAAGGAGGATGGCCGGCAAGAGGAACTTCATGAATGAGCCTGGAACGACTTTCCGTAGACGAAGAATTCATTGTCGCGAACCCAGTCGAGCGACTCGTAGAGCCCCTGGGCGACGGTATTGGTCTTCGCGGTCGAAAGCTCCATCTTCGCGGCGCCCGTCTTCGCGGCATGCGCCTCGGCCGCGAGCATCAGGGCCCTGCCGGCGCCGGTGCCACGCGCCTCGGGCGCGACGAACAGGTCGTACAGCACGTAGGTGTGCGCGGCCCTGACGGAGCAGAAGGTCGGGTAGAGCTGGCAGAACCCGACGATTTTCCCGTCGTCGGTTCTCGGCAACGAAGACGACCGACTCTCTTCTCTCCATCCGCTCCTGCATGAAATCCCGCGCGCGCGGCAGGTCGGGCGGCTGCTGGTAGAACTGGCGGTAAGCGTCGAACAGGGGCGCGACCGCATCGAGGTCGCGCAGCGTCGCAAATCGTGTCTGGATGGCACTCATGGCAGTAGTTTCTCCATCACTTCGAACTCGATCGGCCGGGAATTCTTCGGATAACCGTGCGTGTCGTCGGCGACGAAGGGCTTGGTCCGGCCCGTGCGCCGGTAGCCGCGGCGCTCGTAGTATGCAATGAGTTCATGACGGATCGAAATCACCGTCATCGCGATCCGGCGGACGCCCCAGGTATCCCGCGCCATGTCCTCGGCGGCCTGCATCAGGAGCCTGCCGATGCCGCGGTCCTGCAGGCCCGGCTTGACGACCAGCATTCCGAGCTGGCATTCGTCGCCGCGCCGCTCGAGATGCGCCGTGCCGATGACCTCCGCGCCCTCGGTGCAGAGCAGGACCATCGATCCGGGCTGCCCGATCATGTTCTCGATGTCGGCCTGGTTGGTGCGCGTACCGTCGAGCAGGTCGGCCTCGGTCGTCCAGCCCTTCTTGCTCGTCTCGCCGCGATAGCCGGAGTTGACGAGCACCGCGATGGACCCTGCTTCGCGCATCTCGGCCTTGCGGAATTCGAATGGCATTGAGCGCTGGCTAGCTGGAATGGTCGTGGATCACGCGCCAGCCCTCCGCCGTGCGTTTCCACACCAGCGTGAACCACCCGGACTGTTCGGCCAGCCCGCCGCCCGTCAATTCAAAGTGCCCGGTCTCGAACGCGGCGTCCGGACCCAGCTGATGGACCGCAACCTGGCTGAAGGCGAGTGTCTGCCTCGGCGCGCCGTCCTCGAAATACTTTTTCAGGAAGGCCTCCTCAATCAGCGCGACGCCGGGCCGCGGCCCCGCAGTGGTCATGAAAGTCGTCGCCTTGTCGTATATCGCGAGATGCCCCTTGAGGTCGCCCCGGTTCCAGGCCTCGGCAGATGCTGCGGTCGCACCGCGGATCGCCGCATCGTCGTCGGCCCAGGCCTGCGCAGGAGCCGCCGGAGGCGCTGGAATCTCGGCGGGCTTCGCGCAACCGGTGGCCATCAGCCCGATGAATGCCAACGCGACGATGGAATGTGGAATGCGCATGATGATGTCAATCCTCTTCACGACCCGAAATCGCTGATCGAATACTCCAGTTCGTCGTCGGCGCCGCCGAATACCGGGTCGATGCGGATCGTGGTCGGGAATCCGAACGTGGGGTCGAATGTGACGTTCAGGCAGTCCGGATGTTTTGCCGCCTCGGTCTCGATGTAGTCGAACAGTCCGTCAACCGTCACGGATTGCAGCCAAGCCGAATCCACACGCGGCAGGTTGCCCGTCGCATGGCCATCCCTGACGACCAGCTTCAGGGGCCACGCATTCGGCCAGGCCGCCCGCTGGTGAAATGACGCGCGCTGGATCGTCATGCTGTAGCTGTTGATGCCGGTTCCCTGCCATAGCGCCCGCGCCGCACTCAATTCCTTGTCGAGGCCGTCGTAACGGCAGGCATCGGGGATGGCGGTGGCGACATTCGGTTTCGCAGTCGCTTGAACAGTGGCTGCCGATTCAACGGGTCGAGTCGCGGCCTGCACTGGTTCGACGGCCGGGGTTGTCCGCGGTGCAGCGCCTGCCGGTTTCGCGTGCTCTTGCGGCTGCCCGTCCGAGCACGACAGCAAAGCGACGACTGCAATGCAGGCCGGCCCGGCCCTGCGCATCAGTGGGTCCCGGGCCGCGACTGCCAGCGACGCAGCGAGGGGACGCCCCTGGCGAAGTGTCGCGCCATGAAGCCGGGGAAATGCATCGAGCGCAGCTTTCCCTCGACCTTCGTCACCATCTCGGCGAGGGTCAGGTCCGGCTCGGTGAACCTGCCGCGCTGGAAACAGTGGCTGCAGTATTCCGCGCTGCGGCTGCCGTCGGCATTCGTGCCGCCGCCCTGCGGATCGCGCGACAGCGGCATCCCGCAACTCTGGCAAAAGGGGCCCTTGGGCTTGAACATGCTCGGCCTCCTTACTGGATCAACTTTTCCGCCTTGCGGCTTCTGACTTCGAAGTGATTGAACCAGTACGGATTGCGGCCGCGCAACAACTGGTAAAGGCTCGAAGCCGGGTACGCGAGGAAGAAGAACAGGCCCCAGCTTTCGTACTGCCGGACGTGCTCGAGCTCGTGGATGCGCACCTGCTCGAGCACCCGCTCGTCGCGGCCGATGACGACATGGCCCAGGGTGATGGCGCCAAAAAAGAAGGCGGCCTGTTCCGCCGTCTTCCTGACGGCAATCTCCAGCACGCCGGAATAGATCCTGGCGCTGCCACCCGACAGCAGGATGAGCGCAGCGGGCACGAGGCCGACCGCCGTGCAGGGCGCGGCCCACGCATAACGCAGGATGGAACGATCGGGCGTCACGGGATCAGGGCGCGGCCGGCAGCGGCGTGGAGGCCTGGCCGAAGACATAGCGCCAGCCGCCGGGCGTATGGACATACGTGTCGCTGTACCAGAGCTTGTAGTCGAAGGGGGTTCCTTCGTTCGTGCCCTTGAGCCACAGGAGCGCTGTGACGACTGCGGTGTCGCCCCAGACGCGGACCGTGCGCGAACTCGCGACCTGGTGTTCGTACCTGGTCTTGCCGTCCGTGGCCGACGCGAGCAGGTCGGCCTTGGTGAAGGTCTTGCCCTTTCCGGTGACCAGCACGAAATCGTCGGCGAGGATCAGCGCCATGCCGGTGGCGTCATTGCTTTCGACCGCGGCCTGGTAGGCGATGTCGAGCGCCGCCACCGTGCTTGCGGCATCGTCATCGGCGAATGCCGGCACGCCGATGCAGAGGAAAGCGCTTGAGAGAAGAAATCCGACAAGACCTTTCATGGCATTACTCCGATTGGGCCCGATGTTGCAGCGCCAGCGCGAGCCCGATGATCATTGCGCCGAGCAGCATGAGATTGATGATGGAACCGGGCGGGGATCCGGTCTTTGCGATAGGCAGGAACAGGAGGCTCAGCTTCTTGCCCAGGTGTTCGAGCAGGAGCAGCGCGAACAGCAACGGGATCATGGCGCGATACCGGACCAGCGCCAGGATGCAGATCAGGCAGATCACGAGCTGGGCAATCCCCCAGATCGCAAAGAGCGATACGACCGCTTGCGCTCCGGCCGGCGTGAACGTGTCGAGCGGGATGCCGTCTGCCGAACTCGCTGCCTCGTGGCCGTTGAAGATCGTGCCGAGGCTGATGCCGAGCTTGACGACGATCACCGCGCCAAACAGCCAGAGCGCCAGCTTGTGGCCGCGAAAGTCGTTGTCGAACTGGCGGGGCAGGATCCGGTTCTGCATGACGGGTTACCTGTCCGAACTGTACTCGAAATCCGTGGCGAATCCGCAGCGGCCTTCGAATTCCCAGCGCAGCGGAGCGTCGTTCAGCCTGAATTCCGCGCCGATGATCTCCTGCCCGGGTCGATCGTGGCCCGGGATGCCGCAGGTCACCGGCTCTTCGGTGATGAAGGGCCTGGCAGTGGAAGCGGACAGCAAGCCGCCGATGACCATGCGTTCCTGGTTCGGCCTGTGGTCGACTTCGATCCGGGCGGGCCGGATCGCATAGACCTCGCCGATGACCTTGGCAAAATTGCGCAGCGTGCCGCCGCCGGCGCGTCCCAGGAAGATGTCGGCGAGCGCGGCCTGCTGCGCCGCCGTCGCGCGTTCGTCCACATAGAGGATCACGCGCCAGGGCGAGCCCGGTTCGTCGTCGCCGTAGGAGCCGGCCAGCACGACGTCCAGTCCGGAGACATCGAGGCTGTCCGCATGGCCGTTCCTTACGTGCCAGGAGAGCGCGAAGTCGCAGGTCGCATAGTCGGCGCGCCCGCCCTGACGGCCGCCATGCCGGCGGCATGGACAGATGGCCTCGCAGGAACAGACTTCGAAATAGGAACCGCCGACGCGCCAGCCCTTCGTCATCCCTTCACTTCAATGGACCTTGATTGCGGCACGATGCCGGAACAGCAGAATGCAGGCAAGGATGAAGAAGAAGATCGTGGCGGAAGCAGAGTAGCGGCTCAGCGCGAGCCCGCCGTGCTCGACCGGCTTGTCGAGAAAGTCCCCGACCACCGCGCCGAGCGGCCGCGTCAGGATGAATGCGGCCCAGAAGAGCACCGTGTGCGAGATCCGCGTCCAGTAATAGGCCACAGCGACCAGTGCCAGAAGGCCGCCGAAGATTGCCGCGGCGCCGGTATAACCCATCCCGGCGGTGTCGGCCGTCCAGTCGCCGAGCGCCGTGCCGAGCGTCTGCGAGAACATGATAGTCACCCAGTAGAACATTTCGGATTTCGGAGAGCTCACGCTGTCCACCGCCACGGTTCCCATCGCGCGGTACCAGATGAAAAGTGAAGCCATCAGCAGCGCGAACAACAGCGATGTACCGCCGGCATAGCCGATGCCGAGCGAACGATCCGCGAAATCGGCGAGCGTCGTGCCGACGGTGGTCGTCGCGATGATCGTCGTCCAGTAGAGGTAGGGGTTGAAGCGCCTGGCGACGATCTGTGCCGCAACCGCCAGCATGAATATCACCGCGAATATCGCGGTGGCAGTGAGGTAGCCGAGGTCCATCGACATCGACACCGCGTCGCCGCCGGTCTCGCCGAGCGTGGTCGCGGCGACCTTGATGATCCAGAAGAGCAGGGTGACTTCCGGCACCTTGCTCATGGTGTCGTCCGCGCGTGTTTGTTCCATGGTCGGGTTAGACGGTCACCTGGCGCTCAGGCAATCGCTTGCAGGTGTTCGCGGACCGACTTCAGCTTGCGGACCGGAAATGCCCGCTGCGTGTCCGCCATGTCGATGGCGTCGCCGGCGGCGTAGTAAAGCATCAACCCGGCGAATGACTTCTGCAGGGAATCCGTCGCAGCGTCGAGTTGTCCTCGCAGGGCTTCCTCCGGAACGTGCTGGACGGCGATCTCCTTGCCCAGCAGTTTCTCGGCGAGATGAACGACCTCGAGCGGGCTCAGTGTGTCGGGCCCGCCCAGCTTGAAGATCACGTTCCGCGCGCGCGAGCTGCCGAGGACCGCTACCGCGAACTGCGCGACGTCCTGGAAGGAAATCCAGCTGATCTTGTTGTTGCCGCTGCCGTAAATCCGCGCCATCGCGTTCGCCGGGTCGAAACCGAGCGCGGGGCTCAGCCACACCTCCATGAAGCAGGTCGGTTGCAGGATCGTGTACGTCATCCGGCCACGGCGCAGGCGCGCCTCGACGGCGCGCTTTGCCGCCTGCAGCGGATAGTCGGTGTTGCTGCCCGGAAATGAAACCAGGATGAACTGCCCGACACCCGCTTCCTCGGCCACCGCGACGAGATCCAGCTGGCCCTGCTGGTCCACGCTTTCGATCGAATCGCCGCCCTGCCTGGAGATGGTGGACGACGCGGTCGAAATCACCGCGTTCACGCCGCGACAGGCCGCCGCAAGCGAAGCGCGATCCTTCAGGTCGCCGCGCACGATCTCGACGCCGAAACTCTGGAGCTGCGCCACCCTGTCTGGATTGGAGGTCTCGCGGACCAGTCCCCGCACGGGCAGGCGTCGTTCGGCAAGAAGCCGGCAGATCTCGCCGCCCAACATACCGGTAGCACCGACGACCAGGTTCATGGTTTACCTCGATGTCTCTCGTTATTACGGCGTAATGACGACCTTGCCGCGGGCATGCCCTTCTTCCAGGTACTGCACCGCCGCCGGGGTCTCGCCCAGCTTGAATTGCCGGTCGATGACCGGCGTCACTTTCCCGGACTGCATGAGATCGGCCAGGATCGACAGGTCCTTCTGGTCGAGTTGCGCGAGCATCGAGCCCATCTGCTGCGAGATGAACGGCGAGAGCAGGAGCGCGGCGATCGGCTTTGCCAATGGCCCGATCCAGTCTCCTTCGTCCGGCCCGCCACCGCCGATCAGCACGTATTTCCCGTCGTGCGTGAGCGCGCGCCGATTGTCCAGCAGCGAGCGGTTGCCGACGTTGTCGATGATGACGTCGTAATGCTCGCCGTTCGCCGTGTAATCCTCTTTCGTGTAGTCGACGACGTGATCCGCGCCGATCGACCGGACCAATTCGACATTCCGCGTGCTGCAGACGCCCGTCACATCGGCGCCCATGGACTTCGCGATCTGCACGGCGAATGTGCCGACGCCTCCGGATGCGCCGTTGATCAGGACCTTCTGCCCCGGCTGCACCTTGCCCTTGTCGCGCAGTCCCTGCAGTGCGGTGACCGCTGCGATCGGAACCGCAGCCGCCTGCTCGAAGGAGAGCCTTGCGGGTTTCGCCACGACGGCGCGGCTGTCGGGCACGGTGACGTACTCGGCGAACGCACCGGTCCTGCCGCCGAGCACTTCGTCTCCCGGCTTGAATCGCGTGACGCTCTTGCCGACCGCCTCGACCGTGCCTGCGAAGTCCACGCCGAGCCGGAGGATCTTCGGCTTGCGAAGCCCGGCCTCGAGACGCAGGAGATAAGGCGTGCCGCGGACGTAATGCCAGTCGAGTGGGTTGACCGCGGCGGCGCGGACCTTCACCAGCAGCTCGTCATCCGCCGGGACCGGCTTCTCGACGTCCTCCACCTTGATCACGTCCGCGGATCCGTAGTCGCAATAGACAGCCGCCTTCATCGGGTTATGCAGGGCCAAGGCGGGACCTCCACAGCTGTTGTCCGACATCCAGTAGCCGACGAACAAGGCGATGAACGACGCCAGCAGGATCGAAACGACACCCCAGCCCAGTACGCGCCTGATCTTCATGAACCTGCTCTCGATTATCCGCGCTGCCGCGATGGCTTGCGATACCTCACGGCGGTCAGCAGCCCGATCGCCGCGACCGCCGCGAAGGCGGCGCCCGTCAGGAACGTGGACGATGCTCCGAATGCGCTCCATAGCGCGCCCGCGATGACGCTCGCCAGCAGGAGCGCGATGCCGCTCACGAGATTGAATATCCCGAAACCCGTGCCGTGCAGCTCGGTGGGAGCGATGTCCGCCACCAGCTTCGACAGCAGGCCTTGCGTGAAAGCCATGTGCAGTCCCCAGAGCGCGGCGCCGGCGTACACGACGGGCGGCGACGACGCAAACGCCAGTGCAACATCCGCCGCTACCAGCAGGACCAGCCCGAGGAACAGCAATGTCCGGGCGCTGATGCGATCCGCGGCAGCCCCCGCCGGATAGGCGGCCCCGGCGTAGAACGCGTTCATCACGATCATCACGATCGGTATGTAGCTTAGCTCAACGCCGACGTCCCGGGCGCGCAACACCAGGAACGCCTCGCTGAAACGCGCCAGCGCGAAGACGCCTCCCAGCAGCACCACGAGCCAATAACGCAATGGCAGTCGCCTGGCATCGGAGAGCGTGAGTGGCTTCCTGGCAACGCCGGCCGCGCTGCGCTCCGGCTCGCGGACATAGAAGAAGAGCAGCGCCACCGCAATGAATGCCGGCACGACGGCAATCCACATGACGGCCCTGATGTTGTCGGCGAGCCAGATCATCAACAGCACGGCGAACAGCGGGCCGAGCAGGGCGCCCACCGAATCCAGCGCCTGACGAAGACCGTAGGCCGCGCCCCGCAGCTTCGGCGGCGTGAGGTCGGCCACCAGCGCATCGCGCGGCGCGCCGCGGATACCCTTGCCGACGCGGTCCGTGAAACGCCCGGCGAACACCCAGCCGACCGACGTGGCCAGCGGGAAGACCGGCTTGGTGAACGCGGCGAGCGCATAGCCGAGGACCATCAGGAATTTGCGCTTGCCGAGGTAGTCGCTGAGCGCTCCCGAAAAGACCTTTGTGATCGCGGCAGTCGCTTCCGCCACGCCCTCGATGAACCCGACCGCGGCCATCGAAGCGCCGAGTGTGGTGACCATGAATACCGGAAGCAGGCTGTGGATCAGCTCCGAGGAGGCATCCATGAACAGGGAGCCGATGCCCAGCGTCCAGATGCCGGCCGGCAGGGCCCGCCATGCCCTGCCAGGGGCGGCGGGCGTCACTCTGCCGGCGCCTGGTTCGAACTACGGGGATCCCAGATCAGGCGGGAAATTTTCCACTCGCCGGCCACGCACCGGACGATCGCCACGAATCGGTCGTTGACCTCGACAACCTGCCCGCCGGCGAGCGGCGTCAAGGTTCCATCGGTCGTGCCGATGACGAAACCCGAATCGCCACTGGCCGACGCCTCGAGGACTTCGGATCGCAGCGCCACGCTGAAATTCGCGAAGAGATCCTGGTAGCGGGGCCGGATCGCGCCGATTCCGTGGAGCGGCGCGGCGCGCGGCGGATACCAGGTGACATCGTCGGTGTAGCCGGCGAGCACGCCGGCAAGGTCCTTCGCGTTGTCGCGCGCAATCAGGTACTCGGCTGCATGTCCCACCGCCGCCGCGGACAAATCGCAGGACCGGGCAGCACCCGTAGATCCGCATCCGGCCATCGCAAGGGCGAAACACGCGATCGGCGTCAGCGAACGCCGGCGCGGCGTCAGGAGACAGCGGCTCATTTCGCGTCGTCGACCATCTGGATGGTCGCTTTCTCGACTTCCCTGGCGATCTGCATCAGCGCGGGATCCCGGGACAGGGCCGAAAGCATCTGCTCGGGCTTGATCAAGCCGATCTTCGTCTTGCCATCCTGCGTGAACACCGAGATGCGGCACGGCAGCGCCATGTTCAGGCGCATGTCGGTGGACATGACTTTGGCTGCCTGCTGCGGGTTGCAGACCTCAAAGACCTTGCACTGCTCTTTGAATGCAATGCCCTTGCCGCGCAGCGTGGTCGCCAGGTCGTGGACATGCAGCACTCCAAAGCCATGGCGCTTGACCGCGGCCTCAAGATCGGCCGACGCCTGGTCGAACGATTTCTCGGTGTCAATGATGTAATACAAGTTGCCTACCCGGGAATTTCGGCCTCGACCAGTTTCGCGAGCAGTACAAGCGACTCCTGCCAGCCGAGATAACAGGCTTCGACCGGAATGGCGCTCGGAATGCCCTCTTGCAGGATGCTCAACTCGGTCCCGCAAAAAACTTTCTTCAGGGACACGGTCATCTGCATGACCCCGGGCAGGTTCGGGTCATCGAACTTGTCCGTGTAGCGAAGGCGCTCGTGGGGTACCAGTTCGAGGTACTCGCCGCCGAAGGAATGACCGTGGCCGGTCGTGAAATTCGTGAACGACATCCTGAAGCTGCCGCCGACCCTGGCGTCCAGGTGGTGCACCTTGCAGGTGAAGCCGTTCGGTGGAATCCACTTGGCCAAGGCGTCGGCGTCGAGGAACGCGCGATAGACCCGTTCCGGCGGCGCGCGCAGCACGCGATGCAATTGGACGGTGCTCATTGGATGAAGATCCCCTTGCTTTCAGCCGCGCATCCGGCGGCTCAGCTTAGCGTTTTACCGCGATTCCCTGCACCTCGAACCGCGCCCCGAACAGCAGGTGTCCCGCTCCGATGAACGCGCGCGCAGGGAACTCCTTCTTGAAGTAGCCGCGGTACACGCCGTTGAACGCGTCGTAGTACGCGACATCGGAACAGAACACCTGCACGTATACCAGGTCGTCCATGGTCATCCCGGCCTTCTCGAGGGTCGCCTGGATGGAATTGAGGACGGCGGTGGCTTCGCCTTCTGCGGTGTCGGGTACTTTCCGGTTGGCATCGATGCCGATGTTGCCGGCCAGGTAGAGCGTATTGCCGACCTGCACGGCGCCGCTGAAAGGAGGGAGCGTTGTGTCCGCGGTAGTCCGCGGCGCGACATAGCTGCGCGCTTCCTGAGCCGATGCGCTGACGCCAAGTCCGGCTACATACAGCGCTGCAACGAACGTTGCCAGGGTTCTTTGGGTCATGAACTCATCCTCCATTCGTCAGTCCGGTTTGGGCTCAGCGGCCCGTCAGGCTCTCCAGCCGCTCGGGGTAGCGGGCGCCCTGCACCGTGATCTTCGCGGCGGCGCTGTCGATGTCGCGCAGGTCGCCGGCCGTCAGCTCGACGGCGACGGCCGCGATGTTCTCATCCAGGCGATTGAGCTTGGTCGTGCCCGGGATCGGCACGATCCACGGCTTCTGGGCGAGCAGCCAGGCGAGCGCGATCTGGGCGGGCGTCGCATTCTTCCGCATTGCGATGCTGCCGAGCAGGTCGATCAGGACCTGATTCGCCTTGAGCGCCCCCGGCGCGAAGCGGGGCAGGTTGCTGCGGAAATCTGCGCTGTCGAATGTCGTGCTGGCGTCCATCTTGCCGGTGAGGAAGCCCCTGCCCAGCGGGCTGTACGGGACCAGCCCGATGCCGAGTTCCTCGAGCACCGGCAGCACTTCCTTTTCGGGAGTCCGCGTCCACAGCGAGTATTCGCTTTGCAGGGCCGTGACCGGCTGGACGGCGTGCGCGCGGCGGATGGTCTGCACGCCGGCTTCGGACAAACCGAAGTGTCTGACTTTGCCGTCCGCGATCAGTTTCTTCACGGCACCCGCAACGTCCTCGATCGGCACGTTGGGATCGACGCGATGCTGATAGAGCAGGTCGATGGTTTCGATCCGGAGCCGCTTTAGCGATCCTTCGACGGCGAGCCTGATCTGCTCCGGCCGGCTGTTGAGGCCCGGCGGGCTCTTTTTCCCGCCGATGTCGAGATCCGGCTTGAGGTCGAACCCGAACTTGGTCGCGATCACCACCTGCTTGCGGAAAGGCGCGAGGCCTTCGCCCACGAGTTCTTCGTTCGTGAACGGACCGTAGACTTCGGCGGTGTCGAAGAACGTGATGCCGCGTTCAACCGCAGCGCGGAGCAGGGCGGTCATCTCGCGCCTGTCCTTCGGCGGACCGTAGGAAAAGCTCATGCCCATGCAGCCGAGGCCGAGCGCCGAGACTTCCAGCCTGCTCTTGCCGAGTTTGCGCGTCTGCATCGCTACTCCTGCTTCAGGTGCATCTCATAGCGGGCGAACTGTTTCCAGGACCCATCGGGTTGCGAGGCCTCGATGACGAATGACCATGAGCGAGCTTCGGGGTGAAACGTCAGTGTGTCGCGAAACGGGCCATCATCATAATGAATGGTGAACTGGATCGTGTTCTCCGAGAGCTGGCCCGTTCCATGGGGAATGGAGTACTTCGCGCCGAAATTGTCCAGCCAGTGTGCGATGACGGCCTGGCTCTCCGGATCGACGCCGATGAAGACTCGCGCCTCGTATTCGGAAGGGACCTGCACATCCTTCATGTGCAATTCGGTAAAGGCGTCATGCAGGGTGGGAGCTGCAACCATGTCATAGGTGACGGGCTTGCCCAGCACGTCTCCCGTCATGACCCACTGTCCATCGAGGGCCTGCAGCAGGGCCGGCCGCTTGTCGCTCGATAGCGCCGCCTCCTGCGCAATGGCGCTGGATGCAGCGAGGACGATCGCGACGAGGGCCGCCATCATGCGGCACATTGCAGTGGCAGCTTTGTCAGGCGCCACCGGTTGCCACCTCGCTCATCAGGGCCAGCTGGTTGCCGTCGGGATCGGTGAACTCGGCGAGCCAGAGCTCGGTTTTCGCCGTGCGGTTCACGACGTGGGGCTCCGCGCCGAACTTGACGCCTGCGGCCTTGAGCGATGCATGCACATCGCGGATATCGGAAACCTGGAAATAGATGGCGGATCCCCTCTGGGCTTTCTGCCCGGGCGGCATGCCGCCGACGAGCAGCCGGATCCCACCGCAGTTGAAGAATGCCATCTGCGGTGGAGCGGAAAACAGGTGCGGCAGGCCAAGTACATCCCGATAGAACGCCACGCCCTTGTCGAAGTCCTCAACCGGGATCAGGAGCTGTGCAACCCTGGCATTGGCAAGATTCATATTACTCTCCGTCGAAGAGTGTCACGATCCCGGTTTCCAGCGAATACTCCGCGCCGACGATCAGCAGTCCGTCCTTGCGGATCAGCTGCTCCAGCAGCTCGGAACCGTGCCGCAGCTGGTCCACCGACGCGCGAACGTTGGCCCGGATCGCGTCGCGCAGCAGGGCCTCCGGGTCCTCGTGACGCTGGCTGGAAAGCAGGTTCTCGACGGATGGCCGCACGCGATCGACGATGGAGCGCAGGTTCCGCGATTGATTGGTCTCGCGCCCGAGCAGTTCTTCCAGCGTCGCAGTGACGGCGCCGCACTGGGAATGCCCCATGACGACCGCCAGTCTCGTGCCGAATCGCGCCGCCGCGAACTCGACGCTGCCGATCTGGGATGGCGCGACGACATTGCCGGCGACCCGGATCACGAACAGGTCGCCGAAGCCCTGGTCGAAGACGAGTTCCGCAGGAACGCGGGA